>CBDUZW010000008.1:0-115444 GCA_965371805.1 uncultured bacterium | reverse complement strand
TACACATCCAATTCTGTTTACCGTTATACATCCGTTTCTATTTACCATTTCCAATTTCCCTTTATCAGGCATTGCCTTGGTCTGCCCGGGCATAAGCACAGATAGTGCATAGGTACCAATTACAACTACTTGATCTTTATTACCAAAAACATCCAGGACTTTTAAACTGAATGTCTTCATTTTAATCCCTGCTTTGTGTTCTTTTTCAGCTGCCTCCATCATAGCCTTTTTACCCCTTTGCATAGGTTTATAACTTGGCATTGCATAAACATCATCTAAATACATAGATGTCATTACTGCCATATCGTTTTTTAGAACAGCAGCAACAAGTTTATCGGTCAATTTCTGAAACTCTGCCTTTTTGTCACCACCTGCAAAAGCAATACTGCCTGACAAAACAATCACTAATAAGATTAAAACTGTACTTTTAAATAAATTTTTCATAATTCCTCCTTTTTTATAATTACATATAGTTGACTTTTTTTTGCAACTAATATATAAATATTTTTTACTCGTTCCCGATAATAAGTTAAATATTAACAAAAGTCAAGAAAAATGTTTTTTTATTTTTTCTGATTAAAAAGACATAAATAGAAATATAAAAAATAAGAAGAAAACCCATTAACTTTTCAAAAATTATTTTTACTTTTTTTTATGTAAAATTCTTTTATTTATGATACGATATCAGATAGAAATATTGAGGGGTAAAATATGAAATTTCGAATAAAAATAACCATACTATTGTTAATGATAGTCACTATCTTAATCCCTACTACAATTTTGAAAGGTGAAGCAAAAAAAACAGGATTAATTACAGCTTTTGAATGGGTAAATCCATTTATTGGTACTGATGAAATGGGACACTGCTACCCTGGAGCTACACTCCCCTTTGGCATGGTTCAATTAAGCCCGGATACCGGGTCTGTTCCAATGTATATTGACGGCAAATATAATAAAAAAGTATATTCCTATTGCGCAGGTTATCAGTATAAGGATAAGACAATAGTAGGATTTCCTCACACACATTTTAGTGGGACCGGTCATTCTGATCTTGGAGATTTCCTGATCATGCCTACTGTTGGAAAGATCCAGCTCAATCCGGGAAATGAAGAAGAACCTGAATCAGGATACAGATCGAGATTCTCTCATAAAAATGAAAGTGCAGAACCAGGTTATTATAAAGTCAGATTAGACGATTATAATATTGATGTTCAACTAACTGCCACAAGACGAGTCGGATTTCACAAATATACATATCCTGAAAACAAAGAGGCAAATATCATCCTGGACCTTGTGCATGGTATTTATAACTATGATGAAAAAGTTATATGGTCAATGATCAGAAAAGAGAATAATACCCTAATTACAGGTTATAGACAAACTCAAGGTTGGGGACAAACCAGATTCTTATATTTTGCAATGGAGTTTTCAAAACCAATTGAAAGTTTTCGAATTCTAAATGAAAAAAAATTAAAGTATCAAGGATTCTGGGGAAGACATTGGGACCTAAATAAGGAAAATTTCCCGGAAAGAGGGGGGAAAAAATTAAAAGCATATTTCCGTTTTAATACTGATAAAAGTAGAGATGTAAAAGTCAAATTTGCTATTTCCGGGGTTAGCACAGCTGGAGCTTTAAACAATTTAAGAGAAGAAATACCTCACTGGGATTTTAACAGAATCCGTAAGGATGCAAAAAAAGAGTGGGACAAAGAGTTAAATAAAATTAAAATTACGGCACCTGAAAAAAACATGGAAATTTTTTATACATCACTCTACCATAGTTTAATTGGAACAGTAATATATCAGGATGTTGATGGAAAATATATGGGTCTTGACAGAAATGTGCATAAAGAAAATAATCACATCAATTACACATCATTCTCATTATGGGATACATATAGAGCACTCCATCCTCTTTACGTCTTACTTCAACCGAAACGTGATAGTGATATGATTAAATCAATGTTGGCACATTATGATCAAAGTGTACATAAAGTTCTTCCAATTTGGTCTTTTCAAGCAAATGAAAACTGGTGTATGATAGGTTATCATGCAGTTCCGGTAATTGTGGATGCCTATGTTAAGGGAATAAGGGGTTTTAATATAGAAAAAGCATTTGAGGCAGTGGTTGCCAGTGCGACAAAAAAAAACTATAGCGGGCTCGGATTGTATATGAAACTGGGGTATGTACCCTTAGATTCAAAATTCGGATCAACAGGAGCTTCAAAAACCCTTGAATATGCATATGATGATTGGACAATATATAAGTTTGCAAAAGAATTGAATAAATCTACCATTGCAGAAACGTTCAGATCAAGAGCTCTTAACTATAAGAATCTGTTTGATAAAAAAATTGGATTTATAAGACCTAAAAATATGGATGGGACATGGAAAAAAAACTTTGACCCTTTGAGTACTCATGGGGAAGGGTTCATTGAAGGAAACGCGTGGAACTATTCATTGCATATTCCTCAGGATGTCGCTGGTTATATTAAATTATACGGTGGAAAGAAAAAATTTATAGAAATGCTTGATAAACTTTTTTCCCAGAAAATGCCTGAGAGTGCTTATGCCGGATCTGAGGATGTAGAGAAGAGCGGGATCATCGGAACCTATGTTCATGGAAATGAGCCAAGTCATCATATCCCCTACCTTTACAACTGGACAGGTGCACCCTGGAAAACCCAGGAAAAAGTCAAATATATTGCAGAGAATATGTACTCAACAAAAGCAGATGGAATCTGTGGAAACGATGACTGCGGGCAGATGTCAGCATGGTATATTTTTAGCAGTTTTGGATTTTATCCAGTTTGCCCTGGATCCGATCAATATATAATTGGAACACCTCTAATTGACTCTTGCGAGATAGACCTTGAAAATGGTAATAAATTTAAAATTTTTGCCAGGAACCGTTCTGACAAGAATTTTTATATTCAGTCTGTTAAACTGAATGGCAAAAAATTTAATCGAACTTATTTAAAGCATAAGGAAATTGTTTCCGGTGGAATTCTTGAATTCAAAATGGGTCCAGAAATTAATAAAAAATGGGGAACAGGAGAAATGCCCTATTCTCTTTCTGATAATTGATTTATATTAAAATCGTCAATACAGGCGGTATAGACATAAATTGATTACATTTTTATAAAATCAAAATATTTATATTAATTTTTTGATTTCGGGTAGTTTTGTTTTTTTTATGCCACGAGATTATCTTTTTAAAATAATAGATTATTTTTAATAAAGCTGGAATTTATTTAAAATACAAAAAGTAAAAAAGTAATCCTCTGTCCCTCAAAATCCCTTTTAACTGTGGTAAGTTTCTACAGCTCTTTTTAAACTTTCCAAAATATGGAGTAAAATATAAATTTTACATATTTTGTTGAAAAAAAAAAGGAAATCCGTTATATTTATTATGTAGGCAGGGAAATTTATGAACAGAAAAGAGATAATAGAGTATTTAAAATTAAAAAAAAAAATGCTGAGGAAGAAGTATGGAATAGTTACAATAGGACTATTTGGTAGTTTTGCCAGAGATGAAGGTACAAAAGTTAGCGATATTGATATATTTTATGAAAGAGATAAAAACTTTAAATTAAAAAGTGGAATGGAATTTTTTAGTTTAATTGATGAAATTCAAAATGATCTGAATGTTAATCGTTTAGATTTTGTCAAACTAAGTTCAATGAACCCAATTATTAAACATTTTGCAAAAGAAGATTTCATTTATGTCTAGTGAAAACAATTTGATCTATATTTTCACTATGCTTGAATGTATAGAAAAAATTTGGATTTATTCAAAAGAGTTTACTAATCCGGATGAGTTTGTTTCAGCAAATGATCAAAAAGAACTTAATGCAACAATAAGCCTTTTTGTTGCAATTGGAGAAGAATCAAAAAAAATTGATAAGAGTTTAAAAGATCTAACCAATTTTAACTGGAAATCAATTGCCGGACTTCGAGATAAAATATCTCATAATTATAGAGGGGTTGATGGAGATGTTCTCTGGGCTATAATTAAGAATGATCTTGAACAGTTAAAAAGTACTTTGATAGATATAATTAAGCTGATGGAACCAGAAAGCAGTCTGATTAAAGAATTTTTGACTTACCCATACTACAAGCATATAGCATATCTTAAAGATTATCTTTAATTTTTATTTTTAAAAAAAGTTATCGCTTAACTTGATCTATATGTTTTGGTTATAAATTACTCAATACCTTTTTGATTTTTAATTCTACTAATGGAAATATACTTTTAGATAACCTGAAGACCTCTGTACTACCAGCGTCATCTATTCCATTATTATCATTAAATATTTTTTCTGCATTTTTTGTTGCTTTTTCAATATAAAGCGGGTGCCGCCTGGAGTCAAAACCCCCAGAAATATTTTCATTTACTAATTTTTTCCATGAACTGCAAAATCCAATTTCATCAATAACAGGTTTTATAGATGCGCTATGATAGTATAACCATACTTCAAAACAAGGATTACTCTGAACAACAAACCAATTGGTTTCCTTTTTACAAAAATCCTTAATTTTTTCTATTTGAGGTTTTCGTGAATCATCTTTATCTTTATCAACATCTAACACAATCCAAACTTCATCGTTTTTAAGAAATGAGTATTTTGGTTTAGGGTTTTTTTTGTTCCCTATAATACACTTTTTGGCAATATTGAGTAATCCTGCTGGAGAGTTATCTTCGTGAGGATCCAATTTATATATTTCAACATTGATTCTTGAATCCATTTCTTTAAAATAGTAAAAATACTGATATTCTCTCTTAGCACCTTCACAAAAAATATACAGACTTTTAGCCTCTCTACTAGGTGCTTCTCTTATAAAGCGCCGATTAGTTAGTATCATAATCATGCCAGTTTAAATCATGTAAATTCGCTAAAAATGGGATAGAACCATACCGACCGTTTAAATATCCTTTACGAATATCAATAGTTTTATGTTCCTTAAAATCACTTAATGAATATAAATCAGTAGAACCATCTTGATCCTTTTCGGCAAACCATATTTCATCTTGTCTGAATATTTCCTGGTCAAGCAATTGCGATTCGTGTGTCGAAAAAATTAGTTGTCCCTTTGTATTTGGATCTAAGGAAAATTTCTTTAATAACTCCTTTATAAGTAGAGGATGAATACTTCTTTCTATTTCATCAATAATAAAAACTTTGCTTGTAGTTATCATTGCATGGAATGCAGGAATGAAGTCTAAAAGACGTATTGTGCCGTCAGATTCATCTTCTAATTCAAATGAAACTGTTTTATTATTTTTTCCTTTATGACCAATTTGTAATCTTTTGACCCATATATCATCTTCGTCCTTAACTATTGTAATCTCATTTCCTTTACTGCTCCTTACACCAATTACTTTATTAGGTTCATCTAAAATCTTTCTTAATATATTATTCATTTCAGTTTTTTTTTCATCACCAAAATACTCTTTAAGTATTTGTTTTTCGGTTGATAATGAAGTAATTCCCAGATGGAATGCACACATGATTTCTTCAGCATATTTTTTAAACTCTTTATCCATTTCTATTTTATGAGCCATAGCACGTGGCTTAGCGTCAGGCGTTATTATTTGTAGCGTTTCCCCAAACCATTTAAAAGCTTTTTTTATGTCTTTAAAATAAACATTATCTCGTTTTGATAAAAGTTTTAAAATAGGTCTATTTGGTTTTACAAATTCTTCAATTAAAATTGATTTTAATATTTGAGTTTTTTCGTCTTTTTCAAAACTGTCATTAAATTTAATTTTAGTAATTTCTTTTTTATTTGTTTTCCGCTCAAATATAAGTTTATCATCTTTACTACCCAAACCTGACAAATACAATTCTTCTGTTGATATCAAATTATTCAAAAATTCTATGGCATAATAAAAAGCAGTATTCTCTTGTATAAATTCAATAGCCAGTATTTGTTTCTTATTCTCCTTATCAGGGTTGAATTTGAATTGAAAATCCTTTACATCAATATTCAATTTATCTGAAGTAACTAATTCTTGAAATAATCCCAATGATTTAATAAGGTTAGACTTACCAGCTCCATTTGCACCATAAATAGAGGAAATTTTCAACAAATTAAAACCATTTATATTGTATTTATGGTTATCAAGTGTTTTTAAGCGATTGTTTGCAATAGTACTAAACTCTTTCTTTTCTCCAAAAGAAAAAAAATTTTCAATTACTAACCTAACTAGCATAGCACCCTCCTCAACGTGATATTTTCACACAAAGTACCACTTTAAAATAAAAATGTCAAGAAATATACAAAATTAATATATTTTATTGTTTATTTTTCACATAAAAAATTCGCTCTATACAAGATTATATTAAGGAATTTTCTAGTATTGCACCAAAATAAAAAAAAGGAAAACCCAAACTCTACTATATGAATTTTAATGCATAAAATAAATTACAAGAATTATTTATGGAATGCTAATTCATAAAACTAAATTTGAAGTTGAAATTGACAAAAAAAAAGATTGAAAGGTCAATTGAAAAAAAATCAAATCTAATCCTAAATAAAAAACGAAGGTTTCAGGAGTTTGAAAGCTATATTGCCATAATTACACTTGAGTACCTGCCAGCCAACCTTTATCAGCGAGTACATTGTAAGCCAGTTCAATTTGGCGGGACGTAAACTGTTTTTTAAGTGCATTCCATTGATGAACCTTTACAACCACCTGATCTTTGGCTGTAATACCTTCTTTACTGATAATCCAATGAACAGTCGATAATAGTTCCATTCCAAATGGAGATTCGAAGCCCTCAACCAAATTAGATACCCTGTCATAATGTTGCTTTGTTTGCGGATATTCCTTCAGGAATCTGGAAGCGTCTTCATATGCACCAGGTACAAGTTTTAATTCTTTATCCGGCATATCGCCACCGTCTGCATAACCTGATAGCAGATGACCTTCTATAGAATTCAAAACATGTCGCAGGTTTTCCGCATAAGGACCGTAAATATTTTTCTGATATTTAAGCCGGAGAAGTTCACCACTTTCCTGCAGGAAATACATGAGTTTGTGTATTTCAAGCAATGTAATAAAGGGATCTAGGAGACCAGAAAGATAGCGGTGTACCAGCTCGACCAGAGCGGCTCGTCCCGGTGTCATTTTGGGCACTTTACGATTTTTTGCCATTTTCTCAGCTTGAGGAGCCCCTTTGGGTTCAAAAACAACAATACTTATATCGAATATTTGTGATAGTTTATTTTCAATAAGTGATCGAACTTCATTCCAGTCGAGGCCACCCAAACCACTACCAAGAGGTGGAAGTGCTATAGATTTTATTTTAAGTTCCTTGATTACTTTTTCCAGATCCTGAAGACCGGACTCAATGTCTTCTATACGACTGGCTCCACGCCAGTGCCGTTTGGTGGGAAAATTTATAACGTACTTGGGACCTATTAATGAACCTGTTTTATAGATAAACATTTTTCCAGGAATCACTGATTTTTTCTTGCAGGCTGATTCATACACCTTGAAATTCTCGGGGAATCGTTTCTTAAACTGCAATGCAATTCCCCGGCCCATGACACCCACGCAATTGACAGTATTGACTATTGCCTCAGCATCTTCGTTAAAAATATCGCCGGTCTTATATACAATCATAATAAAGTCCTCCTTAATAGTACCAGTCTTTTTTGATTTGTACTATCGGTTGATGAGTCGATAATTTTAAATCAGTTCTTACCTGATTATTTTGAGTCATGCCATACACGCCTATTACTTCAACTAATGACCATGGAAACTGTTCTTCCATCAAAAATTCTGCCTGTTTTTTTTCTCGACAATTTTTCCAGTTTGAAGCTTGGACAGAACTCCAATCCACTTTGTTCAATTGTGATAGCTCTGCATAATCATCAAAATAGAAAGAGCCGGCATTAGAACTTGTGAAAACCCATTTCTTGTCATTTTTATTGGCCCAATCTATAGTCTGGTGAAGATCTGCCTGCAAGTGCATAATCGGATCCTGTCCTCCACGATAAGTAATTCCCGAGTGGTTATTCATATAAAACATGTACAGCATCACTGAGCGGGGACAAAAATAAAACGGAACACATTCACCAACATGGAGATTAGAATAACTACTTAACGTCTTTGCCAATCTGCGAGCTTTAATAGTATTCATTCCTATTGTGGTTCCAGGTAGTTGTATGTTCCGGCCAGCGGCATCACTCCACAAATATTCCTGATCAATAATGGAAGCAAGTCTGTCTATATGAATAATATGATAAATCTTTGGATTTTCCGGTACTTTTACAGGCATATTCATACCTCAATTCCAATATCAGGCAATACAATAAAAAGTTTCCAGAGTTGTTTTCTAAGTTTAATACAGCCGACCATCCAGGCTTCAATAGTCAACTTTAAACTCTGTCCATCACCATTCTTACCGTTATGAACATATAGAAGAATTGATAGATTATACATATTCTCACTGATCTCCTCAATATCTGCCAAGCGTGCTTTTTTAAATATTTGATATTCTCCAGGCACATCCCACCATCTCATCATAAACATTTATTAGCTCCAGTCAGAATATTATCAAATTCTATTTATTTTTTCAACTCCAGATTGTAAATGTTTATCAGCAGCAAAAAATATAGCGAAAATAGAGATGGAGCTTTATTTTGTCTTTTTCATTTTAATTTTAAATATTTTAACATTACTTTTCATTTTTTTTAATAATATTTTTCATCCCTGGTGGAAGATGATAATAAATTTGGTCAATTATCAACAAACCAATTGTTGATGCTTTTAATGAGAAATCTTTTGCAGATGCAACACCATGACTAACAGTATTTTGAGAAAGAGTTAATGGCTTTTCTGGAGAAAAGTTTGCAAAATAAACTTGTTCAATATATTCAATGAATCTTTGTGGTAATAGCCTGCTATATTTTTCTTTATTTTCCTCTCTTGCTTTGTCTAGTGAGTCAACTAAATTTTTCTGAGTTGCTTTTTCGTTCTTTTTTATTTTATGATGAATTGATCTCATTATGCCTTCAATTCTAGGATAAAGTATCGCAGTGCAACTAATATAATCTTCTGATTTATATCTTTCAATACTTTTCTCTAATAATGGGAAATGTTCTAAAAATAGGTTATAACTTCCCCACCGATCCAACATCGGCTCAATTAATCCATTCATTTCTATTGCTATTTTTTCTAACAAATCATCAATATTCCAATCTGCTCTAAGATAGTTCATTATTTCAGTAGTTGTCACTTTTTTAAGACTTACGAAAGGAAACCATTGCTGTTTAAAAAGCTCTATCCATTCCTTCTCTGTAATTTTAAATAAATCTTGAAATAACAGATAGCTGTAGAAGTGGCCTAGAATTTTATTGATGTTATAGTTTCTCGCTTCATGAGGGGGATTTAATGGTTTAAAATCATAGTAGAATGCTTTCCTCCATCCTTTTGAGAAAACAAAAGCGACACCTGCATCATCTGGAATTTCAACTCCGTCAAATTCTATTTCATCTATATCAATAATGTCGTCATAATATATTGGATCTCCTTTTTTAACACTGCGATTTATATTTGTTTTCATTAAAATATTCAATTCATTGGCATAGATCGTTGCTGTATTATCTTTTCTAATAATTGCAAGTAAATTGTTAATTTCTGATTCTCTAATTTTTGCTTCAAGTGGTAGTTTTGAAATTATTACACTTGGAAAGCCTTCCAATCGACTGATAAAAAGGTCCCCATCTTCTGATGATATAAATTCACGCATTATAACATTTACTTTTTCACCAGATTTTTTATTTGAGGCAGAATAACCTATAGTCGTCAAGTCAAATTTAATCTCATATGGCATAATCAAATACCTCCTTTAGTGAAATAACATATTTTTTATTCATATCCAACAATAATCTTCTTGCCTGTTATCTTTTTTTATATGTTTTTTACCTAACAATATAAATTTATACAGCAAATAGTTTCTTTCATTATTATTAAATTTATCAAAGGGGCTTTCACCTTGAATAATTGGAGATGCATGCATTTCTTTATCTTCATTGATTTTATATTCTTTTAATAGAGTCTGAACTTTTTCATCAAAATCCGAGTGTTTACAGGTTGTAATAACACCTCCCCATAATGTAACTGGTTGATTCTTATCATTATAATATGGAGTGTTTCCTGATTCGTCTATATAAACTTTATATTTCATTTACTTATCCAATCTTTGGGGATATTTAATATGTCTTTGGGGTGAATACCTTTCTTCTCTATAATTTTGTTTTTCTCAAATAATAATCTTGTAAATTCTTTAAGAGAGCTATTGAGTGGGTACTTTGCCCATGGATTACAAAATAATTCCATATTACTGTTCTCAAGAGTCCATGGTGAAATCTTATCTCCAATCAAAACCCCGCTTACTCTTGTATGATTTGCTTTGTTTTCAAAATGCCAAATACCATCAGATTTTCTAATAGCCTTTGATTTAAAAATTTGATCCTCTAAATTTAAATCTATTTGATAAAGCTCTGATCCAAAAAGTGCTTCAATAATATAATCTCGTTCTAAAGAGCTTCCTATGCAATTAACAGCAATGATATATGCCCCATTTAAATTTTCATATCTTCCACCTTTTTTTTTAATAGCTTTTCTAATTGGTTTACTATAGAAAACTTTTTGAAAACCAGCCATATGACTAATTATTTCAACATATTCAGAAGATTTATTATTTGTTTTTGGAAATACAAAAAATTTAATACGAAATTTATCATCAACTATACACTCCATACTCTTTTCTTTTTTATCTTTCCAATTTAGCAATTCAAGCCAAGATTTAACTTCTTTTTTTATTTTTCCTTCACTAGGTTGTTTTTCTAAAAAACCAACTTCTTCTGTATAAAGGTCAAAGTGTGGATTTTTAATTGTTTCAATTTTATCATAAATTCTATCTAAAAATTTTCTATGATTCTTTCCTTCTTCTAATTTTTTTGTGGCAGTAGTCGCCTCAACATAAACTTTTGCTCCATCAGGAGTTATTAATAAAAAATCTGGTTTTTTTTTAGTATTTTTTATTTCTGGGTGAACAACTATTTTATATTCCATTCGATAGAATAGCTCATGTAAATATAGCTCAAAAAAAGAAGAAATAAATTTTGTATTATCATCAGATTGAAAATGACTTTTTAAATCATACTTATGCTTATTGGGATAATTATTAAACCACTTATCTAAAGTTTCCCTTATTTTAAAACAATTATTTCTTCCGCTTCTGTTAAGATAGGAATAATGTTGTTCAGCTAGATTAAGACAACTCAAATCAGAATGATTGTTTGGTTTAAAAAGAGATTTGTTCATTTTTAAATTTTATTTTCATCAATTTTAATTAGTTTTCCATTAATTTGTTGTTTAAAAAAACCCTTTTTGATAAGAATTTTTATGGCAAAATTTACAACACTATTTTTTAACCCAATTTCCTCAGCAATTTTTTTATGGATACCAATTTGCCAAGGTTGCTTAGGAAGTTTTCGCTTTATCAGCTCTAATGTGTCTTCTTCTATATATTTGGATTTAAGTTTTTTTATACCAAGTTCATTAGTATTGTATCCATTACAAATATTTTCAACAATTATTAAGTTAATAATTTTGTTTTTTTTTGCGTGCTTGAGACAGGAAGAATATGCTTTGATTTGCCTATAAGTACCTGCTAATTCTAATTCAAACTCATTTTCAGAAAGTGTTTTTTTGTCAATTAAAATATTTTTTAATAACTCTAATTCATCATTAAACCAAAATTCAAATTCTGCATTTAGAAAGTTAAGATTTGAATTAGACTCTAATACATCAATTCTGTATATTACTTTTCGTTCAAACGGTAATCTCTGTATGTTTGAACTTAATAAATCATTAAGTCTTATCATAACTAATTCATGAACCTGATTGGCAAAATCATTGATGTCTTTAATAAAATTCTTTAAATAATCATCATTAATTGATATGCCAGCTTTATTAGACATTTTATATTTTATCCTAAATTGAGAGTCTGTTCTTCCAAGCTTATGAACAATAAGATGTCGTATTTCATGATATTCAACCATTTTTTGTTTTCCCGGTAAGATATGCAACAAATCAATAAGAAGCATTTTTTTATAAGCTTTAATTATTTCAGAAAATCCAATTGACGACAAGTCTCTACATACTTTATTAATAATTTGATTATTTAATTCCGAGATATTTTTAGTTGATAATAATTGTGAATGATTAAGTTTAAGTATTTTTGATTGATCTTTAAATGGAGTTTTAGTTTTAATAAAAATATCTCTAAAAATATCAACTAAAAACATTTCTAATGCAGATATTGTACGAACAAATGTTTGTTGATTAAGCATTTTTTCAAGTTTTAAAATATTTTTTTTGTCAAAACTACTAATTCCACTTGGTTTTGTATCAAAACCATTATCGTCAAGATATCTCTTATTTTTTTTAATCTTGATAAAATTTCTAAAAGCACCGACTTTGTGAAAAGCAAATTTAGAAGCATATTGTAATTTTACAAGATCATCCATCTCTTTTTTAAAAACACTATAAGATTTAAGTTTTTCCATTTTTCCTCATAAAAACATATGTTTGTATTAAAAAAAAAGCAAATTTGAAATTAAATTTTTTTATCACTCTATTTCAATTCCATTAATTTGTTTCATCAATCTATCTGTTTCATATAGGGCTACGATTATTTTTTGGTAGTGTTGGATATCATTGAAGCTTAATTGTCTTCCTTTTCGGTCTTTTAGCCATTTTTGGGCTGGTTGATATCCGCCTATGTAAAACTCCCAGGCTATTAATGGGATGTTTTCAAAATATTGTTGATCGTTTAGCCAGATTTTCCCTACTGTTCCATACTCTTCTGTTTGAGTTGGGTTTATTTCCCAATCGTTTTTATTTAGTTTTCTTGTAATGATATTATCTCCATTTTGAGGGTATCTTGTAATTGATTTGTTTACTATTGGAGATTCCAGTAAATGGATTTGTCTTATTGTGCCTCCCAGTTTTACTAATTTCCAAAAGGTTTCTTTATCTTTTGGATAAGGAACTCTCGGGAAATCTATTTTTAAAAACTCTTTATATTTTTCTCGATAAGTTGGAGAATGTAAAACCGCATAAATATAATCCAAAATATCAATCGGAGCAAAAGTACCTTCGGCTTCTTCTTTTTCATTTGTGAATTTTAATCCTAATTTATTAGAAATCTGTCTTAAAATTCCTAGGTTTAAATTAGGTTCTCTGTTATTTTCTGTAAATAATACATTGTTTATATTCTCTGGGTATAGATAAAGAGGGAAAACTGATGTTGAATCCCCTGCTGAATCTAGAATATGTCTTTCAAGTAATGTATTGGTTATCCAAAAATATCCATAACTTTTTTGTCGATTTACTCTAGTGGCAATCAATCCAATGTTATTGTTTTTAAAAAAATGTTGCATAATATCCCATCTTGGGTAACTTAAAAATCCCTTTGTCTTATTACTATAATGAGTAAAACGCAAATCAAAAGGTCTGTAATTGATTTTTGTTACATTTCTGTCAACTTTTGTTTTAATATCAGTAATTGCTTTTAAAACTGTCCAATCTCTTGAATCTTGCCCAAAACTATACTTATTCCTAAGCTCTTCAGTTTTAAGATTTGTCATATCGTCTAATAATGTATGAATTTTTTCTTCATCAAAGTTAACTAATGAATTGTCTCGAGCCGAAGTAAACCCTACATTGCTATTTATGAAGAGTTGTTTTATTGAAAAACCTTTATTATATAATTCTTTTGCCCCAAAATCCTTCCAAGCAAAATAATAATGTGGCTTTTGATTCTCCAATTTATTCCAATTAATTGAATTAATAGAATTATTAAATAGATAACTATATTTTTCTTCCCGTTTCCCATATAGATCATAATGATATATTTTTGCTAATTTTTTACTTCTGGTTTTTTTCACAAAGATATTTATACTTACTCCCTGCATTATATCAAATACATTTTGATCAACACCTCCATCAGGAGCGGTCTCTTTTTTCTTAGCATTCCCATGCAAATCTAAAATATAAATTTTATCAAATGTTTCTAATAAATTCTTACGCATTTGACGATGAATAATTCCATCAATAAAACTATTATTAGAAATATAAGCCAGAATCCCTTCACCATTTTTGTCTATATAATACTGTCCAAATCTTATAAATTTTATGTAATCATCTGATAATGGCTGAATATTTCTTTCATTAAGATCTTTTTTAAAATCAATCATTATCTTTTTTATCCATTCACTTTTATTACTACTGCTTACACTATACGGAGGATTCCCAATAACACACATAACCGGAGTGTCCCTTTTAATATAATTCGCCTTACTTGCCTCTGTACTCAACCAGCTTGCAAAGAGCGTTCCAGTATAAGGATGATATTCTTCCAATGAATTTGTGAGATAAATATTAAATCTCTGATCCTTTTTAGCCTCATAACCTGTATCTTTTAGAAGCATATCCATTTTCAGATGAGCCATTGAGTAGGAAGCCATTAATAATTCAAAACCGTTTAACCTTGGAATTAAATGTTCTTCAACATATCCACTCCATGCACCCTGCATAGATGCAAAATTATTTTTATAGATATGCTTAACAACCTCGGCAAGAAAAGTCCCCGTTCCCGTTGCCGGATCAAGGATTTGTACCTTATGTACCTCTTTTTCCCCCATTCTATTTTTTGTCCGATCAGGAAGTTTTATTTTGGTTTTGGAAGTATCCGCTAAACCCTGAGGCAAATTAAACTCTGATTTTAAGATATCATCAACAGCCCGGACAATGAAATTGACAACCGGTTCAGGGGTATACCAGACACCTCTTGATTTTCTGAGTTTAGGGTCATATTCAGCCAGAAATGTCTCATAAAAATGAATTATCGGATCATTTGTCTGAGTACTTTTCCCAAAATTCTTTAACAACTCTTCAATATTTGTAGCCCTGAAAACATCTGCAAGGTTGTCAACAGTTCGTTTTATTCTCTCGTCAATGTCCGGGCCTGCCACATATCCGAATAGTTTGCGTAAAAAAGGGTTAGATTTTGGAATCAACTCTGCTGCTTCCTGCCTGCTGAAATCATCCAGTGTTTTGTCATTTAATCTTGCTGCAAACATTCCATATGCAAGAGTTTGAGCATAAATATCGGAAAATTCTTTTGGTTTTAGATCATGAATTAGAAGTAGTTTGAAAGTATCATATTGTTCTTTTAAAGAAGTATTTTCCTGAGTTTCTTCGTCGGATGTTATTGCCTTTTCCAGGATATCCTCTAATAATCTTGCTTTTGCAGCCATCATTACAGCTAGCTTTTTTGATGACTTTATAGTTTGTCCAATAAAGGTACAGAAATTTTGTATAAGATTTTCAAATTTTTCAAAGTTATCTGTGATTGGTTTTATTGAATTCTGTTCAATTTCTCCAATTTTGATTTCATGTATTAATTCACCATTCTGAAAAAACTGAAACCAGATATAGTCAGTAATAATAAGATTATCCAGGGCTTTTTTATATCTGGTAAATTGTTCTTTATATTGTTTCCCCTTTAAATCCTTGCCGATATCCTTTGCCTCAATGTATCCAATGGGGATTTTGCCTTTTGTAATTACATAATCAGGATTTCCGCAATCAGTAACATTTGCAGGTTCATTGGTGATTTCAACACCTTTTACCAATTCACGAATTAATGATTCCAGATCACCCCGATAAGAATGTTCTCTTGAAATACCGGATTTGTATCTCTTTCCTATAATATTCAGATATTCAACAATTGTCATATTTATAATTCTCTTTTAGCATTTCTTATGCCATTTATTTTTACCTAAATTTAGCGATTCTTTCGGCGAATAGCTCAAATCTACTGCACCATAAAACTTCCCAAAAATCCTCAATGTACTGATTAGTACACCTGTGGTTTTTGAAAAACCTTCGGTATCAACACCTTTAGCCTCTTCATCCAAAACAATCGCTAAACTTAGGTATTAGTATTAATTAGAACATATTTAAATAAAAAAATAAAGGGTTACTCATATTGCACCCTCAAATTGTTCCAATTAATTATTTATTGTAAAAAGAAAATTGTTGAATTTGATTCTAAATAATGAAAAACATATTCTATTATGATAGTATTTAAACGAAAAGTCGGTCTTCTTACTGGATAAAAAAAGATGACTGCTTAGTAAAGTTTAAGGAGATAAGAGAAATGATATCAAACAAGGAGTTCAGAAAATTTGCTCATCAGTTTGTTGACTGGATAGCTGATTATCTTGAAAACATAGAAGAATATCCGGTAAAATCACAAGTTAAACCTGGAGAAGTATTTAACCTGTTGCAAGATGATGCCCCCTATCAGGGAGAATCAATTGAAAATATTTTTGAAGATTTCAAAAAAATTATTCTTCCTGGAATAACCCATTGGCAAAGTCCTAATTTTTTCGCATACTTTCCAGCTAACTCAAGTTATCCATCTCTTTTAGCAGAAATGCTCACAGCTGCAATAGGAACTCAGGCAATGAAATGGGTTACATCACCAGCTGCTGCTGAACTGGAAGAGAAAGTTATGAATTGGTTAAAAAAACTTATTGGAATTCCAAAAGATTTTTCAGGAGTCATTCAGGACAGCGCAAGTACAGCTACCCTCTGCGCGATTCTATCCGCCAGAGAGAAGTATTCAGGCTTTGAAATTAATAAAAAAGGCTTATATGGATTATCACCATACAAAATCTACTGCTCTACTGAGACCCATTCCTCAATTGAAAAAGCGGTAAAAATTGCAGGCCTTGGTAGTGAAAATCTCAGAAAAATTGCAGTTGACCAAGAGCTAAGCATGCTTGCAGTAGAATTAAAAGAAACAATAAAAAATGATATTGAAAATGGATTTAAACCCCTCTGTGTAATTGCTGCCCTTGGTACCACAAGTACAACTGCAATAGATCCAATAAAAGAGATCTCTGAAATATGTAAAGAATTTAACATCTGGTTGCATGTAGATGCAGCATATTCAGGAACTGCTCTAATTCTTCCAGAATATCAAAAACTTATTGAAGGGATAGAAGATGTTGATAGTTTTGTTTTTAACCCTCATAAATGGCTTTTTACTAATTTTGATTTATCAGCTTATTTTGTTAAGGAAAAGCAATGGTTGATCAGAACCTTTGAGATCCTGCCTGAATATTTGAAGACTGAGCCTGATGGTCAGGTTAATAATTACTGTGACTGGGGAGTACCACTTGGGAGAAGATTCCGGGCCTTGAAACTCTGGTTTGTCCTGAGAAATTATGGAATAAATGGAATTCAGGAAAGATTAAGAGAGCATATAAAATACGCTTCTTATATTGACAAACAGATAGACGAAAATAAAAAATTCCAGCTGGTTGTCCCTACAAAATTTAATCTTGTCTGTTTTCGTTATATTCCAAATGCGGATCTCAGTTTAGATGAGTTGAATATTAAAAATGAAGAACTATTAAATAAATTAAACGATTCTGGAGAAATGTTCCTCTCACATACAAAAGTAAGAGGAATGTTTATTATAAGAATGGTAATAGCTCAAACATATGTAAAAATGGACCATGTAAAAAAAGCATGGTCCACAATTATTAAAACTGCTGAAACGATCTGATCTCTATTTTTCCTTAAATATTAGTAACGGTTTTTCAATATTTGAGTAATCCAATATACTCTTAATTTTAGAATATTCATCTGGATTGATAATAGCTTTTTTTATCCCGCGGATACACTCAAGATGAATTAATCCTTTTGAGACTTTTTTTATATTATTTACAAAAACTCCAAGACTATTTTCTATTTTTTTGTTTTTTACCATATAGTCGATACTCAAAGTTTCTGGATATTTAATATTTAAATTAAGTTTAAATACCTGAGTACCAGATAGTATCATTTTATTTAGTCTTTTCTTAAGAAAAGAATTTCCTGGAGAAACAGGTTGGAAATTAATCCCTTTAAATATTAGGTATCCTTTTTGTAATGTTTTTAGAATTTTACCCTCTAATTTAACCTTAGCCGTCATAGAGTTTACAGAAACAGCTAATATTTTAAATTTTAAAATCTTAGAAATGTTTATGAATTTGGACAAGCTCTTTTTTATATATTTTTTTCCTTTTAAAGAAGACTTGTAATCAAAATTCGCTCCTGTGAGTTTCACCATAAGCTTACCTTTATATTTTACTCCCTTTAATTCAATATCTCCGGAAATTTCAATTTTGTTTTTACTATAATCTGGTTTTTCTACAGATCCGAACTTTCCGGTTTTTAGATTGTAATAAGATTGTCCAATTAAGCCTTTAGGCATAGAGCCGCTCTGAAGATGTATTGGATCAATAAATACTGGAAAATCACATAAATCATTTACTTTAATATAGAAAGCTTTTATGATTGAGAGAGATGGTACCTTTTTTAAAATTTGCTCCTTTTCAAAAGATGCAATAATATCATTTTTTATTCCATTTGCTTTTAGAACTTCAGATAGCATAAATGCTTTTTCCATACTTGTCGCATAATTAGATTTATAGACCTGCTTAATTTTCCTCACTCTATTGCCTGTTAGTTCACTGTTGAGTCTGCAAAAATCAAAATCAGAAACAACTATTTTCTGGATCTTAAATAATCTTTCCAAATTTGATGTAGTTGAATTAAGAATTTTTGTTACAGGTTTTAATAATCCATCAGGGATATCAGTGCTACTATATCGGGCTGGAAATATTTCTGCGAGATTCTCTGCATCTGAAAAGACAAAAAAATCTCTGCTCCTGTTATCCATTGGTTCCTTACTAAAATGATCAACATCTTTCAATAGAAGAGAATACTCTATATGGTTTTCAGTGATTTTCTTCTTAAGAAGTTTTTCATTCTTACTTAGATAGAATTTTAATTTCTTGTTTTTTGGAATAATAACTTTTACTTTTAATTCCTTCATTGGAAAAAGTTCAGACAAATACTGCAAACCTGAGAAATATGTATTAAAACCAGGTTTTGTATATAACCTATATTTTAATTCTATAACAGCTCCCCTCTCAATACCAACATGTGTTACAACCATCTCTTTGAGTCCTGCAAATACAGGGAATTTTTTTGCTAAAAATGGCAATACTTCATTAAAAGCATTTTTAGGAGAATTTACTATTTTTCCATCCTTCATAGTTGTCTTTGAGAGCAAAACATCCAATTTCTGAAAATCAGGATTATATTTAATAAAACTTTCTCCAAATAACCTGTTTGATGCTCTATATGTATGGAGTTTAACCTTAGAATAATACTCTATCATACTTGAGCCATCAGCATTTAACTTGTATATAATATTTTTTTTTAAGTATTTTGCATCAAAATCAGATGAAGCTGAGAGGAAAAGACCCATTAAAATCAATACTATATATATTAATATTTTTCTTTTCATTATTTACCGCCTTTCTTTAGGATTAGAACACCGGACTCTGGTGTTTTAAATTCATTAACACTTTCCTTAAAATTTACCCAATCCTCCGGTTGATATATTCTCTTTTTCAATTTGAGTAGTTTCTTAATTGATATCATTCTGCCCTTTTGTTCAATAGAGCCTGTAAAATCTGCGCTGCTGCCTTTTATAGTTTTTAGCTTAATCTTTTTAATAAGTTTTAATCCTTTGGGCAGCGATAATTTCTCTTTTACAGAGACTAACTGTGAACAACGGGTTCGGAATGGATACTTCCTTTTTTTTAATGAAGTTTTAATTCTATTAAAACTCAATAAATTTGCGAATGGGAGATTTGAAGATAATGGTTTTATATAAGTATGTTTTACTCCAGAATCAGCAAACTCTTTAATTAAAAAATTGAAACTCATTTTAAAAGGCTTTGAAATATCATAAGGATCCGTATAGGAGAGACCACTAACAGTCATAAGAGGATTGTATCTATAGAAGATACTTTGAATGTTTTTTTCCCAGTCACTTTTATTTCTTCTTGTAAAACTCCGTCTAAATCCAGAATCAGTTTGACCTTCAGCTGAAATGACTATTTTTCCTCTTAGAGTTCCATTATTTTCTAATACAGACTTGATGTCATATTTTAAATAATGGTTCTCGGGAGGACTTAACGGCGTAGATTTAAGGTCAGCTCCTTCCGGGAGGCCCATTAGATATTCCTGCTGCTGCTCTGCTGAAGACCATAATTCACGAACTCCTGGAACCCATGTTGGATCAAGAAGGTGATATTTTTTATTTACCTCTACTATCGTCACACAGTGGTTAAATTGGTCAGCTGGAATTTTATCTATCCTTGAACCAGCCATAGTCATTGCTGGATATGATTTAAACCCGGCAGCTCTCAGCATTGTAATTAACATGCCTGCTTTATCTTTACATACACCACAACGGTCACTAAAAGTCATAGCACCTTTATGAAGAGTAAATCCTTCCCCCTCTCCCATTGAAATTCCTGAATAACGGATCTCATCTGCAACCCAGTGAGTCAGGTCTGAGATCTTTTCCCAGTCATTTTTACTGTTCTTAGTAATTTCATCAACTTTTTTTTTTATCTCTTCAGTAGAGTCAAAAGAACCATAATCCTCATTGACCTTATAGAACCATTTCGATTTTGCCTTCCAGTCCGGGGATGTAGAGAGAAGAAGTTTCGGTGATGTATCTGATGGGCTTACCATATTGGGCTCTCTTTTAGTCGGTTTTATATCTGTTTTTTCCCAGAGATAATTAATCCTTTCGCCATTATTTCTTGAATAATGTCTTGCCTCTCCATTATAAAATTCAAATTGCAGTTTTTTATTTTTAGGCACACTTAACTTATAGGTTTTTCTTAGAATATGATAGTTTGCATAAAAGGGAATAATATCATAAAAATGTCCTTTCATAGGTGGAATATATTTAGAATCATCATCCGATTTACTATCCATCAGAAGAGCATATGTAAATCCTTTCATATATGTTTTAATCAGCAGTCCATCACCAACATCTAATCTGCCAACATTAAGTATCTTCTCCTTTGCGCCCCAGTATATTGCTCTAGCAGGGGCTGTATAATCCTTTACTCCAATTAGCGGAACATTAATAATCTTTCCGTTTTTTTTAATGATCTGAACTTTTTTAAATTCGATAAAAGCTGATCCAGGATCATAGGCTAAAATATATGAATGTAAACTTTTAGCACCATTTTTTGTAAGAATCTTATAAAAAATTTCCTTATTTACATGATTTAAACCTGAGTCCATCATTTTGGTATCTGTTTCTTCAAATATAACTATATAAGGTGAGTTTTTATAGAGTTTCTTACCTCCACTTTCCTTCAATAGTTTTGAGTAGTCTTTCTGCCCCTGTACAGCAGAAAATAAAAAAAGAATCATCAGGGAAAAAAATAAAAACTTCTTCATGTCTTCCTCCAAATTTTATTTACTATATATTCTAATATAATTTCCGGTCAAAATCCAGAAAAAATTTATCTGTCTAAGAAAACCACTATCCAAGACAAAAAGTATTTATAAATTTCTTAAAGAAATAATGAATTGAATAATAATTTATATGTTACCTGAGTTGAAGCTCTAAATTGTGGATTAAATCCCATAAGTATTAATTGACCTCTATTTTTTTTTATCCAGGTTATAACAGCTCTATTTCCTATTAATTTTTCATTCTCACAGTAACCGCTAATTAAAATGTTTTTTTCAGGGAAGGTACCTAGAACCCTTCTATCCATATCAAATGATGGAACTCTGGTTCTAAAAACAGGATTGCCTCTATAAAAAACTCCTATTTCACCAGGTAAGCCAAGAGTGACCGGGTGTCCTTTCTTCAGAGAAATTTTCATAAACGACCCTGGGCAATATAAGCCCTGCTTCTTAAGTGAATCAGAAATGTCAGAGACCGGAAGCGTAAAACTTTCCTTCTTTGACTTTCCAAAATCTAATTCCAAAGGTCCCATAAATAGTGCTGTAGATCTTCTCCAACTTATCACAATTCCACCATTATTCAGAAATAATAATAATCGATTAAATCCTTTTTTACCAAACCCTTTTGAAAATTCAGGGGGATAATTGCCAGCATAATAATTCCCTTTAGAAAACCGTTTTCCCTTCATCAATATATTTTTATCTGTATCTGGAATAATTATAACATCATAATTCTTCTGTAGATCAGTTCTCGACAATTCACCAGGATGAAGAATTTTAAATGGAATCTTATAACTGTCAAGTACATACCTTGTCCAACCTGAATCCATATCATGAAAATAGGTTTCAATTAATGCAATTCTTGGTATTTTAATAAGATTGGTTTCAAATAATACTGATTTACTTATGTATCTTGGGCTGACATTCAAACCGTCAAGTATTTTACTAAGTTTTTTCTGTGATTGTTTATTTTTGTAAATAACAAAACTACCTTTTTGTAACTCTCCTCCATCGTAGCTATGGACTTTTTTCAGTCTGAACACCTTCATGCCATTCTGTAATGCTGAAAAAATTGCTTTAAAACTTTCATTGCGATTTACAGGAAAGACAGCTGCGAAAAAATCAGATTGTGCCGGTGAGATAATTTTGAACGGATTTTTTAACTGCTTTAAATATGATTCAAATCCAATTGGGATAGAGCCTTTCTTATTAATTTCAATAGAATTTATTCCCCTGTGCAGTGGAAGAGACCAGGAGGTAATATCATATGGTTTGATTAGTTTACCGCCAGGAGTATAGTGCCTTTCTGGAAAACTTTGCTTTTCCATAACCTCTTTAATGAATGGTCTGAAGGGTTGTGATAAAGGTACAACCAGATCACCTTTATTAAACATCCTATTATTGAAACTAACATCCCTGTCAATATAAAACACCTTGATACCATGTTCCATAAGCAGATTAATAAGATTAACAAGTTCACTTTCATCCTTTTGTTTCTGCGGAATTATATAGTAAAAAGGAGCAATATTTTTCCCCTTACTAACTTCTTTTCTGCAAAGATCATTTCTAAACTTAAGAATATCATAACGATGAAGTGATGCAGTTTTTATTATTGACATAGTTGAAACAATCTCATACTGAACAATATCGCTGAGTCTCCACCATCATCCTTTCCATAGAAGCGGCATATTTATACTTTTCTTATACTCAGAGAGCCCTTTTCCATAAACATTTAATTCACTGGGCTCAATATATATAGGTGTAGCATACTTTACACTTGCAGCTTCAGTCAAAAAACCTATTACATTTTTCCATATACACGTTTCAGTAGAGCCTGGCCAATAATCATCAAAGAGATAGTGCTGTGATACACCCGCAAGGTTTTTTGCACTCATATCCTTTATCATATTTGCACCAAAAATCCCGCTCCAGTTCCAAATCCCTTCATCAATATTTTCAGCAATCGGATCATGGTTTGGTGGAACAAAATAACGTACACCAGTTGAACCCATCTGATGTTTCTCTACCATTACCTGAGGAAACCAGTCAAGGTTATATACAGAAGCAATCGCTTTAGTATCCGATTGTGAGAGCGTAATAAAATCTCTATTATTATCATGTCCTACATATTTATGGTAAACTCCCGGCATAGATGCCCCTTCATATTTTGTGTTTTTATTTTTATTATAAAAATCCACCACCATATCCATCCCATCAGGATTATGATTCGGCACCATCATCAAGACTACATTATCAAGCCATTTTAATTTAATTGAATCTGTAGTAGTTATCAGGTCATAAACTATTAAGGGGGAAGCCTGAGATGGTCCTACCTCTCCTGAGTGCATAGAAAGTGTGTCATAAACAAAAACCCTTCCTTTCTTTAGAAGCGGATCTCTATTAGTTTTATTTATAAGGGGATCCAATGCCAGTTTCCGGTTAATTGCTTTCAGTTCATCAAGATTAGAAATGTTTTTTGCAGATGATATACAGGCAATATATATTGGTTTTTTGAAAGGAGATTTACCTATATTTATCAGCTTCAATCGGGATGAATGCTTATCCATCAGTTTAAAATAATCTATAAGCTTTTCATATGTAAAAAGATTTCTATCAGATCCGGGAATAAAACCAAAATACTTTTCGGGAGAATCTAAAACCGGCAATTTCGAATCTGCATCTAAGTTATAATTAAAACCTGAACACAAAGTTATTAAAACTAAAAAAATCACAATTATTCTGTTTGACATTTTTAACTCCTAAATTTTTAATTTATAATAGAATATTCTTTATTAAAAAAAACGATTCATACAAATTTATTTTTTTTTATCATTCTGTGTTATTTCCCAAACTGCTGATCCAAGAGATTGTGCCGTAAATGGTTTTTGAAGAAATTTTTCAACACCAAGGCTTAGCATCTCATCAATTTGAATGTTTTGTTTAAACCCGGAAACCAGAAGAACTTTGACCTCTGGATCTATCTCCTTCAATACTAAAAAAACTTCCTTTCCTGATAATTTTGGCATAGACATATCAAGAACAACAGCTTTAATATCCATGTGATTTTCTTTATAATATTTAATACCTTCATCACCATTTGAAGTTGTCATAGTCTCATATCCACATTCTTCTAATATCTCTTTTATCATACTTTGCATAATTCTCTCATCATCAATGATAAGAACTAATCCCTCTCCAAATACAAGTTCGTTTTTCTCAGTTTTACTGACTGTCTCTTCCCCTTCATTATTAATGGGAAAATATAAATTGAAAACAGTCCCATTATTCTTTTCTGAATAAACATCAATAAAACCATCATGTTTTTTTATAATATTATATACCATTGAAAGACCTAGACCAGTTCCTGCTTTCTTTTCCTTAGTTGTAAAAAATGGATCAAAGATTTTTGCAATTGTTTTTTGATCCATTCCAACACCTGAGTCTGAAACGGATAATTTCCAATAATTTATATTTTTTGCATCCGGATGCTGCAACTTGAAATGAGCTTCACCATAAATTTTTTTTAATTCAAATATTATTTTCCCACCATATTTTTGCGTCTCAGGTCTCATTATTGTCATAGCATGAACCGCATTTACACATAAGTTCAATAAGACCTGATCTATTTGATTCGCATTTCCTAATATAAGAGAAGTTTCTTTAGCTAAGTTAGATATAGCTTCAACGCTCTTGTCTATTGTACTTTGCAATATTCTTATAATTCTATCAACTGATTTATTAAGATCTATTATTGAAAACTCAATGTCAGTTTTTCTTGACAAATTAAGAAGTTGTTTTACCATATCTGCAGCTCTCTCAGTTGATTCTTCTATGATACTAAAATATCCGGCTACATCATTTAGTTGAAGACTTGAATCTCTCTTCATTTTAAACTGAATTATTGACAAAGCACCTGATATTCCACCAAGAACATTATTAAAATCGTGTGCCAGCCCTCCAGCCAGGATTCCAACAATCTCCATCTTTTGGGCCTGCCTTAATTGATTCTCTTTTTTTTCCAGTTCAGAAATATTGTCAATTCTAATACCGACACCCTTCTTCTTAATAGGAAACAAAGAAATATTATAAAAACATCTTTCCTTTCCCATAAAAGACTCCCTAAACAATTCAATCGATTTTCCTTCTGTCAATACAATATTAATATATTCGCTAAACCTGGAAAACTCCGGCATTATATCCCAGAGAATGTTACCAATACTCTTATCAGGGCTAATTCCAGAAAACTCCTCCGCTGCATTATTCCAATGAGTGATAACTACATGACTATCAATAGTAATTAAGATGGAGGGTATAGATTCAATTATATTACTTAAAAAACTTTTTAAGTCTTCTATTTTTTCAGTTTGATTTTTTATTGTTTTGAAACTTGAATCAATATTTTCTGTCATTAAATTTAGTGTATCCGCCAAATCCTGAAATTCATCATTTGTGTTCAAGTCAATTTTTAAATTATAATTTTCCTTTTCAATCTCTCTAGTTGCACTATGAATTATTCTTATTGAATCCTTCATATTACTACCTATTTTTATGGTAAGCCAAAGAGACAAACTTGCTACTATTAAAAAAAGTGTGATTATTATAAAAATTGTTTTTTTGAACGAATTTCTAAGCATTGAGTTATTGACTGCAATATATATTCCGAAATCAGCAGGCTTACTGAACTTTAGATTTATTTGGTTAATATCAAATTCAACTCTACTCTTATATTTGAATTTACTACTACTTAATAATAATAATGGATATTCTAATTTATCTGAAAATGAAGATGCATATATACTATCTTTATTTAATAATAATACATCAGCATCACTCATCTTTTGTAGTTCCATTGCAAATCTATTATTTAATTTCAATCCAACAGTCACAGTTCCAACAATTTTTGATGGAATATTTATATGAAATATAGGAACAGTAGTTTTCAGATAATAAATACTGTCTTTTTCCTCAATATATATCCCATCTTTACCTCTCTGTGCAAGATCAACATATTGATTCTTATCATCAATATTAAATTCATCCGGACTCTGAGCCCTTGCAATAATAACAGAATCCTTATTATGAATATCAATAACATCAACCCCTATCTCTTTTTTTACTGGAATTATATATTTTAATACCGATCCGGTATTATTAAAATAAGCCCCCCTGCTAATATTATGATGCTTTGATATCATTGTTGCATAAATTGTAAGTTGTTTTGAAAAATGTGAAAAGGAATCATTAAAACTTCTCGATGATCTTGCCAGTCTCGATTCCAAAGTTGTATTTATGCTTAATCCTAATATTGAAAGGGTTATTGCTATTATTAAAAACATTGTTACTAATAAGATTACTATAGTTAAAGATAATTTTTTTTTTACACTTAGGGTGGATATAAATTTATTTATCATGATTTAATATTCATTTTTTTTGTTATACTCATTAACTAATTTTGTTGTTTTGATAAGATTATCATATAAACTATTATCTTTTATAATAAATCCAGACAGATAATAATCTTCTTTTAAAACAACTTCACCATTTTTAAACTTCGTTTTTGTATCAAAATTAATTAGAATTTTTCTAATTTTAGAAAAAAGATCATCTGACACTTTTGTGGATATTGCAAACGTGCCAAAAGGGACTCTATAAGATTTAATTATTTTAAATGGATTACCATTTTTTTTTTGGAAAGCATCATAAACTCTATCATATGTTGCACCAATTTCAACCCTTCGATTAAAAACCCCTTTAATTACATTATCATGACTTCCCAGGTAAAAAATTTTTAAAAAATCAGCCGGCTCCAAACCTTCTTTTAAAAAAAGCGACAGTGGATATTTATATCCGGAACTTGAACCGTATTCAGTAAACCCAATTGATTTACCCTTCATTTTCAAAATACTGTCTATAGGATTATTTTTTAAAGTAAACAAATATCCAAGATAAGAATGTTTCCCATGCCACTTAATGGTAGCTAGATAACGCATTTTATCTGGAATTGACAATAATGCATCAACATAAGCACCTGGTGGAAAGGCGGCAATTTGTATATTTCCCAATTCAAGATCTTTTTGGAGAGTTCCATAATTAGGCATAATATTCAGTACAACTTTCTTTTCAAGCTGTTCTGATAAATAAACAAGAAACCGGCTGTGGAATTTTTCTATTTTTTCTATTTTATCCCAGGGTGCTTCTCCGAAATTTATAACCTCTGATCCTTTATTGCTATTTTCTTTTTTAGAATCAGCATATATAGATGAGATAGCAAAAAAACATAAACACAGAATTAGAATTTTTCTTATTTTATTTCTAATATGATAATAATTAAAAATGTCACTCCATAATTTTTCCATAAATTTGATTATATTATATAGTTTTTTTTTTATCAAGATATTTATATATTTCTTAAAGAATAAAAATAATAGGGATATAGATTTAGTTTTCACATTATAGCAATCTAAGCTAAATTCATATATATTGTTACAATTGTAATAAGATTTTCACGTTAAAACGGCATTAACATTTAGATGTAAACCGCGGATATATATTGCTATACCATATCTTCCTAAATAAACTCAATATAAAGTAGTCATCAATTAATTCTTATCCAATCCGTTCGGACAGGACGAATAAGATTTGTAATGATGATAATGTAAATCTTTATTAAATCAAATAAAGGAGGAAAATAAAATGAAACAAAAGATTAAAATTAGTATTATTTGTAGTATTTCTTTGATATTGATGACAACTTCAATATGGGCAAAAAATGTAAAAGCAGTATTTAATGAAAAACCTGTCAGAATTGATGGAAAAACTGATGATTGGCCTGGAGTGAAACTATATAAGGATTATGGTGGCAGAATACAGTATTCCCTTCGAATGGATCAAAAAGATTTATATATTTTATTCAAAATTAATAAAAATAAATTTATAAGTACCCTATTCAGCAATGGAATTAAAATCTGGTTCAATCAAAAAAACCAAAAAAATAAGTATGGCATTAATTTTGTCAGCAAAACAATCTCTTCTGAACGATTTGTACAATTATTAGAAAAAAAATATGGAATATTACCTCAAGAAAAGAAAAAACAGATATATAGAAATAAAAGTTATGTACTTCACCAGAGTATAATTATTAAGGGAAACAATAGAGAGTTTGTACCGGTTAATTTAAATGTAAAAGAGACTAGTTCCTTTAAAATTGCAGGTACTAAAAAAGAGCAGGTAGTCATTGAGTTTAAAATCCCGCATGCCCTTCAAAAAAAACTATTAAATGTAGTAAACATTCAAAAGGAAATTCAATTAGTTCTAGAATGGGGTGGAATGACCGATGCTATAAAAAAAAGAAGATTAAAAAGGGTAAAAAAAATGAATGGAGATATGGGTGGCAGTATGAGTAGCGGTATGAGTGGCGGTATGAGTGGCGGTAGCATGGGCGGCAGTATGGGGGGGAGCAGAGATCCTCGTCCAAAATATAAGACCATAGACCCAAAAAAGTATTCTATTAAATTAAAACTGACCCTCCCAATTGATAAGATTAAGAGAATCATTAAAAAATAATAAAGGAGAGAAAAAATGTTAAAAAACAGAATATTTATTATTATACTATTATCTATTAGCTTATTTTCAGGTTTTGCATATGGACAAAAAAGAAATATTGAAATAACAAAGCTGACCGATCAGGTTTATCGATTAACTTCTAAAATCCCCTATCCGGCAAACTTTTTGGCATTCGTCAGCAAGGATGGGGTACTTTTGATTGATTCCGGCCAAAAGGCAACTGGGCATGAATTAAAAGCAGTACTTAAAGAAATTGCCCCAAAAAATAGTAAAATCATATATCTAATAAATACTCATGCTCACATAGACCATACTGGTGGAAATCTTTCAATAGCTGGAGAACCTATTATTATTGGTTCTAATATATTAAAAAAAACGCTGCAGTCTTACTCTTATGTTCTTTATGAATTTCCTGATACTGCCTTACCTCAAATATCATTCGAAAACAATATGATTCTGGAATTTGGAGGAGAAATATTTAAACTATATTCAATCCCCGGTTCTCATGATAAGACTGATATTATCGTACATCTTGTAAAATCAAAAATTGTCTGTATGGGGGATATTTCTTATGGAATGTCTTTTCCTTCCATTGATGGTTATACGGGAAATTTCCTTAATTATCCTGAAGTGATTGATAAGGCAATATCATTAATTCCAAACGATGTTGTTATTGTTTCCGGACATGGGAGTGAATCGAATATTGATCAGTTAAAAAAATACAAAGAAATGATTTCAAAAACTATAGCCCTGGTGAAAGGAGAAATGGCAATCGGCAATGATATTCAAGCAATGATTGATGAAGACCTGTTAAAAGAGTGGTCTTCATTTGGACAAGGAGTTGCAGGAAACAGAAATTCCTGGATATGGAAGTTGGCCAATGCTGGTCCCAGTAATTTAATCGGCTCTCTCTGTGGAGAAATGTACAAAGTCTTGGTTCATGAAAATGCCGATAAGGCAATCCTTAAATATTTTAAATTAAAAAAAGAATATCCAAATGGTTATCCATTTGTTCCTGGACATTTAAATAGAGTAGGATATTGGTTATTAAGGAAAAACAGAACAAAGGATGCAGTTAAAATATTTCAATTAATGGTAAAAGAATTTTCAAAAGCCTGGTATGCATATGACTCTCTTGGGGAAGGATATATGAAGGATGGGAATAAAAAAAAGGCAATTAAGAATTATAAGAAGTCTCTAAAGTTAAATCCAAAAAATAAAAATGCAATACAAAAGTTGAAGGAATTGAGGAGAAATTAATGTATAAAGTATTCAGCCTCCCCCATTCTAGTTAAAATGGTCTTTAAATAGTGTGATATTTATTAGTAAAAACACCATATAGATTACAATCTAATAAAAAGTAAAACTATTAAATATTCACTATTTTCAAATTTATTCCTCCTATTGTGATTCATTAATATGATATATATATTTGGAGTAGAATCAATAAAGAAAATACCAATTTTAAAAAATAGGACTTTTGTCCTAAGTGAAAATGGATAAAAAAATTTATTTCGTAGTTAGTTTTAATAAATATTCTCCGGGTAAATCTTTATTACTGTCAATTATCAGATAATACGTCCCTGACTTAAGTTTCTTCATAATTCTATTATCGTCTCCAGCAATACAATTATAAGCTTGATTATTGTTATCTTTCTTCAGCGATGTCAGCAGAAAAATATCATTATCAATACCTTCTTTCTTATAATCATTTATTGTAATTTCTAGAATTGTTTCTGATTTTAAATTGATCTTATAAATAACCTCCGGCCCCTGCTGGTTATCAGAGATATCACAAGAATAATTATCATATTCCATTGACACAACATCTCTTGTATTGCCCTTTAGAGTTAAGGGGAGCCTTTTTACATCTATAATAATTGGATTGTTTTTAGTTCCAACAGGATTGTTTTTTTCAATAATATTATTATATCTTATTGCAATATATCCACCATCTGCCATTTCGTTCCAATCTGTTTTTCGAAAACTAACTCCAATTGACCTGGAATCTATAACCATTGGATAACCATCTCTTGTTTCATATACAAACATTATAATATGTCCCTTATTCATAAAGGCATCACCTTTTTTTAGTGTGTTTGTCTGTTTTGTTATAAAATCGACCTTCTTCAGCTGATCTGTAATATCATCAAACTGATTTGGAATATCAGGTCTATCGGGATAATCAAGAGTAAATTTTCTGTTCAAATCCCAGGCTCTCGAAACAAGACCAGTGCATGAAACGCCAACAACACAGTCTATTGAATAATCTTTATAAGAAACATATCCTCCAGTTCCTGTCCCATATCCATCTTTGGTTTTTTCTTCAAATTCAATTATATGAGTCCAGCCACCCCATTTATATCCAACTCCAATCCTTTTTCCAACCCTATATTCACTTGTAAAACCAGCATGACATGATACTCCATGAATATTAGTTTCAGTCATAGTCCAACAAAGCCGAGCATATTTATCGGCAGTTAGCACCATTTTACTACCTGTAATCTTTTGACCTGCGATCAGACTTGTTTCAGGTTTTTTTATTACAGAATTTTGAGTCAATAAAGGATTTATAAATATCATAACACATGCGCCAAATAATATTAATTTTCTTAAATAAATTTTCTTCATCGTTATCCTCCATTTTTTATATCCTATCTAATCAAAATCATATATTGCAATAAAAGAAATTAAGAGGATTCTATATTTTATATATAATATTTCTCCCGGGAGAAAAGATATTCCCCGGAAGAAATTAAGCAATTTATTTAATTTTACCAAAAATAATAAATTCTTTTACATCTTTTTTGGATGGTGTAGAAGGCCACTCTTCAGGTACACCAAGAGGTGTAAAACAAACTCTAACATAATTATCTGGAATATTTAAAACTTTTTTTGTTACAGATACAGGAATTGAATCTGTGGCAAAAACAGTTCCATACCCCATTGCACGGGCTGCGAGCATTAAATAGCCAGCAGCAAGCGGACCATCATAATGATTATAAGAGGGATACTTTGATTTGCTATCAGTATAGATAGCAATATAAACAGGTGCAGAGAGAAATCCAGATACATATTTTTCATACTTTTTTCTGGTAATTGCTATATTTTCTGGAGTTAATTTTGATTTATCCTTATCTTTATAATATTTTTTATAATTTAATAATTTTTGTTCAATTGATTCCTTATAGATTTCATCCAGAATTTTTCGATCATCAATCACAACAAATTTCCATGGTTGTTGATTTCCTGAAGTAGGTGCCATACAAGCAGTCTTGATAATTTTTTCAATATCCTCTCTTGAAACAGATGTTGACTTAAATTTTCTAACTGATCGACGATTTTTAATTACTTCAAATATGTTTTGTAATTTGTTGCTCGATTTTTCGCCTCCAATCAAAGTTGTTGAAAAACTTGCAATAATAAAAACAAACAAAAGTGATACAGAAGTACCTGTTTTAAATAATTTAAAAAAATGATTCATTTTTAATTTCTCCTGTTTTAATTTAAAAAGAATATATATACTGAATAACAGTTTTATTCTATAGGAATAATACCCTATTCTAAAAATGAGACTTTTTCCCTATAAAAATGTTCTACTTTAAAACTTCTTAATCTATTTATAGCTGCAGCCAGTTCGAAACTACGAAACCTTGCATAATCCCCGGATGTTTTTTCACTTAATATATCCAGTCCATGAGTATCTATATCATTAATTACTCTATCTACAATATGCTTCAATAGACTCTTTCCATCAATATACCTGCACATATAGACTAATGCCTGTGAAATTGCCTTTGTCTGAGAAAGTTCAAGAAGCTGCTCCACATCTGTTAGATCAATTACCTGCTTCCCAAAATTTATTCTTTTGATTTCTTTAGCAAAAACACTAAATTTATTATATTTATTATAAGGATCAACACATCCATCAATAGGCATTCTATTCTTAGGTACTATTGGATAACCTTCATCTTCATATGTTCTTTTAACCGGTGATTGTTCTGAGATCAAGTGTGCCTTCAATGTAACATCCTCCGGTAAATATCTTATCATTTGAATTACTTTATCAGAAACATCGAAGTAATCTCCGGTTCCACCTAATACTAGAATAGTAGAGATGTTTTTTTCTATAAAAATCTTTTTGACTTTGTCAATAAAAGTGGTTATAGGTTCATCTTCCTTGCATACCAATTTTTGCATTTTCTGGTCCCGTATCAGAAAATTTGTTGCGCAGGTGTCTTCATCCATTAATAGCACCCTGGTATCCATTTCCAGCGCCTCCTGTATACTGGCTGCCTGAGAAGTACTACCACTGGCATTCTCTGTAGAAAAAGTTAAGGTATTTTTTTTGAAGGGTAGGTTTTTTATAAATGTAGATATATCTACTTTTTCAACAAATCTTCCACTATATGAACGAACCTTAACTGTTCCCGAATTGCTTATACATTTTTCCCTGCCATCACCGGGAATATGATTATACACTCCTAATTCAATTGCTTTTAATAAGGTTGATTTACCATGATAACCTCCACCCACAAGCAGGGTAACTCCTTTTTTGATACCCATCCCGGATATTTTCCCTGCATTAGGCAGATTGATTTCTACTTTTAAACTATCTGGCGCTTGAAATGGTATTACCTGATTGTCCTTTAACGGTTTATCACTGGTACCACTCTCTCTGGGTAAGATTGAATCATTGCCAATGAATGAAATTAGATCTAACGAATCCAGCTGTTCTCTAAGAGCCTCGCCATCCTCTGCAATTTCAATATGATTATTAAGATCATTCCGATTAAAGTTTTCCTGAAAAAAAGAGTGCTCAATTATCTCCGGTAACTCTTTAAAAAACATCTCCTCGGCAATATTTCCTCTTATCTTACGGCCATCAGCTGGTAGACCAATAAAGAATCTAACTTCTATAGCATTCTCTTTAAATATAATAGAAGATCTTTCAAGAATCACCTGCCCGGGTTTGGCCAGTGTAATAATACCACTATAACCAGTACCCCTTCTTACCTTAGAAATTTTTTCACTTGTTTTAAAAAAATTACGTGCGAGAAAATCACAAAAGGCGATCTGTTTTATTTTAGATAAATTTAATTCTTGTGGAATGTATAATTTTTTGAAATCAATAAGTGCACAATAGATACCAGTATGTGGTGGTGCAAATGGATCTTTTGGAATCTGTTTTATTGTCAATTTAAAGCCGGGATATTTATACTCACCTAATAAAGATTGATAAGCTCCATAATCCTGCTCATCGATAGCAGAAAGTTTTTTTTTTAATAATTCAATATCCATTATTTTTTTATTACTAAGGCAAGAATTGCTGGCTCTTCTAACATTTCTACTTTTGAATTAAGTACCTCTAACAGCAATGATTGTTTACCTTTTCCGGAAATATCCAATTGGTTTTGTTTTTTTTCATTGAATTCTTTTAGTTGGTTTTTTAAGGTTTCACTGTTTATATCCACCAGATTATTTGCAATAGGATTTGAATAGATTATCTCTCCTGAGGCATTAAATAAAATAAATCCATCAAAACTTATCTCCATAACCTGTTTCAGTGCCTTGGTCAAAGACTGAGATATTTCATTCCTCCTGTAAAGACTCAGGAATTGTTTAAGTTTAGGTTTGACATCTTCATTCCACTTGAAGGGTTTAATAAAATGAGACCTGGCAATTTCTGCTTTAAGTATTTTATTAATTTTCTCTCTATCTGATGACCCTGAGAAGATTATCCTGATTGTATCTGGAAAATCATTCCTTACAATTTCCAGCAACTCCTTTCCACCAAATATAGGCATCATCAGATCCGAGACAATAACAGCAAATTCGTTTCTAATGAGCAGGTCCAATGCTTCCTTTCCACTGCTGGCTATAAAGAGATTAAATGGTTCAATTTCCAATTCCCGTTTAATAGTACCTCGTACGAATTTTTCATCTTCCACAAACAGTATGTTGTATAATCTTTCTCTCATTTTTATCTCTTCATCCATTCTTATTTATTTTGTTTTCAAACATATCCTATAAAACAATCAAATAAAAATCGGCCGATATTTCAATAAACTAAAAAATCATCACATTCCTGCAACTCAAAATGATTATATCACAAACCAAAAAAATATTTAACTTATAAATTAAAAACAAATATAGAAAAGAAAATGTTTTAAATTCTATTTTCGGTTCTCCAAGATAATATAGCTCTCCATGCCCTGAGATCTTAAACTATATTTGAAAATAATAGATTGTTTTTGTAAGGGTGAAATTTATTTAAAAATAGAAGTAAAAAAGTAATCCTCTGTCACCCAAAATTTTTTAGTTTATGAAAAAACTCAAGGAATTAAACAGTTTTTTTTTGCAAAAACTCAAGGCTATAGTAATGTAATTTTTTTGTCTGACACCAAATGTTCTTATAAATAGCTTTTTTTAGGCTGGACTTTATTAAAAAGCAAAAATCCAAAAATAACAACTCCATCCCCAAAACATCAAAAAATAACTTTGGAATAAAACTGTTTTTTATATTATAATAAATGAGTGAGGTTTAAAAATGAAAAACCAAGATTTAACTATTTTTGATAAATTTAAAATCCGTCGTCATTATGATGAAAATAAAGAAAAATGATATTTTTCTATAACAGACATTATTGCTGCCTTGACAGAACAAATTGACAATCAAAAAGCAAGAAAATATTGGAATAAACTAAAAGAGAGACTAAAAACAGAAGGAAATGAAACGGTGACAAATTGTCACCATTTGAAAATGTTAGCACAAGATGGAAAAAACAGATTTACCGATGTAGCAAATGTAGAAACAATTTTACGCCTTGTTCAATCTGTACCAAGTAAAAAAGCGGAACCAATAAAACTATGGCTGGCAAAGGTTGGATATGAACGAATGGAAGAGATAACAGATCCTGAAAAATCACTTAATCGAGCCAGGGACAATTGGCAAAAACTTGGAAGAAGTAAAAAATGGGTACAACAAAGAATGATGGGACAGGAAACTCGAAACAAATTAACAGATTATTTGTTTTTAGTGAGGTTGGAATTTGTCAAAAAGCAAAAAGTAAAAAAACAAACCTCCGTCACCAAAATTCTATAATCCTTTAATCATGGTTCAAACAGTTTTTGTTTTTATTTCTACAATTTTACCTTTATATTTTTCAAGTTCAGGAATAAGAATAAGAGTATCTTCAATTTTCATTGCTTTAGTTATCATTATTACCTCAATTAAATAATAATAATATTTCTAAATTTTTCCAATTAAAATGAAAAGTTTGTTTACTATGAATTTAACAATGCATTTTATTGCTTATGAAAACAGGTAAAAATATCCACGCAGTATAAAAAGCAAGAATCAAAAAATAAAAACCCCGTCCCCCAAAAACTAACTTTTCCCATTTAATATTCTCCTTTTAAACGTAACTTTAGTTTAAATAAGAATATACATTATTTTCACACATAAATTCTATAGGTAAAATACTCAATTATCAAATTGAGTATAAAATCCTATAAAAAAAATGATTAAAGACTCAAACTCAGACTTAATCTAATCTTGAGTGACCCTTTTAAAGTATATTTAGCTTTATTAAAAAACATATTATTTTTGTATTGCTGGAATTTATTTGAAGAAGAAGTAAATAAGTAAGCCTCTGCCCCCAAAATGCAGTTCCTGAAAGATTAATTAATTAGTATTTAAAAGAAGTAAGAAGCTCAACTAATTCAAAAACTGTTGTTGAAGGATTGTTTTTGGCTGGATTAATTCCACTTGTTTCTTCATGGTACTTTAAAAGTTTTTTTGCATTTTTAATTGCTGTCTTCTGCTTTGGTAGTAATAATTGATAAATATTATCTGCTTTTTTTTCATAATCAGAAATATAATTTTTTCTTAAACGTTTTATAACATCATCTCTGTGTAATGCATTTGTAAAATAATTAAAATGAATTAAATACCAAAATTCGAATGATGGATTTGAATATGCGACACTCACTTTCTGTTTTTTTGCATTTTGAATAGCATTATTAAAATCCACCAATGTATGACCATTTTCATCTCTATCAATAACTATCCATTTATAATCAAATTCACGATCGGTCTTTAAATGATTTGTTAAGTCTTTTAATACTCCACTTGGGTTTGTATGTTTATGAGGAACAATTACAACAGATCCAGATAGTTTGTTATCTTTAATAAGATTTAGAAAATAATAAGGTTCTGTTTTTTCTCCTTCACAGGCAATTAGTACCCTAACTCTTTCAACCCTTTGTTTTTCTTTTCTTTTTGTTATCTCATTTTTCTTTTTTTGCTTCTTAAATAGTTTGTCACTACCTACCCGTCTGCTCATTAAGATTCCTCATTAAATTTTATATTTTTTATATACGGGACCCCACCATATCTCCCTTGTAAATATCTTTTTTCCCAAAGATCATTTTTTCTGGGTTTATTATATTCAATTAATGAATAAAGATCTGTAGCTCCAAACTTGTCTTTTTCAGTAAACCAGATCTGATCTCTTCTAAAAATACTATTATTTAGTAAATTTGTATTATGAGTAGTGAATATCAGTTGAGCATTCTTATTATTTATATTTTTGTCATTAAATAATTTTATTAAATGTTCAGTTAATACTGGATGTAGACTAGAATCAAGTTCATCGATTACTAAAATTTTTCCATTTTTCAGCGTGTCTAATATTGGGGCAGATATTGCAAAAAACTTTTTTGTACCATCCGATTCATTTTTATTCAATTCAAAATCAATTAATGAGTCAAGTTCCATTTTTTCATTATATTTATTATGTTTTGTTATAATATTAATCAACTTGGAATTATCTTTCATCATCATCTCTCTAATTTCATCTGGTAAATTTTCAGGTAATGTTTCTTTTGTAACCTCTTTTTCAATAACTTCTAAATCACTAATTCCAAGATCTGCAAAATTTACCATTTTTACAATCTCCTTTTTAAATTCAGGTAGTTTTAGTTGTCTCATTGTAAAGTCCATATACAAATCATTTTTTAAACCATGAAGCTGGTTAAAATAATAAAACCATTTAATTATCTTTGTGGATATATCTCCATTAAATTGAGCCACTACTGATAAAAAAAGTGCATTATCCCTTGTTTTATTTTCTAATCCTTTTCCTTCTTTAAACAACCTTGAATTGATAGAATATTTCCCTTCTTCTCTAAAAAATAATTGTGCTTCCCGCTTCCCTGTTCTGTCAGAAAAGAGCCATTCCGCATATACTTTATTTTCATCAACTTCAAATCCATATCTATATTCATTATTATCAATAATAAAGATAACTTCGAAACTACTTGAAGAACTTTCAGTTTCAGTATGTAACATAAAAGTTTCAACAGGGATTTTTTCAACCTTTTGCATTTTAACTGATTTTATAACAAATGATTTCATAAAAGCCATAGCATTGAATAAATTACTTTTCCCACTGGCATTAGCACCATAAACTACAGCACTTTTAAGCAAATTATAATTATTGATACTAAAAGTATTGTCTAAAAGACTGGGATCTTTACTTTTACTACGTACCATACTGATTTTTTTTGTATCTTTAAAAGACTTGAAATTATTAACACTAAATTCAATTAACATTTTTTCACCTCTTATTTAAAGCATATCATAACATTTAAATATGTTTTTTGCAAAAATTTTACAAAAAGACTAAATAAATTAAGGCACTGAGCCATGTTAGCATAAATAACAATAATTTTGCTGCTTTATAAAAAAGGATTTTGTCATTTCTAGAAATTAGTATCAGACAAGAATTTCTTCTTCTAGCATGACACCAAATTTTCTGAAATTCAAGAATCAAAAAATAAATACCCCGTCCCCCAAAACCTTTATTCCATAACAACTTTTTCCTGTATGCTATCAAATTCATTTATAAAGCAGATCCAGTTAATCCCTGTCTATTCCCATACTAGGTACTGGATCTCGAGAAATACGAAAACCATTAACATTGTCTTGATCTTCTGGAATGCTTTTGTTATTTCTTGTTGTAAGAGTAGTATTGAGATTAACTCTCCAGCTTCCCCCGCGCATAACATGAAAATCATTAATTATAGTAGATGTCCATTCCCAGACATTGCCCTCCATATCATAACACCCAAAAGGGCTTCTACCATTAGTAAACAAATTGACGTCATTTGTTTTTTTTCTGCCTGACTCTATTGTATTGCATTTATTTTTATCAAAGTCATTGCCCCATGGATATCTTCTGCCATCAGTCCCTCTTGCCGCTTTTTCCCATTCTTTTTCATTGGGTAATCTGTAATTTAATCCTGTTTTTCCAGAAAGCCATTCACAATAAGCACCAGCTTCATAAAAACTCACACCAACTACGGGTTTTATAGGACCATTAAAAACTGGATGATCCCAGTATCTAGGATTTTCAATGTTATACTCTAGTTTCCATTCCCATCCGCCATATTTTCGCCAGTATTTTTCTTCTTTATATCCTTCTTTAATAAACTTAGCATATTCCTGGTTGGTAACTGGAAATATTCCAATTTCATATAACGCTATAGATATTTCTTTTTGATCGTGTTTGAAAAGAAGCTTTCCTTTGGGTATTTTAACCATATCTCCAATTTCATTTTTATATAAATCATCTTTTAGTATTTCAGGTTCACTGCTGTCAAAAATATCTTTAAGAGTCTCAAGCTGTTCTATTTGTTCATCATCACAATCAAAAGACTCAATTAATTTTGCTTTAACCGGATCTATAAAAAAATCATGAAGTTTATCATCAATATCTTTTCTTAAGGGTTCTAGTTTTTTTTCTTTATCCTTTTCTTCAATGTTTGTATCTCTATATATGGACATTATCACTTTTAATCTGTTAAAAGTCTCTGTTGCTTTATTTTTTATTATTACATCTTTTAAATAGGGGAAATTATCACTGATTATTTCCCAGATTATCAGATGTTTTAATTCTATTTTTAATCCTTTTTTTTGTAATAAATTATATCTTAAATTAATATCATTAATAAATCTTTTTAAATTTCGTGGATTATTATTCATCATAGGAATAATAATTTCTGAATATTCAGTTAAATCTATAGAAAAATCTTTCTTTATATTTTTTAGATAATTTTCAAAATCATTTTCATGTATTTTAGGTAATTTAAACACCACATTAATAATTTTGTCCATAAACTTCTTATAATAATCTTTAAATCCGTCTAATTTAACTGCATTTTCAATAATATTTTTATCCGCTCCAATTACAAAAACACAGCCTTTTTTGTCCATAAATAATTTTATTGTTTCCAAAACTTTTAGAATACGCTCAGGAGGGCAGCGATCTAAATCATCTATAAATATAACGAGACTCCCCTTTTTATCATCCCATTCCTGATATTCCCCTTCTTCTTGAAAACCAAAGCTTAAGTATGCAAAAATAAGCCTGTTTAATAAAAGATCAAAATTATCATAAAATGCCAATCTCGCTTTATAATCCTCATCAGAAAACAATTTATCCAGATTTACTGTACCCAATGTCACCTGCTTTATAAACTCAGAGAAGAAACCTTTAATATTTATATTTTTAGTGATTTTTTCTATATTGGATTTAAGATGTCCAAAAAATCCGTCTTTCTGCATTTCCTTAAAAATAGTTTCAATTAAAGCTGCAAGAATTTCATCCTCTTTTTCATATTTCCAGGGTTCAAACCAGATTGTTTTACATTTTCTACTCCATTTTTCTTTATTATATTTCCCATTATCTAAATGTCCCTGAATATTTCTCATAAGAGTGGTCTTTCCGGTTCCCCAGTCTCCATATACACCAATAACCAGAGGAGTAGCATTCTCCTTATTTGCAATCAATTCAGATAATGTGCCTACATAATGCTCAAAACCGAAAGAAATTTTATCAAAAATTATCTCTGGATGATCACTGATTATTTTTACCGGTTCTATAATAGAATTTTTATCATTCTTTCCCATATTTAAAATCCTTTAGTATTAATTATTTAAGATATTTAAGTATAAATAAAATAAAAATAAATATCAAGAAGGTTTTTAAATATTAGCTATTTTTTAATATTTTTAAATTTTGTAAATTAAAATGAAAAGTTTGTTTACTATATAATTTAATGTTTACGGAATCAGGTAAAAATATCCATGCAGTATAAAAAAGCAAAAATCAAAAAATTACGACTCCGTCCCAGAAATGCTAAGCTTATTCAAAGCATCCAAAAAAAATTATATATTTTTCTGCCATTCACTTTCTGATCTATTAAGGAGTTGAAGCAATGCTTCTTCTCTAAAGTTTTTATCATCTATTAGAATCAATTTTTTTAGGATACTTATTGGAGTATTAGGATTGTTAATAATCTCTTCAACAATATCTAGTCTCTTACTTTTAAACAATTTTTCAAGAATATCAACTGGAGTTTTTAAGTTTTCAGCTATACTAGAGAGGATATCATATTCTTTACTTTCAGCCAATTCTAGTAGAACGTCAATTGGAGTCTGTGGGTTCTGTGCAATATTGATAAGGATTCCAGTGTTTTTACTTTTAGCCAATTTTCTAATTACATAATTTGGAGCTTTAGTATTATTGGAAATACCTCTAAGAACTTTCATATCATTACTTTCAGCTAATTTTCTAAACAAATCTATTGGACTATTAGAATTACTGGCAATATTTTCAAGAATACTAACATTCTTGCTTCTAGATAAAGTTCTAAGTATATTAATTGGAGTTTTTATATTACCTGCAATGTTTTTAAGGATATCAATGTTATTGCTTTTTGATAAATCTTTAAGAACATCAATAGGAGTGTTCAAACTACTTGCAATATTATAAAGAATTGAATATTCGACATTTTTAGGTGTAAGTTTGACTAAATATTTAACCATATTTCTAATAATGCTATGAGGCGTTTTAGGATTATTAACTATATGATTAAAAATATAGTATTCTTTATATTCAATCAATATTTTAAATACCTCATTAGTACATTTTGAAGTATACATAATATCCAACAGTAATAAAGCTTTATTATCTTTAGACATTCTTTTTAATGAATTTTCAATCAGTTTTTTATAAACATCATCTGGAGTATTTGAGTTTTTTAAAATATTTCTTATAATAGCAAATTGGATTTCTTTACTAATGTCTTTTCTCATGTTTTCAATTATATATCTCAAGGTATTAGGAGGTGTATTATTATTTCCAGCAACATTTTTCACAATATCAAGTTGATCGCAATTTGATAAATGATTAAGAATAGAAGTTGGAGTATTATTATTTGCAGCAATAGATTCTAATATTGTTTTCTCTTTTCTTCTAGCTAGATCCACAAGGATATTTGGAGGTGTATTCTCATTTAGTGCAACAACATCAAGTACACCTATATTATCTTCATTTGCTAACAATCTTATAGCCTTCTTTTTTTGGTTTGTGTTTAGAATCCCAGCAAGCCTTACACGTACAGATTCATGTTGAGTAATCTTTCTATAATTTAAAAAATTTTTAGGTATACTTGGATTGGATGCCATAGCTATTAATACTTTTATATCATTTTCTTTCAAAAAGAGACTTTTCCATATTTTCAATGGTATATCATCAGGTTTAATTAAAGTTTTGAATAGCTCTTCCCTAAACTCTGGCTCATCAGAATTTTCCCATATTTTCATTTTTTTTTTACTATTTATTTCATCTTTTAAATTGGTTAATTCAATTGAATCTTTTTGCGCAATTTGTAAAGCTCCATAAACCGCAAAACAAACAAAAACTATAATAACCGGCCTCCATAATACTTTTGGAATTGCCCATAAAAACCAACTAAAAATATTTTTAGGATGATTTTCCCATTCTATTTTCTTGTATTTAAATAAAGAAAGTACTTTAGAAGACTTATTTTTAGAGCTTATATTGATATCGCCACTATTATGAGGAATATTATATATAGCACCTTCGTTATTATTTTTTACAGTTAAACTTCCATTTTCAGATTTATATAAATCTGTTTCTTTTAGAATATTTAATGTATGTTTTATAGTATCAAGCATAACTAATTGTTTATTAAACAGATTAATCATTTGACTAACTGCCCATGGACATTGAGCAAGGTTTTTTGCTATTTTATCAGTTTTATTTGAAAACATTCTTAAATCTTCAATTTCTTCAATCCATCCGTCTTTAAATGAATCTATATATAACGTTAAACTTGGATATCTGTCGGCTTGATTAAATGCTGTGAGATGAGACGACATAAAAACAGCAATATCTCTTCCGACTTTGTATATCTCTTCTAACGGCTTTCGTTGATCTTTATCTAATTTATAAACATCCTTGAAATCTTCTCTGTTTTTTAAATGTGACCAATGTTCTAAATTATTGGTATCAAAAGCTCTAGCAAAAATAACCAAGCGCTGAAGTTGTTCAGAAACTGATATTAAATCTTCTCTTATTTTCATAAATTTTATTAATAAAATGATATTTTACATGAATTTTCAAAAATATGTAATGCCTAAATTGTAAAAAATAAAAAAATACGAAAATCATGAAAAATATTTAGGATATTATAGATAACTCAAAAATCATTTATTATTTAAGAAGGAATAGGAGTGAGGCAAGAATCTCTTTATTTATATTCATTTTCTAGAAAAACCATAGTACAAAATCAATAAATATGTTGAATATTGTTTTTTTTTATGTTCAAATATATTACGTGTTTAATGATATATTAATAATTTTTATAAATTTTGAATTTGGGGATATAAAAAGAAAAAATGATAAAAAAACTTGAAAAATTGGATAAGAACCTGTTTGAATATGTAAAAGTAAATATTGAGAAGATATATCCTAAATTGAAAGATATTGAAAGTATGTTTGCAGAATATACTGATCATTCTTGCAATCATTCAGAAAGAATTATTAAAATAGCTACTTTACTAAATGGTAAAAATGAATTAAATAAATTTGAAATAGCTTTATTCATTTTATCTTCTTATTATCATGACATTGGTATGTATGTATCCAAAGAACAATATAAAAAGGTAAATGCAAAGTTAAAAAAAAAACCAGAGTATAATAATTTAAAAGAGTCAATTATTATTAGTGACAAAATAGATAATATAGATAAAGTCGATTTCTTTTTAACATTGGATCATATAAGGGCTAATCATGGAAATCTAACAAATGAATTTATTAATAACAAGTTTTCTAAAGCTGATAAATCAAGTTATTATTTAAAAGATTATTATTTATGGGAATATGTAAAATATATTTGCTTGTCGCATACACTTGATTCTGAGCAACTATTGCTTTCTCCTTATGGCGTAAAAAAATCAATCGGAAATAATACAATAATAAATCTCACCTATCTCTCTACTTTATTACGATTATCTGATATTTGTCATTTTAGTAAAGACAGAGCTCTGCCTTATTTTAGAAAAACAAAAGAATTTCATTCAAAAAAGTCTGAATCAATTTGGAAGTATTATGGTGAAGTTAATGACACTGAACCTGATCCTGAGTCCAATACAATTAATATACATGCTACTTGTAAAAACTTTCATAATCATAGATCAATAATTATGCAATCCCGTAATATCCAAAAAGAATTAATGAATTGTCATAAAATACTTGTTGATACAAAATCAGAGTATTCATTTCCTTGGAAATATGTAAATACCAATAATGTTATTTCAGGTGATAATAGTGATTATCAATATTATGAATCTCATTTTAAATTAAACATCAGCAAAATAACGTCTTTACTTATGGGCAATAGATTATATCGAAATAAATTATTTGCAATAAGAGAGTCCTTGCAAAATGCAATTGATTCGACATATGTATTTAATAAAAAATTGCCAAAAAATGAGAATTATATTTATATTGATTATAAGGATGAATCTTCAGATATAGTACTTGACATATTTGATTCTGGAACTGGAATGGATAAAGATATAATAAACAAACATTTTTTATCTGTTGCTGATGAATCTTTCTGGTATACCAAAAGATGTATTCAAGATTGGGGAAGTTATAAAAAACATGACCAAATTATTGCAGACCATGGTATTGGAGCATTAAGTTATTTTATGTTATCAGATAAGATAGAAATATTTTCAGTTTATCATATAACAGGTGAACATAATCATATATTAATTGATAATTATGAAAGTGATGTTATATTCCTAAATACTTCAATTAATGAGTTTCCAAAATTTGGAGATAATGTTCCACTTTCTACACCATGGGATTTGCGGCATGGAACTTGTATTAGATTTCATTTAAAAAAGGAAATTTCAAAGAGTGATTTAATTGAATTTTTGTCTAAACATATACTTCGAATTCATGGAAATTTATATTTAGGTTATAATGATGAAATTAAACAATTGTCTAAAATCTGGCATTTTCGTGAAAATATTGATAAACACTGTTTTGGCAAGGGGAAGAATTTTTATTTTAGAGAAAAAATTGAAAAAAAAGAAAATGATTTTGAGATATTATATAATATATGCTATATCCCACCATGGGATCAATTTGTAAATCCGCCAAGTGACTTATCTATAGAGCAAAACCAGTTTTTTGAATTTAATGACATGATAGGTTTTAATATCAATATTAATTATTCAAATAATTCATCAATGCCTTGTAGGATAAGTCAAAATGGAATTCTAATTGAAGATGCGATTGATTTTATTATTAGTAAGCAAACAATAAACTCATTGTTCATTAAAGCCTATGGTTTTGATTTGAATGTCTCTGGTCGGTTTCAATTTCAGTTAGATGCCGAAAGAACAAGAATAATTAACTCTGAGTATAATTCATCAATTTACGAAAAAATAGTTCATGCTTTAAATAAACGTTATTTTAAATTATTATCTAAAATTGAATCAACTACATATTTTTCATGTGGCAGGATTTTTTATCATGGTATCAGTGATATATTATTTCCGCATCCAAATTTAAATATCTATTTTCATGAAAATTTATCAGAAGTTTTTGATATTGAAAACAATAAGATTTTAAGTACTGAATATGATTTTTTAGAATTAAACTCGGCAAATTTATACAATATTGGGTTTAAAGGTAATAACGCTATAAGTATTAATGATATTAAAACAATGAAACTTATTAATATAATTATTATCAATGATTCTTTATCTGATAAAACAATAAAACGCTCTGGATGGAATGATGAAAAAATTGTTACCGAAGAGGCCAATGAGGTTATTAATAAAATAAAAGATATGAAAAATTGCAACTCTATGATTTATATACCTCTAAATAAAAAAGGATTCATTCTTCCATTACTATTAAACTTTGATTTTGAAATTTCAAAAAATGAAAAACATTTTAAGATACTTAATATATTAGAAAAAGACGATCAATCTCTTAAAGATAAAATTGATATTTTTGGAATTAAAGGTAACGAAAATAATGAAAATTTATAAAAGATTTTATTTGGGAGCAGGTCATGTTTTCTCTCCATTTTATTCAATTTCAATTTTATTTATTTCTTTCATTAATCTATCTGTTTCGAAGAGGGCTACGATTATTTTTTGGTAGTGTTGGATATCTTCGAAGCTTAATTGTCTTCCTTTTCTGTCTTTTAGCCATTTTTGGGCCGGTTGGTATCCTCCGATGTAAAACTCCCAGGCTATTAGCGGGATGTTTTCAAAATATTGCTGGTCGTTTAGCCAGATTTTTCCTACTGTTCCAAACTCTTTTGTTTGAGTTGGGTTTATTTCCCAATCCTTTTTACTTAGTTTTCTTGTAATGATATTATCACCATTTTGCGGATATCTTATAATGGGTTTCTTTACTATTGGAGATTCCAGTAAATGGATTTGTCTTATTGTGCCACCCAGTTTTACTAATTTCCAGAAGATTTCTTTATTTTTTGGATAAGGAATTCTCGGGAAATCTATTTTTAAGAACTCCTTATATTTTTCTCTATATGATGGAGAATGTAAAACTGCATAAATATAATCTAAAATATCTATCGGAGCAAAAGTACCTTCTGTCTCCTCTTTTTCATCTGTAAATTTTAATCCTAATTTATTAGTAATCTGCCTTAAAATCCCTAGATTTAGATTGGGTTTTCTTTCTTTTTTATCAAATAATCCATCGATTTTTTTGTCAGGATAAAGGTATAGTGGAAAAAAATAGGTTGATTCACGAGTTTGTAAAGAAATAGAATTGCGATCAACAGCAATATTTGACACAAGAATATGTTGAAAATCAAAAGTACTTTGTTGACGGCAAATCTGCATACCAATATTTTGTCCTTTTAAAAAGTGCTTCATAACTTCATATCTTGAACGTCCAATAAGTCCACCAGATTCTTTAGTAATAACTGAATGACGAATATCAAATGGTCTATAATATATTTTGTGTTTGACATATTTCTCTGAGACTATATCTCTCTTTGCATTCGAAAAATTCCATCCACTACTTTCTTTTCTTTTTGGGAACTCGTTTTTCAGTTTTTCAATTTCTAATTCATTAAATAAATATTTTTGTCAAGTTCAGTCTCATTAAAATGAACAAAAAGTGAGTCACACTTTGTTTCTATTCCAGAACTTTTTTTAATAAATAAATCATTGAATTTAAATCCCTGAATATATTGGTTTTCCATATCAAAGTCTTTAGGAACAAAAAAACAATATGGCTCATTATATGCTAGTTTTTTCCAGTTAGTTGTAAATATATTATTTTTAATAAGAAAATCATATTTTTCTTCCCTTTTCCCATATAAATCATAGTGATATACTTTTCCAAGTTCATTAGTTTTCTTCTTTCTAGTTTTTACAAACAAATTGATAGAAACACCCTGCATTATATCAAAAACATTCTCATCTTTACATCCATCAGGCGTTGTCTCTTTTTTCTTTGCATTTCCGTGTAAATCTAATATATATATCTTATCAAAAGTAGACAATAGATTTTTACGCATTTGACGAAAAGTAATGCCATCTATAAAACTGTTATTAGAAATATAAGCAAGAACTCCTTCTCCATTTTTTTCAATATAATGTTGACCATAACGAATAAACTTAACATAATCATCGTCAATATTAATCTTTCGTTCATTTAAATTCTTTTTATAATCAGCAATAAGATTTTGAATCCATTCCCCCTTATTACTACTGCTTACACTATAAGGAGGATTCCCAATAACACACATTACCGGAGTGTCCCTTTTAATATAATTCGCCTTACTTGCCTCTGTACTTAACCAGCTTGCAAATAATGTTCCAGTATAAGGATGATATTCTTCAAGAGAATTTGTAAGATAAATATTAAACCTCTGATCTTTTTTAGCCTCATAACCTGTATCTTTTAAAAGCATATCCATTTTTAAATGAGCCATTGAGTAGGATGCCATTAATAATTCAAAACCGTTTAATCTTGGAATTAAATGTTCCTCAACATATCCACTCCATGCCCCCTGCATAGATGCAAAATTATTATTATAAATATGTTTAACAACCTCGGCAAGAAAAGTCCCTGTCCCTGTTGCGGGATCAAGGATCTGTACCTTATGTACCTCTTTTTCCCCCATTCTATTTTTTGTCCGATCGGGAAGTTTAATTTTGGTTTTAGACGTATCTGCCAAGCCCTGTGGTAAATTAAATTCAGTTTTTAAGATATCATCAACCGCCCTGACGATAAAATTTACTACCGGTTCAGGTGTATACCATACACCTCTTGATTTTCTTAGTTTCGGGTCATATTCAGCCAGAAAAGTTTCATAAAAATGAATTATCGGATCGTTTGTCTGGGTACTTTTTCCAAAATTCTTTAACAACTCTTCAATATTTGTTGCCCTGAAAACATCTGCAAGATTGTCCACAGTTCGTTTTATCCTCTCATCAATATCCGGGCCTGCTACATATCCGAACAGTTTGCGTAAAAAAGGGTTGGATTTGGGAATCAACTCCGCTGCTTCCTGCCTACTGAAATCATCCAGGGTTTTATCATTTAATCGGGCTGCAAACATTCCGTATGCAAGGGTTTGAGCATAAATATCGGAGAATTCTTTTGGTTTTAGATCATGAATTAGAAGTAGTTTGAAAGTATCATATTGTTCTTTTAGAGAGGTATTTTCCTGAGTTTCTTCATCGGATGTTATTGCCTTTTCCAGGATATCTTCTAATAATCTTGCTTTTGCAGCCATCATTACAGCCAGTTTTTTTGATGATTTTATAGTTTGACCAATAAAGGTACAGAAATTCTGTATCAGGTTTTCAAACTTTTCAAAATTATCAATGATTGGTTTTATTGAATTCTTCTCAATTTCTCCAATTTTAATTTCATGTATTAATTCGCCATTTTGAAAAAACTGAAACCAGATATAGTCAGTAATAATAAGATTATCAAGAGCTTTCTTATATCTTGAGAATTGTTCTTTATAGGGTTTTCCATTTAAGTCTTTACCGATATCCTTTGCTTCAATGTATCCAATTGGGATCTTACCTTTTGTAATCACATAATCAGGATTTCCGCAATCAGTAACATTTGCAGGTTCGTTGGTGATTTCAACACCCTTTACCAATTCACGAATTAATGATTCCAGATCACCACGATAAGAGTGTTCTCTGGAAATACCGGATTTGTATCTCTTCTCTATAATATTCAGATAATCTTTAATTGCCATATTTATAATTCTCTTTTAGCATTTTTTATGCCGTTTATTAGTATAACTAATTAAAACATATTTAAATAAAAAAAGAAAGAAAAAAAATATTGACCAAATTTCTGGGGAAAAACATCCCTCTAAAATTTTTAAGCAAACAGTTAGAGGGATTAAATTATTTAATCTATTGACTTGATGGTTCCGTGCTTACCTTTATTAAATTTTACTTTTGCATCGCCAAGATAGTATAAATCTCCATGCCCGGATATTTTTGCCTCTAATAGTTCAGAAACATTAACGACAACTTTACCATGACTGGTAATTGTCACATCACAGTTGTTTGATTTTAAGTTTTTGGCAAGATAATCACCATGGCTGGTTAAATACAATTCCTGAGTTTTTACTTTTCCAGACTTAATTCTGACCTTACTATGACTCGTCTGTTTTGATCTAATTGAATCTGCATTAACCTGTTCTATCTCAATATCTCCATGACTTGTTAAATGTAATTTTACTTCTTTTGCTATAATTTTTCCAATCTCAACATCTCCATGACTTGTAAGAATCACTTTAACCATATCCCCGGTTAATTCCGGTATGGAAATATCTCCATGGCTGGTTGCTGACAGATAATTCAACTGACCTTTTTTTACTGTTAGATAATATTTAATACCCTTCCTGGATTTATAACCTCTGCGAAGTTTTTTATCTGAACGGATAATCAATCTATTATCTGAAACTTTTGCTGATATAAGCGAAATAATATTATCATCACCCTCTATTGTCAGTTTTACCTGATCCCCTATTTTTATGAAAAGATTTCCATGATTTGTTATCTTTACACCTGTAAAATTAATGTCAATTTCCCGATCTTCCTTAATGACGTCACCTGACCCGACTATAGAATACATTAAACCACAACCAACAAAGCTTAATATAATAGTACTTATTAAGATAATTTTAATTTTATTCATAACTCCTCCTCAGGAAATACAGTATTTTATAACTCTGTATATTACTAAACGATCCAAAAGGATAAATGGTTTCATTAATTAAAAAGAATTATTTATATAATGTCTTTATTGATAATTAAAATTAAAATTAGTATAATCAAACGAGAAGTTATGAGAAAAGCATTATATAGAAGAAAGAAAGTTTTTTTATGGTTTTTTTTCTTCATTGTAGCTACAGGAATAATAATGATTTTTTTAAAAAACATACAGGAAAAACTTATTTTTTACCCGGAAAAACTCCCAGATGATTATAAATATAAATTTGAGTTTACTGAAAAATTTATTGAAAGGAACTATACACCGGAAAAGAATGTTTTAATAAATTCACTTTTTTTTAAATCTGTTAGTTCTAAAGGACTTGTTTTTTATCTCCATGGAAATGCCGGAAGTCTAAGGAGCTGGGGAAATATTGCTGAGGATTTTATAAAGAATAATTACGATGTACTTATTATTGACTACAGAGGATATGGAAAGAGCAGAGGAAAGATGAGTGAAAAAGCCCTTTATTCAGATGCCTTATATATTTATAATAATCTCAAAAAGGAATATATGGAGGAACATATTATAGTCTATGGAAGGTCAATAGGAACCGGAATTGCGGCCTATCTTGCATCAAAAAGATCACCTGGACTTCTTATCCTTGAGTCTCCATACTACAGCCTATCAGATATTATAAAAAAATATTACCCTATAGTTCCGGAGTTTTTAATAAATTATAAGTTTAAAACCAATACCTACTTTGAACATATTACTTGTCCTGTTAAACTATTTCATGGAGACAAGGATGAAATAATATATTATGGTTCTAGTTTAAAACTAAAAAAACTTTTTAAAAAAAATGATGAATTGATTACAATAGAAGGTGGCCATCATAATGATCTCTCATCATTTAATAAATATCAACAAAGATTAAAAGAGATATTAAATTAGAACTAATTTGTTATTCTAAAGAATTTTCTGTTACTTTTTTAAATTTAATCATTTTTACTTCCTTTATATTTCATTTTTTATTTTAGACTTTTAGGTCTTAACTTTTCGATAATTTTCGTATCTACCCAGTAAAAATCTTCATTCCCATTCTTATCATATCTTGTAAAAAAAACATATTTCCCATCAAACGAAAAACTAGGAAACCTTGCTTTTTTTTCATTAAAAACCTTCCCGGCATTAATTGCTTTCCCCCATTTCCCATCCTTATTTTTAAAAGAAACCATCATGTTTCGATCTCCTCTTATACGTTTTCCGTCTTTGAACTCCCTGTCATCAGATGTAAATAAGATATAACTGTCATCTTTTGAAACAGCAAAACTGGATTCCCTTGCAGAGGCCATATTTATACTCAGTTTCTGACCTTTTAAATATTTGCCATTTTTAATCCGATGAAAAAAGATATCATTATAAATAGATTCTTTTGTTTTTCTGGACAGATAAAAATTACCGCTCTTATCTATAAAAGGACTGGCATCATTAAATTCTGAATTTATGGGTGATGGCATCGGTTGTGGTTCTAACCATCCTGATTTTGTTCTTTTTACCATCCAGATATCCAGGTATTTTTGTGGTTTATCTCCTTTTTTCAAAGGTCTTTTTGAATAGAAATAGAGTATTTTCCCATTCGGTGAAAAACAGGGACCACCATCCATATACTGACCTGAAAATGATGCAATTTCAGGCTTTTTCCAGTAGCCCTTCTCAACTTTTGTATACATTATTTGCTGTGGTTTTCTTTTTTTCCCAATTGATTTAGGCCATATGCTCCAATAAATCTCCTTTCCATCTGGGGAAAAAGCCAGTGAGCTGTGCTCCTTATGAATCGTTGAAATAATTCCAGGAGCAAATATCTCTGGTGTTAACCCGGGAGGTTTTTGTCCAAAATAATGACCTTTTAATACAGGAAAAATAAATTGTTTTTTAGAATACCCATTTAGGAAACTTACCAGTATTAATATTATTAATATTTTAAATTTATGATTTCTCATCTATCACTCCTTTACTTATTTTTTGTACATAAACTTTAATTTATATAGGTAAAATACTTATTCTGAAAAATAAGATTTTGTCCTAGAAGAAAGTTGATTAATTTGATATTTGATTTATTATCAAATAAAAAGGAGAGATAAAAATATCTCTCCTTTTAAATTTCAATTTGATATTATTTATGCCAGAGTTAAATGGCTATGTGCCATATTCAGCATTCCCTGTATAGGAACTCCATATGAACAGGCCTTTTCACAATATCCTTCACAATTGCTGCAAAGATCTGCTTTAGGACTATCTAATAGCATATATTTTTTTAAAGCATATTTTTCCTTACCCTGAGCAGAATAATAATGATTATATCTCATAATAGTATTAACCGGTACATTTTCTGGACATGAGTCATGACATTCACCACAGGCATGCCTGCAATATTGTTGACTGCATCCTTCTTTATATGCAGCTAGTTTCTTTTTGTCATATGCAGACAAATCAGAACCTGATAACTTAACAAACTGTTCAATGTGATCAAAACTTCTCATTGAGCAGGCGACAGAATGCGCTTCCGGATTACTTAATACAAAACGGATCGCAGCATCTCTGATCTCTGCTTCATTCTCGAGTTTATATTTTTTTGCAAACCATTCTCCACTTTCTGCTACTTTTTTAAACCTTTCCAGGCTGTCAACATAAAGTTTATTTGGTGTTTTTCCCTTTTTTTTAGCACCATCTATGCGCTTTTTTATTCCAGTATACATTTTAACAGGATTAACCTTCATAATAGTGGTTCCAACACCCATTTTCTTGCAAATGTCCAATACTTTTTTGCCATGATTATTTTGAACAAAATTATAAGTCAGAAGAAAAACTCTAAACCGTCCATCCTTTGCAGCAGCTGTGAGAATAGTTTCCATAGATTCCTTAGATACACTTGGATTCATAGTCCCATGATTTGAAATCCCTACAAACCTTAATTTTCCCTCTTTCTTCATCTGATCCATAGCAGCATGGAATCCAGGTGTATTCATAGCTTCAATAGAATCTGCACTATGAACCATCATACAGTCAATATATTCAGTATCCAGTTCTTTTAAACATTGCCTGAATCTTTTAATAAAACTTTCCTTATCAAGTCCTTTTTTTTTCTCTATTTCCATCTTGGAGGTTATAAAAATTGATTTTCGGTCTCTGCCTTTAATAGCTTTTCCAACAGCTGGCTGGTTTCCATAACCTTCAGCAGTGTCAATATAATTTACACCTGCATCAAGAGCAGCCTGAATAACTGGTACATTATTTGAATATCCAAGACTAATATCGGAAACTTTAAATCCTGTATTACCTAATTTATAATACCTTTTGATCTTCACTGCTTGTGGAGCTTTAGCTTTTTTTACATCTTTTTCCTGTCCAAAAAGTTCCTTACCAGCAATTAATCCGGCACCGCCTAATACTGAACTTTTTACAAAAGCCCTCCTGCTTAAACCTTCTTTCATTTTAAATCCTCCTTATAATTTTTTTTTAACACTATATATTAATAAATATCATACGAAAAAACAAGGAAATAGTTATAAAAATGTCAAAGTAGCTTGATTTAATTAAACTTTGTAATTCTAAGTACCCATTTTTCTTCATCTGTGTTTTCATATATTTGATAATATTTTCCAAAACATTTTAATTTTGACAACTAAAAAAAACATAGTACAATAAAAACCGACCGTTCGTTTTCGTCAAAGGAGGGTTTATATGAAATGAAGTTATCGCTACAAAAAAAGGAGAGCAAATGAAATATAAAATAACGATTATATTTATTATTATTCTTTCAGTTTTTGGAATGGGAAAAACCATTGAAGTTTACCAGAATAAACTGGATGAAATACGCAAAGCAAATGAATTTCCTGGAGCTAACTTAACAATTATTCTTCCGGATAACAAGGTTATAAAAATTTCATCAGGTGTTTCGAATAGAAATACAAATAGGATTATAATGCATTCTGATAGAATGTTTAGTGGAAGTATTGGAAAAACTTATGCATCTGCTGTTTTATTACAATTGATAGAGGAACAGAAGCTGAACCTTGATGATCCTCTTTCTAAATTTTTTGAAAAAGAAAGCTGGTTTAAAAGAGTGCCAAACCATAAGGATTTAACTGTAAAAACTTTAATGAACCATACAAGTGGAATCACTGAACATGTTGAAATTAATAATTTTAATAAATCCATAATCAAAAACCCGGATAAAATCTGGAAACCTGAAGAATTAATAAATTATATTCTGGATATCAAACCACTATTCCCTGCAGGTAAGGGTTGGTCCTATGCAGACACCAATTATATTTTAATTGGAATGATTATTGAAAAAATTACAGGAAACAAATATTATAAAGAATTAGATAAACGTATGCTTATCCCATTTAAACTAAATGATACCTCTCCATCTGTTGGTAGAAAATTTCAAGGTTTAATAGCCGGGTATACTGGAAACGATCCTTTTAGATTTCCAAATGAAGTTTTGAAAAATGGGCAATATGTAGTAAACCCGCAATTCGAATGGACAGGAGGAGGATTAATCACTAATAGCTACGAATTAGCACTCTGGGCAAAATTGCTCTATTCAAAAAAAGTTTTAAAACCAGAAACTTATAAAAATTTGTTCCAAGCTTATTCTACGGAAAATGGAAAAAAATCTGATCATGGGTATGGTTTAGGAGTTGAAATATGGAATACCAAACATGGACTTGTGTATGGACATGGAGGGATTTTTCCTGGATATCAATCAATAATGAAGTATTATTCCAAATATGACATAACCATTGCTTTACAGGTAAATGAAGATAGAACAAGCAATGTTAAATTAAAGAGTGTATCTAACTTTGTAGATCCGTTTATCCCCATTATTCTAAAAAACCTCAAAAACACCACTATTGATTGCCCATAGAACTAAAGATAAGTCTCTTAAATTATTGGCAGCTAACATTATTATTTAACCATTTTTTCATTTCAATAACTAACATATTTTTTCTTTTTGCATAATCAACAATCTGATCTTCTGATATTTTTCCAACATTAAAATATTTTGCTTCAGGATTAGAAAAATAATACCCACAAACAGAAGCTTCAGGATACATGGCATAATTTTCTGTTAAACTGATTTTTACATTTTCCTTTACTTCCAATAAATCAAATATTTTTTGTTTTTCTGTATGATCTGGACATGATGGGAAACCAACTGCAGGCCTTATCCCTTTAAATTTATTTTTTAATAAAAAATCGATAGACAAATCTTTGCTTTTGTCATATCCCCAGAGTTCATTGCGGACTTTATAGTGCAGCAATTCAGAAAATGCTTCAACCAGACGATCGGAAATAATCTTTATCATAATTGCACTATAATCATCATTTCCATTTTGAAATTCTTTTACTTTTTCAGCTGTACCAATTCCTGTTGTGGCAGCAAAAAAACCGATATAATCCAATGTCCCTGTTTGCTTATCTGCGATAAAATCAGATAGACATAAATTAATGTTTTTTTTATTTTGTTCCTGATTTCTTAAAAAGTAAAATGTTGAGATATCTTCTCCATTTTCAGAAGAGACTATAATATCATCATTGATTGAGTTTGCAGGATATAATCCAATTACTCCATTTGCTTTTAAAATATTCTCTTCTACAATTAACTTTAACATCTTCAAAGCATCATTATACAATTTAGTCGCTTCTTCTCCAGTTTCCTTATTGTGTAAAATTTCCGGGAAACGTCCTTTTATTTTCCATGCATTAAAAAACAGAGTCCAGTTTATATATTTTGATATTTCTTCTATTGAATAATTTTCAAATACTTTATTTCCTATGAATAAAGGTTTAACTATCTTCTGATCTTTCCAGTTAATTTTCAAACTATTATTCCTGGCACTGTTTATTTCAATACTAGTTTTGTATTTACTTTTTGTATTATAATTTTCTGTTATGATTTTATACTCATTATTGAGGTTATTGATATATTCATCTTTCATCCTTGAAGATAGAAGTTTTCCTACTATACTTACTCCTTCTGAGGCATCTTTAACATGTATCGATGGATAAGAATAATTTGGAGCAATTTTAATAACAGTATGAATTTTTGAAGTTGTAGCACCACTCACCAGAAGAGGTACTTTGAGCCCTGCCCTCTCCATCTCTTTTGCAATTTTAACCATTTCATCAAGGGATGGAGTAATTAAACCACTTAACCCTACTATATCGACATTTAGTTCTTTTGCCTTTTCTATTATTTTTTCTGTCGGTACCATTACACCTAAATCTATAACTTCATAATTATTACAGGATAGAATTACGCCTGCAATATTTTTCCCTATATCATGAACATCTCCTTTAACTGTTGCCAATAATACTTTACCTGTTGATTTAATTTCACCTGATTGTTTTTTCTCTTCCTCAATAAAAGGTTGGAGATAAGAAACAGCTTTTTTCATAACCCTTGCACTCTTAACTACCTGAGGTAAAAACATTTTACCCTGACCAAACATTTCGCCCACTTTATTCATGGCATTCATTAGAGGCCCGTCAATTATGTCAATTGAAGCATCAAACTTTTGTCTTAATTCTTCAGTGTCATCCTCTATATTGTCGCTTATTCCCTTAATTAGAGCATGTATAATTCGATCTTCAACATTCATACTTCTCCACTCTTTTACTTTTTCTTTTTTAACAGCCTTTTTATCTTTAACACCTTCGGCATATTCTACAAGATTTTCTGTTGCTTTTTTACTAGTATTCAGCACAACATCTTCAACTTTTTTCAGAAGTTCTTCAGGAATATCATCATAAACCTCAAGCATTGCAGGGTTTACAATTGCCATATCCAAACCTGCTAAAATGGCATGATATAGAAAAACCGAGTGCATTGCTTCTCTTACTACATTATTGCCTCTAAAAGAAAAGGATAAGTTACTTACTCCACCACTAACCTTTGCATATGCTAAATTCTCTTTAATCCATTTTGTTGCATTGATAAAATTAACAGCATAATTATCATACTCCTCAATTCCTGTTGCAATTGTCAGGACATTCGGGTCAAATATAATATCTTCAGGTGGAAACTTCACCTCTTTTACTAAAACATTATATGCCCGTTCTGCAATCTCTATTTTCCGTTCATAAGTATCGGCTTGTCCTTTTTCATCAAAGAGCATAACAACAACTGAAGCTCCATATTGACGTATCAATTCAGCTCTCTCTTTAAAAATACCTTCCCCCTCTTTAAGGCTGATTGAGTTTACAATAGACTTTCCCTGAATACATTTGAGAGCAAGCTCAATGACCGACCACTTTGAGGAATCAATCATAATCGGCAATTTTGCTATTTCCGGTTCCGAAGCAATAAGATTTAAGAAATTCACCATAGATTTCTCAGCATCAAGCATTGCCGTATCCATACATACATCAATTATCTGAGCTCCACCTTCAACCTGCTGCCTGGCAATAGATAAAGCCTTATCAAATTGTTCTTCCTGTATTAATCTTGCAAACTTTGCTGAACCAGCCACATTTGTTCTTTCTCCAATATTTATTAAGTTACTCTCTTTAGTAATTGTTAATGGTTCTAAACCACTTAAACGAGTTAATTTTTTAATTTTTGGTATTTTTCTCGGGGGAAATTTATCTGCAAGTTGTGCAATAACTTTAATATGTTCATATGTTGTTCCACAGCAGCCTCCAACGATATTTACTATTCCATCTTTAAAAAAGTCTTCAATAACTACTCCCATATCATTACCGGATTGGTCATATTCACCAAATTCGTTTGGAAAGCCTGCATTAGGATATGCACTTACATAAAATGGAGATATTTTTGACAATTCTTCAATAAATGGTTTCAATCCTTGTGCACCGGAAGAACAATTAAAACCAATACTAAGTAAATTTACATGAGTCAAAGAATTTAAAAAAGCTTCAACTGTTTGTCCGGATAATGTACGCCCACTGATACCAGATAAGGTTCCTGAAATCATTATAGGTATATCAGTGTTTTGTTTCTTCTGAATATTTTCAATAGCAAATAGAGCTGCTTTGGCATTTAATGTATCGAAAACAGTCTCAATTAATAGCAAATCAACTCCACCATCTATAAGACCTTTTATCTGTGTGGTATATGTATTAACAAAATCATCAAAAGTGACATCACGATGACCCGGGTTATTCACATCTGAAGACATTGATGCTGTTTTATTTGTAGGCCCTATAGAGCCTGCAACAAAACGAGGTTTTTCTGGATTTAATGTCGTATATTTATCAGCACATATACGTGCTATTTTTGCTGATTCATAATTCAGTTCATATATAAGTTGCTCTGTATTATAATCAGACTGAGAGATCAGGTTCGAATTAAAAGTATTAGTCTCAATAATATCTGCCCCTGCCTGAAGGAATTTTTCATGAATTTCACTAATAATTTTTGGCTGTGTGAGAGAGAGAATATCATTATTCCCTTTTAAACTGGTATTATGTTCTCTAAGTAATTCTCCCTTAAAATCCTCTTCTTCCAAATTATACTCTTGTAAGGTGGTACCCATTGCTCCATCTAACACAAGTATCCTTTTTTGCAATAATTCCTGGATTTTAATTCTTTTCATATTTTTATTTATTTTTTTATATTGAATCAATTATTTTATTAAATATCGTACTGGGGCGCATTGCATCAATAACCGATTGCTCATCAGGTTGATAATATCCACCAATATCTACCACCTTACCCTGAGCAGCATTCAACTCTTCAATTATTTTCCCTTCATTATTTTTAAGCTCTGCTGCAATTTTTTCAAAATAAATTTTTAATTCAATATCTTTTGTCTGTTTCGCTAATTCTTGAGCCCAATACATAGTTAAATAAAAATGACTACCCCGATTATCTATTTCATTTACTTTTCTGGAAGGTGATTTGTTGTCATCTAAAAATTGACTGGTAGCTAAATCAAGCGATTCAGAAAGAATTAAGGCTTTTTTATTAGAGGTTTTATTACCCAGATGTTCCAAAGATGCGGCAAGGGCTAAAAATTCTCCCAGTGAATCCCATCTTAAATGACCTTCTAAATTAAACTGCTGAACATGTTTTGGAGCCGATCCACCTGCTCCTGTTTCAAATAACCCTCCCCCATTCATCAATGGAACAATTGAAAGCATTTTTGCACTTGTACCAACTTCAAGAATGGGAAAAAGATCCGTTAAATAATCACGAAGTACATTTCCACTAACTGAAATTGTGTCTTTGCCTTCCTTAATACGTTCCAGGGAAAAATTAATTGCATCCACCGGAGACAATATTTTGATAATAAGGTTTTCTGTGTTGTGATCTTTTAAATAATTATTTACTTTTTTAATAAGTTCTGCATCATGAGCTCTCTCTTTATCCAGCCAGAATATAGCAGGTGTATTTGTTACCCTTGCTCTATTTACAGCCAGTTTGATCCAATCCTGTATCGGTAGATCTTTTACCTGACACATTCTCCAGATATCACCCTTCTCTACTTTATGCTCGAGTATAGTATTACCCTGGGAATTAATAACCTTAACAACCCCATTATCACTTATTTGAAATGTTTTATCATGAGAACCATACTCCTCTGCCTTTTGTGCCATAAGTCCGACATTGGAGACACTACCCATTGTAGTTGGATCAAAAGCCCCATTTGTTTTGCAAAAATCTATTGTTGCCTTATAAATTCCAGCATAGCTCCTATCAGGGATAACGGCTTTCGTATCATGCAGTTTTCCATTTTTATCCCACATTTTACCTGACGTTCTTATCATGGCAGGCATAGAAGCATCAATGATAACATCACTTGGAACATGCAGATTGGTAATACCTTTATCTGAATTAACCATTGCTAATTCAGGTCTGTTTTTATAAACTTCTATTATGTCAGCTTCAATTTCAGATTGTTTATCCTCAGGTAGTGCTTTGATTTTTGCATAAAGATCACCTAAACCATTATTTGTATCAACACCCAGTTCAGTCAAAATAGAGCTGTGTTTTTTTAGGACCTCTTTATAAAATAGATTAACAGCATGTCCAAATATAATGGGATCTGATACTTTCATCATTGTGGCTTTCAAATGCAGAGAAAACAAGACATCTTTTTCTTTTGCATCCTGAAATTGTTTTTCAAAAAAAATCTTTAACGCATTTACATTCATCACTGTCGCATCAATAATCTCTCCGGCTAAAAGAGGGGTCTCTGCTTTCAAAATTGTTTTTGACCCATTTTCTGCAATAAATTCAATTTTTACATTTGTAGCTTCTTTAACAGTAAGAGATTTTTCATTAGAATAAAAATCGCCTTCGGTCATATGAGCAACATGTGTCTGTGAATCTGAAGACCATTCTCCCATTGAATGAGGATGCTTTTTTGCATAGTTCTTTACAGCCTGTGGAGCTCTTCGATCTGAATTCCCCTCTCTTAAAACAGGATTTACAGCACTGCCCTTAATTTTACTATATCTGGACTTAATCTCTTTCTCAACATCATTTTGAGGTTCTTCAGGATAATCCGGAATATCATAACCATGCTCCTGTAATTCTTTAATTGCAGATTTTAATTGGGGGATTGAGGCACTTATATTTGGTAGTTTAATAATATTAGCCTCTGGAGTTTTTGCCAATCCACCTAGTTCAGCCAGTGCATCGACTTGTTTTTGATCTTCTTTTAAATTATCCGGAAAAGTTGCAATAATTCTACCCGCAAGAGAAATATCTTTTAATTCAACCTTAATACCAGCTTTTTTTGTAAATGCTTCTATTACAGGAAGTAATGAATTTGTTGCTAATGCAGGAGCTTCATCAGTTTTGGTATAAATAATCTTTGACATTTTTTATCCTCTTAAATTATAAAATTTTATTCATCTAAAATAATGTTGTATTTTATCCTTGTTTATTGTGTTTTACAAGTTTTTTTTAAAAAAAAAGACTTTCCAAAACCAATGTCATCAATTTATTCTTTCTCGCTATTTATGTTATTTACATTTTTCATATTTCAGCTTATTCAAATCCCTGTTTCTGCGAAATCCCCATTAACTTTCGATAGCCTTTTGGAAGTTCTCTAAACTTTTCAGAAAAAACATAAGGAAGATAAAAATAATAATTTTACACTGGAAGCCAATTGCAAAAGATACAATTTTTACTATTTTTGCAATTGGCTGATCATTCTATTTTTTATCAAGTTCTGTTAATAATACCTCTACTGCTTTTTCCAACTGTTGATCAATTCCTTTTACCATCTTCTTATAATCATTATTAATAAGATAATCTGGTTCAAGCTGCTGATTTTCTAGATATTTTCCTTTAAGATCATGTTTCCCGACCTGAGGTATTCCAAAATATAATGATCTGTCCTGAAGAGTCTCCCACCATACAGATGTCATAGTTCCAGGAACAGGCATCCCAACCAATTTACCAAGCCCTAATGTTTTATATCCATAGGGAAATCCATGTGCATCAGAATAATTACTCTCACTTATTAATACAATTGATTTTTTTGTCCATCTATTTTCCGGTTTAATACCTATATTTTGCCCCCTGGGCATCTGGGTAAGATATTTTTCTCCACTTAATAAGGTCGTTAGCTGTTCAACAAGATTACCTCCACCATTAAATCTGGTGTCAATTATTATAGCTTCCTTATTAGTGAATTTCCCAAATAATTCTGCAAAGGTTTCCCTATAACTACTGCCACTCATACTTCTTACGTGAATGTAACCCAATCTTCCTTTAGATAATCTATCAGTTTCCTCTTTTCTTGTTCTAATCCATCTTTCATAAAGAAGTTGATTTTGCACTCCCCTGCTGATTGGCTTCCTAATCTCCTGCCACCTTTTTTTAGTTTTTGAATTATATAAGGATAAAAGAACATTTTTATTTGATTTGCGATTAAGTAATTTATAGTAGTTGGAATTTGAAGAAATTTTCACATTGTCAATTTTTTCTATTATTGTACCAACTTTGATCTTCGAATCTGCTTTCTGAAGAGGACCTTTTTCTAATATTTCAATAATTTTCAGCCCGTCACCTTTGAATTCAGTATCAAAAAAGACACCCAGTTTTGCGGTTCTGTCTCCAGTTGAAAAAAACGCTCTATAACCGGACCCAGTATGTGATCCGTTCAATTCACCTAATATTTCACTTAACATTTCAGCAAAGTCATAATTATTATTGATGTGAGGTAAAAAACGTGCATACTCCTTTTTATAAAAATCCCAATCTACACCATGGAGTTTAGGATCATAGAATTTTTTCTTGATCTGTCTCCAAACATGTTCAAATAAATAGCCTCTTTCAGCAAGACTATTTAAATTAAATTCTGCGCTATATGATATCCCCTTTTTCTTATTTCCAGCTAATGTAATTTTTGTAAATTTTCCTCTTGAAAAAACAAAGAGTTCTTTGCCGTCTTTACTTAAATGCAAGCTACCGCCTCTTCCACCAAGTTTTACTAGTAATTTTGTCTCTTTTTTCCTGAAATCATGTACCCATAAATCATATCCTTTCTCAAATTTACTCAGATAATAAAGTTTATCACCTTTTTTGGACATTACACCATCGTTAAGATCAGATGAATTTATGGTCAGTCTTAAAATTCTATTTTGAATATTCTTTAGATCAATCTTAAGTAATTTCGGTTTTTTCTTTGCTTCTTTTTTATCTTTCTTATCTTTTTTATTTTTATCAGCTTTACTTAATTTCTTCTTATTTCGCTTTTCTCTTTCTTTTAATAATTCATACTCCTCTTTTGATAACCTGAATTTGTCATATGCATCCTTGGTAAAAAACATTCCGAAGATATCACCCTGACCATATTTATTTGAATACCATAGCATCATAGATCCATCCTGTGACCATTTGGGAATATAATCTTCAAATCCACTCTTTGTTAAATTAACTAATTTCTGCCCACCACTTGAACTAATAAGACCACATTCATAGGACCATCTACCTTCACTTAAGAATTGAACCAGGAACCATTTCCCATCCGGTGACCACTGGTACCACTGATCTCCATCTGCATATGAATAATTATGCTTTGCCGGCAGAATTGTCCTGGTTTTTCCTGATTTTAAATTTATAACCTTTAAGATAACTCTTTCTTCAAGATATGCTACTTCCTTCCCATCTGGAGAAAACTGAGGTTGAAAAGTTTCTTTATTTGATATAAGCACCGGTTTTTCTGTTAATACTGTAGAACTGGTAAAATTAAGATCTTCTTCTTGAATTTCAGTTTTATAAAGATTCCAACCACCTCCTCTTTCAGACGTATATAATAAAGATCTTCCATCCGGACTAAAACTTACCGATCTTTCCTGTTCAGGAGTATTTGTTATCCTCTTTGTAGTTGAATAGTTTACGGCTGTCACAAACACTTCCCCCCTAACAATAAATGCCACCTCTTTACCATCTGGAGATACAACCATTTCAGTTGCTCCCGATGAGAGTTTTGAGTACTCCACAGCATTTCTTTTTAAATCAGACCTGATCTCTATTTTAACCTTTTTTGGTTTGTCCATATGATTTTTCAAATATATTTCACCATTATAACCATAACAGAGTGTATTCTTTGAAACAGACAGAAATCTGACTGGATGTTTCTTATGAAAAGTATGTTGCTTTATCTTCGTAGGATCATTAAAGGTGAAGGAGAAAACATTGAATGAACCTTTTCTTTCACTTAAATAATAAAGACCTTTTTCATCATTTGTAAATGCTGGGGATCTATCTTCACCTTTAAATGAAGTAAGTTTTTTATGTTTTTTAGTTTTACTATTATATATCCAGATATCTCTAGTAACTGAGGATGTATGATGCTTTCTCCATACATTTTCATATCCTTTTCTATCCTGGTAAATAATATAGTTTCCAGAACTATCAAGTTTTGCCTCTTCAGCAGATGTTGTTATTATTTGCTTAATTCTGCCTCCATTAATAGATACTTTGTATAATTCGGTTAATATCCCGGTTGGAAACTGTACATTTTTATAATGATCATCCATTGCAGCTGAAAAAAGAATGTATTTTCCATCATTGGAGAAACAATTAGGGGTCTGACCAGAGGAATTGTATGTTAATCGTTTTGCCTTTCCACCAATTGCAGGTATTAGAAAAATATCAAAATTTCCAAATCTGTCAGATGCAAAAGCTATGTTTTTACTATCAGGTGACCATACAGGTTTAAAATCATAAGCCTTATGACTGGTTAGCTGCACTGCTAGCCCACCCTTTGCAGAAACCTTATAAATATCATCTTTATATGAAAAAGCAATATATTCACCATCAGGTGATATTGCTGGATATCTCATCCATAGTGGATTATTGTCTGCAATTAGACTAAAATAAAATAAAACTAAAACGATAATTAATAAAACCTTTCTCATTATATTTCCTCCAAATTCTTTTTTTTTTTTAATATTTTATAATCTACACCAAAGAGATGCTTTTATCCACAAAAATATGTCATGTTTTTAACATTGGGACTTTTGTCCTAAGAGAAGAGATGAATTTTCTTCATTAAGTAGAGCATAAACTGACATATCAAAATATTTGTTTCTCGCAAACACATCATCTATCAACATTCCTTCTTTTTTAAATTCCAACCTCTCAACAATTTTTATAGAAGGAATATTTGCGGGCTCTATATAAGCATATACTTTATGAAGATCCATCTCACATATTCCAAAATTTACTATTTTTTTTACTACCTCACTGATAATTCCCTGTCCCCAGTATTCTTTTAATAATCCATAACCTAATTCTGCTTTGTTAACCTCAATATTGATATCAAATAATCCTCCATATCCAATAAGCTTATCAAGACTCTTTTCTGTCTTTAAAACAAAGGCCCACCAGATAGCATTTTTATCTTCAAACCCTTTTATAAAACTTTTGGTTTTTTCTATCCCCTCTTCAATCTTAATATATGGATCACGTGGTACATATTTCAGCATTTCCAGACTTGAATTAAACTCAAATACTTTATCAGCATCCTTCTCATTTAAATTTCTTAATATAATCCTATCAGTTTCAAGTATTGGAAAACTATTAAAGATGTCCTTATTCATTTTTTCTCCCTAATTTATATTCGAATATAATATAATCAACTTTAATATTCAATAGGGAAAATACCCATTTTAAATAATAGGACTTTTAACCTGCTTCTTTTCATAACCAAAAAAAAGAATTCTAATTAATAAATAAAAACTCCATATCATGCTATTAGAAGATTTTACTATAATATTAAATCTCAAAATTCGAAATGAAAAATAGTCTCCACTCTAATTATAGTTTTTATTTGTTTTACTTATCCACATAATGTTTTTTATTGTTCCGTTATTGTTTCTTCATTATTTTTACTATCAAATAATTTTATAATCAGTTTAATTATGGAATAAAATCCATTTTGTTTATCTCTAAATCTTATGGTATAATTTTACTCTAACTAAAAGGAAATTGGAGAAAAAACATGAAGAAAATCAGTGCAATTTTAATCATTTCAGTGCTAATCTTTTCAATTCAATTATTGGCTGGAATTGATAATAAAACATTCAAAATTGAGTATGAGAAAATTCAAAATGACTTTGAAGAGGCTTTAAAAAATTTAAAAAGCCGAGATGAATATAATAACCTTCTGAAAAATCTGTTGAATAAATACGGAGTAGCCCTAAAAAAATATGAAAAGTTGAGTCCATCAGACCCTGTTGAAATAATAAGAGGCAAAATACTGATTAAATTAGAAAAATATGATGAAGCATTAAAAAAAATGGAGATCATAATCAGGAAAAAGTCAAAATGGTATAATGAAGCAGTTTTAACAAAGGTACATGTATATTTTTCTCAAATGAAGGCTGTTAAAGCACTTGAATTTTTTAAAAAAATAGAAAAAAATCTCAGTAATGGATTTGATCTTTATCAGGCTTATCAATATTTTGCTATGGCTGCAAAAAACAAAAAAGACAAACTTGAATATATGAATAAATTTATTGCAGTAAAAGACCTCCCAGATGAGATGAAGATAAATAAACCACTCATTATTTCTGCTAAGGCAAAACTATATCTGAAAGAAGATAAAAAAAAAGCAATGGAAATATATAAAGAAGCAATATTAGCAGCTAAAGATTATCCAAGAGTTAAAGCAATGATCATGTCAGAAATTTCACTGGCAGGTTTTATCGGCAATGTCGCCCCGGCAATTTCAGCAGAAAGATGGATAAATTCAGCAGGTATTTCCCTTGACAACCTGAAGGGAAAAGTTGTAATAGTAGATTTCTGGGCTACCTGGTGCGCTCCATGTAGAGCAGTAATTCCTGTACTGGTAGAGGAATATAATAAATATAAGAAAGAGGGACTTGTTGTGATTGGCTTTACAAAACTATATGGAAGCTATAGAGATGACAAAGAGAATAAAGGAAAAGTATCTGCCGATGAAGAGAAAAAACTCATTGAGAAATATGTAAAAACAAATAACATACCTTATCCGATAGCAATATCAACCGAAGGAAAAGCATTCCAGGCCTATAAAGTCCATGGTATCCCAACCATGGTTTTTATTGATAAAAAAGGAAATATCAGCCACATTAAAGTTGGATCTGGTTCTCCTGAGGAAATAAGAAAAAAAATCAAGAGTTTACTTGATACAAAATAATTAATTTCAGGAGATTTAAAATGAAAAAAATAACAACATCAGAATTTGACAATGTAATAAGCGGATCTAAATTTGTCCTAATCGACTTCAGCTCACCGGGATGTGCCCCATGTAAGAAAGTCCCGCCTGTATTAGAAGAAATTATAAACGAAAAAAATGAGTTGGATATTGCCGCATATGAAGTTGATGTGACAGAATCAACTGAGATAGCCCAGAAACTTTTTATTATGGGAGTTCCCACTGTAGTTGTATATAAAGATGGGAAAGAGGTTAAAAGGTTTAATTCTGTACCAAAAAAAGATAAGATTATTAAATTACTTAAATAGTTGTAAATTACAGACCTGAAGTCTGTCTGATATTAAAAAATTGAAAGGAGTATGTTTTACAATGTACTTCTTTATTTTTGAAAATACTTGACAACTGTGTTATAATATTTATCTGATAACATTATAAGTAGTTATCGAAAATTTGGAGGTATAATATGAGTAAAGAGAAAAAAAAGACGGAACAGTTTGAGTTTCAGTCTGAAGTTAAACAATTACTAGACATCCTTGTTTATTCACTATATAAACATAAGGAGGTATTTTTAAGAGAATTAGTATCAAATGCAGTTGATGCTTTAAATAAAGTACAGTTCCAACTATTGACTGACTCTGGTCTTGATGAAAAAGAAAGAGAATTAAAAATAAACATCGAATTTGACAAAAAGAAAAACAAATTGATAGTTGAAGATTCCGGTATTGGAATGACAAAAGATGAAATCATAGAAAACATAGGAACAATTGCACATTCAGGAACGATAGATTTTCTTAAAAAAGTATCAAAGGCAAAAGAGGAAAATCAGGTTGATATGATCGGAAAATTTGGAGTCGGTTTCTATGCAAGTTTTATGGTAGCTGAAGAGATTCATCTCTATACAAAGTCATATAAAAAAGGCAGTAAAGGTTTTGTTTGGAAATCAAAGGGCTCAAAAGATTATACTATTGAAGAAACTGATAAAAAAGAGAGAGGTACCAGGATAGAGCTTTTCTTAAAAAAAGATGACAAAGAGTTTGTTGAAGATTATAGGATAAAAAATGTTTTATCAAAACACTCAAAATTTATCCCATTCAACATTTATGTCGGTAAAGACAAGATCGAAAGCAGCCCAGCTATCTGGACACAGCCGAAATCCTCTTTGAAAAAAGAAGATTACGACAATCTATACAAATTTATTGAAAACTCTCAGGAAGAACCAGAAACATATATTCACTTATCCTCTGATGCTCCTGTACAATTTAATTCAGTTCTTTTTATACCAAAAACATCTTTTGAAAAGATAGGTTTATTTAAAGCTACTCCGGGAGTAGATATATATTCACGAAAAGTTCTAATCCAAAAAGAGAGTAAGGACATTATGCCTGAATATTTGAGATTTGTAAAAGGTGTAATTGACTCAGAAGATATTCCACTTAATATCTCAAGAGAGGACATTCAAAACAATGTAAGGATCGATAAGATCAAAAAATATGTTTTGAAAAAAATATTTGATCATTTAAATGATCTTAAGAAGAAAGACTGGGATAAATATCTTAAAATTTGGGAAAACTTCATGAGAAATTTCAAAGAAGGCATAACAAGTGACTTTGAAAACAAAGACAGGATAGCATCTCTCCTTCTTTTTAACTCTTCAGTTAAGGACAAAAAGGAACTGATTGACCTTAAAACTTATATCGAGCACATGGAGAAAGACCAAAAAGAGATCTACTACATAACTGGAATGGATCTTGATTCATTAGAGAAGAACCCTGCCCTGGAAATTTTTAAAAAGAAAAACTTAAATGTTCTATATTTAATTGATCCAATTGATGAAATAGTTATCGATCATTTGAGAGAATTTGACGGAAAACAATTTAAAATTGTATCCAGTGCAGATTTAAAACTTGATAAAGAAGATAAAGAAGAAGACAAAGATCTAAAAAAAGATTCAGATAATTTTACCGGCTATTTAAAAACAATTTATGGCGAAAAGGTTGCAGAGGTAAAGATCTCAGAAAGATTAATTGACAGCCCATGTATTCTTGTAAATCAATCAGAAGGTCCATCAGTTCAAATGGAAAAAATGATGAAGATGATGAATAAAGAATATTCCTATGCAAAAAGAATTTTTGAAATAAACAAGAATAACGACCTTATAAAGGAACTTATTAGAATTCATAAAAAAGATCCTGCTTCAACAGAACTTAAATCACTTTCTAATCAATTATTAGATAATATGATGTTAAGAGAAGGAGTTATTGACAATATAGATTCAATAATCCCACAGATTCAGGACATAATGCTTAAAGCTTCAAAGAATATTTAGAAAACCCGGGTTGAGGTAGATTTAAGAACTCTTAAATCTACCTCAACCTACACCTTTTTTTTTATCCAACTAAACTTTTTTCTTATAATCAAGTATAATTAATATATAAGGAGGTTGGATGAAACAATCATTTTACCTGTTTTTTGTTTTTTTCATATTGTCGAATCAATTCATTTTTCCACAAAATTTTGAATATAGACTTGAGGAATCTTCAGCTATCAGCTGGAATGGAATAAATATTTTTGATGCAAGACAATTGGCCGCTGGTGATGTCTCTTTTTTTGCAACAAACTCATATAAAGGTGTATCTAATCCTGCCCTTCTCTCAATAAAAGAGATCTCTTCTTTAGGTATAAGCTTCTCTGCAATTTCTTATGATTCATTTCAATATAGAGGGATAAATGACGGAGTAGAAACATCTACCGCTCCATTGACCGGATCTTACTATAATTTAAATTCATTTGCAGGTTCATTTAAACTTTCTGTTTTCAAAATCAGTGTTGGCTGGTTTATCTCCGACATTCTTAGATTCCCATCTTTTGAATTCAGAAATGAATATAATTATGATCAATATGATTATTACAAGGGAGTTTTTTCCGGGAAAAAGAACAATTTTTTCTCATCTATTTCATTTAATATAAATAAGAATCTGAGTTTAGGAATAAAACTGGACTATATTCTGGGAAAAAGAGATGCTGCTATAACCGACCACTCCTCTTACTATTATACAATAAATGGCAGTAGTTTATTAATTGACAAATTTACGAAAAACATTGAGACAAATAAAATCAGTCAACTTATCCCAACTATTGGAATAAGCTATAAGATAGACACGGACTTATTATTATCAATAGCTTTTGTTTACCCAATCCAGGGCAGTGTAAAAAGAGAAATACAGAGATCTTTTGTAAACAATACTTTAAATATTAATATGACAAACACAGAAAATGTTTCAGACCCATACTATTCTCCTAAAAAAATGCTTTTTGGAATAAAAAAAGAACTCTATTTAAAAAGCAATAATAAGATTCGAAAACTCTCTATTGCGATTGAATCCAAATTAATATTCTGGTCAGATTATAAATACATTTTTTTTGATGAAAATATTGATAGAGATATGAAAAACTCATTTGTTACAGGAATTGGACTTGAATTGGGAATATATTCAAAAAAGAGAGACATATTCTTCAGAGCTGGATTTAAGATCGACCCTCAACCTTTAAAATCAGTAAATACAACCTTGAAGGTCATAAGTGGAGGATTTGGAATTAGACTGGGAAGGTTTTCCGGTGACATTGGAACTGCATACTGGTTTGGTAATTGTAGTGGTATACAGAGAAACAATTTAATAATCAGCAGTACTATAAACTATACATTCGGGAGTAAATAATGTGTAAAAAACAATCAGTATTCTTTATTATATTTTTTTTGTTAACTTCAATTATGTTGACTGGTAATAATAAAATTATAAAACCATATGAAGACAAATTAATAATAGGTATTAATTCAATAGAGTATCAAAAGTATTTAAAATCCAATTCCTCATTGGATAGACTTTACCGCAAAAATGACATATTTTATTTTATAATAAATAAAAAAAAATATAAAAATCTTCGTAATCTTGGAATTCAGCTTATACATAAGAGTCCCTTACCTGTATAAGACATACCAATAATATAAAATTATCCAAGACAAGCAATGATTATAATGGGGACTACCATAATTATAAGGAGACAAATGATCTTCTGAATGACTTGCAATTAAGATTTCAGAATAAAGCCAGAGTATTCAGCATAGGCAGATCAATTGAGGGCAGAGATTTGAATATCATACATATCAGTCAAGATATAAGTACAACTATAAACAAACAAAATATATTCATAGTTGGCTGTCATCACGCGCGGGAATGGATATCAGTAGAAATCCCACTACTATTTGCTAAATATCTGCTTGAGAATCAGGATATTAGTGCTGTTAAAAAAGCATTAGAGGCAAACATTTATATATTACCAATTTTAAATCCTGATGGACTAGAGTTTTCTATTCATAATTACAGATATTGGCGAAAGAATAGAAAATATACCGGAGACTTCATTTGGGGCATTGACTTGAACCGTAATTATGGATATATGTGGGGATTTGACAATGATGGTTCGAGCCCATCCCCGGAGAGTGAAACCTATAGAGGATGGGCTCCATTTTCAGAGCCTGAAACAGAAGCTTTAAGACAGTTTCTACTTGCAAATCCACCAGATGGATCTATAAGTTTCCATAACTACTCCCAATTAATATTGATACCCTGGGGTTATACATATGAAAAACCGGAGGATTTTGAAGAGATGGAGACAATTGCTTCAAAAATGAGTGAAAAAATATTCAATGTTAACGGAAGATATTATGATTTTGGAGGCGCTGATGCTCTTTACCTCGTAAATGGCGGTAGTGATGATTGGATTTATGGAACATTTAAAACACCATCTTTTACAATTGAATTACCACCAACAAATGCAATGGAAGGTGGATTCTATACTTCAGAAGAAGAAATCTCATTGTCATTTAACGAGAATCTTCCAGCTCTTCTCTATTTTATCAACTATTTTGTTGAAAAAAACAAAAACGAAAAAGAGAATATAATTATCAAAAATGATATTTTAAATAAGGATATAATATCAAAGATCATTAAGTAAAATGCGCTAAGAAAAAACAGCAAAACTAAGTCAGGTCAATGCTTTTCATTTAGAACAGTGTTCAATACATTCGCTAAAAGGTTTATCATATAGGGTTTTGCTAAAATACCCATAAAACCATATTCAGAGAAATTTGCCATGACAGGATCATCCGCATAACCACTTGATACAATAGCTTTTACATCCGGATCAACTAAGAGAAGTTGTTTAATAACTTCTTTCCCTCCAACTCCTCCAGGGATTGTAAGATCCATTATTATTACATCATAAGGTTTCCTATTTTCCATTGCAATCTTATACATTTCAAGAGCTGTACTCCCATCTTTTGCAATCTCAGCTGAAAAACCTAAACTTTCTAACATTTGTGAAGCAACATTACACACTATATCATCATCATCCATCACAAGAACAGTTCCTTTATTTTCAACTATGGCAATCTGAGGAACAAGGTCCTCTTTTATGGAGACCTGCTGGTTTTTTGAAGCAGGGAGATATACTATAAACTCAGTTCCATCACCAAGTTCCGAGTTAATACTAATATGACCTTCATGCTTATTAACTATTGAATAAACTGTTGCAAGGCCAAGACCACTACCGGATTGCTTTGTACTGAAATAAGGATCATATATACGACCAATATGTTTTTTATCAATTCCTGTCCCCTCATCTCTCATGGTAACTCTAATATATTGACCGACAGATAGACCCGGAATTAAATTATCAGAGATTTCTGCATTTTCAAGTTTAATATATAAATGACCACCATCCGGCATTGCCTGATTTGCATTTATGGTAAGGTTTGAAAACATTTGTTGAATTTGTCCTTTATCTACTTCAGCCAGCCATAGATCTTCTGCAATCTTAATGAGAGGTTTTACATTACTGCCTGACAGGTCAAATTTAACAACATCTTCAATGAGCTGCTCGAGACTTATTGTTTCCTTAATTGGAGAGCCTCCCTTTGAAAAAGTCAGTAATTGTTTTGTTAGACTCGTTGCCCAGTTCAAAGAATTTTCAGCATCTTCAAGGTATTTGAGACTTGAACGATCTTTAGAAAGTTTCATCTTAGCAAGAGAAATATTCCCAAATAACCCCATTAGGATATTATTGAAATCATGTGCAATTCCACCTGCAAGAGTACCTACACTCTTGAGCATTTGAATCTTATTTAACTCTTCTTCCATATTTTTCTGATCAGTAATATCCTCTTGCAAAACGACTATATTCTCAAACATACCATCTGTATCTTTAAGGGGATAAGCAATGATTTTCACAACACGTTTTCTTCCTGAATAGTCTGAAAAAGTTGGATTAAACTCACTTTCAGGTATATATATTTTTTCACCAGCAAAAACTTTTTTAAATTTATCTACATCTCTTTTTTCTAATAACTGTTTATCTTTTAATATATTGAATTTACCAAGAACGTTACTTATATCTTCTATATTCCATAGATCCATCCAGGCCTGATTAGCATTCATTAAAAAGCCTTCTTTATTAAATATCATAATAGAGACTGGTGACTGTTCCATTAAAATCCTAAAATACCTTTCACTTTTCACTAATGCATTTTCAGTTTTTTTTAAGTCACTAATATCAGTAATTGAGAATAGAATTCTTTTATAAGTATCAATAACCTGGAAATGAACTATAACATCTAAAACTTCTCCATCAGACCTTACCAATTCAGATTCTTCAGAGAAATATTTTTTGTCATTAGCAATAGCAATAAATTCATTCTTAATTGTTTCTAATGTTTTTTCATTTAGTATTGAACTATTATTTTTTTCCAGATCTTTCAGATTTTTAAATTTAAGCAATTCAAGAGTTGCCTTATTAATATTTGATATTTTTATTACAGACCTGCATTCATTAAATAAGTCTATATTATCATTAAAATATTCTTTCGTGATTACAGCACCTTTCGTTTTAACATCATCTAATTTATTTTTTACTTCTGAAAAATCTTCTTCCCATAATGCTACGGGATTATCATTAAATAAATCTTTATAATTTTCTTTGCTGCTTATTAGTTCTTTCCGCATTCTATTTGCATATTCTGCCATTCTGTCTAATTCCAGGAACTGAATCAGATCTCTATTGATCTCTTCATTTGAATGAACTGTTTTATTAAAAAATGAGAGGAACAGTTTATAATCATTTTTTATTTTATTAGTCAATAAGCTTAAAAAAAACAAAAACAGTAATATAATTCCGGCAATAATCAGGATAAAATATATGGATTTCATTTTAACCTGATCATTTAATGCTGCATGCATCAGGGCTATATCGTCATCTACATCATTAAGATACACCCCAGCACCTACAAGCCACTTTAGTTCAGGAATCCCGTAAATAAAAGAAACTTTGGGAGATTCCTCATCAGGACGTGTTAGCTTAATTAACGAATAATAGATATAATCCCCTTCAAGCTTTTTAGCTGCATTATATTCCATTTCAAATAATGCTTTTGTTTTTTCCGGGTTTTTACTGAACACTTCCCATAGTTTCTTTTCACTGGAAATCACTTTCCCATTTGCAACCAGGGCATTTCCATTCAATTCATTAACAAAAACATATCCCTCTTTCCCAAATCTTATTTTGCTTATAGTTGACAGTAGATCTGTTTTTATCTGATTTTCAACATCTTGTACAAATAGTCCTGTTGCAATAAACCAATTATAGGGTTTAAATTTCTTGATGAAGGCAATTTTTTTTAATTTAATGTTATTGCCCCCTGACTTAATCCATTTATAATTGTAAAATCCTTCCCCAGGTCCTTCAACAATTTTGATCATTTCCTTCGTTAAATATCTTTTATCAGTATCTTGAAAACCCATCATATTTGTACCTTCCAATTCAGGCATGCTGGGAAATAATTTTGGCACCCCATCAAGATCAAAAATAACAAAATACCCTCTTTCTTTGCTGTATCTAATAGGGCTTAATGCTTCAATGATCATTTTTTGAATTTGATTTTTGGTTTTATTATGCTTGTTTTTGGTATAAATATTCTGTGCAATAGAATATGCATGATAAACTCTTGTATGTAATTTTTCTTTTATCAACTTTTCAGTTTTAGACTTTTTATCTTTAATTAAATAAACGACCTGTTCCACTTCACGTTTAATTTTTTCTTTCGTCACAGAAAGATAATCTGTACGCATTTTTTTAGCCTGAGAATTAAAATAAATATTGGAACTAATAATATCAAACACAATGAAACCGGCTCCAATTACAATTATAAAGATAATACCCCAAAAGAGAATAGTCTTAATTAAGCTTTTTTTTTTGATCAAAAACCTCCCATGATACAAATCTTTTTTTCTTGAAACTTAGAATTCAATTCAAATTCCATTCATCAATATAAAATTTGAACATAAGGTGAAATTAATGTCAATAATAATAATAGAAAAAAGCCATTTAAAAATTCATAAATATTCTATTTGACTTTAATTCTATATTTAAGTAATATTTTTTTTAAACAATGTTTTAAAAACATAAAAAGGAGTCATTATGGGCAATAGTAAAAATCTCAAATTCTTAATTAGTATAATTATTATTATTTTTATTTTAAATGGATCTCTTCTTTCACAAGAAGCTGAGATGGTCATTATTAATGGTACTATCTATACTGCTGAAGATTCTAATCCGACTGTTTCTGCAATTGCTATAATTAATGGAAAAATAGCAGACATTGGCACAGATAAAAAAATCAAGGCTTATATTGGAAAAAATACAGAAATTTTGGATCTGAAGGGCAAGACTGCAATTCCTGGCTTTATTGAGTCCCATGGACATTTTATAGGACTTGGAAAAAACAAAAAAAGACTTGATTTAAAAAAAGCCAATAATTGGGACGATATAATTATGATGGTCAAAAAGAAAGCTGAAACAGCAAAAAAAGGTGAATGGATTGTTGGACGTGGATGGCACCAGGAGAAATGGAACACAAAAATAAAAAAAATTTTTAAGGGTCTGCCCTATCATAATAAATTAAGTGAAATTTCACAAGATAATCCTGTCTTATTGCATCATGCAAGTGGACACTCAATCTTTGTAAATAAAAAAGCAATGGATATATCCGGGATTACAAATAAAACCATAAACCCTTCTGGAGGGGAGATCGTAAAAGATAAAAATGGAGTTATTGTTGGCGTTTTCAGAGAAACAGCAGAAGAGCTAATTCTAAAAAAATATAATGAAAAAATAAGCAAAAGATCTAAGGAAGAGACAAAAAGGGACCTGATGGAAAGTATCGAACTTGCTCAGAAAGAATGCTTAGAAAATGGCATAGCAACATTTTTTGATGCTGGTGTAAGTTTCAAGAATATAGATATTTATAAAAGTATGGCAAAGAGCAAAGCTTTGAAGATCAGACTAAATGTAATGGTTAGTGAAAACAATAAAGACCTGACAAAAGGTTTGAGTAATTACAAACTAAATACATACATTAATAAAAAATTATCAATTAAAGCAATTAAGAGAATCTTTGATGGAGCTCTCGGCTCACATGGTGCCTGGTTTTTAGAACCATACAACAGCCTTCCTTCAAGTACAGGTTTAAATACTGATCCAATTTTTGAAATGGAAAAAACAGCTGAAATTGCAATAAGAAATAATTTACAGTTCTGTACCCATGCAATTGGAGACAGAGCCAACAGGGAAATTCTCAATATATATGAAAAAGTATTCAAAAAATATCCAAAGAAAAAAGATCTCAGATGGAGAGTAGAACATGCACAGCACATAAATCCATCAGATATCCCAAGATTTAAAAAACTAGGCGTAATAGCATCCATGCAGGGAATTCACTGCACCTCAGACGGACCATGGGTTGAGAAAAGAATAGGAAAAAAAAGATCTGAAGAAGGTGCCTATGTCTGGCAGAAACTTATTAAACAAGGAACAATAATTTGCAATGGAACAGATGTCCCCGTAGAAGATGTAAATCCAATTGATTGTTTTTATTCATCTATAACAAGAAGATCAAAGGATGGATCAACCTTCTATGAGAACCAGAAAATGACAAGAAAACAGGCTCTGTACTCTTATACTATTAATGGCGCATATGCGGCATTTGAAGAAAAGATAAAAGGATCAATTAAGGTTGGCAAACTTGCTGACATTACGGTTCTTTCTGATGATATAATGAAAATTGATGAAGAGAAGATAAAAAACACCAAAATTCTCTACACAATTATTAATGGGAAGATTTTATATAAAAGATAACCTAAAACTTATCTTTCAATTTCTGATATCCTGACTTGGAAATCGGGATTTTAATTTTCCCTTCAAGGATCGCTATCTTACTGTCTTTCATATAGGGCTCAATTTTTTTTAGAAAACTAAGATTAATTATATATGACCTATGCACCCGCACAAATGCATCGGCAGAAAGTTTTTGTTCAAGTTCTGACAATCTACCATTTTTTAACAAATTTTTCTCTTTAGTAAATATACGTATATAGTCGTCTTCAGCTTTAATATATATAATATCTTCAGTTCTTACTATATCAATCTCTGTTCCATTTTTTATCAGAATTCTTGAAATCGACTCATTGTTCTTCTCTGAAATATTTAAAATTTTCCTGTTTAGTTCTTCTTTTTCATTCGTATCCAATTTCTTGATTTTTTCCAGACTTTTTTTTATTCTTTCAATAGGAGCGGGTTTAACAAGGTAGTCAATTGCATCTTTTTCAAAAGCCTCAACAGCATAATCATTATATGCTGTTACAAAAATTATATGAGGCATGTCAGCCTTATTTAATAATTCAATAACATCAAATCCATTTAATTTAGGCATTTCTATATCAAGAAAGATTACATCAGGTTTTAGCCTGCTACACTCCTTGACTGCTTCAAAACCATTATTACATGAACCAACAATTTCAACTTCTCCAAGTTCCAATAATTTTTTCTCAAGTAATTCTAAGGCCAGCTCCTCATCATCAACTAAAAGTGCCCTTATTTTTTTATCCATCTGTACTCTCCATCATTATCATTTGAGAATAATATTTATCCCCTTTATTAAAAAGTTTTATTGTGGCTCTTTCTTTAAAAACTATAAACAATCTCTTTTTTAAAGTGGATATACCTATTCCCTCACCCTCTTTTTTCGTACTGTCATTTGGAGTTTTTGGATTTACAACAGATACAATAAACTGATTTTTATTGATCTCTGTTGATATCTCCAGTATTCCGCCTTCAAGATAATTGGAAATACCATGTTTTATCCCATTTTCCGCAAATGTAATTATAGAAAAAGGAAGTATTAATTTTTGCCTTGTGTCATCACTTATATTTAACTCAATTTTTAGTCTTTTCCCCATCCTGATCTTTTCAATTTTTAAATAATTAGAAAGATTTTCCAATTCTTCTTCAACAGTTACAAGTTCTCTATTACTATACTTTAAAGAGTATCTCAAATAGTCAGATAAGCCTCTGCAAAATTCTCCTGCAGTTTTATTTCCAGTTTCAATTAAAGCAGTTAATGTATTAAATGAATTAAAAAGAAAATGAGGTTGAATAACACTTTTTAGTACATTCAATTCTCCCTTTTTTATCTGAAGTTCTCTTTTTATAATTTTTTGTTCTTTTTCAAAACCATCCTCTATATAAATTATAAGATAATTTACTAATGTAGATATGATATATGCAACGGCTCCAATAGATATAATATATGGGAACAATTTTTCTGAAAATATTTCCCAATTCTCTTTTGGAAATAAGATCGACAGTAAACCTGAGTTCGAAAAAAGAAACACTAATTGAAAAAAAACAAATACAATTAATCCAGTTATATGGGTCACAACAACTCTAGTGATTTTATTAATTAATATTGGGGTACTCTGAGCTAAAAATTTTGTAGATCTGATTAAGAATATATCAAATATTAGTGGAATGGAGAGAAGTAATACTCCTCTCCAAAAGGGAACAGCACCGATAAAAGATCCCCCGGCTGCAATAATAAAAATGATAAACCCTAATGCAGTAACGATTAATAATAAGCTCTTCATATTCTGCATGAATTAAAAATAATACCTTTCACCTTATTTGTCAACCTAGGATTTTATCTCAACCCCTGCCATAACAATAGTCCCCTTTATAATAAGTGTCTTATTTTTTACAACACCATTCTCTTCTGATATTAACTTATGTTCCAGTCCACCCATTATAGGAATGCACTTTACATTTAACTTCCAGTTTTTGGGAATATATATTTCAATTCCTCCCCAGAAAGCAAACACATTTATTATCATTGTATCACCGGCCATGTCAGCATCTGTTAAAACAACCTTACAACCGCCCATTACAGCAGATAAATTTCCACCTTGAAGTTTTTTAGATGAGAATCTGAACTCAGTACCGCTTAAAAAAGCAGCCATATCAATAAAATTTTCATCATGATTAAATTCTTTCTCGATCTTCATACCATCTTCATCTTCCGAACTATGCCTGTTTTGGTTGTCAAAAAACAATTTGAAACCGAAAAAGATCAGCAGAACGGGCCATATAAGTGACCAGGATATCCTGAAATATGGAATTAAATCAAAATTCCTTAATAATAATACTCCACCAGTAACAAAAAATGCCACACCTATAAAATAATGGGATGCACCACCCCTTGCCTTAGATATTGTTGATATCCCAATAATAACAAATATGATTGGCCATAATTCTCCAAAATCGAAACTCTCAATAATCCCTATTTTATCAAGCAGAAGGATCATTCCAAAAAATATTAACCCAAATGCAACTGTGTTATGTCCATGATTTACGCCTCTGTTTTTTCCCATTTTAAACCTCCTTTGTTTTTACAAAAAGATAATAATTTAAATTACATTTTTTTTCACATGATTTTCGGTAAATAGACCTATTCTCTCGGTAGAAGATATTGTTGATTTAATTATTCTTGATTAATTTTTTGTTTTGTTGTATTAATATATTAAAATTAAGGAGAAAAAATGAAGAAATCATTTATTTTGTTAATCATATTATTATCCATTATAGGATTTTATTGCAGTAAAACCGAAAACAAAATCGGAACAGGCACAAATAGCTTTGATGCAGTTACGGTTCAACTGGACAAAGGTGGCGATCTTTATCTCTATTTTAACTCAGAAAAGGTTATTTCATCAGTCGGAAATTTCTTTAATAAAATGATAAAAATTATAGAGTCCAAACTGCCACCACAGAAAAAAGATGAAATTTCAAATGTAATAAATTTCATTTCATCTATAATAAGTGACATTGGTATTTCAGAGATCAGCGGCGTCGGAATAAGTACAATCCCTATTGAAAACAATATTAACAGATCCAGATTTGTTGCTTATCATAATGAAGCTGATAATAAGGGGCTTATCTGGCAACTACTGGGAGAATCAAAGGCGCTTAATGAGCTAAATCTTCTACCTGAAGACACCGTCTTTGCAGAATTTGGAAGTTTTAATCCTGCATTGCTGTGGAACTGGATAAAAAAAAAGTCAGATGTTTCAAATATTCCTGAAATCAAAAACACAATTAATAGAATAGAACCGATGCTGACAAGTGCCGGCATTGATTTAAATAAAACAGTTAATTCCTTTTCCGGAAAAATCGGTTATTTTTTAACGCTGGATAAAGAAAAAACAAATACAATTCCACTGGGTGGAGGCAAGAGTCTTAACATACCAGAACCTGCATTAGCTATATTTTTTTCAGTTAAAGATGCATATCTATTTGATCTTTTAAAATCCAAAATGCCTTTTGCAAAATTCAGTGAAGAAGAAAATACCCAAATCTTAAGTATTCCTGTTCCAAAGTTGCCGGTGTCAATAGCTCCAATGATCATAAAAAAGGATGATCTTCTGATCTTTGCTTCAAATAAAACCATTTTTGAAAAAATTAAAAAGGTAAAAAAGAACAAAAGCGGCCTAATTGCTACAAAAGAGTTCAAAACAATATCAAATGGTATTCCCACCAAAGGTACCAGTTTTAAATATGTTGGAAAAAGGGTTTTTAAAACAATCTTTGATATCCAGAAGAAAATCATTTCTATGCAGAGTAATCCGAACATGGATGATAAAACAGCAAAGGAATTTATTGATTTACTTCAAAGTGAATTTTTCTTCTACGGTGTTTCAGAAAATGGAAAAAATGGAATTATATATACGGCCAATCACAGTTTCAGTGTTGAAAGGATGGCAATAATTCCAGGTGTAATTGTCGCCGGGGTTGTCAGTGCCATCGCCATACCAAATTTATTAAGAGCCCTGCAAAATGGAAAACAGATCCGAACCCTGGGGGATATAAAGTCAATTGCGACTGCTATCGAAATGTATCGTACGCAAATAGGTTATCTACCAAAATTTAATTCCTTTAAAGAATTAATTGAAGATAAAGACTTCAGGGCAATAGCCGGAAGTTCTCTTCCAAAGAAGGATGGATGGGAAAATCCTTTTTATTATAAACTAACTGAAGACAAAGAATCTTATTTTGTTGGATCAGCCGGCAAAGATGGCGTTTTCAATGGATTTGATCAAAAAGGTAAATACGTAGTAATATCAATGGAAGATTTCAAGAAAGATATAATCTACTCAAACGGAGAGTATATTTTTGCCCCAAATAGATAAAAGTTTTAAAGGATATTAATACCTGAGCTCTGTTTCATTTACTGAGAGTTATTTGTTCTTTATCATATCATATCTGTATATCTTTATCGTGCCGGACTATCTCTCCTGATACTAGATATATTGTATCCTCTGCAATATTGGTTGCTAGATCAGCAATTCTTTCCAGACGTTTTGATATAAATATATATTGAAGATAATACTCTGCATTTTTTGGGTCATTTTTTATCAAATTAGACAGATCACTACATATTTCCCTGTTTTTATTATCAACAAAATCATCTTTTTTGATGACATTCAAAGCCAGGTCTTTATCCATGTTTACCATTGAATCAATGCTCTTTTTTAACATATAAATCACACCGCTAAACATTGAATTAAAATCAATTTTATGACTCACTTTCGGAAATCCTAACAAGTGCAGAATATGCCCTGAAATATCCTGAGCAAGGTCACCTATTCTTTCGATTTCATTATTTACCTTCAATGCAGTAATAATATATCTAAGATCAGAAGCAACCGGTTGATGTAATGCCAGTATTTTAAGGCATTCCTCCTCAATTATAATCTCCTCCTGATCTATTTCAATATCATTAGCTATTACCTCTTCCGCTATTTTGCTGTCCATATTTTCCAAAGCTTCAAAAGCCATCGTTACATTTTTTTCTACTTTGCCACTTAAACCCATTAACATTGCCATAAGTTTATCTATTGCATCTTTTAAATGTCTTCCCATTTTTATCTCCTTCCTACCTGATCTATCATCCAAATCTGCCGGTTATATACTCTTCAGTTTTCTTTTCCTCCGGCTTTGTAAAGAGTTTCTTTGTCGGTGCAAATTCTATAAGATCACCTTCATAAAAAAAAGAAGTGTAATCTGAAACTCTTGCTGCCTGCTGCATATTATGAGTCACAATTATAATTGTATACTTTTCTCTCAGGTCAGATATAAGATCTTCAATTTTTGATGTCGCCTTCGGATCAAGAGCTGAAGTCGGCTCATCCATTAGCAATATTTCAGGTTGCACAGCGAGTGCCCTTGCCAGGCATAGTCTTTGCTGTTGGCCTCCTGATAGGCCTAGAGCATTATTTTTCAATCTATCTTTAACCTCATCCCAGAGGGCAGCATCTTTTAAACTCTTTTCAACGATTTCAGATAATTTGTTTTTATCCCTTGTAAAATGCAATTTTGGTCCATATGCTACATTATCAAAAATAGTTTTTGGAAATGGATTGGGCTTTTGAAAAACCATTCCAACCTTTTTCCTCAATTCCACAACATCAACAAGTTTACCATATATATTTTCATTATTATAAAGCAGATCTCCACTGGTTGAGCAAATCGGTATTAGATCATTCATTCTATTTATTGATCTTAGAAAAGTACTTTTACCACAACCACTCGGCCCTATTATTGCAGTAACTTTATTTTTAGGTATCTTTATACTTATATTTTTGACCGCTTCATTTTTTCCATAAAACACTGAAAATTTATCAGCACTAATATGGGCTGTCTCATTTTTTAGATATTCCATTTATTCTATCCTCTTAATTTTTTTGATATTCTTGCCCTTAGTAATATTGCTGCAAGATTTAATGCCAGCACTAATAACACAAGAGAAAAAACCATTCCATACTGGACATGTCTAATTTCATGTACTGCTTCATGCTCTGTAACCAGATTATATATATTCCATGAAAGTGCCGGTGTTGGCTGATTAAAAATCTCCCCTATACTTAATGGATTTCCTACACTTACTGCAGCAGTGAAAATAATAGGTGCTGTCTCACCTGCAGCCCTTCCCATGCTAATGATGACACCGGTTAATATCCCTGGTAATGCAGCTGGAAGTATTACCTTAATTATTGTTCTAAGTTTTGTCGTACCCAAACCCAATGAAGCTTCTCTATAGTTTTTTGGAACAGCCAATATTGCCTCTTCAGATGATCTTATTACTGTTGGCAATATTAATAATGCTAGCGTTAAAGCTCCAGCAAGGACACTTTTACTATTAGATACTTTTAATGTATTTATAAAAAATGCCAAACCAAATAAGCCAAAAACAATACTGGGAACCCCCGATAAGGTACTTATAAAAGTCCTGAGAATTGAAAGGACCTTCCCTTCTCTTGAATATTCAGCCAAATAGATCGCAGCTATCACACCCATTGGTACTGCAAATATCATCGCTCCAAGAGCAAGATAGAAAGTCCCTAATAACTCCGGCCAGATACCACCAAAAAAATGAGCATCATAACTCTTATCAAATAAAAACCGCCAGTAAAATGTTAATTCCGGGATCATTAACTCTTTAATATTATTTTTAATATAAGCAAAAATAGGTTCAATTCCAGTACCTTTAAACTCATCTGCTCTCGACATTCTAATTTTTTTACCTAATTTTGAACTATCAGAATAATCCCATTTCTCCCTGAATAAAATTTCATTGAGTTTTTCCTCAGCTTTTTCCCACCTGGTTTCACCATATTGATCTCTGATCAGAACCGGTCTTTCTTCATCAGTAGGTGGACCAATCAGCTCTTTAATAAGGGTGTAGAGTTCTTTCACATTTTCTTCATAAATGTGACTATCCTCAATTTCCTCATCATCTACCTTATCCATAAAGTTATGTAAACTTTTATAGATAGTATTTCTAAAAACATTACTCCGATTTATTTCAGATAGTATCTCAGATTTTGTGCCTCTATTAAATTTCTCATACTGTAACCTGCGAAATTCAACAGTCCCTTTAAACACAAACGCACCTATACCATTTATAATTATGGGCAGCAGTACAATTAATAGTGATAAGACCAGGAGCAGGATAGAAAAAAAACCAAATCCAGTAACTGTTTTATTAAATACCTTCCTACTATTTAAATCCATTTTAATTCCTTAATTTTTTCTTTGACCTATTTAAAAACCATTCACTCAAAAAATTACTCAAGAATGAAATAAGAAGCAGGAGCAATGCCATTGCAAAAAGAACATGATATCTAGATGAACCGGTAACATGATCAGCTTCCCCCATATCTCCAGCAATGGTAGCAGTTAATGTCCTGACCGGTTCAAAAACATTAAACCAGGGCCCGGGAATTTGAGCTGCATTTCCTGATGCCATCCAGACAACCATTGTTTCACCAATGACTCTCATTATACCTAAAGTTATTCCAGCTAAAATTCCGGACTTTGCAGCCGGTAGAACAACTTTAAAAATAGTTTCTGCCCTTGTAGCTCCCAAAGCATAACTACTCTCACGAAGATCTCTCCCTGCAGTCCAGAGTGCATCTTCAGAAACACTTACCATAGTAGGAAGTGCCATAATTCCCAGTATCACGGAAACATTTAAAATATTTGTACCGCTTGAGACAACTAACCCGCTTAATTTAAAATAAATAATTAATAATATTACAGTAGCAAGAATCGTAAATATCGAAAATAACAAGTATTTTATATATTTATTATCCTTATTAAAATACTTATTAAATATATAATTTCCCATTACATAACTTGCCAATAATAAAATTGGAAAACTAATAAAAAATATCGTTCCTCCCAGTAATTTGCCACCACTTCTTTGTAGAAGAGGTGCAAAGACTACGAGTGCAAAAAAACCAAATGCTACAGATGGAATTACAGCAAGCATCTCAATTACCGGTTTAACATATTGTCTGATCTTAAAAGCCAGAATATCTGATAAACTGATTGATGCCATTATTGCAAGCGGGATTGAAATCAAAGAGGAAACAAGGGTAATAATCAAACTTCCAAATATTATTGAAGCTGCACCGAACTTTGCAGGCTCATTTGATGGATACCAGCTTATACTTGTGAAAAATTCTTTAAATCCTTCCAGTTTAAAAAAAGGCAGCGCCTCTCTGGCAATATAAAATATAATAAAAAACACGACAATTGTTGACAGTGATGCTACTGCTAGAAGTATAAATTCGCTAAAAACAGAAACTAACCTTTTAAAAAGGTTAGCCCCGCTGCTTATCTGGATAGAATTGCTATTAGATCCCATTTCTTATCTTCTGGTTTTTTTATAATTTGTAACAGGAACAAAACCAATACCGTTAACGATTTCCTGACCTTTTTTGGAAAGATGAAGGGTTATAAATCTATAGACGTTGCTCCCCATCTTAGGATAACCATTTGTAAACATATATAATGGCCTTGCTATTGGATAAGTTCCTAAAAAAACTGATTTTCTAGTTGGATAAATCCCGTTTACCTTTAACGCTTTAACTGTTTTATCAATAAACCCAAGGCCAGCATATCCAATTGCAGAAGCCGTGTTTTGCACTCTTGCCTTTACTGCACCATTGCTTCCGACATATTCACAGCTCTTACCAATTTTTTTCTTCTTCATAACCAGTTTATGAAAGGTTTCATATGTTCCTGAATTTGTATCTCTACTTATCTTAACTATTTTTTTGTCAGGTCCTCCAACTTCTTTCCAATTTTTGACTTTGCCAATAAAGATAGCTCTTATCTGTTTAACTGTAAGATCTTTTACAGGATTCGAAGGATGGACAATAATTGGTAAGCCATCAAGTGCAACAACATGAGCAACTGGAACAACACCTTTTGTCAGAGCTGCCTTAAACTCTTTGTCTTTCATAAATCGCGACATATCAGCAATCTGACAGGTACTATTTATCAAACTCTTAGCTCCATTTCCACTTCCAGATTCGCTTACACTTACATTTACATCCTTATTAATTGACATAAAATACTCAGCAAATGCTTTAGCAATAGGTCCAACAGTTGTTGAACCATCAATAACAATCTTTTCTTTCCCATTCAAGGTAAATACCAGAAAGACTATCATAATAAGTAATAAAATTTTTTTCATTTTTTCATCTCCTTTTATAATAAATGATATTATTACTATGTTAAATCTGAATAAATTAAATGTTAATTTTTAGTTAAGATATATTTTATAATCCATCAAGTTCAATCTATTAATATTTAATTTATTTGTAATTTCTTATTTAAAAAAAATCACAGAAAATTAACATAATCTTAATTTTTGATTAACAAAAACTATTTACTATTATTTTTAAATATTCTATAGTTGAGAATGATAAATATGGAAAATAAAAAAAAAAGAGATAAGACAGTTTTTGCAGTTGATGATGAGAAAGATATACTTGAATTAATCGAGGTAAATTTAAATAAAAACAATATTAAAACTGAAACATTCCTTCATGCAGATTCATTTTTTAATAGGATTAATGTAGTAAAACCCGACCTCATTATACTTGATCTAATGCTCCCGGATGTTGATGGACTCGAGATTTGTAAAGCTCTAAAAAAAAATGAGAAGTTTGAAAATATTCCTATCATAATGTTAACTGCAAAGGGTGATGAAGCTGATGTGGTTATTGGTCTTGAACTTGGTGCAGATGATTATATGATAAAACCATTTTCGATAAAGGAGCTTTTGTCCAGAATTAAGGCTGTCTTTAGAAGAACTGATAATGTTGAAATAAAAATAAATAGCGGGGATACTTTAAATATAGATAATCTGATATCAATAGATCAAAATTTAAGAAGAGTACTGATAGCTGATGAAGAGATAGATCTTACCAAAACTGAATTTGATATTCTGACTATATTGAGTAGTAAGAGAGGATGGGTATATTCAAGAGAACAACTGCTTGATAAATTATGGGGGGATGAGAAATTTGTTATCGATAGAACAATTGATGTACATATCAAACATCTAAGAGATAAATTAGGAAAAGCGGGAAACTTAATAAAAAATGTAAGAGGAGTGGGATATAAAATTTCATGAAAAAAACTATTTTTTTTAAAACATTTGTTGCAAATATTATAGTATTAACGATATTTACTTCATTGATCACAATATTTACAATCAATACAGTGAGGCAATGGCATATAGAATCTTTAATCGATGAGTTAAAGAACAATTCAAAAATAATGATGCCCGTTATAAACAATAAGTTTAAAAATAATCCCCAGTCAATAGAGACTTACATAACAAATCTTGGAAAAGATATAGATACCCGTATTACAATAATAAATATTGATGGCAAAGTCTTTGCTGATTCAAAATCTGATGCAAACAAGATGGAAAATCATGGTTCAAGACTGGAAATAGTTGAGGCATTAGTAAAAGAATCTTCCTATAATATCAGATTTAGTACAACTCAAATGACTGAAATGCTATATTTTGCAACCCCAATTAGAAAAGAAGGTTCAATTTTAGGTATACTCAGACTGAGTGTCTATATAAACGACATCAATTCAATACTTAAAAAACTTAATAATAAAATAATTATGTTGATAATCTTGCTCTTTGCTGTATCCTTAATTATTACTTTCCTATTATCAAAAAGGATTTCAAATCCCATTAAACGGATATCCAGTGCGTCAAAAGAGATCAGAGATGGTAATTATGATATTAAGGTATACGTAAAAGATACAGGTGAAATTGGAACATTGGCAAAAAATTTCAACTCTATGGTATCCGTCCAGAAAGAGATGTTCAGTGAACTCAAAAGAAACCAACATGAACTTGAAACAATCTTATCCTCAATAAATGAAGGGCTTGCAGTAATTGATATTGATGGCAATATTGTATTATCAAATCATAATTTTTACAAAAACATTGGGATAGAGCAAAGTAAAGGCATCGGGAAAAGAATTTGGGAGCTCTATAGGGCCCCAAATCTGAATAGTACAATAAAAGAGGTATTTGAAAATAAAATTAACAAAACAGAAGTAATTCAAATTGACACTCTGTTTTTTAGAACAAGTTTTAATTTAATTAAAGAAAACAATCTTCTGGTTATCACATTTCATAATATAACCGAATTAAAAAAACTGGAGCAAATTAAGAAAGATTTTGTGCTGAATGCTTCCCATGAATTAAAAACACCTCTTACTTCAATTCTGGGTTTTATAGAAACTCTGGAAGAGGAGATTCCCGAGAGCAATAAGAATTATCTGAATATAATAAAAAGAAATAGTGAAAGACTTGCAAATATTGTAAATGACTTATTACTTATAAATAAACTTGAAGACAAAGATTATGATATTATACAAGAAGATGTTGATATTTATAAAACGATAAATGAGTCAATTATTATAAATATGAAGGAAGCTGAGAAGAAAAACATCTCTATTGAATACAAGAAGTTCGATGATCATATTTCAATAAAGGGTAATAGATCAAAGATTGAAGACATGATGATCAATCTCATAAATAATGCCATAAAATATACAGATGAAGGAAAAATTCAAGTGTTATATGGTTATAAAGATAAAAAAAACATATTTATAAGAGTAAATGACACAGGAATTGGAATAGATAATAAAAATTTAAATAGAATTTTTGAAAGATTTTATGTAGTTGACAAATCCAGGTCCAGAGAAATTTCAGGAACAGGTTTAGGTCTCTCAATTGTAAAACATATCGTCAATATGCACAATGGCAGCATTGATGTTAAAAGTGAACCTGGGACTGGAACAACTTTCACAGTTATCCTACCTATATAGATAATAGTATAATTGTATTCTCCCCATCCTACTTTTTTTTATTAACAATTAACTAACATTAATTTTAAAATAAATTAACAAAACCCTCCTATACTTACATATAAGAAAAGGAGGTTTCATGTTAAAAAAAGTTTTTTTAGTTACAATTATGTTTGTAACGGTATTTATCGGAACAAAATCAGGAATGGCAGATGATATTAAAGGATATATGATCCCGGAGTATTATTTTGTCGGAAGTCATCACAGTGGTGGAGAAGATACTGGTGGAATAGATGACCAGAATGGTTTCTGGCTAAGAAGAATCTATTTTGGCTATAACACAAAAATATCTGCTAAATTCTCTGCAAGAGTTCGTCTGGAGATGAACAGTTCTGCATTTTCTAATGACAAATTAACCCCCTATGTGAAGAATGCACATTTAAAGTATAAACTGGGAGGTGGTGCTTCGCTTTTTGCAGGAATTATGGAACCACCAAGTTTCAATAAGATCGAAAAAATATGGGGTTATAGATTTATTGAAAAAACAGCACCGGACTTTTTCAAACTGGCATCTTCAAGAGACTTTGGAATTGCACTAGACGGTAAATCTAAAAGCGGCTTGGTGTATACTTTAATGTATGGAAATTATAGTTCCAATAAAGGGGAAGACAATAAGGGTAAAGGCTTCTATGGCCGGCTTGGTTATGAAACCAAATCACTTTATGTTGAAGCTAATGGGCACCATGCTTCAGATGGAAGCAAAGATATCACATACCTGGCCGGGTTTGTCGGTTTGAAAGGGGTTTGGGGGAAATTTGGTGCAGGATACTATTATAGAAATGAATCAGATGAAATTGGTGATAGTAAAAACACAGGTATTCTTTCAGTTCACGGAACAGCTAAACTGAAAAAGGGTATGGAATTTTTTGCCAGATATGATCACTTCTTAAAAGAAGGTTTAAAAGATCCAGGCGGATATGTTCCTGTTTCTACTAAAGGTCAGATTCCCAGATTTTTAATAACAGGACTCATCTTTAAAGTACATAAACAAGTAACACTTTCACCAAACATCAAGTATGTTTTTTACGGAACCCCGGACAGCAACCCAAAACCGGATGGGAACGATTTTTGTTTTAATCTGACTGCCAAAGTCTCATTTAAAACAGGTTTAAGATAACTCAAAAAACAAAAGGGAAGTTTACAATAACTTCCCTTTTTCTCCAATTACACCAAAATTCAGTCTTAACACCAAAAATCTTTTAAAATAATCTTCCCATATTTTCAGTCATCTGAATACAAAAACAACCCTTTTTGCATCTATATATTTGTTTTGATAAAAAGTGCATATCAGTTGACAAAAATTTTTAAATATATTATGTTTGGAATGGAAAAGAAGACTAAGTTGTTTTCAAAACTGCTTCAAGTTGATTATATTAAAAAACATTGAGTCTGCCTTTTTTAAAAGGAGAAGAAAATGAAAAAGTTTTTATTAATGATTTCGTCAGTTTTATTACTGGTTTTATTTGTAAACGGACAGGGATATAACTATGGTAATGATCAGTCCAGAGAAGACTATAGGAAAGATTATAATCCGTCCAGAAAAGATTATCGGAACGATTATAATCGATCCAATAATTATTATGAATATAATTATAACTACCGGTCCATTATCCCCTATATTAATGACTACGATTATGTTCACTACTGGAAGCATCCCTATAGTCAGACAAATTTTGTTATTATCGGTAACGAGATATTCATTGTCCCCAGACATATCTTTTATAATTTTTATGATAAATATAGATTCCGTGCAGTCTCAAGGGATAGATTTATAGATCTTTCCAGCTTTGGGTTATCCTATTATGATAATTATTATAGATTTAATATCTATTCCGATTACTATCGATATTATCCTTACAGAAGTAGAGGATATCGGAATGTCAGAAGCTATTATAGAAAAAATTATAAGAGCAGAACAAATCACAGAAGATATAAGGATATCCGAAGAAGATATAAAGACAGAAGGGGATTTACAAAAAAATACAGCAGACCCAAATATGATAGAAGATCAAAAAATTCCACGTATAAAAATAGGTATAAGAGAAACAACACGAAATCACGAAAGAAGTATGACAGAAGAGATTCATATAATAACGGCTATACAAAAAAAAGGGTTTATAAAAAGAACTCCTATCCAGCAAGCAAGCTAAGCAAAAAACTTATTTTTAAGAAGAAAAATAACAAAGTGATAATTAAAAAGAAAAAAAGAAGGAAATAAATATGCGTTGGAAGGGAAGATAAAAGAGTTTATAATAGTTTTCCCTTCTCTCCAATAATTATCAGGATGTCATCTGGTTTTATCTTATAATTTGGAGACGGATTATAACGCATCTTCTCATCTCTCTTTACACCTACAATAATGGCATTATATTTTTCTCTTAATCTTGATTCCTTAATCAGTTTCCCTGCAAATTCTGAGTCTTCTGAAACCGTTATCTCTTCAACGCTCAGCGGCAACTCATTTGAATATCTCATAATATCAAACAACTTTTTGGTGCCAGGCAATAAAAACTCATTTTCGTTTTCATTGTTTTCTTATTGAAAAAAAAAGAGAGCGAAATCAATTTCCTATTTCTCTTCCATTACAAACAATTTTACAATATAATATATTTGGTTAAAAATGGAAATTATATTTATTATTGGATCAGTTCAAGCACTTTTTTTTTCGTTTCTTATATTTTCAAAAAGAAGAAAGAATTCATCTGACTTGATCATGGGAGCCTGGTTGGTGTTTTTGGCAATCCATCTTGTTTTCCCTTTTTTAATGTATCGTAATTATCCCGGAAACCTGGCATTAATTGGATATGATATCGGTTTTTTTATACTTCATGCAGTATTTTTGTTTAGTTATACAAAATTTCGAACAAATATCAAACCATTAAAAAAAAAAAACTTCCTTATAAACATTATTCCTGTAATCCTGGTATATGTTTTTTTATATCCATTTTTGTCTCTGGATTATAAAACAAAAATTGGAATTTATAATGGGAAAATAGAGATTCCAGGAACAATGTATTTTAATTTTATAATTGTATACATAATATTTATTTCCTATTTAATTATTACAATCTACGCGTTAAATAGACATAAAAAAAATATTTTAAACAATTTTTCTGCTATTAATAAAATCGATCTTATCTGGCTAAAAAACCTTACACATGGATTACTAATAGTTTATTGTTTATCTTTTCTTCTGACACCCTTTATATTTTTATCTGATATTCCACCCATTTATCTGGATTATCCTTTGTATCTGTATCTGGTCATATTTGTATACGGAATTGGCTATTTCGGATATAAACAGGGCGAAATTTTTTCCTATTCAATTGAAGAACAACACAAGCCAAAAGCGAAAACTTCTATTAAACCTGAAGACCAGCAATTTTCAATCGCGTTTAACAGGATTATGAAAGATGATAAACATTATCTTGACAATGAATTATCCCTTCATAACCTTGCTCAAAAGCTGAATTCAAATGCTCACTATCTTTCACATATCCTAAATAATATAATAAAAAAAAATTTTTATGATTTTGTAAACGGTTTCCGTGTAGATGAAGTAAAAGAACGATTGAAAAACGGTGAAGGGGAAAAACGTACCCTTCTGTATATTGCCTTGGACAGCGGTTTTAATTCCAAGGCATCTTTTAATCGCATTTTCAAGCAAAACACTGGAAAAACACCATCTCAATACATCAGAACTGAAAAAATATAATCTACTATTTTCTAATAGTTATTTCTTCAATATAATATTTGTTTTTTTTGCATTGTAAAAATGAACACTTCCGCATCCACCTATCTCATTTTTTGTAAATTCAAAAGGGAATTGTTTAAGTAATTTTGAAATATCCCTGATCGTATCTCCGCCTTTTTCCATCAACTTTGTAATCGAGTAACCGATTCTATTACGGTTTGCCGGGAAATCAAAATCAACAATCAGTAACCTTCCTCCCATTTTTAACACCCGTGAAAATTCAGACATTGCTTTATTACCGTCAGGATATCCTGAGAAGGCCATTGTGTTAACAATTGTATTAAAATAGTTGTCTGGAAATGGAAGTTTTTCAACATTTGCCTGCTGCAAATGAATTTTTATACCTTTTTTCGCCATATTTTTTGCGGCAAGCTTAACCATTTCTTTATTATAGTCTATACCGTAACTTTCATACTTTTTTGCATACTGCATCAATAAATACCCAGTGCCAAAAGAAGCTTCAAGCACTTTTTCACCTTCAATATGTGGGATAACTATTTTTATCCAATTTTTCCAAAGTGGCAGTGTTTTTACTGAAATGTCATATAGTTTTGCAAATTTTGAATAACTCCTGTCCAGTTTATTCGTATATTCTACCGGTTTTTCTGGATCCAGCGAATATACAATTTTTTTTTCAGAAACTTTAAAAAACATATCTACCTCCTCAATTTGAAACACCCATTTCCCAATTCTCACCCTGTGTTATTACTGTTTTTTCTGGTGATCTAGACCCGCTAAATCATATCTTACCCAGGTTTCTGATACTTTATTATCATATATTCTGTGGATAAATATCCCCGTTATTGAAGTTTTATTATTTTTAATTTGAAGTTTTGAATTTAACCTCCAACGGACCGCTAGCTTATCCTTTTCTGTAATTGTATCCTCAATTACGAATTTACTTTGATAGATTAATGGACGCATTATTTTGCGACACCACTTTGTGAAACTATCGATACCAGATTGTTGTGTATTCCATACAGGATCATGCAAAATGTAGTTGACAGTAAAAATATTATTTAAAGATGCTTCGTTATTTTTATTAAATTCATTAATAAGTTTAAGATTTAAACTCTTACTGATTTCAGGGTTTACATGGGACCCTGATTTTACTAAGTTTTCAGACCAGGAAAATGTATTACGGGTTTTGGGCTTCATACCCAATTGCTGCATAACGCCATTTAAATCCATATGCCACCATTTCTTTTTTATTTTCCCATCCTCAAAATGAAAGATAATAATCCATGTATTAATATACATTAGTCCTTGAGATTTCATTTTTACTTTTGCAGTAAAACGGCCTACTACTTTATTATTTTCAATAATCAAATCATCAATACTGATTTTTGATGACAAAGTCAGTTTTTTTGCAGCTAATATTTCTTTTTTATAATTAGCAAAATTGGTTATTTGTGAATAGGAAGGAATATAACAGGTAAAATCTTTTGAAAAAATATTGTCTGCTAAATGTGTATCGTAGGTTTCCCATAACCGGACCCATTGCTCAATTTTATTTTTGTAATCCGTAGAAGTTCCATCTGTTTTTATATTTCCACTTATAACAGATACAAATATAAATATTAGTAATAAAAAATGTTTTTTCATTTTTTCCTCCTAGACAAAGGTTAATGTAAAAAAACATAATTTTCGACCCAATTGAGCGGATGATACTATAATATAGAGAAAGTTTGTGGATTTAATTGCATATTCAGTGCAAATTAGCCATATGACTTCAATCTATCATTTTTACGGATGCGAAGGTTCTTCTAATCCCCTTTTGATATTTTACGTCTGGATATCCAAATATGACAAATATTCCTTCTCTGCTTTTGTATTTAATATAATGGAGTTCTCTGAATTTTTTGGCCTTTTTTCCGTATTGGATAAATGGATGAACGGCACCGAGCATACAGGTACCAAGTCCGAGTGTCTCGCCTGCAATCATGGCATAAGTTGCTGCTACGATTGGGTCAGCAGGATCAGCGTATGGAGACCCGTAAAAATACATTGCCAGTGGAGCGTCATAATTAATATAATTATTACCCTTGTCAATTTCATCCGTATATGCTTTATAAAGAGGATCTATAAACCCTTTAAACATCTCATCGTTCTCTTTTCCCCAGAATGGACGCATTAAAAATAAGAAAATCTTTGAGGTTAAAAACTTCATTCCACTTAAGTAAGTAGAAAAATCTTTTGCAAAAGCCCTTGTTTTTTTTTTGCTGTCAAATACCAGCACATTGACATCAGATGGCGGCAGACCCATTGGCGCCGTTTTAGCGGCAACCAGTATCTTTTCGATCACTTCAGAGTCAACTGGTTTGTCTTCAAATTCCCTGACACTTCTTCGACGCTGAACTAATGACAAAAAGTCTTCGTATCCCGCAGCACTTTCATTTTTGGGTAAATCAAACAGGTCTCCGGGTGAAATTTCACGACCAAAAATTTCGATGGCACCTGTCGGGCAAATTGCCATGCAATGGCCACAGCCAATACAACCAAATAAAGCAGTATCACTGATTTTAACCTTTCCATCCTTTTTAATAAGACTAAAATCTTTGCATACTGAAACACATAATCCACATCCACTGCATTTTTCTGTGTGGATCGTTATGTTTGCTTTATCTTTTGTTCTTGATGTTGGTATTGCCATTATCGACTCCTTTGTTATCTACCATAGAACTTACAGTTTTTCAGACTCAACAATACAGTAAAACGGTTCGACATCAAGTTTCTCACCGAATTGAATATATTCTGTCATTTTTAATCCACATTCTTTTAGGAATGAATCAACTGCCGCTTTAGGATCATCTGACATATCTATCCCAAATTTCGAAGATTCTCCCATTTTTTCTATTATGCTTAAAAATTTTTTAGCTGCTTTTGAATATTCACCTAATGCGAATGCTTTGGAATAAAAATCTTGAGCGATGATACTTCCGTCTACACACAAATCAGCCATTTTCCTAAGAGTTTCTTTGACAATATCAGCTTCTAAATACAAAGAAACACTTTGCCAAAGGAACAAAGTCTTTTTTGTTTTGTCAAAACCAGCTCCTAATAGTTTATCAACCCAGGATTCGTTTGCATAATCAACTGGGATATAGGTGATCCAATCGTGCTCAATTCCTGCTTTTTTCAATGTTTCAACTTTAACATTTAGTGTATTAACCTGGTCGAGTTCAAAAACCTTTACCTTTTTTCCATTTGTAAAGCATAAAGTTATGAGATCAAAACCAGCTCCAGGAAGGACAATCTGCTCCATTTCATCAACACGTTTTTCCATTATCCTGTCAAACTTGAGCACCCGAATACCCGCAGTGGAACCTGAGGTCTCTTCTCCCGGTTCAACAAGTTTTCCAAGCATAGTAGTGAAACCAAATAACCGCTGGGAAATGATAAGTGGTCCCATAATTGACCACATACCAAAATGGGATTCACATGGAAATTTTTTTGTAAATGCGACAGAAATGGGATCCGGTCTGGTATTAAAATAATGCATAAACCACCTATATTGAAGCGCTTTAATTGCCGAGAAGGAGACACCCAGTTTCTTGCTTTTTCCCATTTCCTTGTAAATTGCAATTATTATTCCAATAATAGCAAAAGGAATGAAGATTATTTGAAGCAGTGTATAAAGGATAATTTGAAAAAACTTAATTAAGAAACGTACTATTCCGGAAAACTGTTTTTTTTTGTTTTTACTTGACATTAGATCCTCCTATATTTTGACTATTCAAAACGTTTTTTTGCCATGGAGGCCAAGAAAACCGCTCTTGACAACATTGTAATCGTCTAAAAGCTCAAAAATTTAAATTACCATAATCCATTAAAGAAATATTTTGGTTAGTATTGCTATAATTTCTCAACAACATGGTTGAAGGTACTTTGATTTATCCTTCATTGAGTGTCTCAATTTATTATATTCTTTAAGTCTAAAAATATCAATGAAAATTCATCAAATTCTTTGTAATCAGATAAATTTGAAGCTGTATTTGTTTTAGAGATAAACTCTCCAAAAGATGTACTCTTATTAAACATTGAATAAAAATATACAGAATTTGTCTTTTTTATTTTTCCGTTTAGGAAAATTTTCCCAATAATACTATTTAAAAATATTTCTATTTTTTTCTCTGACTCATAAGTAATTTCCATTAAATCCTCCTTTCATTTATTAAAATAATTATTAAATCAAATCTCTTAATCATATAGTAGTATATTAACGTTAAATTCTAAGATCGCCTCAATCGATCGATTGAGACAACAAAAACATCAAACACTAAATGCATTTATGATAATAATCAATTATATTACATATTTCATGTCTTCTACGAATATTTATCTTATATCGAATTTCTTATTCATATTCTTTAAATCTAAAGGAGTTTTAACAATACTTTTTTAGAGACATCTCTGACTATTACAGTCTCTATTTATGTAACTAATATATTTAATTCAAAGGGGATAAAAATCCTATTTATGGTTTATAATAACTTTCCTTTTTCTCCAATAATTATCAGGATGTCATCTGGTTTTATCTTATAATTTGGAGACGGATTATAACGCATCTTCTCATCTCTTTTTACGCCTACAATAATGGCATTATATTTTTCTCTTAATTTTGATTCCTTAATCAGTTTCCCGGCAAATTCCGAATCTTCTGATACAGTTATCTCTTCAACGCTCAGCGCCAACTCATTTGAATATCTCATAATATCAAAAAACTCAACAACACTGGGTTTTGTAATTGTATTAATTATCCTTTTTGAAGTTAGTGAGTGGGGTGAAATTACCATATCAGCTCCAACCTTTAGAAGTTTTTTTTCATTTCTGGTATCTATTGCTCTAGAAATTACTTTAATGCCTGGATTTATCTCCTTAACCGAAATTACTGTAAATATATTCTCTGCATCAGATGAGACTAGTGAAAGTAATGTCTTCGCATTTTTTGCACCTGCTGCAATCAGAATGTCTTCAGAAGTTGCATCAGCATGTAAAATATTATAACCCATATCCTCACCCAATGCATATCTATCTCTGTCTTTTTCAATAATTATAAACTTTTTTTTCTCTATACTGAGACCTTCAGCGACCATTTCACCCATTCTTCCAAATCCTGCTATAATTATATGTTTTTTCAACTTTAACAAATTTTTCAATCTTCTTCTCCCTAAAATTCTCCTGATTCTTCCATCAATTGAATTTTCCACTATTTTCCCGGCAAAATAAAAAAAAAATCCCAACCCACTGATTATTACAAAAATTGTAAACATTCTACCCTTTTCTGACATGGGAAATATTTCATTATATCCTACCGTTGTTATACTAATAACAGTCATATAAAGGGCATCACCCATACTTGCATTTTCTATAATAATATATCCACTTACATCAATTATAATAATTATAAAAAAAATTAGAAAAAGTATATAGGAACTAAACTTAGTTTTCATAATTAAGATTATATCAAATAAGTTGACAAAAATGTGATTTTTTGTTAAAATTTTACATAAATTAGCGGGTCTATAGCTCAACGGCTAGAGCCACCGGCTCATAACCGGTAGGTTCCAGGTTCGAATCCTGGTAGACCCATATTCTTACATTAAGGAGTCATCGATTGAAAGATGGTTTAGATTTACTACATGATTTACAGTTAAAGGATGATCTACTAAGAGAAATTGAAGGGATTGTCAATGATATACCAGAACGTATAAAAGAGATTGAAAAAGAACGGGATGGCAAAAAAAGTATCATCGAGGATTCAAAGAAAAAACTTGAAATTAACCTGAAAGAAAGAAAGAAATTTGAAGGTGATATCCTTCAAATCAAAGAAAAGATCACCAAGTATAAAGACCAAATGAATAAGTCCACTACTAACAGAGAGTATCAGGGGTTTATTTCTGAAATAAAATATGAAGAAGATAAAATCAATAAGGTTGAAGAAAGCATAATTGAAAAAATGCTTGAATCCGACGAAATAATGCAGGAAATTCGTGATAGTGAAAGTGAATATGAAAGCATTAAAGTTGAGTATGAAAAAAAAATAACTGATCATAGGTCTAATCTAAAGTACCAGATAAAGAAAAAAGAAGATGAGCTAGTAGTTAAAAATAAATTGAGATCTGAAATTGCAAAGAACCTGCTTAAAACTTATGATTCCCTATTTAAAAATAAAAATGGGAAGTCAATTTCTTCTGTAGAAACAGAGTTCTGTGGCAATTGCAATGTAAAATTACGTCCTCAATTACTCAACGAACTAATTACAACAAATAATCTTATTACCTGCGAGAATTGTGGTAGAATTCTTTTTAAGATCATCAAAGAAGAAGAAGAAAAATAACATTCCTGAACATATCTAAGCTACGAGGTGAAGATTGGAAACAAATAAAAAAAAAGAGCTATTAGAAATAGCTAAGAACATTAGAATTGACATAGTCAAAATGCTGCACAAATCACAATCCGGGCATCCTGGAGGTTCACTTTCAATAACAGATATATTAACCTATCTCTACTTTCATGAGATGAATGTTGATCCAAAAGAAAGTAAAGATGATAGAGATAGATTTGTTCTCTCAAAAGGACATGCTGCTCCTGCACTATATGCTACACTTTCTAGAAAAGGCTTTTTTGAGAAAGAAGAGTTAGATACCCTGAGACAAATAGAATCCAACCTTCAGGGACATCCGCATAGACTTGATCTTCCGGGAATTGATGCATCAACTGGTTCACTGGGTCAAGGTTTATCAATGGCAATTGGTATGGCAATCGGTCTCAAACTATCTGAAATCAAATCAAATGTATTTGTAATACTTGGAGATGGGGAATCACAGGAAGGACAGATCTGGGAAGCCTCTATGTCTGCAGGTCACAGAAAGCTGAATAATCTCTGCGTTTTTCTTGATTATAATAATCTTCAGATAGATGGAAAAGTTTCAGACATTAAAGACATCTATCCAGTTGTAGATAAATGGAAAGCTTTCAACTGGAACGTAATTGAAATAAACGGACATGATTTTGATGACATAGCTAAAGCTGTAAACAGATTTAATGTAGAAAAAGAAAAACCAACTATGATCATTTTAAAAACAATAAAAGGAAAAGGTGTGTCATTTATGGAGAATAATGTTGATTTTCATGGAGTTGCTCCGAATGATGAAGAAATAAAAATCGCCTTGATGGAATTGCAAAATGGATAAAAAAAGTTTAAGAAAGGAATATGGAAAAACCATCGTCTCCCTTGGAAAAAAAGATAAAAATATTGTTGTTCTAGATGCAGATCTTGCAAAGTCAACAAAAACTAATGAATTCGGCAAGAATTATCCTGAAAGATTTTTTGATTTTGGACTATCGGAACAAGATATGATTGGAGCTGCAGCAGGTCTTGCCTTAACTGGAAAGACTGTATTTGCTAGTTCTTTTGCTGTTTTTCTTACTGGAAGAGTCTATGACCAGATCAGACAATCCATTTGTTATAATAATGTAAATGTAAAACTAGTAAGTACCCATTCAGGTTTAAGCGTAGGTGAAGATGGAGCAACACATCAAATGCTTGAAGATATTGCGCTGATGAGAGTTCTCCCTAATATGAGAGTAATTGTTCCTGCTGATGAAATTGAAACAAGACAGGTAATTGAATATGTAAATTCTGAAAACGGACCTTTTTATGTAAGACTCATTCGAAATGAGTTACCTGACGTTCATCCAGAAAATTATCAATTCAAACCAGGTAAGGCTTCAGTTCTAAAAGAAGGCAATGAGATAACCATTATAGCTGTTGGTCCAATGGTTTCCAGAGCACTGGAAGCTGAAAAAGAATTAAGTAAAAAGGGAATAAGCGCTACAGTAATAAACTGTGCATCAATTAAACCTCTTGATGAAGAAACAATTTTAAAATATGCAAAAAAATCAAAGGGTGTAATCACAGTTGAAGACCATTCAGTTTATGGAGGTCTTGGCGGTACAATTGCAGAGTTTTTGAGTATAAATCATCCTGTAAAAATGAAAATACTTGGTATTAATAACCAATTTGGAAGATCAGGAAAGCCTGATGAACTGTATTCATTATATAAATTAACAAAAAAAGAAATTGTAAAAAATGCTATTGATTTACTAGGATTGTAGCTATGATTGAGTTCTATCATGTTTTCAAACAATATGTTAGAGACAGTTATGCTTTAAAAGATGTAAATTTATCAATTGCAAAAGGAGAGTTTGTTTTTCTAACCGGTCAATCCGGAGCAGGTAAAACAACTCTATTAAAACTAATTTATAAGGACCTTGTCCCAACAAAAGGTCAAATACTCATAGATTCCACAAATATAAACTTAATCCCGGAAAAAGCACTATATCAGTTAAGACGAAAAATTGGAATTGTATTTCAGGATTTCAAACTTTTATCAAACAGGACAGTTTTTGAAAATGTTGCAATACCTCTATTAGTAAGGGGTGAAAGAAAAAGTCTTATTGAAAAAATGACCAATAACGCTCTTACTCTGGTTGGTTTGGCACATAGAAAATATTATTTCCCGAATCATATTTCTGGTGGAGAACAGCAAAGGGTTGCTATTGCAAGAGCAATAGCTGGGAATCCTAAGATAATTATTGCAGATGAACCGACAGGAAACCTGGACACAGAATTATCTATAGAAATATTAGAAATATTTGAAAAAATCAACCAGAATGGAATAACTCTGCTAATAGCTACTCATGATAATAGCCTGATACAGAATTTCTCAAAACGGATGATTAAAATTGAGAATAACACAATTATTTCGAACATAATCAAGAATGATCAAAATGTTGAATATGTTGGAGAATTATATTGAAATTAATAAAGGAATCTTTTTCAAACGCAATAAAGAATATTCTAAGAAATAAACTTGTTAATTTTCTATGCCTGGGAATAATCGCTTTTACTCTATTGATATTTGGGATGTTCAATTATGTTTCATTCAGTCTTGATGTATTTACTCAAAACTTCACTAAGAATGTTGTAGCAATTTTTTATTTTTCTGAATTAGATAACTTCTCCGAGAGACAAAAACAAGATATCTTACAAAGAAGAGAAAACCTTATTTTAAATATGGAAGAAAATCCACTTATACAAACAGTTAAATTCACAGACAAAGATCAAGCAGAAAAAATATTTTTAAACGAATTTCCAGAGTTTAAATCTTCATTTAAAGAGTTTAAAGAAAAATCACCTCTTCCTGCCTCAATTGAAGTTGTCTTTAAAGAGAGAAGAGAGTTAGATAAAAAAATTGAGACCCTAATTGACGAGACGGGAGAGATGGATATAATTGAGAGTAAGCAGGTTAATCTTGATTGGGCAAAGAAAGTATTAAATATAAAGACTGTTGTCTCCATAATAGGATTCTTCTTTAGTTCAATATTAATATTTGTCTCATTCTTTATTATATATAATATAATTCGATTAAACATTCTATACAGAAAAGAAGAGATAAACATCTATAGACTGGTTGGAGCTACAGATATCTATATAAAAACTCCATTTATTATTGAAGGAGGAATCCTGGGTTTTTTTGGAAGCTTGCTTGCCAGTTTTTTACTTTTCATTTTACTAAAGATTTTCGCTCATTTCACTGAATCAATAGAGGAAATATTTAAGGGAGTATTAAATTTCAATCATATCCCTATTACTATTTTTCTTACAATTATTTTACTCGGAACTGCTATTGGACTAATATCATCATTCTTATCTCTAAGAAGTTTTGTAAAGGATAACTGAAGTTGATTGAGCAAACTTCCAGAGAGTCCAAAGATAAACTTCTTTTTAATAAAATAGCAGAAAATTATTCAAAAAAAGACCTTTTTGCAGTAAGTATGATACCTAGAAAAAGTATTCTGGAAACTGCAATGAAACCTGTTTTGGAAAACTTCGGACATGTGAACACTATAATAGAAATTGGATGTGGTATTGGCGCACCAGCTAAATATCTTAAAGATCATTATCACAAATATATTGGAATCGACCAATCTGAAAAAATGATCAAAATAGCCCAAAAATATAATAATGGGAATAGGGATGCCTCTTTTCTTTCTAAAAATGTTAAGGACCTGGATATTGAGAATTCAGCTGACTTAATACTTCTGAGTGGAGTACTTCACCATATGACAGATCTGGGTATTGTGCTGGACAAGTTAATAAAACTTTTAAAACCGGGTGGAGCTATCCTTGCAATAGAACCACAGAGTTTTAATCCATTAATACAAATAATGAGATATATTAGAAAAATCATTGATAAAAATTATTCAAAGGAACAAACTTTTTTTTCTGAAAAGGAGTTAACAGTAATGTTTGAAAAAAAGGGAATAAAAATAAAAAACATTAATTATCTGGGATATTTTTCTCCTCCCTTTGCTCAAATAATTTTCAAACCTGAATTTTTATTTAAACCTCTAAGTATAATTGCTACTGCCCTTGATCGTCTACTATCTAAATACCTACCACGACCTTTAAACAGGTTAAGCTTTAATATTTCTATATTTGGTATTAAAGAAAAAAAATAGTTCATTAAGGAACCCTATCTAAATATGTAGTGAAGACTAACCATTTGACAAATTTATATTAATTATTTAAAATTCAGATATGCAACTTAATATTTATAGCATAAATATTTTCTTAATAATTGGAGTCTATTAATGGAAAAAAAAATTCTGTTTGAAAAATCTGTATCCTGCCCTTTTTGCAACAAAACCTCAGTCCTGCACTATCCAAATCCCAGACTATATGTTGTAGCTAACCGTGAAAGTGATCAGCATGTGACTGCATACACATGGTTGCATGAAATTAAGACCGATATAATTCCGCATTATTATGCAGTCTGGCAATGCCCATCATGCTTGTTTTCAGATTTCAAGGAAAATATAGAGGATTTTAAAAAATCAGCTAAAAACCAGAAATTATTAAGTTCGTTTAAATTAATCAGAGACAATAATAATTATAATATTTTAAAGGGGTTTAGACGTTTATCCAGTAAAGGCTATAATTCAGTTGGAGTCATAGCTCTACATTTGAGCGCAATTTTTATAGCATCATTACCGGAAAATAAAAAGGAAATAGATAACCAGAAGCTTGGTAGGCTTTTTTTACGGTTGGGCTGGCTATTCAGGGAGCTTAAACCTGAAAGAAAAGAAACAGAAATAAAAGATAATGGTGAGAGCCATGATACAGAGAATATTTCCAGGATTTTTAATTCTATAGAACAACTGGAACATTACTATCTTAGTTTTTCTGAGGAGTTAAATAGAACCAGAGATGCTTCGACAGATAGAGCAAAAAAAATGAATATTGAATCCGGCAGTGCACAAGACCCCTATCATTCAATTATTGAAAATATTGCTGATAAACTCAAGGTACTACGGACTTCTATTGAGTTGGCACGCCAAACAGTAGCTGTAGATAAAGAGGGTAGACTGGAATTTTCTGCCGGAAATGAAAAAACACAATCCGGTGATATTAGTCAAAAATTACTACAACTTTTACCTCTCTGGCCGGAAATGGTAATAAATGAAGAGAAAGCAATGGGGATGGCAGTAGATGCTTTTGATTTTAGCTTTAGAGAAGAAGAATCAGATAGAAGTAATGAACAGGGAATGGGAGTAATAAATTTAATTTTAAGAATTCTTATAAGAGTAGGTGATCTTGAGAAAGCATTGGATTATATAAATCAGATTTATAAAATGGGATTCCGGGATAAACAAGCTCTTCAACAACGCTTGAATATTGGCAAACAGAATAAATCACTTAGCAGTTACGATGAACGGATGATAATAAAAAAAATAGGTAGCGTAAGTATGTCCATTTCCAGAGCTGGGGAAAGTAGAAAGAATATTTTTCAATTAATATATGATAAGAAAAAATTAGATATAGAAAAAATCATCAAAGAGAATCCTAAAGTAACAGCTGATCAATTAACCCAGTTATTAATTAAATCAGGGATCAAAGACGATATGATCCCATTTTTAGAAGAAAAAGGAGTTATTAAAATAGCTGAAAAAAAAGGCTGGTTCGGCAAAAAACAATAGAGCCAACCTGTAGCAAAACTATTAATACCGGCTCTCCACACAAATATACTGGCAGAGAACCTTAAAACTTCTATTGTAATTCTTATATTTTTAATGCATATAATGCATAAAAAGCAGATGCATCTACCAGGTCCTGCACCTTTACTTTTTCGTTTGGTGCATGCGCAAGCTCTTCATTTCCAGGACCGAAACCAATTGTCGGTATTTTATACATACCGTTTATTGTCACACCATTTGTTGAGAATGTCCATTTGTCAATTTTTGGATCCTTATTAAATAGTTCTTTATAAGAAGCCGCACCTGTTTGCACCGCCCGGTGATCTTCGGGTATTTTCCAGGTCGGGTAATACTTTTTCATGCCATATTCAAGTCCGGTATAAGCCATTTCTTTATAATCCAAAACTGTCACAATTCCATTCAGGTCTTTTACGATTTCCTCAATCTCTTTGACAGCAGAGTCCTCTGTTTCACCCCAGGTCAATCTTCTATCCAGATGTATCTTGGCATAGTCGGCAACAGCGCATAAGGATGGACTACCAGAAACAAACTCTGATATCGTCACAGATCCTTTTCCAAGAAATTCATCTGTTTTTAAATTTTCATTCAGTTTTTCAATCTCCAGACAGGCTCGTGAAGCCATATAAATTGCATTTTCCCCTCTCTCAGGAGCCGACCCATGCGAAGAGATTCCTTTGAATTCAACATTGATCTCCATCCTTCCACGATGTCCTCTATAAATATTCAATGCAGTCGGTTCCGTGCTAATGACAAAGTCCGGTTTCAACCCACCCTCTTCAATAATATATTTCCAACAAAGACCATCACAGTCCTCTTCCATGACACTTCCAACAAAATAGACTGAAATATCATTATCCAAACCCAGTTCTTTCAATATTCTTCCGGAAGTAACGAAGGATGCTGCCCCGCCTTCCTGATCAACTGTTCCCCTTCCAAAGACAAAACCATCTTTTATCTCACCGGAAAAGGGATCAGAATCCCAGTTTTTTAGATTTCCTGTATCAACTGTATCCATATGAGCATCAATTGCAAGTATTTTTTTTCCATTTCCTATTCTGCCAATAACATTACCTAAACCATCAATTATAACCTCATCAAATCCTGCTTCTTCCATCTGTCTCTTTAATTCCAGATTAACATCTTTCTCTCCACAGCTGAGAGATTTGATTTTTACAAGTTTTGATAAATTTTCAGCGGTGTAATCTCTATATTTTTCAGCAAGTTCCAATATTTTTTTTGTTTTATCCATATTTAAAGTCTCCCTAAAACACCAGTCTTTTTATTGAATTCTTCAATTAATTCATCCCACTTTTCTACCTGACTAAAAATCTTTTCCCAGATATTTCTATCTTGCCATAAGCAGTTGAGGTCTTCAATATCCTTCTGTTGCTGCTCTACCCATGTAAAATATTTCAAATTATGAATGGCTTTTTTTTCAGTATAAGTCAACTCTTTAAAATTATCATCTTTCGTTCCAAGAACACATCTTTCAAAATCCTTTGCTGCCTGAATCGAATTATAATCTCCTCGTTCTTCTGCCAATTCTTTCACTCTTGAATCATACATCTCAGCTGAATCAGTAGCCAGAGAGAAAACGACATCATCACCGGTCATTTCAAAGTATTTTGCAGTTTTTATAGCAGAAAGCATATTAGAAATAGATGATATTCCCAGTAAGCCCAGTTTTTCAACCACTTTTGGATCAACTCCTTCAGCTATTAATAAGTCTTTTCCTTTTTTCTCATTGAAAAGCCTCAGGATTCTCATACAGTCCTCATCATCAATTGCTGTAATCACATCTGTGTTTTTTACATTATGTACCCATGGAATATGTTTGTCGCCTATCCCTTCAATTCTATGAGCCCCAAATCCATTATTTAATAATGTAGGGCACTGTAATGCCTCGGATGCAACAACTTTAATACCCTGGTGTTTTGTCCTCAAATAATCTCCTGCAGCAATAGTACCTGCAGAACCTGTTGCTGAGATATATGCAGCCAGTACTGTATCTTTATTCTTTATAAGGTTAAAAACATCTTCAATTGCTGAGCCGGTAATATTATAATGCCAGGCTGGATTTGCAAACTCATCAAATTGGTTAAAGATTGCTACATCTTCTCTGGTTTCCTTCAATTCCCAACATTTATCATAAATTTCCTTTACATTGGATTCAGAACCGGGAGTTGCAATCACATCCGAGCCAATATCTTCCAACCAGGTAAACCGTTCTCTACTCATCTCTTCAGGAAGAATCGCAATAGAATCACAGCCCATTAAATATGAGTCAAATGCCCCTCCCCTACAATAGTTACCTGTTGAGGGCCATACAGCCTTATGATAGGTTGGATCAAACCTTCCAGTTGATATCTGGGGGGCCAGGCAGCCGTATGCCGCTCCGACCTTATGTGAACCTGTTGGAAAGTATTTCCCGACCAGTAAAATAATCCTCGCCTTTACACCAGTCAATTCAGAAGGGAGTTCAATATAATTTACACCACCAAAACCTCCTCCTTTCTCTACAGGCTCATTCTTCCATGTTATCCTGAATAAGTTTAAAGGATGAAGATCCCACATCCCAATATTCTTTAATTTATCCTTAATTTTATCAGAAATCAGATCGGGATCTTTCATTTCCGAAAATTTTGGTAATATAATTCCTTTTTCTGCAAACCTCTTTACAGACCTGTTTAAAACTTCTTCATTTAGAATACTGTCAATTATTTCTATCATTTTTCCTCCAATTTTTTTTCATATAAAGCACATAATATTTTTTCAGGAGTCAATGGCGAATCTATGCTGAAATCAAGATCCTGCCTGTAACTCTTCATTGCATTAATTATTGCAAAATAAACACCAATTCCATAAATAAATGGGGGTTCTCCAACCGCCTTAGATCCAAAAACCGCCTTAGAATTCAACTTATCTTCATACAAATATGTGTCAAATATTTCCGGTGTAAATTTTATGTCAGGGACTTTATATCCAGATGCCCCACCATTTAACAAACGTCCCTCATTATTATATATAAGTTCTTCCATTGTCATCCAGCCTATACCCTGTATTATAGCTCCCTCAACCTGCCCTTCATCGATTTTAGGATTGATACTCTTCCCAACATCATGTACTATCTGGATTGAATCAATTTCATAAACTCCTCTCAAACAATCCAGAGTAACACTGATAATTGCATTCCCGAATACATGATATGCAAAAGGTTTACCTTTTTCTTTTTTTCTATCAAAATATATATCAGGTGTTGCATAATAACCTTGTCCACTTAAATTCGTTCTTTTCAGATATGCCTTAAGTACCAGAGTCTCCCAATTAAGATCTGTTTTTTGGCCTTTACATATAAGCCATCCATCTTTTAAATCAAGGTTTTCTGGATTTTTTTCATTTATCTCTATTGCTGCAACCTGCATCAATCTATCTTTTATAATATTACTTGCAACCTCAGCAGCTTTTCCATTTAGATCTGCACCGGAACTCGCCGCTGTAGGAGACGTATTTGCTACCCTGGAAGTATTTGTTGTTTCAACCTTAATCATTTCCAATGGAATTGAGAAAACTTCTGAAACGATCTGAGCAATCTTCAAATTTACATTCTGCCCCATCTCAACAGCTCCTGTACTTACATTAACACTACCATCTGTATATACATGAACAAGAGAACCAGCCTGATTCAGCATAGAATTAGTAAAAGATATCCCAAAGCAGGATGGCATAATATAAGATCCTTTTTTCAGATATTTATTATCTTTATTAAATGCTTCATCCTTATCTCTTATACTCAAAAAACTATACTTTTCGTTTGCTATATTCCAACAATCTATTGCTCTGGTATTTTCAGCTTCCATTCCAAAAGGAAAAATATCCTTGTCTTTAATCAGGTTTTCAAATTGTATCTTTTCAATTTTTATTCCAGATTTCACAGCAAGTTTATTAATTGCATATTCCAGAACAAATATTGCCTGAGGAGCACCAAAACCCCGAAAAGCAGTAAAAGGCGGAAGGTTTGTTCTGCAGCTGGCTGCAGTAACTTTTACATTGGGGATAAAATAAGTATTTGTAATATGAAATAAACTTCTTTCTAGAATTGCAGTAGACAGGTCCGCAGAAGCTCCCGCATTTTGATAAAGAAACGCTTCGTAGGCAATAATTTCCCCATTATCATCCATACCGATTTTATAATCATATGAATATGGATGTCTTTTTCCTGTCATCTGTATATCTTCATTTCTATTTAAAATAAGTTTTACAGGTTTTTTTAATATAAATGCCCCCATTGAGGCCAATGCAGCCCAATGTGATGCCTGATCTTCCTTTCCCCCAAATCCACCACCAAGTCTCCTTACATCAACTTCAATTTTATTTTCAATTATTGCAAGAACCTTTGCCACAGTTTTTTGCACACCTGTCGGAGATTGCGTTGATGAGAAGACTTTTATTCCGTCATTTTCAATCGGAACAGCAAGAGCAGATTGAGTTTCCAGATAGAAATGCTCCTGCCCACCTGAATCAATAGATCCGGAAACTACAGTTTTACATTTTGCCCATTGAGTTTCAATATCACCCATTAGGAAAGTTCTTGGAGGAACTATAAGATCTCCCTTATTATAGGCAATCCTGGGATCAATGATAATATCAAGTTGTTCTATTTCCAGTTCTATCAGGTTCTTTGCTTTTTCCCCGGATTCCTTGGTTTTTGAAATGATCAGCGCTATAGGTTGACCAATATAATGCGCTATATTTTCTGCCAATAATGGTTCATCCTTAATAATTGCACCGATCTGATTTTCACCGGGAATGTCTTCTTTTGTAAAAACAGCAACTACACCATCAAGATTTTTTGCATTATCTGTCTTTATTTTTAATATTCTACAATGCGCATTTGGTGAGGCATAAATTGTAGCAAACAGAGTATCTTTGCTTACAGGAATATCATCTACAAATATAGATTCGCCTTTAACATGCAAAGCCTGATCAATACTTCTTTTATTTCTACGTTTATCCATATTATTTTCCTGAATTTATAATATTCATATGTGCTATCAATAAGTTTTTCAATAAAAGTCTTTTATATTTTTCACTACCCCTTATATCACTAATTGGACTTATTGATAAATTCAAAATTTCTTCTGCCATCTCAATTGTTGCTTCTTCAGCTTTTTTTCCAATTAAAAACTTAGACAATTTCTCCAAATATAATGGATAGGCATAAACACCCCCAGCAGATATAGAGCAATCAGTTATTATCATATTTTCGATCTTTACTAGAATTGCAGTATTGCAGCTTGCAATATCAAGGTATTTTCTCTGAGAAACTTTTTCAAAATTAAATTTATATCCATCCTCAGGGACAGGAATCTGAATTTCATAAACTATCTCATTTTTCCTTAGATCAATATCTTTATATCCTTTATAAAACTTATCAATATTTACACTTCTTTTCTCTCCACTATCAGCCATTATGATCAATTCCGCTCTGAGAGCCAGCAGAATGATTGAGATGTCACCTATCGGAGAAGCATTTACAATATTACCAGCAATAGTCCCCCTATTTCTAATTAATTTAGATGAGACAAGACTTAAAAAACCATCAAAACCAGGAAAGATTTTATTAATCTCAGGAGAATTTTTCATATCCTCTATTATTGTATTTGCTTTGATACTGATAAAATTGTTCTCTAAAGATATTCCGGATAAGTCTTTGATATTTGATAAAAAAACAAGATCCTGCTCCGGTAATTTCCCATCATTCTGAACTAAAACATCAGTCCCGCCTGCAATAATTTTCTTCTCTTCAAGGTTCCCTAAACTATCTTCCAATTTTTTTTGAATTGAATTTTTGGTATTAATTTTTATAAGTTGTTCCCGTGTATTAGAAAAAAAATCCGGAATAATATTCAGACTAATGATTTCTTTAATCCTTTCTGAGTAATTTATGGTTTTTGCCATTACTAACTCATCTATTCTCTTGACAGCCTTTTTTATTGAATTATATCCAGTACATCTGCAAATCTGTCCATCTATTGCATCAATCACATCCACTTCATCTTTAAAACCGGAAAGTAAATATGCAGTAATAGAAATAATAAATCCAGGAGTACAAAAACCACATTGAGTCGCACCTTCATCTACAAAAGCTTCTTGTACAGGAGAAAGCTTCTTCTTTGACAATCCCTCTATTGTAACAAGATGTCTCCCGTTTAAATCAGCTATCGGAAGCAGGCATGAAGGCACAGTTTTATAATCTACGTCAGTTTCATCATCAGATAATGTACCGATAAGAACACTGCATGCGCCACACTCTCCTTCATTACATCCCTCTTTAGTCCCTTTTAATCCCCGTTCCCTTAAAAGTTTTAATACTGTAGGACTTATAGAGGTATCAACAGACTGCTCAGTCCCATTTAAAATATATTTTATTTCCATATCATATCCTTTTTATCATACTTTATCATCTGTAACTCAGCAATTATAGATATTGCTATTTCATCAGGTGTGCCCCCCCCGATATTAAGCCCAATTGGCGTCTTTATTTTATCTATGTCAGCATTACCAGCAAACTCTTTTTTAATATCATAAAGAATTATCCCGCTTTTTTTTTTTGATGCTATCATCCCAATGTATTTTGGTCTACAGTCTTCATTTATAATCGTCTTCAGTATATTATAATCAATATCATGAGAGTATGTTGCAATAATAAAAAAACTGTTATCTGCAATACATTTATCTTCTTTTAATGAAGGTATATCTTTAAAGACAGGAATTTTACTACTGAATTTATTTAATAATTCCTCTCTACTGTCAATCAATATAACCCTATAATTTAAATTTTCTATATGATAAAGAATAGCCTCTCCAACGTGACCTGCTCCAAATAGATAGACTGTATCAAAAACCCCATAATATTCAAAGTAAAGCGAGATAGACCCACCACATATCATATTGGTGTTTTTTGCCTTTTTAATATCTATAACCTCTTCTGAATCTCCCATATAATATTCCTGATAAATATTTTCCTTATCTTTGAAGACAGATAAGCCATTTTTGATTGCAAGATATTCAAGATTGCCCCCACCAACTGTACCTATTGTTTTTCCATCCTCAAGCAGAATCATCTTAAACCCGCTTTTTGCAGGTCCATGGCCTTTTTTATCAATAACTGTAATAAGAACACAGTTCCTTCCTGATCTGTTTACTTTGAGCAGTTCTTCAAATATTTCCATTATAAATACCTCTTAGATTGTTCAAGATCTTCTATATTATCGATATCAAAATGAATCGTATCATCAAAAACCTCAATAGATTTATATCCATACTGATGAAAAAGTTCATTCAGTTTCGCATCTTCAGATTCAGATAAAATTTTATCTATAATCTTTCTGTTTATTAACACAGGATGTCCCTTCCTGCCTTTAAAGACCGGTATCAAGACATCTTCCTTATGTGCTGATAAAGCAGCATATATATTTTCACTAACAAAAGGTATATCACCTGGTTGAATAAAGACTCTATCAGAATTTACCATTTTCAATCCTGTTTGAATTGAAGAGAACATTCCTCTTTCGTAATTTTTATTTTCCACGATCTCTACCTTTTTATAACCATCAAAAAGCTGCAGGATCTTTTCCTTTCGATATCCACATACAATAATAACTTTATCACAAACGCCTTGCATATTCAACACAGTTCGTTCTATCAGAGGTATCCCCCCAATGTTCAGTTCCATTTTAAATGTACCCATCCGTGACGATAATCCAGCTGCCAGTATAAGTCCATTCAAGTTATTCAAATATGCTCCTTAGAATCAGTGGCCATGTGGTAAAGATAAATTTCTTAATTTTATATCTTTCTATTTTTTTACTGCCATTAAATCATCTATCTTATCAATGACATCACCATATGGATTTATAATTTCTGCAGAGATTTTATTTTTATCTGCAGAAAACATAATTACATTTTCCTGTGATGAATAATAAAAACATCCTCTCATTGAAGTATGTTCTTCTTTTTTATATTTATTCATATTTTTCTTCCAATAATCATTCCATGGAGCAGGCTCTGCTGCATAATATGGTGCTCCTCCTCCACCTGAAACAAGATACCATACAGGATACTTAAGATCACTTAAAGATGAAATTGATTCATTATCCTTTCCGATGATTCCATCATTATTTTTATCATCTTTTTTCATGTCTCCAATAGGAACATTTTTATCTATTAATGTTTTATGAAATGCATGTTCATCAGCTCCTAAAACTGCTGCAACTTTCTTATTATTGCCAACAAGTCTTACAAACTCATTCCTAACATCAATAATTCCTTTCCCCTCATCAATAAGTTCTCCTGTTTTAGGGTCAGTATAATATGCCCGGACATTATTATTTCCGTAATACCACATACAATCCTTTACATGCCCGCCATTAGGAAATATCGGTTCCTGTGCATAGAGAATTATATATTTTACATTTGAATCATTTTCAGCAATTTTAAGTTCATTTTTTATCCAGTCCATCTGGTCTCTCATTATATATCCTTCGGGAGATCCTCCAATAAGCTTTGCTGCTTTACCCATTGGACTTTTTGATTTAGCCACCCAGTAATTATTATTGAAAACAATAAATTTCACAGGTCCATACTGAAATGAATATACATTTTCCTTATAAGTAGGTCTTCTCTTATCAGATGTTTCAGGACCATTTTCAGGATAGACGAACTCATCTGCAAAAACGGCTTCAGTACTGTCAGTTATATATGGCCACCTATCCATTTTTAGTAAACGTAATTTGCCATAAACTTTTTTATTTTCAAAAACCTTTATTAGTGATTCATGATTACCGATACAGGTGTAGACGGGTCTAAGGCTCCAAAAACCTGACATTGTCTGCTTCCATCCATGGATCTGAGTTCTGAAATCATCTATACTGGAAGTATTCCCATTTAGCAGATCACCGCCAAAAATAAAAAATTCTGAACCTCTCTGATATGCTAAATTTGCGAGCCTCTCCATAGTTCTATAATTAACACCAAGATAATTTGTATCTCCACTTCCATTACCTGCTCTACTATCTGCAGTATAGGAAAAGACCACTTTTCCTTTTCCAGGTTTTGGAGCTGTTTTAAAAGTATAGGGTCTTGATATATATCCGCCCGCATCAATTTTATAATCATATAATGAAGCCGGTTTTAATCCGGAGAGTTTTATTTCATGTTTAATACCGGGTTTTTTATTTCCGAATCTGATTTTTTTATCATCATTTTTCTTATTAATTATTACCCCTCCAATTAGAGGTTCACTAGTTTTAAACGATATAACCACTTCACCGGCTGCATCACTTCTTATCATATTTACAAATGGACCCTCTACAACTGTTGGCACTTTATAAAATTTCCCATTTATTATTTTGAACCTTACAATTACATCATAAGTCCCAAGAGCAAGATCCAATCCTTCCTGGTCCAGTTTCAATTCAACCCGTATAATCACCTGACCCTGATCAGTCCAATCTTCACTATTAATACTGGGTCTGAAAAGACCTTTTAAATAGAGATTACCCTTTCCTCTAACTATATTTCCGGATAATCTGAATCTCTTATATGAATAGGTAATTTCCTTAGATTCCATTGGATAGGGTCCAATATATGTTTTGCCAAATATTTTTTCAGTATCAATACTACCACCATGTAAAGCTTTTTTGAGCTTACTAAGGTCCAGGGAAAGTCCGGTATCTCCATCATTGATTGAATCGTATATCTGTTTTAGAGTAAAATAGTTCTCAATATATCGTATATATGCAGTCTCTGCAACTTCAGGAACTTCAGTATAACCCATCTTTAGAGGGTCCTTGATCGGCAACTTAACAGTTTTATCTGAACTTGCAAACATACTTAAATTTGAAAGGCTAAATACAATTAGTATTAATATAATTATTTTACTACTTTGTCTCATTTTCTGCTCCTAAACATAATGTCAACTAATAGTTTAACAGATTTCATTAATCAATCCAAATAATTGAGTTAAATTAATCAATTAAATCATTAAACATCATTACTGTCCTATAAAAACTTGAAGTAAAAGCTGACCAAATGTAGTAAAATA
>CBDUZW010000007.1:0-120596 GCA_965371805.1 uncultured bacterium | reverse complement strand
TTTTTATGAAGCAACGACCTATCGTTTATAGTGTTTTTTTTATGATGCAACACGACCTGAGAAATAGTCCATTATATAAATTAAATGAGAGAATATCACATCTTAAGATAGAAGCTTAATCATCTTCTAATGTAGATGTATCACCAATTTCTTCACCCCATTCTTTAGCCTTAAGCATTCTTCTCATTATTTTTCCACTCCTTGTTTTTGGCAGAGAGTCAACAAATTCAATTTCCTGCGGCATTGCCAGTGGAGAGAGTTTTTTTCTGATAAAGTTCATTATATTAAGATCAAGCATATCTGATCCTTCAAAACCCGGTTTTAATGCAATAAATGCTTTTACCACTTCCATATTAACCGGATCGGGTTTTCCAATTACTGCTGATTCTGCAACTGCTTCATGTTCAAGAAGTGCTGATTCGATCTCAAATGGACCAACAAGATGACCACCTGTATTAATTACATCATCATCTCTTCCTACAAACCAGTAATATCCGTCCTCATCAATGCTGGCTCTGTCTCCGCATATATACCATCCATTCTTGAATTTACTATCATACACTTCTTTATTATTCCAGTAAGTTCTGAACATTGCAGGCCATCCTGGTTTACAAGCTATTAGTCCAACAATTCCAGGTTCCGTTATAGGTTCATGCGTTTTTATATCAACAACAGTCGCTTCAATTCCGGGAAATGGTTTTCCCATGGAGCCAGGTTTTATCTTCATTCCAGGATAATTACAGATCATCATGCTGCCTGTCTCTGTTTGCCAGTAAGTATCATGAAATGTGAGTCCATATGTATCTGTTGACCATAATACCGCCTCAGCATTTAGAGGTTCACCAACACTGCAGAGATGTCTTAAAGATGAAAGATTATATTGATCAGCAACTTCTTTCCCATCTTTCATAAGAGACCTAATAGCAGTCGGTGCAGAATACCAGATTGTGATCTTTTGTTCTTCAATAAATTTGTACCAGCTATCTGATTTAAAACCAGCATCCAGGACACATTGTGTTATCCCATTTGCCCAGGCTCCAATTATTCCATAAGAAGTTCCTGTTACCCAACCTGGATCTGCTGTGCACCAGTAAATATCATCTTCTTTTAGATCAAGCACATATTTTGCTGTAATATACTGTGATATTAATGAATAATGTACATGTTGAGCGCCTTTGGGTTTGCCGGTAGTTCCAGAAGTATAATGTAATACTGATGGACTTTCGGCGTTTGTTTTATAAGCTTCATAATTCTCAACTTTTTCTGCTTTATCCATTGAGAAGGCAGCTTCCCTTTCTCTCAGTGGCTTTTTTTCATCATCGTCAATCAGTATAATATGTTTAAGTTCCGGAAGCTCATTTATGATTTTTCTAACTTTACCAATATGTTTTTTCTGGGTAATAATAGCACTTGTGCCTCCATCCTCTAATCTGGTATGAAGTGATTCTCCTCCAAATGCAGAAAAGAGCGGTTGGGCAACTCCACCCATTTTCAGGATTCCCAGGAATCCAATATATAATTCAGGTACTTTGTCTAGAAATAAACTTATTCTATCTCCGTTTTTAAGCCCTAATCCATTTAAAAATGATCCAAAAGTGTTCGTTAATAATCTAAGATCATTAAAAGAATATTTTTTAGTTTGACCCGCATTTCCCTGCCAGATCAGAGATGTTTTTTCTCCATTTCCTAAATTACAAATTCTGTCAGAACAGTATTCAGCAATGTTGATACTGTCTCCATCCTTATATCCAAGTTCAGCTTTTGCCAGATCCCATGTGAAATTTTCATACCTTTCTTCATAATTTCCAATATTACTCATATAGTAAATCCTCCAAAACAATAATTTTTTTTTTAATTAAATATAGTTATAATTTATAGCTTACCTTTTGTCAATAGCGGAATTCTGGAAGTAGCGTAAATTATTAAAATCACCTGTTTTTTTATCAGTTGATCCTTAAAAAAGTAAAAATCATTTAAACAGGTGTTGACTTCTCAATTTCATTCATTTAGAATCAAATTTATGAAGATAAAATGACTATGAACAATAATAATAGTCAAACTTCATATTAACATCATGTGGGTTAGGATGAGAAATAACAAAGAAAAAAAACAAAAAAATTCTGGAATTGCTGCCATTGCTGTAATGCTTATTGTCCTGGTTATTACAGTTGCAGTAACGATTGCGATTCCCCTGTTTTTACAAAAAGTACCTGTAAATAGAATAAATATTACTACTAAAAAAATCCATAATCTCAAGAATGTGATTGTTGGGAATCCAGATATTTTGATTAATAAAGTTAGAAGTTCCTTTGGCTTTATTGGAGATCTTGGTGTACTGCCTGCAAGTCTGATAGATCTTTTTGAACAGGGAGCATATCCTTCATTTATTAAGCAAAATAATGTATGGTTTGGGTGGCGAGGTCCCTATCTGAAAGACAATCAGAATAATGGAGCTTATGTTGCCACTCTTGATGCATGGGGGAATCCTTTTTTTTACCATGATAATAATGGCAATCCTATCGGTACTCTGGCATCTATTGCCTGGCCTGTAACTATAGCCAGTGGGGGAGAGGATGGTATCTATGACCGCTTAAATCCAAATGATGATGATATCGATGAATTAAAAATCAAAGAAAATGAAGTATGGACATATGTTCAAGGTGAGTTTAAATACAAAAATAGCAGGGATGTTATAACAACATATGATAATGAAGATTTAAATATACACTATCCTGATGGAACTGGAACCATTTTTACTACAACTATAACAACAGCATTGGGTGTATATGGAACCCAGACTCCTGCGCCTGGTATTAAAATCCCTGTGGGCCATAGATATTTCGCTACCGCTGATAACGAATATCATAAAATTGCCAGCCTCAATGGGGGATCTCCTTTTAATGTCAATTTTTATGGAGACTCAACTACACCTGATGCTCCTTTTTTTGAAAGAACCTTCTATAGTACTGATGAACCAGATCCCGATTCAGCTTCATATTCACCTATAAACTCAATTATTCCAGGAGCAACATGGGCTTCTGACAATAATGGAAATTTCTGGGCAGAAGGCGATGGAGAGCATAGAGCTGCTTTTGGTAGAGCCGACTGGGAAGATTACAGACTGGAGGTAAATGCAACCTTACATCAGGGGAGAGGTTATGGCATCTACTATAGAAGTGATGGACAGGAACTAATTTCCGGATATTGTTTTCAATATGATCCGGGGCTTACCAGTGGAGGAAGAGTTGCTTTTGTCGTTAGAAGAGTTTATAGCGGAGAGGAACAAGCTCCATTTCAAACTCGTATTATGAGTCTTGCAGAATTCCCTGATGTTTTTGAGTCATCTCATCAGATTTCAATAACTGTTACGGGATTAAGGCATATTATTAAGGTTGACGGTATAGAGAGATTTAATTTTACAGATAACGCATTTACAGACGGAATGCCGGGTTTGAGAAGCTGGGATGGAAACCACTATACAAGTTTTCATCATCTTCTGGTTCATGAAATACCCCCGGTTGCCACTGGTGAATTTGTCTGGTGGTCCTTTGAAGAGGGGGATGGTCCCACTGTGTATGGATCCGGTTTTCTAAATTATGCTCCGGAAATAAATGGTACACTGGTAAATATGAATAATATTGACCGTTTATGGGATACTAATAATATCCGGGGAAAGGCCATTTACTGCGATGGGGGCAATAACGGATATGTAGAATTTGGAGATGATTTTGATTTTGAGCCAACAGATCAGTTTTCAATCTCCCTCTGGTTTAAAATGCCTTCTATTAATACCAACAGAGAATATACGCTAATATCTAAAATTTCAAATGGAAATAATGGTCGAGGTTGGTTTTTAGATGTTAAGGAAGTGGGTAGTAATAATTTTGCAGTCAATTTTACCATGAGGCAAAATGGGAATAATAACGGTAGGAGAATTCATGTATTGAATAATACTGAAATACTCACAAATAGATGGTACCATGTAGCCCTTACATATGATGGAAGCGGTATTACGGGGAATACGACTATACCTGCATCAAGGGTTAAAATTTATATAACCGAATTATCCAGCTCTGTTACAGACCCATTAATTACTTCTATAAGGGCTACATTGAGGGCATCTTCAAATACGGTTAATAATGGAGACTTTAATTTCGGATCATACCGAAATGGAAGTTCAAGATTTGTGGGTTATATTGATGAGATAAAAGTATATAAGAATACTTTAACTTTAGCTGAAGTAAGTGATCTATTTGATAAAGATCAATAATTTGCAAATGTTTAAATGTTTCAAATTTTAGATTATCAGAGCCCCATTTATTTTTTATAACCGTACTAATACATATATTAAAGAAGCTGATTTTTTAATAGGTTAATGAAATTTAGTAAAATATACTTGTAATAAAAATTCAATGAAATAAAATAACAAGCGAATGCCTTTTGTATGAAGGACTTTAGATGTTTTAACTTAAAAATTTCTATATTAGTATTAAAGCCCTGAGGAGGAGAAGTGAAAAAATCTATTTTTTGTTTCACTCGATAAAATAAATCTGAAATAGCACTTTCGTTACATTTGTCATCTAAATAGAGTTTTAAATTTTTGAAAATGAGAAAAATTACCTATTGTTTGAGGTATGAAAAGATGATTAAATAATTATCTTAGATATATTAAATAAAAAAGGAGAAGTTATGAGAACAAAAGCAATTTTATTAGTACTGATCATGGTTTTATTTGTCCAGATTCAATTTGCTCTGGATTCAAAAGAGATGCAATTCGATAAAAAGGTCTTACAAATTGACTGGGTGAAAATTCCTGCAGGAAAATTCGAAATGGGTTCCAATGTAAAAAACAGGTGGAAGAATGAAGGTCCAGTGCATGATGTTATACTTGATACATATTCTATTTCAAAACATGAAATAACAGTTGGTCAGTTTAAAAAATTCGTTAAGGAGGCGAAATATATAACCGAAGTTGAAAAAAAAGGAAGCGCCTCTCTTCTGGTTAATGGGAAATGGACAAATGTTAAGACAGCAAACTGGAAAAACCCCGGTTTTCTGCAGAAAGACAGTCATCCGGTCGTTTTAATTACCTCCGGTGATGCCAAGATGTTTTGTAAATGGTTATCTAAAAAAACCGGGAAAAAGATATATCTTCCTACTGAAGCTCAATGGGAAAAAGCAGCCCGGGGAACTGATGGCCGAACATATCCCTGGGGAAACAGTAAATTGTCAGGAGATAAATTGAATTGTGAAGATGTTAATATGAAAATAAAAGGTTGGGGTGATAAATCTATAGATGATGGATTTGGGTATACTTCACCAGTTGGAACCTATCCTGCCGGTGCCTCAATTTATAATGTAATGGATATGGCTGGAAATGTGTGGGAATGGTGTCGTGATCAATATCAGAAGGACTATTATTTAAAGTCTGAAAAGGTAAATCCAAAAGGTCCATTAACCGGAAACGGAAATACATTCAGGGGTGGAGGCTGGTATTGCGGTCCCAAAACAGTAAGAACTACAGTTCGTGGCGGTCATGGAGTTAATTATAATGATAGCGGTTTAGGATTTCGAATTGTCTGGGAGAAATAATGATCCATTAGCTCTTTTTGTTATTTTATCATTTTTGTGATAAACAGGAATTGCTTGGTTTAAATTACAAAATAGAATTTTAAGATCTATTTTTTTTTCCACCATTTTTTCCATTTCTTGTATTTTGTTTTGTAATTTTTACCAGTGATAGATTTTAATGCATAAGAGGCACTTTTTTTTATGCCTCTGTCGCTACTTTTCAGTTTTTCGATAAGCGGTTCTATTGCTTTACGTTCTTTGCGGCTTCCAAGTATTTCGATTAGAACCTGGACAACTGATCTATTATCATCCTTCAAAGCAGTGATATAGATGTTTGCAGCCTCCGGATCCTCTGTTTTTATGGCTAATTTTTTTAATTTGTACTTCATATTATAATTATTCTCTCTAATTTGATCCAAAAGAAGTTTTGCCGGTAGATCTTCAGCCATATTCTCCAATGCATTGAAAACAGTATTCCTAATTTTTGAACGGTGAGTTGTCACCCTGCGTTTTTTATAGTACCTGGATTTTTTCACTACTGTTTTTTTACTTTTTAAAAGCATTAAAAGAGCAGCTGCAGCCCGGACTTCTTTTCTTTTTCCAAGGCTTTTTACAGCAACTTCTCTGACCTTATAGTATTTGTCCTGAAGTGCTGCTATAAGAGGTTTTACAGTTCGCTCATTATCTATTTTTCCCAGTGCCCCAACCGCCTTTAGCCTGATATTGGAATTCTTATCTTTCATAGATTTAATTAGCAGTTCAATAACTTTGGGGCTGTCATATTTGCCAAGTGCAGTTAACGCAGAAAGTTTTAAACTTGAACTGTCACTTTTTGTCAATTCTAAAAGGGTATCAACCGTACAGAGATCAACCATTCCTTTCAGGGCATAACTGGCAGAATTCCTCAATCTTGCATTCTTATCCTTAAGAAGTTTTAGCAGGGGCTTAATGGCCAGGGTCTCCTTTCTTTTACCCAGGGCAGAAATCGCAGCCGTTTTGATCTTATAATTAGTGTCTTTTAATGCATCCAGGAGAATTTTGTTTATACGGGAATCCTCCTTTTTAACCAGCCCATTTATGGCCTTTATCCTGATTGAATATTTTCTGTCTTTTGCCGCCCCGATCAGCAAATCAACTGCCTTCGGATCATCCCGTTTCATTAATGCTGAAATTGCCTTTTCTCTGATTCTATAATTATTACTCTTTAACATTTGGGCAAGTGTTTTGATAATACGGGGATCATCGATATCTTTCAGTGCATTTAATGCGGCACTACTGACTCTGGAGTTTTTATCCTTTATAAGTCTGATCAGGGAGGGGATGGCGCGCGGATCATTAATCACGTCAAGGGCTTTAACTGACTGGTATCTGAGATCTGAAGAGGGTTTTCTCAGATCTTTTATCAGGGAGGGAACATTTTTAACTGCCTCTTTCGATTTTCCCCAGTCAGGATATTTTTTTGATAAGATTGAGAGTGCACTGCCCCTTATCGATGAAACAGGATCACTTGTTGCAGTTTTTATAAGTTGCTGTTGAACAATCGGTCCGCCCAATTCACCCAGCGCCTGTATAGCATTGTTTTTCTTTTTTTTATCCGGGCCTTTCAAGACTAATAAAAAAACAGATATCGCCTCTGTAGCTTCAGGTCCACTTCTCCAACCTGAGTATTTTTTATTCAGGACTTTTATAATTTTCTTTCTGGTTGAGTAATTGTTCATTAAGGCAATAATTAATGGCTTTACAACCCTTTGATCAGAAATTTCGTTCAAAGCATCAACGGCACCAGCAACGATTAGGCTGCTTTTGTCTTTCAGAGCAATAATCCAGACAGGTACCAATTTTTTACAGGCTTCCAAATTCCGCCAATTCCTGTCTATTTTAAATAGGGCACTGCGAACTGCAGTTCTGACTGCTTTACTCTTATCGTCCAATATGGATAAGAGTGGTTTTAAACTTTCGGGATCAGCAAATCGTCCAAGTGCCTTAGCTGCTGAAGTCCTAACTTCATTTGTTTTATCCTTTAAAGCAAGATATATAAAACTCAATACAGCAGTATCTTTAGTTAAGGACATCTTTTCAATGGCAGCTTTACGGATTCGGAAATTAGAACTTTTAAAATACCGGATCAGCAAAGGGATTTGTTTCTCCTGAATATTTATTATGATATCCATGACTTTATTTTGAAAGGTTGATTTCAAAAAAGCTTTAGAAAAGGGAGCAGATGAGGGATACTTATAAGAACCTGATAAGATCGAATAAGAGGTGCCGACACTGCCTGAAAAATTGTATTTGAAAAACTGTTTCATTCCTTTTAAAACGATAATATTCCCAGATATACTGGCACCTGTATACCCTTTTCGCCCACCTCCAAACCCGAATCTTGAATAATTACGAGAGAGAGCACGAGCAGTTAACTTTATCTTAAAAACCATAGCCCCATTAGCAGCGGTATATTTTAATCCTGCCGGGATCAGCATTTTTTTGATTGTCTCTCTAATTGGAAATTTCACCTTCTTTGTATTTCCCGTAACAGGTTCAATAATAACCTGAACTGTTTTGGCATCACGAAGTTCTGCCAATTCAGTTTGACTGAGTTTTCTATTCTTGACAGGCAGCAGAATCACTGTCCCAATCAAAAACACAGAAATAATAAATAGTATTCTCTTAATGTTCTTAGGCTTCATGATTTATCCTCCAGGGAATACCTTCATATCATTCCGGCATTGCTGATACATAATATCTGCATTCTAAAAAAATAAATAAATAAAGTCAATAAAAATAAGCCTATTATTTAATTTATTTCAAATGAGTTTTAATAAAATGGATTTGCAATAAAATTTTTTTTGTAGTAACTTTTTAATATGAAAAAATTGGAGGTATGACAAATTATGGATTTTCTAAGAAATTTATCAAAAAACGTTTATACTGTCAGTTTTGTAGTTTTAACATTAACCTTGCTTCTTGGGGTGTGTGGATGTGAGTCGTCTTGGGATTCAACAGTTTCAAAGACCGACGGAGAGTCTGTTAAGCCTACTAAAGAAGCCATAGTATCCATTCTACATGATCTCAATACTTCATTGGATGCAAAGAACTACAAAAAGGCACTTGCATTCATGCAACCCTTTCCCAATTTAACTCCGGAAAAGATGATGACTGCCCTGGCCAAGTTCCAGAAAAAGAAAGAGATCTCAGCAGCTGGTATTGCAATTCTTTCTGAGAAAGGCAAGTTCGGACCTTTGCTCGAGATTTTTCCAAAGCGTGGAATTAGATTTGCTAAGAGAGCTGGTGTAGATGCTGGTGCATGCTATGCTCTTGCACATAAAGGTGCAGAAGTAGCAGCACATTGGGATGGAAAAACCTTCCATCTAATCCGCCTGGATGATGTTGGAAAACTTCGCTAATCCCTTTCTCCGTAATCAACCAGCATCTAATTTACAAAGTTTATAAAGTTTACCCATTGCAATGTACAAAGTGCAGATCAAAGACTGAAGAATTTCCACTTAATCTGGCTGAGAAAATAAGTTTTTTATACTAGAATGTTTTATTACAATAAAGAGATTCTCCTTTTAGGAAAGGAGTGTTATATTTAATAATAATTTGGAGGAAGGGTCATGGTTAAAAAAAAAAAAATTTTGTTTTCCCGGAACCTGTTTATTATGTTTCTTATTGGCTCATTTTTTCTCCTATTCGAAATAGCGGAAGGATCAAATCCTCCACAACAGAGAGGAAAGGCGAGATTTAAAAGTATTAAAAAATGGAAAGGTGAGATTCACTATAAACTTGATCTCAATGAAAGTTTTTACGATAACAGCGTCACCTTTTTAAAATTAAAGGGATTATACGGTAAAACAGTTGAGACGGTCAGAATAGACGGGACGGTGACCTTTAGACCCTTAAAAAGAAGTGAAAGTAAATTGGAAGGGGAGGAAGGTGAATTAGTAGGATGGGAAGATAAATTTGTAGGGCAGGGAAAAGTAAAATATAACGTTTCAATTCTAAACATTTCAAAATTGGGAGAGGCGGTAATAGTGTACATGACGGACGGAAAAGGAAGTGAAAAGATCGAGCCGGAACATTATATAAATAATCTCCAGTTCAATTACAGCAGGGGGACATATTCATTGAGAATCACTCCGGGTATTGATGATGTAGAACTGGGTGAATCCGGAGTGGGTGTAGAATCGTACTCAAGGCTGAAAATTACAAAGGCATTAATAAATAAAATGGAGGATCATAATAGGAAAATAGCTTTTCCTGAACTCCTTAAAGAGATGTTCCCTGAAGCGGTAAGAAATCCCTCCAGGGAAAGTATCGCAGCTGAAGCCTTCGAGATTGCCCTCCCATCATCCGGCTATACGCTTAAAGGGTCATATAAAAATGAAAAAGGCGGTATTGTTTCATGGAGATTTGTCCCTGTTAAATAAGTATATTTGAAAAAACTAAGAGAAAGGGGACAGACAGAATTTATTTAAATTTTTCTTCTGTAAACTTCAATTTTTCAGACCTTTCGTTTTCTTCTCAATTTGTTTCATAAAATCCTTTTCAATCTGCGTAATCCTATTCTTTGTTTTTTCTTTATAAACTTCGTATTCTCTGTGAGCTTTTTCTACAGCCTTTTTATGGCTGATAGTACCCGAATTTTTTAAAATATTTTTATTTGTCATTTGCAGGAATGTATCAAGCTGCTTAATCCAATCTTTCATGTACATAGGTTTACGGTCTAATGCCTGAATTTCTCCAATTTCCAGAAATGCTGTTACCATTCTGTTTAATATATCTAATTCATCTTTTAAAAGGTAATTCTTAGCGATTTCAGCCTCATTTTTTGTTGGTATTTCACCGTTAAAGTTAGTTAATCCTAGATGCTCTTTTGAAGAATCAACCCTCTTATAAACTGTTTCAGCAGCTGTTTCACCATGAGCTGCCCAATGCATTTTGTTTTGTATGGTTTTAAAAACCATTACAGATTGTTCTGTATCTGCATCATAATCAATACTAGTGGCATAAATGTCTAAAACCTTACGCCAGAACACTTTTTCAGATGAACGGATATCACGTATTCTGGCCAGTAATTCATCAAAATAATTCCCGCCTCCGGCCTCTTTAAGCAGTTCATCATTCATTGCAAAGCCCTTTATCAAATACTCTTTAATAAGTGCTGTTGCCCATTTACGAAAATGAACACCTCTATGAGATTTCACTCTGTAACCTACTGAAATTATCACATCAAGATTATAATGGTTGGTAGGTTTAGTAGAAAAACCGGAAATTCCGATTTTTCTCATTGTAGGTGCTTGATCAAGCTCCTGTTCTTTATAGATATTAAGAATATGCTCATTAATTGTAGAACGGGATTTTTGAAATAATTCTGATATTTGTTCTATGTTTAGCCAAACGGTTTCATTCTCAAAATGAGTTTCAATTTTAACTTTCCCATCCTCAGTCTGATAAATTATAAGTTGATTGTTTTTTATCATAACTAATTTTTAACAAATAATAGAATTATTGTCAATAAACCAATAAGACTAGCCCCTGAAATTAGATCTGGACTGGCACTTAAAAGTATCCTATTTGCGGACTGCATAAGAATATAAAGAGGAGATATTGATTCTGCCAGAGGTAATTGCATTCTTTACAGTATTTATTGCTTCGGAATCTTACATAATTTTTAATTTCCTGTTTTCAATAAAGAAATCAAAAAGAAACTTCTCTATGGGTGAACTGTATTCATTCGCTTCCGGCTGTTTGGATATTGATGGACTGATAATAACAGTTTTCTCTATCAAATTAAATTGCTTTTCGGAGTGAAAAAGGTGTCAGGCAAAAAATGACCCGCTCATCTAAAGACAATGAAAGCTAATAAATATTAAAGAAGTAAAAAAGTAAAACTCCGGCCCGGTTCAAATTAAAAGGGCCATTAAAAGGTAAAATTATTGCAACTATCATAAATGACTCCGGTTTAAAATATCTGAGTACAGATTTGTGGGAATAATATTATCTTCGCAAAATAGATTTCTATTTTGATTCATAATTGACTACTTTTTTAATCAATTTTCTTCTTCATCATTTTCTATTAATTGAAAAATATTTTCAGGTTTACGGGTTTTGTATTTTTTTAATAAAAAAACATATTTTTTTTTATCAAATGGAACTTTATACTTCAATGTTTTGAAAAATATTTGGATGAAGATTCGAGAGATAAGATGAATGGTTTCATGTCGAGGACATTTCTTTTTATTCATTGCCAATAGGAATTGGTAAACCTCAATAGGTTCTTTATTTCTAAGCTGATTCTCTACGATTTGATGTATAGTAATATGCATAATAGGATTTTCCTCTTCATCCGGATCAAATTCATGTTCCTTTAATAAGTCTAAATTTTCAAAAAAAATAAAATACTCCTCCTCATGTTCAAGCATAATTTCCATGATAAGCTTTTCCTCATCAGAACTATTTTTATAATTCTCTTCCTTGGCTTTTTTCCATAACTCATGATAATATTCCCTATTATGTGCCTGCTGAATATTAAATATTTCCTGATCCATTTTGATTTATCCTATATTACTTTTTCTTGATAAAAGTTGATCCCAGCCAAACCCATGCTGTTCCATAAATAATTAATGCTGAAATTGGCAGCTGAAGATCAACGAATTTCCCTTTCACAAGTAAAGTAGTCGTAACGATAATACCGGTCATACCTATAAGACCAACTAAAACAAAGTTAAAACCATTATAGAATCTGGAGACAAAATAAGTCTGAGTGTTATTAAAAATCTTGTTTATTATAAAAATGTGAATTGTATATATTATTGAGCTTCCGATCAAGATTCCAATTCCGGATAAAAAATTATCTTTGAAATCCCCTTTTAAAAGGTTTGAAAAAATAAGGGTGAGTGAAATTAGAATCAGGTGAAATGAGATAGTCTTAAAATAGTAGAGAATAACTTTTTTTCCAAGTTCAGGATCTTGAGGCAATCCGTCTCTGTATGAGCGCCATTTTAAAAAAATATAGGCAAAGGCGAAAAGTGGTACAATAAAATAAATAATAAAGGGCGCAAAACCCATTAATCCCATCATTGACATCATCTGATCCTCCTAAGTTTGTAGCTTATCATATATGATAAAAAATAGGAAATATTATTAAAGAAACACCGGATAAATTATGAGATGAGTATAATTCAATCGGGTATATTGAAAAGGAAAGATTTTTCGATTATTATAAAAATACTGAAGATGGAGTAGCAATAAAAATAAGTACTTTTATAAAGTAAAAAAATGCACTGGATCCTTATCTTTTAAATAAAAATTTTATTCCTCCACAATCTTATTTATATTATGATGGAGATTTTACAAATAACTAAGCTTTAAAAAAGTTCTAAGAAGATCTTTTGAGTAAGGATTTTTATTTAATCAGAGAATCCAAAAAAAAACACCTTTGTTCCTCATATTCCTTCTTTATCATCTGAGGCAGTTGTTAAAAAATTCTTAATAACTGAAACTTCCTGCAGCCCTGTTCCTTCAATATGTTAGGGAAGTGCATACTAATGTTTGGGATAGAGGTGCCAAAAAATTCTGCCAACTGGTTTTGAAAAAGGTGTCATGAAAAAGGTGTCAGGCCAAAAACAAATTCCATTCAAATGAAACTATTGGAGTTGGTATTTTATCTAAAATTCTTAGCGATTGTGAAATACAAAAGAAGGAAATTTTTAAATAAAGCTCGAACATATAGACTTGCCTATAAAATCTAAAATAAAAAACAATAAATAAAAAAGTAAAACTTCGGGTAACTTTTGTGCCGATAGGTGACGAAGTTTTGTTTTTTTGATTCTTGCATTTAATCATTGTTTTTAAGTGTTTTCTTTTCAATTTATAATTTCGATTACAAATATAGAATGAATTTTTTTTCAACTACTTTTCTAATTGACATATATTTCAATTGGAACTATAATTACCACTTATTGCCGGAGTGGCGGAATTGGCAGACGCACCGGATTCAAAATCCGACGGGGTTTATCCTTGTGAGGGTTCAAGTCCCTCCTCCGGCATTAACATCAAATATTCAAATTTTGAATGGATAAGCACAAATCTGCTGACCATAAAGTTCCCAAAAAATCCGCGACATACTTATTAGTATGCCTGTGGTTTTTTGAAAAATTTCTGGCACAGCATTTTCGCACTTCTCATCTTCCAAATTTGAATATTTGATGTTTTAGCTTGAACTTTCAAATTTTGAATCGATAAGCACAAACCTTCTGCGCCATAAAACTTTACAAAAATCCGTGACATAGTTATTACTTTTTTATAAAACCTTCTGACACCTTATTTCTACACTTTTTATCGATAGATGTTACTTATTTCAGGTTTTATATAAATTGATTCGGGTAGGGGATGGTGATATAATATTCGATGAAAATGATTAAATATATTTTATTTCGCTTTATGCCTTTTGCTCTTGTCTATTCTATTATCTTTTATATGTCTGGGAGAACTGTATCAGAATTGCCTTCAGGGATTCCTGATATTATTCCTCATTTTATTGAATTCTTTCTCTTATCTTTTTTATTTATGAGGATAGTAAAAAATGGAGGATCCAAAAAACTGTTTTTATCTTTACTTTTTTTACTTTTATTAAGTGTTTTAGATGAGGTACATCAATTATTCGTACCTACACGGAATTTTTCAGTAAAGGATATTTTATTTGATTTGATTGGGATAATTGCAGGTATTAGTTTTTATAAAAGTAAATTTTTAAATTATATTAAGTGAGAAACGAAGTCTATTTCCACTCTTCCTGTTTTTGACTTATAAAATCAACGATTTTTTTATGTTCTTCCTTACCATTTCCTGTTATCCCCATAGGCTTGTCAAAGGTTAAATATATTTTTTTTTTTGGATCTATTTTTCCGATTTCCTTTATAAATTTTCCATTTCCCCAAAAGTCTGTTTTTATTGCCAATGGAATAACTTTAACATTTGCACGTTTTGCAAGCTTTATACCAAGAGTATTAAAACCTTTTGGATCAAAAACTGAGTCTCTTGTACTTTGAGGAAAAATGATTAAAGATATTCCTTTTCTTAATTTTTCCTCTCCACTTTTTAATACATGCTCAAGATCTTCTCTTGCGCTTTTTCTTCCGACAACTATCGGGTCTGTAGCTCTCATGATATAACCAAAGGTATTATTCTTTACAAGAGTATCTTTTACAACGAAGGTAACATTTCTATTTGTCTGGATGATTGAAGGTAAAACAACTGTCTCAAGTGTACTCATATGATTTGCAACTATAACCATTCCTTTGTCAGTATCTTCTCTAAGATTTTCCATACCTTCAATATGAAATTCTCCTCCACTCTGCTCAATCAGCATAACATTATTTAGAGAATTTACTATCCATGCAGCTTTATCATAAAGTCCTTTTTTTGCGACATTTGCTCCATTTATTATAACTCTTGCAAATCTATAATAGAACCAGAATTTATTCTTTCTGATTATTTTGTGAATAAAAGATGGTTTGGAACTGGTTTTTGTAATATATTCATTCTTAGTTTTAAATATATTTATATATTCCTGATAGTCCATTCTTATTTTTCTTCCATTTTATATTTAGAAATTACTTTTGATGTTATACCTCCTCTTGAAGAAAAATCTGATTCAACCTTTAATTCAAAAGGTTTTAATACAGCTACCAGATGTGAGAGGATCATTTTAGTTAGATTTTCATAGAAGATCCCTGCATTTCTAAATTGGAGGAAATAGTATTTTAAAGATTTTAATTCTACTATATGTTTATTAGGAAGATATGAGATTTTTATTTTTCCAAAATCAGGTAAACCGGTTTTTGGACATAGAGAGGTAAACTCAGGGTTTTCTATTTCTATCCATGTGTTTCTATTATCATTTTCATAGGGGAGTGGTTCAAGAACTCCACTAGATATTTCAGCTGCATCTTTTCTAATATTTATAAGTTCTTCTGTAATTTTTTCAATACTCATTTTTGCTCCTATATTGAATGATATCATCATTATTATTATATTACAACTTTTCTCTGATATATGCTATAATTGACTTTATTGATCTTGGAGAAATATATGTTTTTAAATAAAAAAATGTTATTAATGGTTTCAATTGTTTTGGTAGTTTTTCTTTTTTCCTGTTCTAATAAAGTAAAAAATGAACAGCTGGAAACCGTACTGAAGAGAAGCGACAAACCTGAAACGGGATTAAAACCTGTAGAGCCTGTATTAATAAAATATTCTTTTGACAATATTCCTGATGGAAAATTATTTGAGTTTGACGGGAATATTGAAATTGAAATTAAGATAATGCCTGACACGAAAGATCAGAAAAAATTCATTACGATTCCTACTGATTTTAATTTTAGTGGAAGTTTATCGAAAACAGGGAAAGATGCGGAAGGGACATTATTCAATTTCAAGATAGCTAAACTCAGTATAAATACACCCGGGCCAGGAGTTAATGTCGACTATAATTCAGGAAATAATGAGAAACATTTAAATCCCCAGATAAAAATCCTTGATTCGATTATAGGTAAAGAGATACCTATTAAAACTTCAGATTTTGGATTAATTGGCATAGACTTTGATCTTTTTTTTAAAGAAAATGAGTCATTGAAATCTATTTTGACAGATGAATATCTTGAAAAAATAAGAATTATCATTGGCTACTTTTTTTTAAATTATCCCGAGAGTGCAAAAAAAATTGGACAATCTTTTTCTTCACAGTTTCCGTTTGAAGGCGAATACGCGATAGATTCTCTTACAAAAAACAAATTGAATACTCTTATTATTCCAAAAAACCCAAAAAGTCCGGATAAGAAAGTACTTTCTTCTTCCCTAAAGGGATGGATATTCATAAATAATAATACCGGTATTCTAAACCGGAGTTTTTTGCAGTTTACCGAAAAAAAATATATGAAATATAATGATCTTAAAACACTTATTGAGAAAAATATACTTATAGATTTAAAGGTTATTGAGAAATAATATCTATGGAGACCGCAGAAAGTCAATCAATAAGAACTAAGTCTATTTTTTTTTTTGTTTTCCTCAATCTTGTTTTTATATCACAAATTTATACTGAAGATCAAGTTAAATATCAATGGCCTCTTAAGATTTTTAATGGACTAAGTGCTACGTTTCAAGAATACAGGGGAGGGCATTTCCATGCAGGTCTTGATCTTAAGACATATCAAAAAACAGGATATCCGGTTCATGCAATTTCTGATGGTGAAATATATAAGATAAGAGTTGTAAAGCGGGGCAGTGGAAGAGCATTATTTCTTAAACATAAAGACCAGAGAGTTTCTACATATTTTCATCTAGATAGATTTGAACAAAAATTGGAAAATATATTAAGAAGTGTTCAAAAAAAAAAAGGGAAAAAATATTTTGGAAATTATTTTTTAACTACTAAATTATTCTATAAAAAAGGTGAAATAATTGGGTTTTCAGGGCAGACTGGTTCTGGATATCCGCATCTCCATGTTGAGGTTAGAGATGAAAAGTATAGAGCAGTCAATTCATTGCCGTTTTTTGAATATCCAGGAAATGACATTAAATTGCCTGTTATAAGGGCTGCAATATTTAAACCTTTTGGAAGGTCACTCATTGATGGGGAAATAGGAAGTCATTTTTTTAAATTTATATCTGATGGAACGGGAAATTATAAATTAGAACAACCTCTGATTATTACAGGCGCATTCGATATTATTTTAAATACATTTGATGTCAATGACTCAGGTCATAGGGTATCTCCTTATAATATCATTGCTTCAATAGATGGGACACCATATTTTGAAATACAGAATGATCTTTTCATAGGAGATGATAATAACCAAATAGGGTTTATGTTTGATCTTTTTAAAACCAGCTCAAGTTTTTACTTCTATAATCTGTTCTTTCAGAAAGGATTTGATCTAGAAAAAAGAAAAACTTACTTAAACGATGTTATTAATAACCTGCAATTGGGACGACACCGACTCAGTATCAAAGTAACTGATTATTTTGGCAATTTTTCGACTGGAAATATTCCTTTTACCAAAGTAAAGAATCCGGTTATAAGCGTCGGAAATATAGAATTGGAGAAGGGGTCAATAGTAATTAGCATCAAAGAGTTTGATTGTACCGGTTCTGATAAAATTGAAGTAAGATTATTAGATGAACAATTTGCAGTCCTGTTTAAAGGAAGTATGGACTCAAATGAAGTGATTTTAGATAGAAATTTAAGATTGAATGTTCATAATGAGGATGTAAAGTTTGTTCAGTTTAAAATAAAAAAAAATGAGTCTGTATATTTCGAAAAAAAGTTTTCAATAAATAGTGCTGAATGGTCCGAAAATAAAGATGTTGTTTTTGAGACGATTATCAATAGAGATGATATATATATTAAAATTATAAATAAGAAAATTACATCTGAAAATATAGCATTAAAAGTAATACAGGGAAGTGATGAACTTGAGATAGATCCAAATTTCAGTAAAGATGGCATATATTTTGTATTTAAACCATTGAATAGTGAAACAGATTTGATGTTAAACTTCTCTTTGAAAAATAATGGTAAGATATATTCAAAGATGTCAAAAAACATTAAAATTATCCCGCTGGAATTTGGAAAAACACAAAACTTTCAATGGGATGAGTTTGAGGCATATTTTGCTAAAAAGAGTGTTAGAGAGCCCCGGAACCTGCTTGTAAAAAAGGTACTTCTTGAGTCTAAATTTCCCATACTTTCTACTCAATTTGACTTGAGCCCTTATCATTTTCCCTTTCTGGATATTGTAAATTATAAAATAAAGAAAGAGGTCCCAAAACCATTTCAAGTAAGTATTTTTAAATATAATCATAAAAGAAAGAGATGGGGTGCCGTCTATTCAATATATAATAAAGCAAAGAATACATTCAGTAGAAAGCTTAGGTCTTCTGGAACCTTTGCATTAATGCGTGATATATTTCCTCCTAAAATAAAGTTTTATAAACCTAAAAGAAAGAAAATAAAGTCTGTAAAATTTCTGACTGTAATATTGACTGACAGGGGAAAAGGTATAAATGATAATACCATCGAGATAACCTTAAATGGAAAGCAAATCGAGGATGAATTTGATCCGGACTGGAGCAGGGTCAGGATTAAAGATTTAAGTGCCTTAAGAAAAGGAAAAAATGTAATAACGATCAAAGTAAGAGATTATGCAAAACATGAAACAAAAAAAATATATACATTTTCTTTAAGATAGTTCATTTATATTATCAATTCAATATACAGACTTTATCATCAGGATATAGTATAATGATTTTTATTAATATATAGAATGAATTAAAGCCAGAAAGTCATCGAGATATATATAAATAGTAGTTAAATTGTAATTGTCAATAATTCAGACAGGATTTTTTTTGTTGAAGATGTTGAACTTAGACTTGAATATTTTAAATGTCTTAGTATTACAGTTATATTTAAATAAAGGAGTTATTTTATGTCAATGAACAACGTTAAAAATGAAAGTACTAAAGAAACTACAAATGTGAAAGGAAGGATAAAATATCCTATTGCCGGGATATTTATGATGTTATGTATTGGAAATGTATATTCATGGTCAGTTTTTGCGAAACCCTTACAGAAGTTAGGGTGGACATCCGACCAGACGACACTGCCGTTTCAGCTGAGTATCGTAATCTTTACAATTGCTATGGTATTTGCAGGAAGATGGCAGGATAAAGTAGGACCAAAACCTGTTGCAGTTTTCTCAGGAATTATGATGGGGTTAGGATTTATTTTAATAAAATTTATTGGAGATACCCAGGTTGGAATGATAATTTCTTTCTCTCTAATTGCAGGCATTGGAATGGGGGCAGGGTATGTAACGCCACTTGCCACAGCATTAAAATGGTATCCGGAAAAACGGGGACTTATGAGTGGGTTAGTTGTAATGGGAATGGGCGCCGGGTCTATTTTTGGTGGTATGGGCGGACCGATACTCATAGAAAAATTTGGTGTCTGGAATACATTTCTTATATTTGGATTGGTGTTCGGAACAATTATCACTGCTTGCGGACTCATTCTTAAAAATCCTCCAGAGGGGTATACACCACCTTTATCAGCAAAGTTAAAAAATAAAATTAAAGCGTCAACTAATAAAATCAAGAATACTGCTACTTCATATAATTATTCAGCGAAAGAGATGCTGAGCACTCTCCCTTTCTATCTGATCTGGCTGGTGTTTTTAATTGGAACAGGGGGCGGACTTATGGTTATTTCTCAGGCATCGCCATTTGGACAAAATATTGTTCTGTTAACACCTGTCATTGCAGGTTCAGTCATTATGGTATTGGGCATATTTAATGGCCTGGGAAGACCTGTTTTAGGTTCCCTGTCTGATAAAATAGGCAGGAAAAATGTGATATATGTCGCATTTGCACTCCAACTAATCGCCCTGGTATTTGTCTTGCCCAATGCAAATTCATATTTAGTTTATGCGATTGGGGTATCCTTAATGGGATTTTCTTATGGTGGTTTTTTAGGGACAATGCCTTCAATAACAGCAGATTATTATGGTTTAAAAAATGTTGGTTTAAATTATGCATGGGTTTATACAGGATGGGGGGCAGCAGGATATTTTGGTCCACAAGTGGCTAAAGTACTGGTTGGTGGAAGTCTTGAAAGAGCTGATTGGAATAAAGCGTTTTATTTTATAGCCGTTTCCTGCGTCGTAGGTATGATTTTATGGTTTTTTACCAAACCACCGGTAAGACCTGCAGTTGCAAAATAGAATTGAATTAACATAAAAGAATAAGTATCTGAAAAATACTCAGTACTATTTATTTGAAATAGAATAATTTATAGAATCAATTCAAGTTCATAGATCATATTCGTTTTGATTCTATCTTTCTTTGTTTTTGTCTGATCTATATTTAAATGGGGTGGGATTATTACTATTCTTTTCTCACCTAAGGTCATATCTTGAAATGATTCTTTTAACCCTTTATTTAAAGTTTCTGACTTAAGTCTAAAAAGGTAGGGGACACCTTTAAGGTATGAACTTCTAATTGTTTTTTTGTCTTTAGTGAAACCAATAAATTGAGCCTTATGGGTTTTATCCTCTTTTATCTTTCTGCCATTTCCATTTTTAATTATAATATATTCCAACCCACTCGTTGTTTTATTCATCTTACTCTCTTTTAAAATTGTAAGAATTTGCTCTGTTCTTTTTTTTACATAAAGTTTGTTTTGCTGAATTCTGATTCTATTTTTATTAAGTTGTATTTCTTTTAATATTGCAAATTTCGGATCATCTGCTTTAAATTCTTGTGCTGTTTTTCCGATCCTGATTATTTTGACAGCTTTTAAAATATCCCCTTTTTTAATTTTATTTACAGTTTTTAGACCTTTAATTACTTTGCCGAATACAATATAGCTTTCATCCAGATGGGGAGTTGCCCTATGGGTTATGTAAAATTGACTCCCATTTGAATCCGGGTTCGTGTCACGTGCCATTCCTACTGTGCCAGCAACGTCATGTTTTAATTCAGGTGTTAACTCAATCGGGAAACTGTATCCTGGACCGCCTTCTCCATCTCCCTGCGGGTCACCAGTTTGAATAACAAAATTATCAACTATCCTGTGAAAACTAACACCATCATAAAATGGAATACCACGATTTTTATGTTTGTTTTTTATTGTTCCTTCAGCAAGACCAACAAAATTTGTAACACTTAAAGGAGCATTCTTAAATTCCAACTCTATTAATATCTTACCTTTTTGAGTGTCCAAATCTGCATAGAGTCCATCTTTCAATTGGTCACTTGATTTTTTTACTAATTTAGTATTATCCGGTTTTGAGCATGATATAGAAAACATAAGAATAAGTAAAAATAAATAGTATAATTTCATTTAATTTCTCCTGATGTTTTTATATCATATTTTTCATTCATATTTAATTTTTCAAATTTATATGTTTGAAAAAATATATTTAATTCTTAGTACAGGCGCCTTCTTTAGTACTGTATGGACAAGTACCACATGAACTGGCATTTTTATCTTTTTTGAATATTGTTTTAACAAAACTGTAGATTGTAAAAACAATGGCTGATGCTACTATAACTGATACTATAATTTGTTGAAAATCCATTTTATTTTCCTTATATGATGAATATACTTCCAATCTGGTATATGCCGAATGCGAAGAGCCAGGCAAGGACAGTTGAATATACTGCTGTAAAAACTGCCCACTTCCAACTTCCTGATTCTCTCCTTATTGCCGCAATTGCAGCAATACAGGGGAAGTATAGTAGTATGAAAACCATAAATCCAAAAGCAACAAGAGGTGTAAAAACAGGTTTACCTTTTTTAGGTCCTGTTTTATATCTATGAGCTTTTAATCTCTTTATTAATGATTTACTGTTCTCGTCAGCGTTAATTTCTGCATGATATAGAACTCCCATTGTACTCACAACAATCTCTTTTGCTGCTATTCCGGTAATAATACTTACGCCTATTTTCCAATCAAAACCCAATGGTTTGATAACGGGTTCAATAAACTTGCCAAGCTTTCCAATATATGAATTTTCCTGCCTCTCACTCTCTTTTCTCAATTCCAGACGGCTTATTTCTTTTTTTATTATTGGACCAGAGCTCTGACCTTTATTTTTTAAAGTCATAATTTGTTTGTTATAGTTTGTTGAATGTTTTGTTTCTCTTGGAAAATATCCCAGTGCCCATATTATTATTGAAGAGATCAAAATGACTGATCCCATTTTTTTTAAATATTGATTGCCATTGTTCCACATATGTTTAACAGAAGATTTTACTGTAGGGAATCTGTAAGGGGGAAGCTCCATAACAAATGGGATGTCTTTTTCCCTGAATAAAGTTTTTTTAAATATAACGGCCATACCCAGAGCAACGGCTACTCCTGTTATATAAACTGAAAATAACACGGTTCCAGAGTTATTTGGAAAAAATGCACTTATCATTAAAACATAAACAGGGAGCCTGGCTCCACAGGACATAAATGGATTCACCAGCATTGTAACCATCCTGTCGTTCCTGCTTTCAATTGTACGGGTCGTCATAATTGCCGGGACATTACATCCAAAGCCCATTATCAGGGGGATAAAAGATCTTCCATGAAGGCCAAATCTATGCATTATCTTATCCATGATAAACACAACTCTTGCCATATATCCCGTATCTTCTAATAAAGATATAAATAGAAACAATAAAAGAATGTTAGGCAAAAAGACGATAACACCACCAATGCCACCAATAACACCTTCGATTAAAAGATCTTTCAGCATACCTGAAGACATATAAACAGATATTGAATTAGAAAAAAAGCTTACAAAATCCTCTAACCAGTGCATTGGATATTCGCCAACAGTAAATGTTATCTGAAACATTAACCACATACTTATCATGAAAAAGGGGAAGCCGAAAAACTTATTGGTGACAACTGTGTCGATTTTGTCTGTTAATTCTCTCCTGTCAATTGGCCCGGATTTATATGTTTCTTTTAAAGCACCGGAAATAAAACCATATTTGGCATCAGTGATAAGTGTCTCACTGTCCTCTTTTAATAATTCTTCAAGTTTATCTATTTCTTTTTTTACTGTAAGATTAATGCCTTTGAAATTTTTACAGTTCTTATAAATGACTCTAATTGTATCATTGTCTTTTTCAAGTAATTTGATTGCAAGAAATCTGGTTGAAATTCTGTCCCGGAGATCCTGGTTTTCAGATTCTCTGATTTTATTCTGGATAACTGATATCGCTTCCTCAATATTATTGCCATAATTAATATGAATATGTCTTACGCTTTTATCCTCGTCATGATAGACTTGAATGGCTCTTCTAAAAAGCTCTTTAATGCCCTTTCCTTTTGTGCTTACAGTTGGAACTATTGGGCAGCCTATCATCTCACCAAGGCTGATGTAATCAAATTTATCACCTTTGATCAAGAGTTCATCATACATATTTAATGCAATTATTACTTTGATATCCATATCAATTAATTGTGTTGTAAGATAAAGATTTCTTTCAAGATTTGAAGCATCTATAACATTTATTACAATATCAGGGAGTTCATTTTGAATATGCCTCCGTACAAATAATTCTTCTGGTGAATAAGCTGAGATAGAGTATGTCCCTGGAAGATCTACTATATTAAATGTATGATCGTCAATTTTATATGAGGCAGTTTTTGAGCCAACAGTTACACCGCTATAATTTCCAACTCTTTCTTTTGATCCTGAAGCAAAATTATAAAAAGTTGTTTTTCCGCAATTTGGATTGCCAACAAGTGCTATATTAATTACCTTGCTGTTTACTCCATTTCCAAGTTTTTCCTTGCCTGAAATAAGTCCCTCATAATTCCCATTTAGATTCTGGTTTGATTTAGAAATCTCAATTAAATTGGCTTCACTTTTTCTTAACATGACGCTATACCCAAGAATATTATATTCAATAGGGTCGGAGAGTGGAGCATATCTGGTTACAGTGATTTCTTTGCCAGATACAAATCCCATCTCAATTATTCTTTTTCTAAAAGCACCTCTGCCTTTTACTTTTATTATATAAGCGCTTTCTCCCTGTTTTAGTTCTGATAACAACATAATTAGTTTTCTCCAAAATGTTAGCCGAGACTAACTTTTTAATTCTATTATTTTTTTATAAAAAAGTCAATATTTCCTTGACTTTTATTTTTTTATGGTGTAAACATAAAGTAAGGAGAAAAAAGATAGTATGGAGAGTATTTTTAGTAAGTCGAAAATGACAAGTAAGGGACAATTAACTCTTCCTAAAAAAGTCAGGGATTATCTTGATGCAAAAATAGGAGACAATATAATTTTTGAACTAGTTAATGAAAAACTTATTATCAAAAAATATGAAGGAATAGAAAAATATTTTGGGACACTTTTAGATTATAAAAATGGGAAGGATACAAAATAAAAAATGAAATTTTCTGTTGACACATCTTTCTTTATTGGTTTGTTCACGTCTGACAAAGACATGATGGTGGTAAAGAAACTGTTTTACAGTTTAAAGGAAAAACGTGAAAAGGTTTTTGTTCCAATACAAACAATCAGTGAAGTAGTTGAGATACTGGAAAATAAATATAAGCTTAATAGAGATATAATCTATAACTATATAATTGCAATATTAAGTAATTATATATTTTATGTAGAGAAGGGAGATTTTTTCTATAGGGTTATGGCGCTTTATAAAAAATACCCCTCTATTAATATTAAAAAAATACTAATCTCAGAAGAGACAAGAGATCGAAAAATATCAAAGATTCTGACGGTAGATAATAGTTTTGAAAAGCTTGATATATCTATTGTAAAAAAAATATAAAAGGGAGGAATAAAATGGAAAAAAAAAACTTAAGAATGATTCTTAATGAGGGTGGGTATATTAATTACCGTAGTATTTTTCGAGACCTCGAAGAAGACAATTCTAAAGATCTGGTTTCTGAAGAAATTGACTGGGATGAATCAGACTCTGAAACTGAACTTCCAGACTGGATTATGAATAAGTGGAAAAAATATGATATGAAAGATTGGGAAAGATAATAAATCTATAATAAGCCTAAAAAAAAAGTTTTAGACTTATTATGGTTATTTGAGAATATTTATTTTTTACTATTAAAAGAATACTGAAAATTAATATAAAAAATATTATTTGCTACATCAACGAGTTCTTCGTTTCTTAAAACATAGTTTAGCTGATATTTAATTCTTTTACTACAGAAATAATTGATACCAAGTGAGAAGTTAGTATATTTTTCTCCACTGTCTTTAGGTGTTACAAAGTCATATCTGACCACTGACTCAAATTTTTTGCCTAATTTGTATCCAAATATTGCATACATTCCACTATAATCAATACCACCATTATCTCCACCAATATATTCAAGTTTGAAATTTATTGCATTCTTTTTATAGAAAAGGTGCGCTCCATAAGAACTTCTCTTTATTTCAACACTTGATGAATCAGTTGATGTACCACTTCCAAAGAAACCTCCTAATCTTAGACCCTTCATTGGTTTTGCTTCAAGTCTACTCCAAACAGTCATTCCTTTTGCATCATTTACGTATGAATTAGCTTTAATAGAAGGAGTAAAATAAGCTGTTGTTGTTGGATTTGCTAACATTACAGCATAATGAATTTTCCCATCCATTAGATTTCCATGTGCCTGGACCCCAAAAGCTCTATATCCGTGTAAGGCACTGCCTCCACCCCAGATCATAGAAATTGGTGCTCGTTCAATCAGGTCAAGTGCGCCTGATGATGTTAATGCACCTGAAATAGAACCGGGAGCAGCAAATTTTCCTATCTTTAATGAAAACTGATCTGAAAATTTGTAATCAATATATGCATCAAAAAAAGAGACAGCGGCTCCTCTATCTGCATAAAAGTGAATTCCCCATTTAATATTTTTGCCAAATGTTCCGTATGGGATAAATCTAAATCTCTTATTTGTAAATCCATAAGCACTGCTGTCGTCAACAGCCTGATCTGTAAAAGAGAACCAATTTTGGATAAGTCCTTTAAAATAAACATTCCCAGCGCTCAATGTTATTACTGAGAATAGTAAAATAAGTGTTACGATAAAAATTTTCTTCATTATCATCTCCTAAATTATATATTTAATCTATATTATTTAATATAGACTATTGGATATTATAGTCATAATAAAAAGTTATGTCAATATGAAGTTTGTTAATTTATTAATTATTTTTAATGATTATTAATTATTTAAATCCTTGATTTAGAAAAAAAATTACGGTAATATTATTAATAAAAAAAAGGAGATACATATGTTCAATAAAGAAATTTATGAAGAAAGAAGAAGGGATTTAAGAAAAAAAATGAAGAGTGGATTGGTATATTTCCCCGGTAATATAGATAGTCCAATGAATTACAGGGCAAATCAGCTTCCTTTCCGTCAGGACAGCAATTTTCTTTATTTTTTTGGTATCGATAAACCTGGGTTTGCAGGTGTAATAGATATTGATGGAGGAAAAGATTATCTTTATGGAGATGATTTTGATATGGATGATATTATATGGATGGGACAGATGCCTACTGTTTCTGATTTGGCAAAAATGATTGGAACTGAGGGTATTGGAGAGAAAAGTAAAATTGAAAAAACATTGAAAGATGCAATACAAAAAGGAAGAAAAATTCATTATCTTCCTCCATATAAAGCAGATATTGTGTTAGAAATTGAAAGAATATTAGGTGTAAGGGCTTCATTTGGAAATGATTTTGTGTCAGAAGAATTAATCAATGCAGTTGTAGAACTCAGAAATATTAAATCAGATTTGGAGATAAAAGAGATTGAAAAAGCGCTTGATATCTCTTATGAGATGTTAAGTATGATTATGTCCAAAACAAAAGCCGGGATGATTGAACAGCAACTTGTTGGAAAAATGGAAGGTATTTTGTCACAAAGAGGAAGTCATTATTCATTTCCAATAATATTGACAAAAAATGGAGAGACACTTCATAATCATTATCATGGAAATGTATTAAATGAAGGCGATCTGCTTCTTGTCGATTCAGGAGCTGAATCTCCGGAATACTATGCTTCAGATATTACAAGAACCTTCCCTGTTGGAGGAAAATTCACTCAAAAACAGAGGGAGATCTATCAAATTGTATTAGATTCACAGGAGAAGGCAATTCAAGAGATAAAGCCGGGCATAAAAAATAAAGATATCCATCTTATGTCTGCTGAAGTTATTGCTTCCGGTCTAAAAGATCTGGGCTTTTTAAAAGGAAATGTTTCAGATATAGTAAAAAATGGTGCACATGCTCTATTTTTTCCTCATGGATTAGGACATATGATTGGGCTTGATGTACATGATATGGAATCGCTTGGTGAGAATTTTGTTGGATATGATAAAGATATAAAAAGAAGTGATCAATTTGGACTTGCATTTTTAAGACTGGGAAAAGAGCTTGAAGTCGGGAATGTTGTGACTGTTGAGCCTGGAATATATTTTATACCTGATCTGATAAAACAATGGAAGAAAGAAAATAAATTTTCCGAATATATAAATTATTCTAAAGCTGAAGAATATATTGGATTCGGCGGGATTAGAATTGAAGATGACATTCTTGTCACTAAAGATGGATCAAGAGTTCTTGGAAAACCAATACCTAAAACTATTGAAGAAATCGAAAAAATAATGGGAACATAAATTATCCAGAAAAAATGTGTTTTAAAGATTATTTTGTGGATTTTATAATAGAAAATATAGGCAATGATCCGATTTTTAAAGAACTGAGAGATTATTCAGAGTATGGGTTCAACCATACTCTGGGTCACAATGTAAACCATGAAGTCTAAGACAGCTATCATACTTGCTGGTGGGAAAAGTACTCGGATGAAGAGGGATAAAGCTTTTTTGGAGATAAATGGAGAAAAGCTGATAGACTTGGTATATGAGCAATTAGAACCTCATTTTGATGAGATTTTAATAAGTGTTTCGAAGAAGAATGCAGGTTTATTTTCTGATTACACAATAGTTATTGATGAACAGGAGGGAGAAGGCCCTTTAAGGGGAATACTATCAGGACTTAAAGCTGCTTCAAATGAAACTGTTTTCTTCATTGCAACTGATATCCCAAATATTGATCTAAGTTTATTAAAAGAAATAATTTCTTTCTCAAAAGAGTTTGATATTGTAGTTCCCAAAACATCTAGTGGCCAATATGAACCTCTTTTTGCTGTTTATAATAAATCTGTAATCTCCAGAATAAATACCCTTCTAAGCTCGGGAATCAGAAAAATAATTGATTTATATCCTCTCTGTAAAACTAAATTTTTAATATTGCAGAAAGAGGATAATTTACTAAATATAAATACCCCAGAGGACTATAAACATTTTTTGAATTGAAATGATTTTTTGGTCAATTACACCTTGGTTTCTTTTCGAAAGACGAGTTGTAAAAAATATGATATAATACTACAAGAGGATAAAATGAATTTAACTGGAAAAGAAAAAAAATATTTAAGAGGGCTTTCCCATGGGCTGGAACCTGTTGTTTTTATAGGAAAAAATGGAATAACTGAAAATCTTATTATTGCTGTAAATGATGCAATAGAGGTTCATGAATTAATAAAAGTGAAATTTCAGGGTTTTAAAGAAGAAAAAAAAGAATTATCAGCAGAGCTTGCAACAAAGACCAGAACTGAATTATGTGGTTTAATAGGTAATGTTGCTATACTATACAGACAAAATCATAAAGAAGAGAAGAGAAGAATATTCTTAGAAAATATAGAATAAATTTTTAAAATTCAGTTGTAAATAAAAACAAAATTAAGGTATTTTAAAATAATCTATTTAAAAACATCTTATTTCTCTACTTATTTATGGTATCCATTTTTGATTATTTTTTCTTTTTTATATATTGACCAGGATTTAACATTTCTTGGGAATTTATTTGTCATATGATATAGCTGCAATGCAGAGTTTGAAATGATCAAGTAAATAATCTTTTTCTTATTATAAGGATTAGGTATTACAAGGAAAAGCCCATCATCCCAGCTTCCATAAGTTTTATCCTGCCATTTAAAATAGTTTTTTCCGGTTTTCAGTTTATACTTATTTTTTATTAGATCAGTAATATCTTTAGTGAGGGTATTGTCTGAAGTACCACCTAGTAGAATTAGATCTGAATTTGATATATCATCTTTTGAAATCTCATTATCCTTAAAAATAGGTGAAAAGACTTCTGAATAACGGTCAGCGATTGCTGTTTGGAATTTTAAAGCAAATGTATGGTTAGCTTCAATTTGTCTCTTAGTGCCATAGACTATTTTAATATTTGAGAAATCATCATAAAAATTTGACCATATATAATATGACTCTCTTTTTTCAGGTATATGGTTTCCATGATTAAAAATTACCTTTTCAGGTTTTGAATTTAATTCAAATTTTGCCATCTGGTTTTTTTTATTAATTTCAATTTTCTTTATTATATTTTCATTTTTAGTTCTTATTAAAATATCAGTATAAAAATGGAATAATTCTTTGTTTTGAAGGGTTGAGATAGACAGATTCCATTTACCACCTTTGGTTTTTTCAATTTTGTCAATTTTAAGAGTAGTGGATGGGAATCCTTTTTTGTCAATCCACTGATTAATAAAAGAGTTCAGCTTTTTACCTGATATATTTTCTGCAATTGAGATAATATTTGAATTGCTTATTTTTTTGTTCTTATATTTATCATGAATTGCATTCATTATTTTTGAGAATTTCTTATTTCCTACATTTAACCTGAGTTGATGCAGCAGATAAGTTCCTTTAATTCTTGGAATCTGATAATTATTATATCCATCATATTTTCTTTTAGCTGAGACTACCTGCAGATCACCCTCTCTATTTATTGTATAATTTAATGAAATATCAAGTTTAGATAGTTGGTCAGTCAAATATTTATATGCTTTCTTATCTGTATCTGGAAGATATTTTAGAATTCGCCAATAAGAAGCTGTTGCACTGATAAACCAGTTTTCCTTATTGGAAGCAGGAAAGACAGTATTAAACCATAATGATCTATTAGAATATGTTATGACATCTTTGATGTTTTTATAGTCCGAATCCAGCTCTTTTTCTGTTTTTTCAACTTTTATCTGTCCCTTCTGATCGATCAGTTTTTTTGTAATAAAAATCGGACTTGCTGTTGAATATCCAAGAGAAAGATGAGGTGTCGCACCAGGATACGCTCTTAGAAGTCGGTTATCCGGATGAGGGAATTTTCCTCTTAGTGTTACCTTACCAAAATGAGCTAAGAAAGTCAGGTTATTTGCCATCTCTGTTGTTGTAATTTTTCCATCACAGGCATGAGACCTGTTAATAGGGGAAGATGCCCAGAGGTTTACGCCTTCGATAGAGTCAATAATACCATTCTTTTTCTTAAAGAATTCATTGAAGGCAATATCCCTGTTCCAGGGTCTGAATACGAGGTCAAATGGAGCATTGTCTTTGTTTGGAATATATTCTTTTCTTACTTCAGGATCCTTATTATTATTATTGCTCCATAGAAATCCCTTTGTCCCATTTGGGAAATTTCCCTTTTTACTCCGCCACATTTTTGTCTTATTGGTTCCTAATAAGAATATTGCGATCTCGTTTGTTTTTGTATCACCAATGAGCCAGTCATTTGTATACATTCCATTATTTTTATGTTTTAATATCTTTGCAACATCATCGATTGAATTTGCATATTGAGCTGCTTTTCTAATCCTGTTTGATTGAGGTGTTCCATCCTGATTGAAAGGTGTTTGAGATACAGTCGTTTCACCCATCATTATCCCGGCACTATTAATATAAAAATCTGCTCCGGAGTGGATACCGCCGGGATAGGTTTCATAAACGATTCTATTGCCTTTTTCAGGAACAAGGTCACATATAACATTCCAGTGAACCCCTGTATATCCGCCCCACATGAATATCTGTCCGAATACAATTTTATTATCTTTTGTGGCAGGCCCATTGGCTAAAAAACCGGAGCATTTATGTTGTTTAAGTGGAATATTAAGCTCATCCTCTGTTTTGAAAAAATTTCTTCCACTTATTGAATTGGCCGTTTTTCTTAAAGCGCCATTTACTGAATCGATATCAGTATATGAATTTAAAGTAACAATGTCAATTAAGTCAATATCTCTACCTGAAAATTTCGCACCATTCTTTTTTGCCCCATCTGCAATACCTTTCATCTCTTCAAGATACTCATCTTCATATCTTCTCAGCATTATTGCATCGGTAAACCTTCGTAACTGGTTCCAGCCTCTTACTGAATTATCCTTATCTTCAGAATAGGCAAGTTTTTTTATATAAGAAACTATCTCTTCTGATAGCAAGTATCCATATTGATAACCTCTATTATAGGGTTTACCTTCAATATGAACAAATATCCAGCCCCTGTCATCATATCGATAGGCCTTATTGAACCATTTTACTGTCTGTGGCGGGATATATGTAGATATATCAGATGACTTTTCAAGCTTTAAATCTTTAAACCAGGCCTTTCCCATTGCCTTTCCATTAAATCCTAAATGTACACGGATTCTGTCCTTTGATTTTGTTGCGATAAACTGAATAGAAACTTCCTTCCAGTCTGTTGTATCTCCAACTGCAGGGGAGTGGTTTGTGAAGGGGAAAGATTCCATTGTCAAGCAGGCTGCAACAGAGGTTGGATATCTGTCAATTGCATTAGTTAACGCATTTTCGGTTTTAATTTTTCCGGTCAGTTTATAAAGCTCACCCACTTTTAAATTTATATATTCATAGTGCTTAGTACTTTTCTTCCATTCATTATGAGTGAAGCTGGTTATACTGTCTGTAGTTGATATTTTACTGTCTTTTATCTCTGGAAATATCTGTATAAATAGAATCAAAGAGATTAATAATGTTAAAAATATTTTTTTTGTCATTTAATACCCCTATATAATAGAAAATATTATTCTAAATTTATATACTTGTCAAATTTGTATTTATAATTGCTTTTAATATTAATTTTTTGATTTCAGCTATTGACTCATGATTTTTTTTTTTTTATTATTAACATGAACTGGGAAAAAGAATTTTGCAATCTTGTCTTAAGGAGGCTATGCAATGAAAAATAAAGTCAATGTTATGATACTAAGTTTAATTATTATTTTCAATTCAATGGTTTTTGCTCAGGTTATTCCTTTTAATTCTGATCGGTGGGAGATTACAGCCAGAATTACCAAACAAGAGAAATTTATGGAAAAAGATAGTTTATTTCTTCAGGGTGGGATTGCATTTATCAAGGATTCAAACTTTAAAAATGGAATAATTGAATATGATGTAAATTTTGAAAATAGACGTGGCTTTAATGGAGCCGTCTGGCGATTGCAGGATTTGGAAAATTATGAAGAATTTTATATGCGTGCTCATCAGTCAGGTAATCCTGATGCAAATCAGTATACACCAATATTTAATGGTTTAGCCGGTTGGCAGCTTTATCATGGAGATGGATATGGTGCCGCGGTTAAATATAAATTTAACAAATGGATGCATGTTAAAATAATTGTCTCGGGGAAAAGAGGCGAAATTTATATTGATGATATGAAAAAACCTGTCTTAGTGATAAATGAAATGAAGAGAGAGTTAAAAGCAGGTAAGGTAGGTATTAAGGTAAATAATTTTGCACCTGCGCATATAGCTGATTTCAGCTTCAAAAATATAGATAAACCTGAATTAAAATCAAAACCGAAAACATTGCTTCCAATTCCTGCAGGAACAGTTAGAAAGTGGTCAATATCAAAAAGTTTTAATAATAAAGTTCTTAATAATATAGTAAAGCTTGAAAAAATGGTCAAAAAGAATACAAATTGGGCTATCATGGATTCTGAAAATTCTGGAACTGTAAATCTTGCGAGGGTTAATAAATTAACTAAAGATAACAATACAGTCTTTGCAAAGGTTATTGTTTTTGCTGAATCGGCAATTACAAAAAAGATAAGTTTTGGCTATAGTGATTTTGTGAAAGTGTATTTAAATGATAGATTGCTTTATTCAGGGAATAATTTTTATCGCTCACGGGACTACCGTTATCTTGGTACCATAGGATATTTTGATGACTTATTTCTGTCCCTGAAAAAAGGGAATAATGAATTATGGTTTGCTATCTCTGAAAGTTTCGGCGGCTGGGGTATTAAAGCAAAATTTGAAGATTTAAAAGGTATAACGTTAAGATAAAATGTAGCTCATAATATCTTGAGGAGAATGTTTTTAATAAATGTAAACGTATAGGAATAGTGCTTGAAATAGAAGTCGTTTTTTATTGTTATATATCGTAAATGTAATAAGAAAAAAGAAGTAAATTATAAAGCCGGCAAGAAACAATAGAATTAAGAAATATAATAATAAGGATCACTTTTAAGATAAATTATCTTTATTAGATATACGACTATTTTCAATTTGAAAGGTAAATTTTGAATAATTCAGATTACATTTACTCTAAGAGAAATACAGTAAAACACCTAGTTTATTAATTAAAAATCAATAATCATAATTATATTTTCTGAAAATGTCCAAAAAAAATAATGGAATTTCTATAACAAATATAGGAAATCTAAAAAAAAATAATTTAATGTGTCCAATCCTATCGGGAAGGATGAAAAAAATATAAAAAGTGGTAATATTGTTGATATGAATATTAAAATGAAAGAGATGTGGATGAAAAAAATTATTCAAGGAGAAAAATCATGAAATTGTTTAAAATTTTTTTATTGCTGCTTTTTGTTTTTGGTTCTTTAGCATTTAATTATGGTCAAAGCCAGACAAAAGTAAGAGTCACTAAGTTAACTGAAAAACTTTACAAAATTACTTTTAATGCTGATTTTGGTGTTAATACGATGGCATTTATTGGAAAAGATGGCTTATTATTGGTAGATACTGGTTTTAAAGCAACTGCAGAAAAGTTTGTGGAAGAATTAAAAAAACTTGGAAATGCGAAACCGATCTACATTATATCAACTCATGAACATATTGACCATGTAGGCGGTAATTTTATTTTTGGAAAGGATCCTATTATAATTGGTCATAAAAAATTAAAATCCAGGATGAAGGCTGATTGCCGTATTCTCCAAGAATACCCAGGACATGCTTTCCCGGATATCACTTTAACAGATTCCCATTCAATTAATTTTAACGGTGAAGAAATACGAATAATTTCAATTGCCGGTGGGCACACAGACAATGATATTATGGTGCACTTTACAAAATCAGGATATGCATATCTAGGTGATGACGCATATGGTATGCGCCTTCCTTCATATGATGGCCGAAGCGGGGATTGCTCAAAATACGCTGCAGTTGTAAAAAAGGCTTTGGACTTACTTCCGGATAATACGAAAATTATCTCAGGTCATGGCCGTGATATGAATATGGGGCAAATGAGAGTATGGCAGAAAACACTTGAGGATTCAACGGAAATTATTCGCAAAGAGATAGAAAAAGGTACTAATGTGAAAACGATGATAAAAAGAAAAATTTTAAGACAAAGAATGAGAAATTATAAAGAGAGTGCAACAGAAGATTGGATCTATCAGGTTTATTATGGATTTAAAGGAATAAAATATACTGTTAAATCTGCAAAAGCAGAATATTATCGAGCCTATAAAAAAGGAGGTATTAAAGCTGTAACTAAAATTCATGCCAAGATGGTAAAACAAAAAAAAAAGGAATATAATGCCAGTCCCTATATGCTAGATAAATTCGCAGCTTATTTATTAGACAAGAACAAAATATCTGATTGCATAAAATTGTTAAAATTCTGTATAAAAGTTTATCGAAATGCATATTTTTTTTATAATCGTTTAGGTTCAGCCTATTTTAAGAAAGGAGATATTAAAAAAGCAGTTAGTTTTTACAAGAAATCGATAAAAATACAGCCACGTCATAATGATGCGGTTAAAATGTTAGAGCATATAAAAAAAAATAATAAAAAATAATTAAACTGTAAAAAAATGAAAGATTCTCTTTTACAATATTTAAATTTTAATATTTATATAAGAGTTGATCTAAGAAGGTTATTTGGGATGAATCATTTTATGGAAAATACCGTATACTAGATTTAGGAAAGAATGATTTAAGGAGATATAATGATAAAATATTCTAAGTTTAATAATACAGTTCTTATAATTACTTGGTTGATTTGTTGTTTAGCTCTGTATGGACAGATTGATGAGAATTATTATCAAAATCAGAAAAAAGCGCTGTCAGCCAGTTCTGAGGCTGAATGCCGGTCATCTTTGAAATTTTGTAGGGAGGCTTTAAAAGTTGTTCCAGATCATCCGGTGCTAAATTACTTGATGGCCCGACTGAATGAAAGACTGGGAAATAATGAAACTGCTTTTAAATATTTGAAGAAAGCGGCTAAACTTGGATATACGTCAAATATAAGGTGGCTTAAAATTCATCCTGGAAATGATCCTCTCTTAACTTCTCTACGGAAAAAAAGAGAGTTTAAGAAAATTATGGATATTATGAAAATTTCTGATAAACCTGTTCATAAAAGTCAGGTTGCATTTGTTGTAAAAGACAAAAAAATTGGTACAGAAGGTATTGCCTATGACCCGGTTGAAAAAATGTTTTATCTGGGAAGTGATTTCAAAATAGTCAAAGTTGATCCCTTCGGGAATTCAGTTAGTTTTACCCATAAGTCCAAAGAGGATGGATTAGGCTGGGTGAACGGGATTCATATAGATCCGGTCAGCCGTGTTCTATGGGCCTGTTCAAATGGTGAGAGTCGTCTCAGGACTGGAATATTTAAATATGATCTCTCAACGGGGAAATTGATTAAAAAATATCAATTGTCTTCAGATGAGGGCCATCATATGTTTAATGATCTTGTCATTCATCCTGGTGGTGATATCTTTGTCACTAATACAGGAGGCGGTGGGATATATAAAATTTCTCAAAATTCAAATTCATTTGAACTTTTTTTAAAGAGTAAATTGCTGACTGGTCCCAATGGAATTACAGTTTCAGAAAATGGGAAAGCAATTTTTACAACTTCCAATATCGGAATCTTTAAAATAGACATAAAAACAAAATCCGTGACTTTATTAACTCAGGAACCTGGTTTTCATACCTTCGGGATTGATGGATTGTATTTTAAAAACAATCAGTTATATGCGGTTCAGAATGAATTATTGACTCAGGTTAGCAGGTTTTCACTAAATAAAGATGCGAATCATATTAAAAGCTGCGAAATTTTTGAAAAGAATACAGATGATCTGCGAGCCCCTACTACTGGAGTTTTAGTGGATGATTTTTTCTATTTTATCGCTGATACCCAGGGAAAAGGGAGTAAGAAAAAAGGGATTGTTGTTATGAAAGTTTTAATTAAATGAATGGGATTAAAATTGGAGAGGTTATGAATAAAATTTTTTATTTAAAGATAGTTGGATGGATTATTACAATTACTTTGGTTATTAGTATTCCTGTTTTAGGAAAGTCAGATAAATCGGGACCTGATATCACTCGCTAAAGGAAAGAATGTGCAACCAGATTTGCGGTTAAAGGGAGTATCAATAAATAAAGATATATTAAAAACCTATTGTGGAACCTATCTACTTCAGAAAGACTATAAAATAAATGTTGCAATGGATGGAATTGATCTTCAAATTAGTACTCCGGAAAAGAAAAATATAAGGGCAATTGCTCAGAATAAGAATGGAGGGAGTTATGAATAAAAAGATATTAATTATGATTATGATAATAGGAGTGGGAATTATTTCTATTTATCCAAATCAATATCAGAAAGTAAATTCGAATGGGCTTGATATATATTATAGGACTTTTGGTGAGGGGAAACCAATACTGATAATTGGTGGGGGACCTGGAGATGTGTCAGATCGCTATTTAAGTTTGTGTGAAGTATTATCGAAAACTGCCCAATGCATTTTAGTTGATCAGAGGGGAACCGGTAAATCTTCCCCCAAAATTTATAACGAAACAAGCATATCAATCTCCCTAACTTTAAAAGATTTTGAACAGATTAGAAAGAAAATAGGAGTAGACAAATGGGATGTTCTGGGGTTTTCCTACGGTGGTTTTGTGGCATCGCTTTATGCACATTATTATCCTCAATCGACTTCTTCATTAATCCTTTTAGGTTCAATGGGCTTAAATACCAGTGGTTTTGGACACTTTCTGGATAATATCACCTCCAGGATGCAGGCAGTTGATCATAAAAAATTTGATTTCTGGAATGACCCAAAAAGAAAAAAAAAGTATCCTAAGCATAGTTTGGTTGAAAGAATCAAGGCAAGAATGCCTGGATATTTTTATGATCGTGAAAAATCATTATTTGTTACTGAAACAATGAAAGACTCTGATTTTAACTTTGAAATGGGACAGTGGATATGGTCTGATATCAAAAAAAGAGGTCTTGACCTTTCGCAAAAGGATCCAAAATTTAAAGGATCTGTATTGATATTACATGGAAGACAGGACCCGCTTGGCGAATCTAAAGCGCAAACTTTATCTCGATATTATAAGGACTCAAAATTGGTATTTGTTGAAAAAGCAGGACATTATTCATGGATTGAACAACCAGAAGAAATTAAAAAAAATATAAAAACATTTTTGAAGAATAATAATGAAAAAAAATAATTTTAGTTGATCTTAGATATGTTTGTAGTGTTTGTTAAAAGTCTATCTTAGAAATTTTTAATATTAAATATTTAGATTTGATATTGGGATACTATATATTATCGAGTAAAATAATGTATAGCTATTTTATTACTATTAGTACATAGATCGAATATTACAATTAAAAAATCTAAAAATTCTTTCCTTTAAAATAATTAAAAACTGGATAATTATATAGTGATATATATATAACCAAATTTGCAATTTAGTTTAAAAAATTATAAAATAGCGTATTAATTCGATGGGTTAAGAAAACAGGAGTGTCAAATATGAAAAACAAGATTAAGGAATTAATTAAGTTAAGAGCAGAAAAAGATGCCGCCGGTGGTCTTGATAAGCTTAAAAAAAGGAATGATCAGGGGAAATTAACTGCCAGACAGAGAATTGAATATTTCTTTGATCCAGGAACTTTTGTTGAACTTCAAGGTTATATTCAACATCATTCATCCAACTTCGGTCTTGAGAAGAAAAAGTTTATGGGAGATGGCGTAATTACTGGCTATGGAAAAGTAAATGATAGAATTGTATATATATATTCACAGGATTTTACTGTTCTTGGTGGATCACTTGGTGAGATGCATGCAAAAAAAATAGTAAATGTTATGGATCTTGCATTAAAAGCAGGAGCTCCTTTTATAGGAATAAATGACTCAGGTGGTGCCAGGATACAGGAAGGAATAAACAGTCTTGCAGGCTATGGAGATATTTTTTATAGAAATACCATTTCTTCAGGAGTTATTCCTCAGATATCTGTAATTATGGGACCATGTGCCGGTGGAGCAGTTTATTCACCTGGAATTACTGATTTTGTTTTTATGGTTGATAAAAAGTCTCATATGTTTGTAACAGGTCCTGAGGTAATTAAAGCGGTTAATAAAGAAGAGGTTACATTTGAAGAACTAGGAGGAGCTGACTCTCATGCATCAATCTCCGGTGTAACTCATTTTGTAGGAAATGACGAAAAAAACACACTGGATATGGTAAAGGAATTGCTGACATATATTCCGTCATCAAATGCTGATATGCCTGCACATTTTGATTCTATGGATCCTTTTGACAGAATGGATGAAAAATTAAATGAAATTGTTCCTGCAAATCCAAATAAACCTTATGATGTTAAGGGGTTAATCAAGACTATTGTTGATGATGAAAAATTTTTTGAGGTTCATCAACGCTATGCAGAAAACATAGTGGTCGGTTTTTCAAGGTTAGGTGGGAGAAATGTTGGTATTATTGCAAATAACCCGGCTGTTTTTGCTGGTACCATAGATGTTCATGCATCTTTGAAAGCGGCAAGATTTATCAGGTTTTGTGATGCTTTTAATATTCCACTGGTTAGTTTTGTTGATGTTCCGGGATTTCTTCCTGGAAGGGATCAGGAACAGGCAGGAATAATCAAACATGGTGCAAAGCTTATTTATGCCTACGCAGAAGCAACTGTTCCAAAACTCACAGTAATAACAAGAAAATCTTATGGTGGTGCATATATTGTAATGAGCTCAAAGCATCTTGGTGCAGATATAGTTTATGCCTGGCCCACTGCAGAAATAGCAGTTATGGGGCCTCAGGGCGCAATAAATGTTATATTCAAAAAAGACATCTCTACTGCTGAACAACCTGAAACAATGCGTGAGAGACTTATCTCTGAGTATAAGGAAAAATTTGCAAACCCAAAACTCCCAGCTTCATTTGGATATATTGATGATATAATTCTTCCAGTTGAGACTCGTCCAAAATTAATAAAGGCGCTTGAATCTCTTGAAAATAAAAATTTAAAGAATCCTCCAAAAAAACATGGGAATATCCCGCTATAGGAGTCAGATATGAAAAAAAAAGTTTTAATACCACATAGAGGTGTAATTGCCTTAGATATAATTAACTCATTAAATAGTCTTGGACTTGAGACAATTTTACTTCACTCGCCTGAAGATTCATTATCCTTACCTGTTAAACTGGCAGACAAGAGCTATAAATTTTTCTCATCCAAGCTTGAGGATAGTTATCTTGACATGAACTCTATTATAGAAAAGGCTGTTGAACTTGATGTTGACTACATTCATCCCGGATATGGTTTCTTATCTGAGAGTCCTGAATTTGCTGAATTATGCAAAAAAAACAATATTGCCTTCATTGGTCCCGACCCAATTGTTTTAAAGACAGTTCAGAATAAAGAAAGTTTATTAGGAATTGCAGAATCTATTGGCTTGGATACAGTAAAAAGATCTATTATTATTAAAGAATTAGCAGATATTGATTCTGCAATTAAAGATTTCAAATTTCCAGTTATTATTAAGCCAAACTGTGGGTATGGTGGTAAGGGGATTAAAGTTGCTGATTTTATTGGTGATGTTTTAGAAAAAATTGAAAATATGCTGAGAAATGAAGGAAACAGAAAATCAGGAATAATAATAGAGGAATATTTGCCTTTTGCTCATGAAATAGAGGTTCCATTTTTCCGTGACATAAAGGGTAACATCCTCTTTTTACCAGAGATTGAATCCTCAATTCAAAGAAGATTCCAGAAGATATTTCAAGAATCTCCATCAGTAAACCTGATGCCTGAGTTAAGGAAAAAAATATATTCAGATTCTCAAAAAATTATTGAACAAATAAATTACTCTGGTTTTGGATATGTTGATTTTATATTGGAGAAAACAAAAGCAAAGGTTTATTTTTCAGAAATAAATCCAACTTTTCAGATTAATACTCTAATTTCTGAAGTACATGAGATTGCCAATTTTATAAAAAAACAGTTTGCAATCTCTAATGGCGAATTATTACATAAGGTTGAAGGTGTCAGGATAGTGGAACCAAAATTCCATGTTATTTTAGCATCATTAATGGCAGAAAACCCGTATGAGAGTTTTGTACCTTCTTCAGGAGTTATTACAGATTTTTTCCATTATTCAACAATTCGTAATATTTTTAAAACAAATCTATATCATGGAGCTAAGATTTCTCCTTTTTATGACCCATATATTGGTAAAATATTAACATTTTCTAAAAAAAGAGTAGTCGCTATAAGAGATATGAAGACATTTCTTGATAATATTGTGATCAGGGGTGTCCAGACAAACCTGAATTTTTTAAAACATCTTTTAAATAACAAATCACTGAATTTAGGAGATACAATAATAGATTTTATTAACCTGAAATGCGATTTTTCAAAAATGGAAAAAAGTGAAAACGATATGAATATTGCTGCTACACTTTTGTCTTCTATTTTTCATATGGAGAATAGAAAAAAGAATTATAAAGCTAAACTTGAAAAGATGAAACAACCTGGTTTTTTTAAGCGGCTAATAAACAGGTTTTGAGGTGAACAATGAAATATAAATTTCAAATCAATAAAAAAAACTTTGATGTTGAGGTTGCCAATCATGCAACATTTCATTCGGAAACGGATATAAAGGTAAATAAAAAAATTCAAAAAGTTTTAATTGGAAAGACTGATGGAGATGAGGTACATTCAATGTTTATTGATAACAAACTCTATCAGGTTGAAATCATTAAAGATAGTGATGGTTATCCTACTGGAATCTTTGTTAATGGAGAATTCTTTCCTTCCTCATTATTAAAAATCGATAAATTGTTTTATTATAAAGAAAAGAAAATTAAAGCAAAAAGATCTGGTATTGTCATGAGCTTTATTCCTGGAAGTATAAGGAAAATATACTTTAATGTAGGTGACTTTGTAAAAGAGAACGATATCATTCTAATTCATGAGGCTATGAAAATGGAAAATGAAATCAGATCTCCTATATCCGGGGTAATAAAATCAATCGGGGTCAAAGAAGGGGAAAACATTTTAGCCGGACATAACCTTTTAGTAGTGGAATAACTAAACTCAAAGAGATATAAAAAGTGAAAATCTCATCTTTTTACTTGATTTTTTATTATTTATTTTGTAAACTTAATTTGATATGACACTTGAAATTGATAAATTTTTCAGATGCCCTAATTGCCAAAGTTTTTCTTTGTCAAAATCAGATCCAAATTTTCGGGAAAAAGCGATAGCTCTTTTTATTCCTGCTTTTGTTTACGAATGCTCAAACTGCTCATATAGATATATTGATAATGATGCAATTGCTATAAAATCACGTTTCAAAAAAACTGTTTTTTTTATTGTATTGCCATTGTTAATTGTTTCTTTTTTGTATTTACTGAATTTGACTTCTGATGATTCCGAAAAAATTGAGGTAAAACCAATAATTAAAAAGGATGAGAAGAAAACAAAACCTGAGTTGATTGAAAACAAAGTAGAAGAAGATAAGAAGAATTTAGTTAAAGATCCTAAAAATAATGTTGATAAAACTGAAAGTAAGAATATAAAGAATGATGAAAAAACAGAGGAAATCTCAGAAGTAATTGCAGAAGATGATAAACCTGAGATAAGTAAAGAGTTAAACAAAAAACCAAAAATTAATTATATTGTTTGTGGAAACAGCAAAATGTATGGTGTGAATTGGAAAGAGACTAAGGATGGAATTCAGATCATGCGTATTACTCCAGGAGGAGTTTTTTTTAATGGTGGAATAAAAAAAGGCGATGTCTTAACTGAAGCAAATGGGAAAAAAATCATAAATGGAACTGAGTTAAATCAAGAGAGAGACAAACTTTATTCTCGGAAAATTGATTTTATTGACTTAAAAGTAAAAAGAGATGAAACAATCCTTGAATTTAGATTAGTTAAAGTAAATGACTATAAGGTCTTTGACAGATCAGTTCTTAAAGTAAGAAGTAGTCATCCTTTAAATAAAGAAAGACAGTTTAGATGGAAATATATAACAAAAAGTGTCAAGGTTTTTCGCAATGAAGACCAGAAGGTCTTTATATCAGGTGACTTTAGTGGAATGGAAAATTGGGCAGTTGATGATACCATTATTATAAATGACAAGAACTTTCCTGGTATTAAAGGCGGCATAGGTGTTAAATCAAAAACTATAGATGATGACCGAAAACTTGCTCCTCTGGATATTACCGATATTGTCCCTGCAGGAAAAAATTTCACACTTAAAATAGAACTTGCAAATCACGGAAAACTATTTGGCAATACAGATATTTTTGTTATTGTGAAATATAATTAAATACAATTAGATTTTATAATTTTTTTTCAAAGTATTCTATAAAGACTTATTCAACTCAAATATATAATGATATAGTAGTTCTTTTTCTCTACTAAAAAAAATCAAAAAAACATCTTTGTTGGACTAAGAGGATCTGATTTTTATTATTCTATAAAATGTTCATCTCTATTTTGTTTTAAAAGACAAGCGTAGAAGACAAAACGTAAAACAAACTTGACAAAAAGTAAAAAATACATTACTATTGATTTGGTAGGAGGTGGTATATGGATATAGAAAATAATTTAAAGGTTTGGAGAGCAAAAGGAAATATTACTCAAGAGCAATTGGCTAAAGAGGTTAACTTAAGCAGGCAGACAATTAATTCAGTTGAAAAAGGAAAATTTGTACCCTCTGTATTATCTGCACTTAAAATTGCAGCTTTTTTTAAAACACATGTTGAGGAAGTATTTTATTTAAAAGGAGAAGAAAAATGAAATTAAAAGGAAATTTTTATTGGATGTTTAGTACACAATTGTTATCCGGGATCATTGCCTATCCCTTAATGCTTAAATTTGGAGCTGTTACAGGAATATTATTGTCATTTTTCCCATTCCTGATTGGCTTAATTACAACACACCTGAAATATGATCCTGATGAGAGAGATATGCAGTTAGTACATAAGACTGATAGTTTTTACTCAATATTAGTAATGATGGCAATGGCAATAATTTATCTAAAATTCCCCGGAATTAACTGGTTTTTCGCCCTTGTTGCAACAACTGGTATTTTTAGAGGATTAACCGGATTAGTTGTTTTTAGGGTATATTAGAATAGGAATATATTAAATTGTGAAAGTACAATTTGTTATATGCAAAATTATTTACAAAATGTACTTTATAAATAAAATATCTTATTTAAAGCTACAGATAATGTTTATCTATTTGAGAGCCAAACAGATAAAATAATTAAAATATTGACAATCCTTTGAAGTAGGACTATAATTTTATTGGAGTTATAGACTAATGAGAAAACAAAATAGAGCAACTGGTAATTGTCCCTGTCATTCAGGGAAAAACTATAAGGAATGTTGTAAACCTTATCATAAGGGAAGTAAAGATCCTAAGACAGCCCTTTTACTTATGAGGGCAAGATATTGTGCTTATATGAAAGGAAGAGATTCATTTATTGAGGATACCTGGCATCCATCAACACGGCCTGAAGTTATACCCAATGATCCTGAAATAAAATGGACCAGTTTAGAAATTCAGGATACAAATATGGGAACAGAATCAGACGATACCGGTTATGTTACTTTTTACGTACGCTTTATTAAAGATGGTTTTCCAGGAGCTATGACTGAAGTGAGTGAATTTATTAAAGAATCAGGTAAATGGTTTTATTTAAATGGGATTATAAAGTAATACTCTTACACCCTGGAAATTAGAAATTTAGCAAAAAAAAATAATACAATATTTGCAAATGAATTCTTCATGAAAGTGAATTCATAGGAAAATATTGAATCTTGTAGAGTTGAAAAAAAAACTATTTTATTGATTTTAGCTCTTTTGAATAAGAATTGCAGGAAGACAGAATCTACTGTCTTCCTGCAAATTTATTAATTTCCTGCCATCATGGCATTTACGTCTTCGTTAACATCTCCAGTTGGTTTAATATTGAAAGTATCAACAAGAATCTTTGCAACATTTGGTGATAAGAATGCTGGAAGTGTGGGTCCTAATCTGATCCCTTTAACTCCGAGATGCAGTAATGCGAGTAAAACTGCAATAGCTTTCTGTTCATACCATGCTATATCAAATGATATTGGTAGATCATTGATATCATTCAATTCAAATACCTCTTTTAATTTTAATGCAATTAAAGCAAGTGAATAAGAGTCATTACATTGACCGGCATCAAGTACTCTTGGAATTCCGCCAATATCTCCAAGATCCAGTTTATTATATCTATACTTTGCACAACCTGCTGTCAAAATAATAGAATCTTTTGGTAGTGTTTTGGCAACATCAGTAAAATAACCTCTTGAATTCTGTCTACCGTCACAACCTGCCATAACCACAAATCTCTTTATTGCACCTGATTTAACAGCATCAACGACTTTGTCAGCCAGTTTCATTACCTGATCATGTGCAAAACCACCGATTATTTTCCCTGTTTCCAGTTCTACAGGTGCGTCACATTTTTTTGCCAATGTGATTAATTCTGAAAAATCTTTTTTCTTGTCAACTTCATCAATATGTTTTACATTTGGATATCCAACGACTCCTGTTGTAAAAATTCTATTTTCATAACTTTTTTTTACCGGTGTAATACAGTTTGTTGTCATAAGAATTGGACCATTAAATGAATCAAACTCTTTATCCTGTTTCCACCATGCATTGCCATAGTTACCAACAAAGTGACTGTATTTCTTAAATGCCGGATAGTAATTTGCCGGCAGCATTTCACTATGGGTGTAAACGTCAACTCCGGTACCATCTGTTTGTTTTAAGAGTTCTTCCATGTCTTTAAGATCATGACCTGAGATTAAAATACCTGGATTTTTTCCCACACCAATATTTACTTCTGTTATTTCCGGGTTGCCATAAGATTCAGTATTTGCCTGATCCAGTAGAGCCATTGCACCAACTGCATTTTCTCCGGTTTTTAAAACCATGGCAATATTATCATCTGTTGATATAGAATCATCTGTAAGTGAAGCAAGGGCTTTTTGCATGAATGCATAAAGTTCCTGTTTTTCATAACCCAGATTCGTTGCATGCTGCATATAGGCTGCAACTCCTTTAAGACCGTATAGAATTAAAGCTCTTAGCGATCTGGTATCTTCATCCGGTGCATCTATCTCACTTCCAACCACTTCAGCTTTTTTTTGAAAATCTTCTTCCGAATCAGCTGTCCACTGTGAAGAATCATGTTGAATATCTTCGAATGTGCCGCCTGCTTCTGTAATAAGGCTTTTTAATTCTTCTCTTAATTCAAAACCTTTTTTAATGGTATCAATAAAATATTCTGTAGTAAAATTCGCATTTGTAATAGTTGCAAATAGTGTGTCGGTTATAAACCTGTCTACTTTAATACTGTTTTTACCTAATTCTCTTGCTTTATTACTGAACAAAGAGAGACCCTTTAATAAATATACTGATAAGTCCTGTAAATTTATTGACTTATCGCTTATTCCACAAACTCCAATAGAACCAGTGCATCCAGTTCCTTTTGCAGCTTCCTGACATTGATAACAAAACATACTCATGTTTTCCTCCTTTTTAATCTGTGGATTTTATACCTATGTCTGGATAAAGTCTGTACCAATTGTTACAAATTAAATTTTTTATTATTTTTTTTATATAATATTCACTCTTTGTATTATAGAATAGATTTTAATTCAATTTTTGTGTATAATTATATTTAAGAAATTAATTTATAAATCAATATAAAAAGAGGAAATGAAAATGCATCGGAAAGCACTATTTATTATTGTTATAACACTGTTTACAGGATTCTTTTATGGATCTGAAAAACTGAATTTTGAATTTACAGAAAGAGTTCGATATGTAACCTGGGATAATGCTATTGATCTTGATAATGATCTCAATGATAAGTTTTCCTTTACCAGACAAAAAACAACTTTTTCACTTAGTTGGAAACCCTTGTCAAATTTTGACTTTAAGTTTAAACTCACCAATGAAAATAGGGTCTACTTTCTTCCGGAAAACAGAGATTTTAATGTTGATGAAATTATTTTTGATCAATTATTTGTAAAACTTAGTAAACTGTTTGGGCTGCCATTTTCAATTACTGCCGGCCGACAGAATATTATAATGGGTGAAGGCTTTGTCTTATTGGATTATCATCCACTGGATGGTTCCAGATCAGTATATTTTAATGCACTTCGAGCAGATTATAAACTTAATACAGGCAAAATCACACTTTTTTATGGATTTCAGGATGTAAATGATGATTTACTGCCAATCATAAATTCAAGAGATAAGAATTTAATTGAACTGCCGGAAGAAGGATTTGGCGTCTATTACTCAGGTATTTTTAGAGATATAAATATTGAATCATACTATATTAGGAAAAACACAAAAAACATAGAATCTACTGTCAATACATCCGGTATTAATACATATGGATTAAGGTCAATAATTCATTTTAAAAAAAACATCTCTCTTACAACTGAAGCTGCTTTTCAGACTGGTTATATTGGGGATGCTAAGCGATCTGCATTTGGAGGCTATTATCACCTGGATTATAATCTGAGTCAGGAAAAATCAGGTCCTGTATTTACATTGGGCGGAATTTATTTAAGTGGTGATGATCAAAAAACAGAAAAACATGAAGGCTGGGACCCGCTTTTTTCACGATGGCCAAAATGGAGTGAATCATATATTTATACACTAATTAAAGAGAATGGTGTCGCAAATTGGTCAAATCTCACTTCTCTCTATGCCGGAGTTAAGATAAATGTTTCAAAAAAAATTGGATTAAATATGGCCGCTCATTTACTGAATGCACCTGAATATTCAAAGATTAAAGATGGCTTTTTAAGCGGAGCAGGTAGGAATAGAGGGGTTTTGTTTACTTCCAAACTAAATGTAAAGTTGAACTCTTCCTTAACAGGACATATGGTATTTGAGACATTTAAGCCTGGTAATTTTTATCTGAAAGGTGCCTCTTCATATCACTGGCTTCGGTTTGAATTATTGTATAAATTTAAGAATAAATAAGATTTTAATGGAGGAAATATATGAATAAATGTTTTATAGTTTTACTGGTTTTTTTATTAGGTTTTAATATGGCTTATGCAGAGACAGAAAAAGACCCATATCTATGGCTTGAAAAAGTTGAGGCTAAAAAATCGTTGGATTGGGTTAAGCAGATAAATGCAGAAACGACAGGTGTTTTAGAAAAAGTTCCTGGTTTTATTGAATTAAATAAAAGACTTCTAAGCATATATGACTCTAAAAAGAGAATTCCCTATGCTTCAAAAATCGGGAAATATTTTTATAATTTCTGGAAGGATGCCAAGCATCAGAGAGGGGTTTATAGAAGAACTACTCTTGAAGAGTATAAAAAAAAAGATCCAAAATGGGAAATTATATTAGATATTGATGCCCTTGCTAAAAAAGAAAACAAAAATTGGGTTTATAAAGGAATGGATCGACTCTATCCTGATTATAATATTTGTCTTATAAATCTATCTGTTGGTGGAGCAGATGCGAAAGTTGTAAGAGAATTTGATATAGCAAAAAAAGAATTTGTCAAAGATGGCTTTTATCTGCCTGAGGCAAAATCAAATATTGGATGGATTGATAAGGATACTGTTTTTGTTGGCACAGATTTTGGTAAAGGGAGTCTTACAAAATCAGGATATCCAAGAATTGTGAAAATTTGGAAAAGAGGAACTCCTTTAAAGAATGCAAAAACGATATATGAAGCAAGTGAAAAATCAATATGGGCATATGCAGGAAGATCTTTCAGTGAGGAAGGCAATATTGATTTTGTTCTTGAAGGGATAACTTTTTACAAATCAAAGAAATTTATATTAAAGAAAGGGAAGCTTATTGAATTGAAGATTCCTCTTGATGCAGATTTTTTAGGTATATTTAAAAAGCAAGTATTAATAAAGTTGAAAAGTGACTATAAGTTAGATGATATAACTTTTAAACAGGGTTCAGTGCTTCTTGGTTCCTTAGAGGATCTTATAAAAAACATAATGAATTTTAAACTTCTAATACAGCCAACAGATAGGATGTCAATTGGTGGAATCAATACAACAAAGAATTATATTCTTGTGACAGTTTTAGATAATGTTGTAAATAAACTCTTTAAATACTCAAAAAATAAAAAAGGAAATTGGGATAAAACTGAAATTATAATTAAATCCAATGGAACTTTATCAGTATTTAATACTAATGAAAAGAGTGATGATTTTTTTGTAAACTTTAAAAATTTCTTAACTCCTTCAAGTCTTTATATGGTTTCCGGGAAATCTGAACAAAAAGAACTCCTTAAAAGTGCACCAGTCTTGTTTGATGCATCTCCATTTGATGTAAAACAGAATATGGCTATTTCCAAGGATGGAACAAAGGTGCCTTACTTTATTATAAAGAGAAAGGATTTAAAACTCGATGGAAATAATCCTACTTTACTCTATGGTTATGGAGGTTTTCAAGTATCTGAACAACCTTTCTATTCAGGCACAGTTGGAAATGCGTGGTTGAAAAATGATGGAGTATATGTTTTGGCAAACATCAGAGGTGGTGGAGAATTTGGACCAAAATGGCATCAGGCGGCTTTAAAATTGAATAGATTGAAATCTTTTGAAGATTTTATAGCTATTGCAGAAGATCTTATAAAAAGAAAGATTACATCTCCCAAAAAATTAGGAATTCAGGGAGGAAGTAATGGCGGCCTTCTTGTAGGAGCTGTTTTTGTACTTAGACCTGATCTGTTTAATGCGGTAGTTTGTCAGGTTCCATTATTAGACATGAAGAGATACACAAAACTTCTTGCAGGAGCCAGCTGGGCTGCTGAATATGGAGATCCTGATAAACCGGAGATGTGGAATTATATAAAAAAATATTCCCCTTATCATAATGTAAAAAAAGGGATAAATTACCCTGAAGTCTTTTTTACTACATCAACAAGAGATGATAGAGTTCATCCTGCACATGCTAGAAAAATGGTTGCGAGAATGATTGAGCAGGGTCATAAGGTATACTATTATGAAAATATTGAAGGTGGTCATGGTGGAGCTGCAAATAACAAACAACATGCATACATGGCCACTTTGGGTTATGTATATCTCTATAAGAAATTGATGGGAAAATAAAGGAGATAGAACTAATAGGATAGAGATGGGGTATTATTTTGATGCGATTTTTAAAGACAAGCAGCTTTGGACCTGGATAGGATTTAAAGTCGCGCTGATAGTAGGTAGTTTTGGCTTAATATTGGAATCACTGTCCGGAGAGAGTATTTTTAATGGATACTTATATAAAATACCTTTTGGAGTTGGGGCAGCATTATTAATTATATCAGCAATTAAAGGGTCCAAAGAGCAGAAAAATGAAAAAAGTCAAACCATTTCTCAGGAGTTATTCGAGAGAAATAAAAGAATGGAGTTTAGAAAAACGATCCTTGAAAATCCATCTTTTCAAACTCTCTGCTATCAATGTGAAAAATTTGACCAGAAGAAGAAATTCTGTATGATCAATAGTGAAATTAAAAATAAAAAGGCTTTTAAAACCAGATTCAATGAAAGTGAATTTGAATTTTGTTTATACTGGAAAGATAGGGATACAAAAGAAATGGAGATAGAAAATGAATGATATAAAAAAAATTGGTTCAAGGAACATGGTTGCTAGGTTTTTGGATCTAGTTGAAAAAATAGGAAATGCACTGCCTCATCCTGCGACTTTGTTTGCAATTTTTGCTGTTCTTATCATTTTGATATCTGAACTGGTCGTTCGACTGGATCTTTCTGTTATTCATCCGGGGACAAAGGAAGTAATTAAACCTATAAGTTTGATGACTATAGATGGATTGCATAGAATCCTCTCTCAGATGGTCAAGAATTTTACAGGGTTTGCACCTCTTGGTACTGTATTGGTCGCGATGTTGGGTATTGGTCTTGCTGAGAGTACCGGACTGATCGGTGCTGCACTAAAAAAACTAGTGCTCTCTGCGCCTCCAAGATATCTTACAATGGTAATCGTTTTTGCAGGAGTTATGTCGAATATTGCAAGTGGAGTAGGGTATGTTCTACTGGTCCCCCTTGCAGCTATAATATTCAAGTCAGTAGGGAGAAACCCTCTTGCCGGATTGGCAGCAGCCTTTGCTGGGGTCTCTGGAGGATATAGTGCCAATCTATTATTAGGTACAATTGATCCTCTCTTATCTGGAATCTCAGAAGAAGCTGCTCATATAGTAGATCTTGCTTATTTAGTAAATCCTGCCTGTAATTATTATTTTATGGTGGCATCAACATTCTTAATTACTTTTGCAGGTACTTTTGTTACTGAAAAAATTGTAGAACCAAGACTGAAAAAAACCGAAAATAATAATGAACTACCAATTAAGGATGAGAATACGGATAAACTTGATGAGCTGACTGATCTGGAAAGAAGAGGCTTACGCTTTACATTGATTGCGATGAGTATCGTTTTTGTAATTATTTTATTGGGTATTTTGCCGGCAAATGGTTTTCTGAGAGATCCTGCAACAGGAAGTATATTAAAATCTCCACTTTTTAAGGGTATTGTTGCAGTCATTTTTATGCTTGGTGTAATACTTAGTGTTGCATTTGGAATTGGAGCAAAAACAATAAAAAGTGATAAGGATCTCATGAAGGGGATGGCAAAATCTATGAACTCTATGGGATCATATATTGTACTTGTGTTTTTTGCGGCTCAATTCGTCGCATTTTTTAATTGGACAAAAATTGGTCTCATTGTCGCTGTAAAGGGAGCAGAGGGATTGAAAGCAACCGGATTGGGAGGAATTCCATTGATGGTAATGTTTATTATAGTATCTGCTTTACTTAACCTTATTATGGGGAGCGCATCGGCTAAGTGGGCAATAATGGCTCCGGTGTTTATTCCATTATTTATGTTGATCGGATACAGTCCTGAATTTGTTCAGGTTGTTTATAGGATCGGGGATAGTACTACAAATATTATAGCTCCAATGATGTCCTATTTTGCATTGATAGTCGCTTTTGTTGAAAAATATGATAGAAAAGCCGGGATAGGATCAGTCATTGCTCTGATGCTCCCATATAGTATAGTATTCTTTATATTATGGACAATACTTCTTATAATATGGATGCTGATTGGGATTCCAGTTGGACCTGGAGCTGGAATATTAATATAGTCCAGCGCTGTTATAATAATTATTTTATTTTTTTTCTTTATATACAGGGATAACTATTAAATGAACTGTAACAGCAATTGCGATAATTAATAATAAAAATTTTACCCAAATAACATCAACAATTAATATAGCTGATGTTGTTATTGTTATCCACAATAATAAGATTGTTAATAGTTTTGCTTTAATAGGTATGCCTTTTTTTTCAGAATAGTTTTTTAAATATTTCCCTAGATATTTATGATTCAATAACCAGTAATGAAATTTAGATGAACTTTTTGAAAAGAGAAATCCGGATAATAGCAAAAAAGGTGTTGTTGGAAGTAGGGGGATAAAAATGCCTAAGACTCCGATTAATATTGACACAAAACCAACGAAGATCATAATTTTTTGTTTTATTGGATTCATATTCCATAAATAAATTTATGCTATATTATAACATTTTATTTTTACAAAATAAAGAATCGAACTTGAATGTTCATTCTTATTGAATTTTTAAAATTTTATCACTTCAAAAAAAAAATAGCAGGAGGGGTTATTATGGTAAATTATAGAATTCAATGAAATAAAGATATTTATTTTAAATAAAAATCAAGCGTTACATTCTTATTATTCTTGCAGTCTTCTTTATATATTGTATAATATTTTCTAATCGAATGGAGGTTTTTTATGAAAGTAAGGTATGGAATTATTTTTTTAGTAATTATCATTTTAATTTTCTCTTTTTTTACTGGAACAGTGAGTCTATTTAGTAAAAAACTAACTTATAAGCAGGTTTATTTAGGCAAAGGAGAAACTTGCTTTAAAACACTCCCTTCTATTATTAAGTGGGTTGATTCAAAACAATTCCTTCAGAGTGAGACTGACAATAAAGGGAATAGATTCAATTATCTTGTTAATGCAGTTAGTGGTAAGAAAAAAGTTTATAAAATGCAAAATACTTTTCTTGCAAAAAAGAGTGACAATATGATTAATCAGACATTTTCACCTGATAAAAAATCTCTAGCTTTTACGAAAGATAGAAATTTATACATAAAAAACATAAAAACCGGAGTTGAAAAAAAAATAACTAAAGATGGCTCTGATAAAATTTTTAATGGATATGCTTCGTGGATCTATTATGAAGAAATTCTTGGCCGCAGATCAAACTATAAAGCATTCTGGTGGTCTCCTGATAGCAGAAGAATTGTATTCTTGAGATTTGATAATAATAAAGTACCAAATTTCACACTTACAAGAAGTAAGGGTGTTCATGGTGATGTGGAAGTAACAGCTTATCCAAAACCAGGAGATCCAAACCCTGAAGTAAAACTAGGTGTTTATGATTTAAACAATAGGAACCTTCTCTGGGTTGATACAGGTGTGGGAAAAGACAAATATATCTCATTTCCAAAGTGGAATCCTGAAGGAACAAAACTCTTTTTTCAGGATATGAATAGGGGACAGGACCATTTAGTGATTTATAATGTAAATTTGAAAACTGGGAAGACTAAGCTTGTTTATAGTGAAAAACAAAAAAGCTGGGTTGAGTTTTTTGAAGATTTACATATTTTAAAAGGAAATAAAGGATTTATTTTAAAGTCAGATAAGGATGGATGGGCTCATTTATATCACTATAGTATGCAGGGTAAATTAATAAACAGAATCACTAGTGGAAACTGGAGAGTTAGAGCCATAGAGAAAATAGATGAAAGAAAAAAAAATATCTATTTTTCTGGATTTAATAAAAGTTCTATAAATAATCACCTCTTTAGAGTGGGGTTTAATGGTAAAGGATTAAAACAACTATCAAAAAAACCTGGATATCATAAGTTTAAAATATCATCTACATTTAAATATTATATAGATACCTACAGCAATATATCATCTCCATCTAAAATTGAGTTGTATTCCATAAATGGACAACTTAGAAAAACTCTTGGAGACAGTCCTGCTAAAAATTTTGATGACTGGAATTTAGGAAAGGCAGAAATGCTTGAAATTCCTGCTGAAGGCGGACTTATGCTTCCAGGAAAATGGATACTTCCTCCAGATTTCGATAAAAACAAAAAATATCCTGTTTTGATATCAATATATGGAGGTCCTAACGCTGCATCAGTTTATAATACTTATAGTAGACTTTATAGTTATTATATGGCTCAACATGGAATTATAACACTTTCAGTAGATCATAGAGGATCCGGTCATTTTGGAAAGAAGTTGGTTTCTATGATGCATAGAAAACTTGGATATTGGGAGATGAAAGATTATATTGCTGCAGTAAAATGGTTAAGAACAAAATCTTTTGTAGATTTAACAAAAATTGGAATTACAGGCGGAAGCTATGGCGGATATGTTACATGTATGGCTTTAACCAAGGGAGCAGACTATTTTACTCATGGGATTGCAAGCTCATCAGTAACTGATTGGAAACTCTACGATTCAGTTTATGTGGAGAGATTTATGGATATGCCGAAAGAAAATCCTGAAGGTTATAAAAATGGTTCTGTCATGCAGTATGCAGATATGTTGAAGGGAAAACTATATATTGTGCATGGAGAGATGGATGATAATGTGCATCCACAAAATTCAATCCAGTTATTATCAAAACTTCAGGATTTAAATAAAGATTTTTCTTTTATGCTTTATCCAGATGGAAGGCATGGATGGCGTGGTAAAAAACGAGTACATTCTACAAGGCAAAGTGTTAAATTTTGGTTTAAACATTTACTTGCTAAGGATTTGAATATAAATAATGATTAAATTTCCAAATTAGTAAAATGGATAAAAATTTTGAAACTTTTATCTAAAAAAATGTGTCGTATATAAATGGTAAGTATAAAACCAATTGAATTTATAAGAAAAATATGATATATTTTAAACTTGAATTTGATAATCTTTTTTTTTATAATTGATTATTATGTAAAGTTTAATAAATTGAGGTATAAATGAAAAAAACAGTATTGATATTATTAATAATTCTTCAGATGACGCTGCTAATTCAAGCAGATATGGTAAAGAAAATCGTTTTGAAAGGAAATAGAAAAGTTTCTAGAGACGCAATTCTTTTTTATCTTAAAACGCAGGAAAATGGTGTTTATTCAGATAATTTGCTGAAAGAGGATTTTAAAACACTTTGGGAAACTGGATTCTTTAAAAACATAAAGATTGATGAAGAGAATCTTGAAGGTGGAAAACAGATTACTTTTACCTTTATAGAAAACCCGGTTATTTCCAAAATCATCTATAACACTAGTAAAAAATTCAGTGAAAAAGATATAATAGAGAAACTCCAGGAAAAAGATATAACTCTTGCAACCTATACATATTACCACCCTCATAAAATGAAAATGATAGAAGAAATCATTCAAGAAATGATGCTTGAAAAGAGTTTTAATGATGGAAGTGTATCAATTGATGTTAAAGAGAATCTCAAATTGGCATCTGTTGAGTTAACTATAAATGTTAAAAAAGGGTCTAAGACTAGAATTGGGGAAATATCTTTTTCCGGTATTGATAAAAAACTTATTTCAGCATCATTTTTAAAGGGAGGATTAAAGAATAATAAAGAGCACTCCCTTATAAATGCTATTCTTGGAAAAGATTCTTTTTCTAAGGATAAAATAGAAGAAGACCTTAAAGAGGTTACTCTCCGTTTAAGACAGAAGGGGTTTTTAGAGGCAAAAATAGGAAATCCAAAATATTCATATTTTTCAAAAAAAAATGTTTTTGGTTCTGTAAAAAAAATGATGAAGATTGATATCCCTGTTGATTTAGGCCCAAAGTATTTTTTTAGAGATGTGGATGTTGAAGGAAATAAAATTGTCAGGACAGAGTTTCTAAAAAGATTCATAACTTTACAAAAAGGTAAAGTATATAATTTAAAAAAGAGAAATAAAAACATAGAGGACTTAAGGAAGTTTTATGGATCAATAGGATATTTCTATTGTCAGGTTGTCCCGGAAGAAAATCTTAATCCTGAAACTAAGCAGGTTGATTTGACAATAAGGGTTCATGAGGGAGAAATAACTTTTCTAGGAAAGTTGGAATTTAGAGGCAATACATTTACGAAGGATCATGTTATCAGAAGAGAATGGTTTTTAAGAGAAGGAAAGGTTTTAAATTCAAACATGCTTGAAGCATCTATTACCCGAATGAAGCAGTTAGGGCTTGTAACAATTGAAAAAATGCCTGATATCAAACCTGACCCGGATGATCCGCAAAAGATAAATATTACTGCAGAAGTAAAGGAAATGAACCGACAAATGATAAATTTTAATCTGGGTTATAGCGGATATGATGGATGGTTTATTGCTCTTGGATATCAAACTCAAAACTTTCTTGGAATGGGTGAGTCTTTTGGAGTTAATATCAAAACCGGTACCCGAACAAAGAACTATAGTATCTCATTTACAGAACCAAGAATATTTCAACTACCCGCAAGTCTTGGTTTGAGTGTTTTTAAAAGAAAAATGAGATACCCTTATATGTACACTAGTGATGGTACTGGCTTTAATATTTCTTCATCTGCCAGATTCTGGAGATTTTGGGGAGCAACTTTACAATATAGTTTTGAAGATACTGAAATATCTGAAGTAAGTGATGATATAAATTTTAGTAATTCATATTTAAGTTATTATTATACAGATGGGAGGAGAAAAAATTCTTCATTATCACCAACCTTATATTACTCAACAATAGATTCACCTCTATTTCCTACAAGAGGAATCAAATTTCTATTAAATTATAGATATTCAGGTGGATTTCTTGGAGGGACATTAAATCTGCATAAATTGAAATTTGAGTTTACTAAGTTTTTTAAAATACCCAAAACATCTCATGTATTCGGTGTAAATTTTGTTTACCAAAAAATGAAGGGATTTGGTGGTGAGCAGACAATTCCATTCTATGAGAATTTCTTTCTCGGTGGAGAAAGATCAATTCGTGGATTTGATGTTTACCGTATAGGACCCAGAAATGAAAGAGGCGCCGTAATTGGTGGAGATAAATCTTTCTACATGAATGTTGAATACAGGATCCATTTAAATGAACAGATTTCTTTTAATTTATTTGGAGATTTTGGAAATGTATATGGACAACATCAAACTATGGATTTAGCTAATATTTATTCTTCAATGGGAGCAGAATTAAAGATATTTGTACCAATGCTCAATGTCCCATTCAGGTTAATATTCGCATATAATCCAAGAGTGCTTTATTCTGAAGATAATAATTTTGTATTTAAGTTTGCAATTGGTCCATCGTTTTAGTTAATAAAAAAAAATAATAGAATAAGAAAATTTTTTTCTTAAAAAAGGAGTTTAAAAATGAAAAAAGTATTAAGTATTGTAATTATTATGGTAGTTCTAACCGTTTTTACTTACGCAGAAACAAAAATTGGTATAGTTAATTCTCAATTAGTATTAAAGAATTCAGTAGGCGGAAAGGCTTTCATGAAAAAAATGGGAGATATTGACAAACAAATGTCTGGTAAAATGCAGAATATGGCAAAAGAAATTAAAGCCCTGGAAAAAGAACTTGCCTCACCAGCATTAAATGCATCAGCAAGAGAAAAAAAGTCAGAGACTCTCAGAAATAAACAGACATCCGCTAAGAGATTTTATGAAGATTCAAAAAGAAATTTTCAAGCAAAATATCAGAAAGAAATGCAGAGTTTATTAAAAAAGATCATGCCTGTAATTCAGAATGTTGGAAAATCAAAAGGATTCACAGTAATTATGGAAATGCAGAATGTAGCATATTTTGATAAAGCTGTTGAGATAACTGCAGATGTAATTAAAGCATATGATGCAATAACCATAAAGAAATAATAAATATTTAAAAAAATGGTAAACATTAAAGAGATCAAAGATATCGTTGAAGTTTTGCCTCATAGATATCCATTTTTATTAATTGATAGAGTGACGGAAATAGATGATGAAACAGGATTAATTAAGGGTTATAAAAATATAACCTCAAATGAAGATTTGTTTAATGGACATTTTCCCGGAAATCCTGTTTTTCCGGGAGTTCTAATGATTGAAGCTCTGGCTCAGCTCGGAGCTTTCTTTTATTTAAAAGATCTTCCACCTGAAAGCAGGATGGCATATTTTGCCGGAATTGACAAAGCCAGATTTAAAAGAGTTGTAATACCTGGTGACAGATTAGATCTAGAATGTCAATTAATAAGGGAAAGAAGCGGTATTGCTATTATGGAAGGAATCGCAAGAGTTGATGGAAAAATTGCAGTTCAGGCGACACTAATGTCGTCGGTGAAAAAATAATGTCTACTATCATTGCACCTACAGCTATTGTTGATGAATCAGCAAAGCTCGGAAAAAATGTTGTCATTGGTGACTTCTCAATTATTGGTGAAAACGTAACTATTGGTGATAATACAGAAATATCACATCACTCCACCGTTGATAAGAATTCTAAAGTAGGGAGTAATTGTAAAATATATTCCTATGCAGTAATTGGAACTGATCCTCAGGATATTACTTTTAACAGTGATGATCAAACGTTTGTTGAGATCGGAGATAATAATATAATAAGAGAATTTGTTACGATTAATAGAGGTACTAAAAAAGGTGGAGCATATACACGTATTGGAAACAATAATTATTTTATGATCTATTCTCATGTAGCACATGATTGTCAGATTGGAAATAATACTCAACTTGTAAACGGCGCGACTCTTGCAGGGCATGTTGAAATTGAAGATTTTGCAGTTGTTGGAGCATTTTCTTCAATTCATCAGTTTGTTAGAATAGGAAGAAACTCTTATATTGGTGGTTATTCAATAGTATTACAGGATATACTCCCATATGCAAAGATATCTCAAACAAGGGATAATTATAATCTTTACGGTACAAATTCAATAGGTATGTTAAGAAATGGAATGGACAGAGAGTATATTCATAAAGTAAGAGATTTATTTGATATATTCTTTAAGTCAGATTTGAACACGACTCAGGCAGTTGACAAAATAAAAGAGAAATTTGATAATTCGGATGAAGCAAATATTATTATTGATTTTATCTCAAAAACCAAAAGAGGTTTTTTAAAAACTTTTGGTAAATAATAAGGAAAAAATGAAAATTGGAGTAATAGGTACCGGATCAATGGGAAAGAACCACTTAAGAGTGGTAAATTCAATAAATGAGTTAGAGCTTATATCAGTTATGGATACAGATGATAAAATATTATCTGATATTTCAAAAGATTATTCTGATATAAAGATTTTCTCTGATTATAAGGATATGGTGGAAGGAATTGATGCAGTTATGGTATCAACTCCGACAATAAAGCATTATGAAATTGCAAAGTTCTTTTTAGAAAAGAATAAACATGTCCTCATTGAAAAACCAATTGCAGAGACTGTAGAGCAGGCTGAAGAGTTAACGCATTTAGCAAAGAAAAATAACCTTGTACTCGGTGTTGGACATTTGGAACGATTCAATCCCGCTATTGAGTTTGTTAATCATAAAGTAAAAGATCCATTATTTATTGAAATTCAGAGATTAGGCTCATTTTCTCCACGTTCATTGGATATTGATGTGATCATGGATTTGATGATTCATGATCTTGATATTGTCTTAAACTGGGATAAGAGTGGGGTAAAGCAATTAGATGTAGCTGGTATTCCAATAATTTCAAAAAAAATTGACATTGCAAATGTAAGACTTGAATTCAATTCAGGCTTAGTTGCAAATATAACTGCAAGTAGAGTTTCACAAACAAAAACCAGAAAGTTAAGGTTATTTCAAAAGAGTGGTTATTTTTCTATTGATTATCAAACTAAAGAAGTAAAAACGTATGGAATGAAAGACGGAAATATTTTTGAGATTAAACCTGAAATCAAAAATGTTGAACCTTTATATAACCTGTGGATGAATTTTTACAAAACAATAACAACAAAAACAAACTATAATGTAACTGCAGAAGATGCAACTAAGGCTCTAAAATTAGCAATTGAAATTGCTGAAAAAATTAAAAATAAGTAACATATTATTAGTTAAATAAGATATTAAAAAAATAAACAAATTTTTATTTACAGAAATGTAAGGAATGATTAATTTGATCAATATTGATAAATATATAAATTCACTTATTACCCAGGAGCTGGTTCCAGGGATCTCATTACTGGTTGCAAAAGGGGAAGAGATTTTAATTGACAAAGTTTATGGATTCAGGTCGATATTTCCCGAAAAAGAAGAACTCAAAAATAGGACTATTTATGATCTTGCCTCTCTAACAAAACCTTTAATAACTTCACTATTGACATTGAGAACTATAGAAAAAGGTAAACTGTCTTTTTCTACTGAAGTCTCAGATATATTCCCTGAATTTTCTCATAGAATTACAATTAAAGATCTTCTTACTCATACTTCCGGATTACCAGCATGGTATCCGTTTTATCTATTTGAGGAAGACCTTATGGTCCAGCTTAATAACCTTGCTTTAAACTCAAAATCCGGGAAAAAAGTAAATTACTCTTGTGTAGGTTATATAATAATTTCGAAAATATTAGAACAGATATATGAATTATCATTTGCAGAGATTGTAGAAGACTTAATTATTAGGAAACTTGGTTTAAAAGATTCTTTTATTGGAGAAGTTCCTGAAGATAAAAAAAATATGTGTGCTCCCACAGAACTAGGAAATAAATTTGAAAAGGAAATGGCAGAGCAGGATATTAGATTTAAGGAATTATCAAAAAAATTTACCTGGAGAGAGAATTTATTAGTTGGAGAACTCAATGATGCAAATAGTTTCTATTTGAACGGGAATTCTGGAAATGCAGGTTTGTTTTCATCTGCAATAGATATATTCAAGCTCTCAAATGAGTTTTATCCTTCGACAGCAACCATTCTTTCTGCAGAGAGCACTAAATGGTTCTGGAATAATTTAACTCATTTTAAAAAGAGTCATAGAACAATTGGTTTCAAATTAAATTCATCATTTATAACATCAGGTGGTAGAGGAATTTCAAGGAAAGCGATTGGACATAATGGGTTTACAGGAGTTTCGATCTGGTTTGAACCAAAGGCTGAATATAAATTCATTATTTTATCAAATAGAATACATCCGGAAGTAAAGCCACTGCCATTTAACAAAATAAGAAGAAAGATTCACAAATTAATCAAAAAAGAAATTTCAAAAAAATAGAATTTTTATTTTTTTTACTAATAGACATAGAATATATCATTTTTTAATTTAAGCTAGGTTTGAACATTTCACTAATTAACAAGGTGCTTCAAAGTATTAATGAGCTTATCAATATCATTTTCGTTAATATATAAATGCGGAGCAAATCTTATTGAATTACCACGTTGGCTTATATAAATATTATATTTCATTAATTCGAGGACTAAATTACCTTTGTATGAAGCAGGAATTTTTGCTCCAAACATATGAGGACATCGGAATTTTTCATCTAAACATTTGAAACCAATTTCCTCCAGACTGTTAATTATTCTCTTATTTATAGTTAGTAGGGAATTAGAAATATTACGAATTCCCCAATTGTTAATTTGTTCTAAAGCGGCAATTGCACCCGGTAAAATAGTTGGTGTACATTTTTCACCAACATCAAACCTTCTTGCCCCACCCATATATATATCAGAATAATTCACTAGTGCAGCGAAATCTTCAGCATTTTCTCTTGCTAACCAAGTCTCTTCCAAAGGACGTTCGTTTCTAAACTTCTCATCAACATACAAGAGGCTAAAACCATACGGGCAAAGAAGCCATTTGTAACCGGCAGCAACAAGAAAATCGGGCTTTATTCTATCAATCGATAATTCCATAGCACCTAATGTCTGTGTTGCATCAATTATAAGAAGGCTGTTTATAAGATTACAAGCCTGTCTTATTTCAAATAAATCAATGTATGCACCATTTGTCCAATGACAGGCTGAAATAGCAACAATTTTGACTTTTTTATCAAGTCTATCTTTGATAGCATTTGTCCAATTACCATTTTCAGGTGTTGCTACAGTGATTAATTCAACCCCTTTTTCTTTTGCAACTCTAATAAATGGCAGTGCAACACTTGGGAAATCTTCTTCGATAAGCAGAATTTTATCACCGTTCCTTAATTGAGGCTCAATAGCACGTGCAGCTGAACTCATACCATAGCTGGCAGCCGGAATTACTGCAAAACCATCAGGTGTACCACCGAAATTTCTCGATGACAATTGTCTTATACTTTCAGCATCTTTAAAGAAGCTTTCAGGTGTACGTTTCCATGGATAGCTTTTAGTCTTTACACCCTTGTGAAGTCTAGTTACCGATTCATTTAATAACGGTGAGTTTCCTGCACAGTTGAAATATGCTATTTCGTCAGGAATATCAAATAGGGTTCTTTGCGATTTTATATTTTTCATTTATCAATTATTTTTTCAGGTTTATTTAATAATCATTAAAATCGATAATGCAGTCAAAGATCCTAAAATGGCATTAAAAATACGAAAAACAATATTACTTTTTAGAAATCTTCTTAAAAAACTTCCAAAGCCGGCCCATACTGATATTGATGGTATACAGATTAAAGCAAAAACAATAATAACTCCACATGCTGACGACAAGTATCCCTTTCCACTTTTAGTAAAAGATGATAAAGAACTTGATATAATAATCAATGCCTTTGGATTTATAACTTGAAATAGTGCAGCTTGTAATACACTTAATGGTTTTTGTCTCTTTTTTGTCTCTTTTATATCCCGTTTTGCAAAAGTAATTTTATAGGCAAAATATAGAAGATAAATTGAAGAGCATATTTTCATGATAAGTTGAATTTCAGGGTAGGCTGTGAATATAATTCCCAAGCCAAAGGCTGAAAGAATAAACAGACAAAGCATCCCAATTTCAACACCGATAATGTGTGGAATTGTTCTTTTAAAGCCATAATTTGCCCCTGATGATGCTAACATTACATTATTCGGACCCGGTGTTATACACATAGATATACTAAATGTAATTAATGGCAATGAGATAAAGTTTGTAATCATAATAATCCTCCTTATTTTTATATAAATATACTTTGATTACTAAAAGAATAACAGATACAAATTGTTGAATTATTTTAGGTAACAGATTATAATGTTATTTATGAATATAATAAAAAAAGGCGGGCTTAGAAAAAATGAAAACTTATAAATATGAAAAAATAATCGAGTATATTCAAAATTCTATAAAAAAAAGCATTATTCCTTTTGGGACAAAATTGCCTTCACTTCGTAAGATACAAAAACAGTTTGATTGTTCCATGTCTGTTGCAAAACAAGCTTATCAAGAACTTGAAATGCAAGGTGTTGTTCAAGCTATTGAAAAATCGGGATTTTTTGTAAAACCCTCTATAAAAAGGCCATCCCCAACACCTCAAAAAGAACACTATTCCTTAAAATCAAGTTTACCAGTAGAAAAATCTATAATGAATCGGGTAATTGATGCAGGCAATAATCCAAAAATAATTTCATTTGGTGCTGGAATTCCCGACAAGTCAATTTTACCAGTTAAGAAACTTCAAAAAACCATATCACAAAATGCAAAAGAATTTCCTGATTTATTATGCAACTATACTCCTTTTAGAGGCAATTTATTGCTTAGGCAGGCATTAGTAAAGTTTTTATTTAATAAAGGAATCTCCGTTAATAGTGAAGAAATAATGATCACTAATGGATGTATGGAAGCGTTAAGTCTTGCAATTCGCTCAACGACACAAGAAGGAGATACTATTGTCATTGAGAATCCTGTGTTTTTTGGACTAATAAATCTTTTGAAACATCTAAATCGAAGAGTAATTGAAATCCCTACAGATCCTATAAGAGGTATTGATCTTAATATTTTAGAAGAAGTAGTGTCTAAAAAGAGAGTTAAAATATGTATTGTATCAGCTTCTTTTCAAAATCCTTTGGGTTTTATAATGAGTACAAATGATAAACAGAAAATTCTTGAATTATCTGAGAAATATGCTTTTTTAATTGTTGAAAATGATATTTATTCTGAAACTGGATATTCACAAAATAATTTTAGATCGATTAGATCTTTTGATTCTAAAGACCGTGTTTTATATTGTTCATCATTTTCAAAAGCCATCTCCCCAGGCATACGCATTGGCTGGATTATTGCTGGAAAATACCTGCATCAATGTGAACTCATCAAATCTTCTGAATCCTTAGGAGGAGTTAATCTTCTTCAGAAATCAATGGCAGATTTCTTAAACAAAGGCGGCTATGACTTTTTTATAAAAAAATTCCGTAAAAAATTAGCAGAGCAGATGTATGAAATAAAAAATAAAATAATTGATCTATTTCCAAAAAACATTAAGATTTCAAATCCTTTGGGTGGATTCTATCTTTGGGTGGAACTACCTTCTCATATTGATAGTATAAAGTTATTTGAAGATTCATTTGCAAAAAACATCGGGATTGTTCCCGGAGTTGCATTTACTACAAGCAACCGATATCTAAACTGTATTAGAATAAGTTGTGGGGCTCCGGTTACTGATAAAACTATAAATGCAATCAAAATTTTAGCAAATCTAATAAATTCCTATTAATTCCAAAGCAATAGAATTCTTACACTTCAAAAATAGAGGAAAGGTAAGAATTTATTCTAAATTAACACATAGTGTGATAGTGGAAGCTTTAGTTCTAATAATATTTTTAAAATGCTAAAATGGTGAGTATGAAAAATATAAAATTTGAACATAAAGAGTTAATTGATACTTTAAAAAAATACAAAAAATTACTAATATACATTAAAGGCTCTCCTGATCCAGACTCGATGGCATCAGCATTAGCCATGAAAATTATTTGTGAATTTATTGGAATAAAAGCCATAATTGATTCTCCTTCACCACCATCTCTCCCGCAAAACCTAAAAATGATTAAATACTTTGATTTACCAATTAACTTTGACAATTTAGATAAACAAGATGTCTTTGATGGTTACATAATTTTGGACCATCCCGACCCCAGAATAGAAGGGATATCAGAAAACACCTCCTGCATAGTGCATATCGACCACCATGATATTTTTGAATCTCCGGTTATACCGGAGTTTAGAATTGTTCGTCAAGACTCAGCTTCCACAAGTTCTATAATGGTATTTTTATTAAATGCTATTATTCCAGATATTTTTGTCAAATCACCTATTAGAAAAAAGTGCTCTTCAGCTTTATATTATGGGATATTGACTGACACCAATAATCTGGAATTGCAAACTGATTATGAGCGAGAAGCAATTCAGATTATTTCCAGCAATATTAATCATAAATTAATAAAAAGATTACTTAAAACTCCTTTCTCGAGGGATTTAAATCGATTAATTAATTAATTATTCATTACAGAATTATATAATCGAAAATGAATGGTTAATTATTGGAATTGGATATTTGGAAGAAAAGAAAAGGGATTTGATTGCTCTGATTGGAGATTTTTTGCTGAATAGAGAAGATATATCAAAAGTAATTGTGTTTTCTATAATTGAGAAAAAAGATAGTCTTATTTTAGATGCATCAATTCGAACTAAAAAAGAAAAATTTAATATCAATTCTTTTATAAAAAAGATTACAGCATCAGGAGGAGCAAGAAATTTTAAAGGAGCATTTCAGATTAATCTTGATTATTTCAGATTTTGTCCTGATAGAAAAATGTTATGGGATCTAATATATGTAACTACTTTAGAAGCAATTCATTCCGGGTCTAAAATGAATATTAAAGAATCTTTTATTAGTTTAATTGGGAAAAAATAAAAAAAAACTATATTCAGGTTTTAACTTGAATGAATTTTAGTATTCTGCTATATTTTTTACTTAACTATAAAGGGTTATTGGAGGAACAATGAAATTAGATGGACTTAGTTTACCGTTAATACAGCAGGCAGATTTAAAAGGAAAGATTGTATTGATAAGGGTTGATCATAATGTAGTAAAAAAAGGAGTCATACATGATCCTTATAGAATAGATGCGACTCTTGGAACCTTATATCATATAAATGCTAAAGGTGGAAAAATCATATTAATGACACATGTAGGAAGACCAAAAGATAAAAAGACCGGAAATATAAATATAAATGAAAATACTTCTGTGCAACCTATTGTCGAGTATCTTCAAAACAAACTTCATATAAAATTAAAAACACCTGAGTTTTATAAAGATGAAAAAAAAGGGTATATTGGAATTGAAACATCAATAAACCATCTTATTAGAGACTTAAAAGAGAGTAAAATTGATGGAATTTATCTTCCAAACACAAGGTGGTTCAGCGGTGAAGAAGCTGATACAGAAGAAGCAGATAGATTAGCAAATCAATTGGCAGGTTTGGCAGATATATATATTAATGATGCATTTGGCTCATGGCAGCCCCATGCTTCAACTGTAGCTGTACAGAAATTTCTTCCTTCCTATGCAGGTTTTCTAATGCAGAAAGAGATTGAGAATCTTAATAGAATATATCAGCCTTCATACCCATTTCTTGCTGTTGTTGCCGGTTCAAAATTTGACACAAAAATAGATTCACTCTATGCTCTTTTAGAAAAATCCGATTTTCTGGTTTTAGGAGGGGTAATCTATAATGCATATTTATGTGCAAAATATGGATTTAAAATTAGAGGAATATCAGAAGAGGATCTTATTACAGCTAAAAAATTTGTTGAATTTGCAAAGAAATATCCAAAAAAAATGATAGAATTACCTTATATTGTTGAATCAGATACTTTAGAAGGTAAAGTTGAAGGAAAATTCAGAACTCATAATATACAAGAACTAAAAGAAGGCACAGAATTAAATTATATACTTGATATTTCAGAAAAATCCTTTAAGGAAGAAATAATCAAATCTGTATTCATGAAATCTAAAACGATTTTTGTTAATGCCGTTATGGGTTTTACACCACATTTTAATGAGGGAACAATTGCACTTGACCAGTTAATTGATACTAATTCAGATGCAGTAAAGCTATATGGTGGGGGTGATACTCTGCAAGAACTGAAACGTCTTTTACCCGGTTTATATATTGTAGCGCTTGACAACCCTAAATATTATATCTTTACCGGAGGAGGAGCTGTTCTAAAGGCAATACAATTTGGAAGCACACTTGGACTTGAACCGGTCAAAGCTCTTTTAAAGAATAATTAATGTTAGGGTAAAAAACATAGATGGAATAACTGGCACATATATAAATTTGGTAGAGAACTCAGTTTAATTATCTATAACAAATATCCTTATATGGGCAATGTTTACAGTTTTCTTTATTCTCTGTTTGAGAAAATGGCAGGTCCCTGTTAAAGAGATCCTTAAGAACTGTAGAAATAACGAACTCTGATACATCGTTGAACTCAGCTTTTGAATTAAAGCTGTCAATATATTCAGTTCCCTTTGATAGTGATTTAAAATAGGTAATTCCAAAACGAATCTTATCATATTTATTAAATGCTCTGTCACCATTTATCAGGAAATTATATATCATTAACTGCAGAATCTCTTTTTTAGCACTTACCTGTTCAATGATTTCTTCTCTTGTAGAGGTAAGTATTATTGTGTTTTTCAAACTATTCAACTGTCCTGTTTTATAATCTAGGATCCTGAGGCTATCTTCTTTTTCATCGATTCTATCAATTGCCCCGTAGATATTTATCAATTCATTTTTATCATTTAATGTAATCTCAAAATTTCTGTTTAATCTTGCTTCCAATCCGAGAATTTTAAATGGCAGTTCTTTTGATTCATTATTCAGAAAAGTTTTAAGCAGTTTATGAATAATGATTTTATTAATATAATTTTTACCATTCCGGGTATTATTGATCTTTAAACTTTCATAAAAATATCTTTCAATTATCGGTTCCAAATTTTGAGTAATCTCTAGAATATCCTCTCTATTTATCTCTTTATCTATGAAAGGTTTATAAATAAATTCGAGAATTTCATGCATCAAGGTCCCGAATCCTCTGGGATCAACTGTTAGATCGAGGTTTTCTGCTTCCTTTAATTTTAGAATGTAGCGGTAATAGAAACTGAGAGAACAGTATAGATATTTATTCAAAGATGAGGCGGAGAAGGATAGATTCTTTAATAAATCAATTATTTTATCTGATTTATATATTTCAACCGATTTGGCAATGGAAAAGTCGGCTTCAATTGTAATGATTTTATCAGTAAAATTGCTGTTTCTATTGATGTGACGAAACTCATAATTTAACTGTTCAATAAATCTACTCTTCTCACCCTTACTGAATTTATCACTCTCTGTATTATAAATAATTGTAACGTTTTTTGCTTCTTTTATAATTCTGTAAAAATAGTATGCAAAAATGGCATCCCGTTTTTCAAAATATGACATTCCCCTTGACTTTCTAATATCATTGGGAATAAGGCTCTGTGATGTTTTCCCCTTTGGAAATATGCCTTCATTCATGGAGAGAATGTAAATATTTTCAAAGTCCACTGCTCTGGTTTCCAGCATACCAATGATCTGCAGCCCATTCAAGGGTTCACCTGAAAAGGGGATGACTGTATTCTCTAATGAATCTTTCAATATCTTTAATGTATTTTTCAAATCGAGTCCTGGTTTGTATTTTAAAAACAGATCTCTAATTCGGGTAAACTGTTTAAAAAAAGCAAAAAGATATTCCAGTTCAATTTTTTTATCCTGCAATATTAATGTGTTTTTGATCAACAAGATGATGTTTTCAATATATTGAAAAAGATCAAATGGATTATTTCCCATGGAATAACAAAATACAGCGTGAATTCTATCCCCAAGTTCTCTAAGTTTTTCCAGGCTGATATACGGCAGTTTCAGTTTTGAATACGCAGTTATAAAGTGCTCGATCTCTACTGGAAAACTTGACAGAAGGTATGGATGGAGTAATATTTTTTTTATATCTTCAAAAAGAAAATCTTCTTCATTTACCGAACTGTTCTTTTCTGAAATTATTCTCAGAATTAAAAAAATAAAATTATATGGTGGAGAATCCTTAATTGGACTTCCCATTGATATATTAATTTTGGGGATAGAGCCGGGGATTGAGTTCAGCAGGGGGAAAAGAAGTGTTTCATCTGATAAAATCACAGCTGTCTTTTCAAATGAAATGGCATTTTTCTTATTATTTGAAAAATTCTCAAGAAGATTTCCTGCTATTTTTGCCTGGCCGACTTTTCCCGGCGATCCAATAATTTCAATGTTTTTGGCACTCTCTTTTAGATGATGATCAATCCAATTTGAATTATCATCTATTAATGTGGATGATCTGAAATAAGTTCCAGCCTCATTATTCGGATCGGAGTAGAAATAATCATCTATATCCCAGTAAAATATTCCCTTATTATTCTCTTTTAATATTGAAAACAGCTTCTCTTCTCCCTTTGTCAGGAAGCTGAATCCTGCAAAGATAATTTTTTTCCATTTTGAAAAGGGATCATTCTTATTTGATGTTTGAAGGTTTAATATAAGATCTCTGACTGCCAGACCATAATATGTTGAATTTGAATTTTCCAATTTATTTTTAAAACCCGAATAAAGCGTATTTAGTATTTGGATAAGATCGTTATAGTTTTTAAAAATAATGTTTTCATTGTCATCATTTTCTGATGAAAATTCAAGTATCTCTCTGAAAATATCAGTATTTATAATATTCTGATCAATATCATTGAAATCGGACAGGACCATTTTTCCCCAGGGATAGAATTGATCAAAACTTCGGGGATTTGTATCTGGTATTTCCTTGTATATCTCAAATAATTCAAATAGAAGGTTCAGTTGATCCGGGAAATTTTTCCTGGACACCTCTTTAATAAAATCTATAATAGAGAACTGATCTGGAGACCAGATTGGTTTGTCCCTTATTCTTTCAGAAATAAATTTACGGAAATAAAATCCAGCTCTTCTTGTTGGAAAGACAAAGGCGATATCAGATAATGTACAATTATCCCCGTAGGTCTTATTCTCAATGTTTTTAAAAACATCATCTACGATCCTTTCTAAAAAATTCATTCACTAACCTTTAAAATGAGCTTATCTTTTATATATACCAGATAGGCGGATATTTCAGAATGCCCCAGTTGTTCTATTGCAGAAACGTATTTTTTGACCTGCAATTTATCTTCATCTCTCGGTATACCGGTTTTATATTCAATGATGATCGTCCTGTTTTCGTCAAAGACGACTCTATCCGGTTTTAATATTTCCCCTTTAATCAGAATTGGTTTTTCACAGTATATTTTCCACTGTTTTGTAAATAATGAAGATAATTTACCTTCTTCAAATGGGATATCCAGGATCATATTGATCTCATCAATTATGGGTTTTATCTGGTCTTCCTGAATTAACCCTGAATAAACGGCTTCTCTAATAATTAAGTCTTTATCATTTGAATGGTTCAACTGTGACATGAGCTGATGAATGATAACTCCTTTTTTAATCTTTTCAATTTTAATATTGTCCGATTCATTATCAGCATTATCCCAGATACCGCTGGCATTCTCTTTAATTGATACACGGTCGGTCCAGATCTCAGAGTTAAATGTTTTATGACTCTCCAACTTTATCAGATCTTTCTCCTCTTTTGCAATAAAGGCTGATTTGTGACCAAAATAATAATTGTCCTGGTCTTTTTTCAATTCCATCTCTTTTATCTTATCTTTAATTATTTCTGATATTGAATTTTTCTTATTGCTTATACAGATATATAATCTGCTGATCGGGCGGGTAAATGCAACGTATAAGAGATTCAGGTTATCCAGGAGTGTGTGTTTTTTTTCATCTCTATATTCTTCAGAAAAGTGGGTCTGTTCCAGTGATTTTTTTAATTCAATTAAGTAGGGAAGTCTGTCTTTATAAAATTCTCCATTTTCTCTTACCCAGAGTGTGTTTTTTCTGAAGCCCGTTGAATCCGGGATGATATTCCAGTTGGCAAAGGGGATCATTACAATTGGAAATTCAAGTCCCTTGGCTTTATGAATTGTCATTATTGAAACGGCGTTTATACCTGATGGCATTATTAATGAGCACTCATCAGAATCCTTTTTATCATCCCAGAATTTTAAAAATGAAAAAATATCATTTTGTTCCCTGCTTGAAAAGTTGAAGACAATTTCCAGAAATCCCTGTATATAACCACAATTTTTTGTGTTTAATTCAAATTGTTTTATAATAATTTCAACTGTGTGATAGAGTGATGATTGCTGTGAGATCTCCGGGTTGAATAATTCAGGGAAATGACTGATAAAGAAATCCTCCAAATGGTTAAAACTATTTTCAAGGGCAAATTGATTAAAAGAGTCGTATTGTAGAAAACGCACCATTTCAACCAGACAAATTTTCTCTTTTGAAATGATATATTTTAAAACGCTGATGATGAAACGGATCTCCATTGAATTGTTTAGAAATAATGAATCTGGAGAGATAACGTCAATTCCCTCCTTTGTCAATGCTTCTGCAATAAGACTGCCTTCAGGATTTGTTCTTGTAAGGATTGTAATGTCTTTAAATTGATAACCTTCAGCATTTAATGAACGGATTGTCTCAACCGTTCTGGATATGGCCAGTTTAACGCTTTCCTCTTTAACCAGTTTTTCTTCAATGGAATATATCTCGATATAACCGGATGAGGGTTTGCCTTCTAATTTTTTTTGAACTAAATTATCTCTGGAATAAAGATTCTCGCATGGTGGTTCAGTACGATCTGCAATGTTGAGTATATCAGAAAAAAACAAATTGTTAAATTCAATGATATTGCTCTGGCTTCTATAATTATATTCGAGTTTTTTGCTGATAAAAAAATTTGGTTCCACAAGTTTTCTGATCTCGGATCCCATGATCTCAGGGTTGCTGTCCCGCCATCGATAAATGGATTGTTTCGGGTCGCCAACCGCAATATTTTTATTACCCGAACTATATGAGTTTTCAATTAATGGAAATAAATTGGTTAATTGCATTGATGAGGTGTCCTGGAATTCATCCAGAAGATAGTTTTCAAATTTATCTCCAATACGCCAATATATAAAAGGAATGATCTCCTTTGTTATGATATTGCTTACGATCCTGTTAAAATCGGAGATTGGGACAATATTATTCTCTGCTTTATAATCCTTGAGAATGATTTTTAATTTTCTGATTAAGGCCGTTAATGAGTAATCTTTGATAATTGCTTCAATGGAAAGATAGGATTTTATATTTTCATTATAAAACTGAACAATTTGCACTCTTAAACTCTCCAGGCTGTCATCTCTGAGTTTCTCTATCTTAATAGCAAGTTCTGATTTTCGATCGACCCAGTTTGCTTCATCACCTTCGGAAAACCGTTTTTGAGGATCAAAATCCCTGGGTTGCCTTGCCTTTGTCAATTTATAAAATTTTCCAACAATGCCATTTTTTTTATATTTGAAATCATCAATTTCTAAATCTGCCTTTTCGATAATACTGATGGCTGTCGCTGCCCGATCTTTAATAAAATTTTGGAAGGCAAATTTCTTTTCTTTTAATTTTTTAATAATGACAAGTAATTCTTCATCACTGAGCATTGCCAGCTCGTCGATATATTTGATGCTTTTTTCCAGGAATAGTTCATAACCGACATCTTCAATATCCTTCTCATAATTCCATGATTCGGACTGATCCATTTTTGAGAAGATAAAATCTTTAATGACCATTCCGGTATAATTAGAATCATCTGCAGTTTCAATGAGTTTTTCGACAATCGAAGTTACAATCTGTTTTGTATTCATATCAACTTCAAAATTGAGTGGGAGGTTCAATTCCAGTGAAAAGGTAGAAACAATTTTATAGATAAAACTGTCAATTGTCATAATTGCAAAATCAGAATAATTGTGAAGTATTCTTTTTAAAACATAATCTGCATTAAGTTTGATACTGGATCTGGAATGACTCTTTCCGATTTTTTTTAAAATATCATCAACAGCAAAATCCATTTTTCCTGAGGAGATCTCTACCAGATAGCGAATGATCCTGGACTTCATCTCCGAGGCTGCCTTATTTGTGAATGTAACGGCAAGAACCCGGTTATATTTCGACGTATTGTTTAATACGATAGAGAGGTACTCAATAATTAATGAGTGTGTTTTTCCACTTCCTGCAGATGAGTTATATAGAGTAAATGACATCAGGCAATATGATCCTTAAATATTAAAATATTTTTTTATCCGGTTAAAAATTGTTTTCGACTCTTCTTCTATTTTTTCTTCTAATTTATCTTTTCTTTTTTGCTCCACTTTTGTTACAACTATCTGTCTAATTGCAATTACTTCAGCAATTTTTTTTGCCAGATTTTCATTCATATTTATTATCTCTTTGAATTTTTCTGAAGAAATCTTTAGAATTGTACATTCTTTGGATGCTATAACATCTGCTGTTGTATTGTTTCCTGTTAAAACAGATATTTCTCCAAAATAATCATCCTTTTTTAATGTATTCACAAGCGAATTATTTTTAATTATTTCAACTTCTCCATCAAATATATAATAGAAAGATTCTCCAATATCACCATCTTTAATTATTATGTCATCTTTCCCGAATAATGCAATTTTATAATTTCCTAATAAAGTATTTAAATGATCTTTATCTATGAGCCTTAATATCTCATTATTTGATAATTTCTCTACTATTTTCTCAAATGTTAATTCAGATTTTATCTCTTTTTTTATATATACATCCCTTATCGGAAATGGGATCTGTATATTATTTCTTTTAAAAGCGTACCATGTCTTTCGTCTGATATTGCTCTCAATGACATTTCGCTTTGACGCATCTTTTATCCAGTATTGGATGTCATAGCTAATAGAGAAATCATTAAAAGATAGTACATATATTTCCGGTTTTGGATTCTTAAGAATTAGATCAAGTGAAAACAATGTATCTTTAATAACTTTAATGACATGGTCCGGACTATTTTTATAACTGACACCTATTTGAAGTCGTAATGCAAATTTGTTTTTGAAGTTATGTATCTCTTTTTTTGATGCAATCTGGTTAGGTACGAGTACAAGAACATTGTCAATTGTTCTGATCTTTACAGCTCTCCATCTTAACTGTTCAATCTTTCCCTCAATATCACCAACCCTTATCCAATCACCTATTTTTAAGGAATCTTCAAAATTTAGAGCTATTCCTGAAAAGATATCCCCTAAAATATCCTGAAGTGCAAAACCTGCTACAACAGTTACAATTGCAGAAGTTGCAAGGATAGCTGTTATTTTTATCTTTAAATATGTATTAAATATAATAAGAATACCGACTATATATAAAATAATAATAAAAATATCTTTAAAAAGTTTAATGAACTTTATGTTTAATTTATGTAAAATAAAAAAATCAAAAATCACAAAAACAATTATTTTAACAGCAGTAATTAATATTAGGATTACAAGTATTAATCCAATTATATTATTTAACTCTTTGGATACAAAATATTTCGTTATAAATTTGGTTTGTAGAAAGTATAGTGAACCACTTAAGACAGCCATTGAAAATAAGAATGGTATTGTTGTCTTAAGATTTGTAAAAAAAGGCCTTTTTTTGGTTAAAAAATAAAAGAGTACAAAGAGTACAAAAAAAACCATAGAAAGGGTCAAACTAGTATTCATGTCCATGTCTTTATACTAAACTATTTTTAGAAAAATATCAATCTCATAAGAGTTAAGTTTTCAAAAGGGGGAAATTTGTATTTATTTTGTAAAAGGATTATAATAATATTTATCAAAAAAATACAAAATTTTCTTTAAGTAAAAGGTGATGTATGATTGACACATATTTACAAAAAATTAAAAAAAAATATAGTTTGGTATTGCTAAAACAAATAAGAAGATGATTAAAAAACTATTTCTAAATGACAAATTTATTTTATCATTAATTTTATTTAATGCAATAATAATATTCATGAATAATTTTAGAAAAATTTTAGGGGACAGGCAAAAATATTTAAAAAGAAATTGATATGAATAAATCTGATAAGTTACAACTTTTTCAAGAGCGGAAAATTAGAACTCACTGGGATGAAAAAGAAGAAAAATGGTATTTTTCAATTATCAATATTGTAGAAATATTAACAGAGCAGAATGATTATCAGGGAGCAAGAAATTATTGGAAAGTTTTAAAACATAGGCTTTTAAAGGAAGGGAATGAAACGGTTACAAATTGTAACCGTTTGAAAATGCTCTCTGCTGACGGCAAAATGAGAATGACTGATGTTGTAGACACAAAACAGTGCTTAAGGCTTATTCAATCTATCCCATCAAAAAAAGCAGAACCATTTAAACAATGGTTGGCACAGGTAGGAAAAGAACGCTTAGACGAAATTGAAAATCCTGAATTGGCACAGGAGAGAATGAAAGAAATATTCGAGAAAAAAGGTTATCCCAAAGATTGGATAGATAAAAGATTACGAGGGATTGCAATTCGTCAAAATTTAACTGATGAATGGCAAGACAGAGGAATTACAGTGCAAAGAGATTATGCCATTTTAACTGCTGAAATTTCTAAAGCGACATTTGGTATCACTCCAAGTGAGTATAAAGAATTAAAAAATATACCTTTAAAGTCGAAAATCAATCTTCGGGATAATATGGATGATTTGGAGTTAATATTTACAATGCTGGGAGAGCGAGTTACAACTGAAATTTCTAAAAAAGAAAAACCTGAAACATTTTCAGGTAATAAAAAAGTTGCCAAAAGAGGTGGTAAAGTTGCAGGAAATGCCAGAAAAGAGACAGAAAAAGAGTTAGGCAGAAGCATTATCTCTGATAAGAATTTTCTGGATATTGATAATAAAAAAAAATTGGAAGAATAAATATGAATGAAGCAGAAACAAGAGTAGAATGATTAGTGAGAAACTTATTTCAGCAGATCAGGTTTTAAAAAACTTCATCATTTCATCAAGTTGTTCTATGTTTTTGGAAATTGAATTTACAGTTTGAACAACACTATCTGACAAACCTACAATTTTTTGGCTATTTTCTGCTAATTTTTGCATTGAATTATTTACCTGGCTGCTCCCTGCTCCCTGCTTTCCAAAAGATACATAAACATGGTTTATCAGTTTAACAGTTTTTATAGTTTCCATTTTTTAGTTATAGAGCCAAAAAAAAATAGTCAACAAAAAGTTAAATTGAAAATTAAATAGAAAATAGGGGGCAATGCCCCCTGGGAATCCAGTCTAAAACTTAAAATTCAAATTCAATCCCGAATACAGGTAGAATACTGAATTGATAACTATAGTCGGATTTATTTTCTATCTCATTCCAATAATGACTTGCTACATTTTTGTTATTATAAGCATTCCATACACTCAGATATACAGTTAAATTGGATTTATTAAAATAAAACCGTCTGTCAAATCTTAAATTAAGAGAATGATAGGCAGGCATCCGTTTACTGTTTATTCTGGACTGGTCAAATATACCACTATTTGCCGCTTCAGATAATTCAATGTCAAACGGTGTATATGGTCTTCCGCCTGCAATTGTCCATTTAATAGAAAATTCCCATTTTTGATTCGGTTTATAACCTCCCTGAACTGCAAATATATATCTATTGTCAAATATACGGTCATACCATTTCCCACTTAAATCTCTGTATTGTGTCTGGAATATTGAACTGCTGATCATTCCATAAAACTTTTCTTTTAATTTTTTCTGTAAAACAAACTCGACTCCATAAGAAGATGCTTTGCCTTTGTCCGATAGGGGGTTGTCTCCAAAAAGTAAAAATCCAAATATATCATCTAATAAACATAAAGATTGTTGCTGTGGATCTATAGGGAAATTCTCATACTTCTTATAATAAGTCTCAATATTTAATTTGATTGATTCTCCGAATATATGATTAAATCCAAAAGAGTACTGAAGAGCTGATGGGTCCTGCAGTTCCTTGTTTTTTTCGTTTTGATATAATAAGAGTAAAGGCAGGGTTTGTCTAAAAACTCCTAGAGATGCAGAGAGACTCGTACGATCAGAAACTTTGAAACTTATTGAACCACGAGGAGAATAAGTTATATTTCCTGTATATGAAAAATAATCAGCTCTTAAACCGAGATTAAAAGATAATTTTGAAAAGACAGTTAATGAATAATCAAGGAAAAATGATACCTTATCTGCACTTATATTAATCTGTTTCTGAGTTTCAGGTGATTGTTGTCCTAATTGGTCTATATAAGATGCTGTAAAATAATTATACAAACTATTATTATGATGAGCTTCAAAACCGAATTGAAATTTTTGATTATAACTGAGATTTAAATGATTAACATTACGAATATGCAGGCTTTCATCTTCTGATAAATTATTTAAAAAAAGGGAATCTGTAACGGTTTTTCTAAATTTATAATCAAAATGAGTTTTTGTATGTGAAATAGATGTATTAGAATATCCTTTATCGCTCCACATCCAAAACCAGTTCAATCCAATTGTGTATTCTTTGTTTTCAGTATTACCAAATAGAGTTTCACCTTGATCAATCGCATTTTCGTGTGAGACATTACTCTTGTCTGTTCCGGATATTCCTAATAAAGTTAATTTGCTACGTGCTGAAAGATTGTAAACAATTTTGCCCTGTAAGTCACTATATTGTATGTCAGCACCAGTATCCATGATATTGTTTAATAGATCAATATAACTTCGTCTGGCAGAAAACATCCATGAGCCTGATGATCTTTTTCCTTTTTTCACTGAAATTGGACCTTCAATATTAAGTCCTGCTCCAGTAAAATCCAGAGATAATTGACCATTAAATTTTTCACGACTTCCTTCTCTTAAACGTAAATTCATAACCGAAGAGAGTCTGTCTCCATAGATAGCTGAAAAACCTCCTGCAAAAAACTCAACATCTTCGATAAAATCAACATTAATTAATGAAATTGCTCCCCCTCCAGAACCTTGAAAGGGGAAATGATTTATGTTGGGAATCTGAATGTTATCAATCAGAAAAAGATTTTCATGTGAACTACCGCCTCTAACTACAAGATTGTTTGCCTGATCACTAACCTGAGCAACGCTGGGCATACTGGAAATAATTCTACTAACATCTCCTCCGGTTCCCGGGGCACGCCGTATCTCTTCATTAGAGAAATTTACAGTATTGGCAGGTTGATCAAAAGCCAGATTAAAATAACTGGCAGAGACTGTAATAGATTCTTGAGTTTTGCTTATTAATTGGATCTTTGCATTTATAATTGTGCTTTTATTAGACTTTACAATGATATCAGTTTTAATTTGAGCTTTCATGCCTTCTAAACTAAATCTTATTGCATAAGTCCCAACCGGGATATTGTTGAAAATAAATTTTCCATCTTTGTCTGTAATAATTGTATTGTCTGTTCCAAGTAAACTTACATCCGTTCCAGGGAGAGGATGAAGGCTGGTTGATTCAAAAAGAGTTCCTTCAATTACTCCTGTTCTTGGCCTATTTCCAGCTTCTAATAAATTGCCTTGAATAAATAATAATAATAACGTTAATGTAAATGCTACACTTTTTTTTTTAAACATATATTTTCTCCTTTACCTCAATTTTTTATTTTCTATAAATACTGAGGAATGAAGATTCTATTTGTTTTTTTAGACTTTATCTCCCCAGCTTATAAGTTAGGGAATGATTTATTTAGAAATAATTGAAATTACAGCCAGGATATACATTATTCATTTAATATAATATAATGTCTGACTGATGACCCAATTTATAAAAATTGTATTTATTATTAATTCAATTGCTGCAATTCATGGAGTCTTTCTCTCAATTATTCTTATAACAAAAAAAAAGAACCAGATTGCCAATAAAATACTTGCATTAATGGTCCTTCTGTTTTCCATTGGTATACTTTTCCCTTTATATGTTTCTTCTGGAATATATATTAAATTATGGTGGTTGTCACCTTTTTTTAATTCACTATTTTATAGTTTTGGCCCATTATTGTACATGTATATAAAATCATTAACTACTCCACAATTTCAACTTTCAAAAAAATATTTTCTGCATATGATACCCATGGCATTATCTCTTCTTTACTATTCATCCATATTTTTTTTACCTTCAAAGATGCATCAAAATTTTTTATATGAAACTTATTTTGAGATAAATTTAATATCTTATATATCAATGTTTATTAGCTTGTCTCAAGTATTGTTCTATATAATACTCTGTTTTCGTCTTTTTAGAATGCATTCAAAAAATATCAGAAAATCATACTCTGAACTTGGGAATGTTAGCCTTATATGGATCAGACATCTGGTGGTACTTATTATTGCAATCTGGATTACTGCTGTTGGGCTTCAAAGTTTTCTTCCTGAAGAATTAATTAAAACAAAGATGGATGATGCGATTACATTTTTTTTATTATCACTTTTTATTTTTACAATTGGTTATCGGGGTTTAAGCCAACCTGAAATTTTTGATCTGCATCCAGAAAAAATGACTTCTGAAAATAGAGCTGTAAAATATGAAAAAACAGGGTTGTCAATAGAAAAATCTATTGAAGTTAAAAATAGACTGTTGTTGATGATGAATGAATCAAAACCTTTTACTGAACCTGCTCTAACTCTGCCTCAATTATCTAATATGATGGGTTTAACAATCCATCAATTATCCCAGGTTATCAATGATAATATGGGACAGAATTTCTATCGGTTCATAAATAATTATCGTGTAAACGAGGCAAAAGAACGTTTGGAGAATTCAAATTCAGTTGATGATAAATTAGTAAAGATAGCTTTTGATTCAGGTTTTAATTCTCTTTCAACATTCAATCGTGTCTTTAAAGATATATCAGGTGAATCGCCGTCTCAATTTAGAAAAACCATAATCAGGGTTGTTTAAGATATTGTAAATAGAATTATCTTTGCTTTTTGATTCTATACTGCTGCAAATCTTATGGCATTTTCATCCCAGGGAGGTATGGATTTTATTGTTTTAACTATATCCTTAACGCTATCTACAACTGTCCACATTTTCAGGTGCTCCTTTCTGAGAAAATTTTCATCAACCATCTTTTCAAGCATTTGAATCAGGGGAGAATAAAACCCATTTGTATTCACGATGATTATTGGACTAAAGTATAAGCCTAATCTCTTCATTGTAATTGCTTCCGAAAGCTCTTCCAAGGTACCTGTACCACCGGGAAGGGCAATTACTGCATCTGTATCCTTGATCATCATTTTTTTTCTTTCATGCATGTCTTCTACCTGGATCAATTCGGTAAGTCCCTTATGTCCCCATTCAAGTTCCTGCATAAAGTGAGGAATAATACCCTGGATTTTTCCCTTGTTCTTTAGAACACTATCGGCAACCTCTCCCATAAGTCCAACAGATCCGCCACCATAAACTGTAATTATTCCATTTTCTGATAATTCTTTTCCAAGCAGGTTTGCTTCTGAATAATAATCTTTATGAACTTTTTTAGAAGAGGCACAATAAACACATATTTTTTTTATATTCATTATTTAGAATACCCCTCAATATATTTCAATAATAGATCAAAATGAAATTTTGACCGGGAAATAGCCTCATTTACTAATTGAGCCTTCTCCTCATATTTTTTTATCTTTTCTTTATCTTTAGTATTAAGATCATTATTATTCTCTGTCAGAATTGGAGTGATTGAAATAAAAAATGACCAGTTTAGAAGTTCTTCAGCTTTTTCTTTGTTGAACCACTCAATATTATTGTGAATATTTACACCTAAGAAAGCTTTTATAACAGGCTCTGAAAGTAGATCAATTATATCAGTTGGACTCAGTTTTAATTTCTTTTCCTTTAATTTGATCAACATTTTTTTATAGAGTAGAAGAGATCTGAGCAAAGATTCTGTATGATGAGGATCCAGATCTTCAATTTTTAGTTTAAGGAAAGTTTTGTTTATTGCTTCTTTTAAAATCCATCTATCAATATCATTTTTATTAATTACATATTCAAGCTTTTCAATCATAGACAATAATAAGAAAATTGTCTGCATTTTAATGTTCATAAATGAAAACATTTCAACTTTCAGGTAGTGTTTTTTCAAATTAAATAAATTAGTCTCATTCAGGATCTCACTGATTAAGATAGAGATGTCAATATTTGAATTATTAACATCTTTTGCAATTTTAAAAATTTCACTAACAGATTTTTCCAGTTTCAATTTTGCCAGTTTCTTTTCAGATAGAATGGAATAAACGAAATATTCAATCTTATCAAGCAGAGGTTTGAATATGAGGTTTGACACCGCACTATCGATACTATATACTCCTTTTCCATTTAGAACTTTATTTAATTTTGAATATATCTTAGCGTCTGAGTCTACAACCTCTTTAAAGTTTAAGAAAACATGATATTTGAATGCATCTAATTCAACAAAAAGTCCGTTTTTATTTAAGTCTTCTATATTTCTGATATACTCTAATCCAGAAATAAAATCTTTAAATATTACAAATTTATTCTTTCCTGGTGTAAGTCCAAGACAGAATGAGAGGGTTTCATTGACCATTTCATTCTTGTCATTATTTTCACTTATCTTCAAATATGGTGAGGAAACATTGATCCAACCGGCTGTGTTCTCAAATTTATTATGATAGATTATTAATGATGATTCATTATTAAATCTGTTTGAATAGACAATTACATCCTCATTGACATTCCCGCTATGTAGATAAAAGTCATAGAGTCTGAAGTTCTTTACTCCTGAAAATAAATGTCTTTTTTTCAGTACCGGGAATATTTCTTTATAATGTCTTTCTATTATCCATTCATCCGGTTTTTCATCCCAGTATGGTCTTTTATACTCCATTCCATATTTTTCCGAGTATCCTTCTATTTGTCCATGTCCAAACATGGGTAATCCTGGAAGGGTAGAAACAAGGATAGTTACTCCGAAATATTTGTCATCTTTTCCAAATTGAACTACTGCAGTCTCTTCATCCGGATTATTTAAAAAATTTACAAATCTCTTAAGTATTTCTGGATTAAATTCAATTGTGTTTTTTATTGATGTTCTAAATTGTGAGTTTTCCTCATTTTTAAGGAAATTCATAAATGCGCTATTATATACTCTATGCATTCCAAGTGTTCTTACGAAATATGCCTCCATTAACCAGAATGCCTCTGCTAATAGAAGTGTGTCGTCAGATTCTTCTGCAACTCTCCTTACAACTTCGCTCCAGAACTCTTCTCCCATAATTTTTGAGAATTCACCCTTGCTCATCCCATTTTCAGATCTTGTTGGGATATCTCCACCTGAACCTGGCTCTGGAAACCATAATCTATGATAGTGTAATTTTGTTAAAGTCATTGCAGCATCAAATCTTATAATTGGGAATTTTCTTGAAACTCGTAGTATTGTTTGAATCGCAGCTTCACGAACTTCCGGAATTAAATAGTTTAATTGAGCAGTATCATTCCAGGGCATTGTAGTACCATCGTTTCCATGATAAATATATTTTGTAGAACCCGATTTTTTATCTGTCAATCTAAATTCTACTGCAGCGTCAGTCCGGTCGTAATAATGATCTTCTATCTTTATTTCAATATCGTCTCTTGAAGAGAGGTCAGGTCCATTAAATGTATGAGAGGGGTAGGGACAATAATCAAGATGGATGAAATGCTCAGGTTTATCCATTACCCAGGGAGAGTCAATTCCCATATGATTAGGCACCATATCTGCTCCTAATCTTATTCCTCTTTTTTCTGCCCGGTATTTCAGATTGTCGATCGCTGATTCTCCACCAAGTTCTTCAGAAACTTTGTACTCAAAGATAGAGTACGCAGAAGATATTGCCTCTGGGTTTCCACAGATTTGTTTGATTTGTTTTGAAGCCTTACTCCTTTCCCATATTCCAATCAACCATAAGCCTGTAATACCCATATCGGCCATTTCATCTAACTCCTGGTCAGGAATTTGATCTAATTTTTCTATCTTATAATTATATTTTTTTGATAATTGAAAAAGCCATACATAAACAGTTTTGGCAAGCAGAACAAGATTGGGCATCCAATCTCTATCCGGACTAAATCTCTCTCTCTCTTCACTCAGGCTAATATCTTTATAGGATAATACTTCCTGTTTTCCAGGACCGCCTAAACCTAACTTTTCCTCTTCTTTTATGAGATCCATGCCTCTCATGAGTTTAAGCATAAAATCTCCCAGGATATCACCCCAGTTTTCTCTGATATAGTTTAGTTGACTAAAAATTGAATTCGGAAACTTCCTACCTGGTTCTAACAATAAGTCAATAATATTTGTGTCATTTTTTAATACTCCTGGAGCATCTTTAAAGAAGAGTTTAATATTTAAAATAATATCATCATAATTAGAGTTTTCCAATAATATTTGGTCATTAAACATATCAGTAAATGTTGAAAAAGCTGGATTTGAATTTGCAAGCCATAATAACAAAAGTTCTTCAGTCATAATCTGATTGGAGTCTTTCGTATTGTTTAAATTTTTAATTTTATTTTTTTGAATTTTATTGTTTGAAACTCTCAGAAATTCTTCATTAAAAAAAAATAGAGATTTAGAGAATTTGTTTTTATCTATTTTTTCTGCTACAAAATTGCTGACTTCATTAATATTAAAAATAGGATTATCTTTCTGGTATTTATGAAAAACAAATAATAAGGTTTCTAAAATAAGCACCATACCATTTAAATGGCTTGATCTAATCTGCTTTTTTCTACTTTTAGTGTTTAGTCTTATCTTATTTAGATGATCTGATAATTTCCTTTTTTCTTCAATTGTGGAAATTTGAAGTGTTTCTGAATTTTTGTCAATGAAATTAGAAAGATTATATGAAAGGATTGTATTCTTTGAAAAAAACAAAAAATATTCTGTTTGATTTATATCTGTTTTTAACATTATAAGCCTCCTTGAGTATCTGAATTCTCCATCTTTTTAGCCATATTCCATATATCTTCCAGCTCATCTAAAGGTGTTTCTGAGATCTCTTTGTTTCCAGCTTTTAGATGTTCTTCAATAAATCTAAACCTTTTTTTAAATTTATCATTTGCACTTTTTAAAGCTATATCCGGATTGATTTTTAATAGTCTTGAAACATTTGCTGTTGCAAATATTAAATCGCCAATCTCTTCATAGCATGCCTTCTTATTACTTTTGACTATTTCAACTTTTAACTCTGCGATTTCCTCTTCTACCTTTTCCAGCGCTTTTAAAGGTTCATTCCAGTCGAACCCAACACTTGACGCCTGTTCTGCTATTCTTTTTGAAACCTGAAGGGAGGGCATTGAATTAGGATAGTCAGAAATTATACTTTTTTTATTCTTCTCAGTTTTCTTTATTTTTTCCCAGTTCGCCTTTACTTCTTCTGCTGAATTAACAATAACATCTCCAAAAACATGAGGATGTCTTCTTATTAGTTTATCCTTTAATTCAACGACAACATCATTTAATTCAAAATCACCTTTTTCTTTAAATATTTGGCTTATTAAAACTATCTGTAAAAGAAGATCTCCAGACTCTTCAATTATTTTTTTTTTTTTACCCAGATCAATAGCTTCAGTTAATTCATGAGCTTCCTCAATTATATACTCTCTCAATGTTTCAGGAGTTTGCTTTAGATCCCAGGGACAACCTCCGTCAGGATTTCTCAACTTCTCAATTATATGTATTAAATTATCAATTTCTTTCATAGAAAAATTATATACAATATTATGTCTTTATACAAGAGAAGGGGTAGTTTAAACGATCTTAATGGATATAATCTAGCTTGAGTGTTTGTCCATTGGTTCAGGAAGTCCTATAGTTTTAAACTGATATATTTTCACTATATGTGTTACTTCTCCTGCTATTATCTCATCAAGCATTGTATGCAGGCCCCTATGTGCTACAGTTTTTAACATAGAATAAAAAACGACACTATCTTTTTCAAACTCAAGAGCCAGGTTTAATGCATCATCAACTGTTGAAACATCATCGATCATTTTTTTCAGATTAGTATTCTTTCTAGGAGCAAGTGAATCCATATAGTTTTTTAAAGTCTCATTATATTCTTTTGGAAGAGATGCCATGTTGGAAAAACCATTTGCCCTGTTCTTGATACTTCTTAAATACCTTTCATGTTTCAATTCCTCTTCAGCGAGAAAATGAAAGAAGGAAATGAGTTTTATATCTTTTAACTTCTTTGCACTTTCTGTATAAAAAGCAAAACCATCCTGTTCAATTAGTGCTGCCAATTCAAATAAGTCAGAAACAATTAAATTATCATTCATTTTTTAACTCCTTTTAAGAGGTAAATTATATCATAATATTTTTTTTTTTTAAATATTTTTTTTTTTAGTAATTAACAAAATAAGGATCTGGATTTTTAATAATTACTAAAATGATTAATTATCTGTATATTTTCTGTAATCTGTATTGGATCTAATAGTGATGATATCATATATTCTTTTGCTGAGTTTATTGATTCAGTAAGAGTATAATCCTGTCCTAGAAAGGCAGTAATTGCAGCTGATAATGTACAGCCGGATCCATGTGTATTTATTCCTGATATTTTTTTAGAATCATAAATATTAATTCCATCTTCGCTTATCAAAACGTCATTTGCTGTTTTTGGCAGATGACCTCCTTTTATTAAGAATGGGACCTTATAAATTTCATATAATATGGACGCAGTTTTCTTCATATCCTCTAAAGAACTTATTTTATTCTTTGAGAGAAATTCAGCTTCTGGAATATTTGGGGTGATCAATGATGCAAGAGAGAATAATTCTGATTGTAATTTGTTCAAAGCCTGTTTACCTATTAAAGGTTTTCCTGAAGTAGATATCATAACTGGATCAATAATAAGCTTAAGTTTTTTATATCTAATTTTTTCGTTTAATGATTTTTTAACTATACTTATTATTTGCTCTGAATATAGGATTCCTGTTTTAACGGCTTTTACAGGATAGCAATTCAATACTGTTTTGATTTGCTTATGAACTAATTCAGCTGGGAGTACAGAAAATCCTGTAATTTTATTCAGGTTTTGTGCTGTTACAGATGTTATAATAGTAGTACCATAAACCCCTAGTGCTGAAAATGTTTTTAGATCAGCTTGAATCCCGGCACCACCACCTGAATCTGATCCGGCAATTGTCATTACTGCAATACTTTTTTTCATTTTTGCCTCATATATTTTTTCTGAAATTATTATACAATATTTTTTTAATTAATACTTCATATAGAAAACTTTTTTAAAAAAAAAGAGTATAATCTAAGTTGATAGATTTGATGTATGTAAAAACATTGTTTAAAAGCGTTTTATATGTTAAAATCTATAGTAATATTGGTTGTACAAAGGAGAAATGTAATGAAAAAAGGTTTTTTTGTGGGAATTTTATTGTTTATTATAGTAATATTAGTTTTTGTTGGGATTGGTGGTTATTTCTATTTAAAAATGAATGAAGAACCTTCAATTGCTGAAAACTCCATTCTAAGAATAGAATTGGCTGGAAGTATTAAGGATAATAATGGCTCTTATCTTAAAAAAGGCGTATCAATAAGAGATCTTTTTTATCAGGTTAGGAGAGCTAAGATTGATAAGCGAATTAAAGCTATTTATTTAAATATATCGAGTTTTAGTGCAGGATTTGCAAAAACTGAAGATATTGGTCTGATAATAAAGGATTTTAGAGAAAGTAATAAAAAAGTTTATGCCTTTGTAGAAACAGGCGGCTTAAGAGAGATTTATCTGGCAAGTTTTGCTGATAAAGTTTTTCTTTTTAAAGGCGGATATTTCTATTTAAACGGTCTTGCAAGTGAGGCTATGTTCCTAAAGGATTCTTTGTCAAAAATTGGTATTGAAGCTCAATTATTTCATAGAGGAGATTATAAAACTTATTCGAATATGTTTATGGAGGAAGGAATGACTGAGCCTCATAGAGATTCACTTCAGACACTCTTAGATGATATATATAATTCGACCTTAAATGGACTTGCAAAGAACAGAAAGATTGATGTTGCTAAGATCAAAGCTCTTATAAATGAGCTTCCTATTACAAATGAACCATTTAAAAAAATTGGTCTTGTTGATGTTATTGGATATGATGATGAAGTAATAAAAGAGATCAAGGGAAATAATGAATTTATTAACTATAGTGTTTATAAAGAGACAACAAAACCGCTTCCTTTTAAAGGTAATAAAAAAATTGCAGTAATCTTTGTTGCAGGTGAAATCCATTCTGGAAAAAGTGGAGGAAAATCACTTTTTGGAAATAAAATATTAGGCAGCACAACAGTGGCGGCACAATTAAAAAAAGCAAGATTAGACAAAAATGTAAAGGCAGTTGTTCTTAGGATAGATAGTCCGGGAGGATCAGCAGTTGCCTCAGAAGTTATAAGAAGAGAAGCTTCTCTGATTGCAAAAGAAAAACATCTTGTTATTTCTATGGGTGATGTTGCAGCTTCCGGGGGATACTGGATATCAATGGCCTCCTCAAGTATTTTTGCTCTGGAGCAGACAATAACTGCTTCAATAGGAGTTGTAACTGGAAAATTTGTGTTGAAAGGATTATATGATAAAATTGGATTAAAAAAGACAATCTTAAAGACTTCGGACTATGCAGATATATATTCAGATTATAAAAAATTTGATGAGAGAGAATTGAGGAAGATTAATTTAAGTCTTAATTCTACCTATAATGATTTTGTAAATCTGGTAAGTAAATCTAGAGGTATCAAAAGGGAAAAGCTTGTTCAGAGTGAAGATAGATCAATAATACCAATTGCAGAAGGAAGGGTATGGTCTGGCTTAAATGCAAAGAGACTAAAGCTTATTGATAAGATCGGTGGATTGTATGCAGCAATAAATGAAGCTAAGAAATTATCAGGAATAAAGGATACTGAGGAAATAGGGATATCTATATATCCGAAAAGACCAACTTTAATGAGTCTTATTATGTCTTATCTTGGAGGAGGGACAAGTATGATTACTTCACCAATGGATATTACAAAAAAACTTTCCGTTTATAATAAGTTTTTTCCTGCTTTCGTAATGCCATATACCGTTGATATAAAGTAATTGAAAATTATAAAATCAGGGTCAATATCAAATGCTGAGCAATTGGCATTGATTCAAAAAACTACAAGGGAAAAAGGGATATTTATATATCCTACTGATACACTTTACGGAATTGGAGGAGATCCATATTCAATAGAAGTAATTAAAAAAATTGACAAGATAAAGGGTAGGGCAGACAAGCCCTATTCTGTGGCAGTATCATCATTTGAGATGTTAAAGGGAATTGTAAAAAATATTCCTGAAATATTTTTTGCAAAATATTTAAAATTACTTCCGGGTAAATACACATTTCTATTTGAAGTCGCTTATTCAATTGAATCTTGTTTTCTAAAGGGAAGTAACAAAATTGGTGTAAGGATCCCTGACACACCTGAAATTTTACAACTTATAGGAAAGCTTGGACACCCTATAATTACAACATCTGTAAATGAAACAGGTGATATGCCATTAAATTCCTTCAATAGTATTATTGAGTTTATAAAGGCTAGAGGTTTAGAAAAAGAGATTGCATTTATAATAGATGGAGGAGAGCTTCCTCTTTCAGCAGGTTCAATAATTATTGATCTTACTAAAGATGTTCCTGAATATATTCCACGTGAGCTACCTACTTAACCTCATAACTTTTTGCTATTATTCCTCTTGAGTTTTTTCCGTTTATAAATATTGCTAACGGGCTTTTCATTTTTATATGATTTACAAATTTCAATTTTTCAACTGGTTTGATTTTTTTTAGCTTATTCCAATCTATATATTCATTTTCAGTACTCTTTCCTATGTGCATATACCCAATATTCAATGATGTAATATTGTGAAAAAAATGACTCCCATGTGAAGGATCAATTTTGAAGTCATCAAGATATGATTCAATAATTATTGCAGCTTTTGAAATTTGGTGCCATTCTATTGGAATACCAAGCCAATTATCACTAGTTCCCCATCTCCCAAATCCTGCTAAGATAAAATTTCTATTCTCTTTTATAAATTTACTGTTTATTTTACCTATCTCTTCTGCCATTTCTCTGCTCTTAGAAATATCAAATCTTTCAGGATCCAGATAGACAATGTCAGTTAGTTTATCAAATTTTCCATTTCCAAGTGCATTCTCTGAAGTATACAGAATGTCATCAAAATGGTAATCATCAAAATTAACATCATTACATTCTTGTCCGGCGATCATAGGTCTTATCTGAAGAAGATAAAATTCTGGAATCTTAGGGCTATTATGATAAAGGTTTATAGCAAATTCAATTTCAATATGTGATCCAAAGGAGTCATATCCAAGTTTAAGAATTGCTTTCAAAATATCTGATATTGGAAACTTATTATATTTTAATAATGGAGCAAAAGTAATTAATTTGGGACCGGAAATTGATACTGTATCTCTTATTATATCATCCTCTATTGAAAGTGTTGAAGCAGTAAAAAACAAAGTTCCATCTTTTTCAGATTCTGTAAGATCAAGTTTCTTAAGGCTGCATTTCTCATCCCTGGTGATTTTAATCTTGCTATTTGACATATCAATGGCATAAAAATAGTTTTGAGAATTTTTAAGAAAATCAGATGGTGAAGAGTATAAAGGTGGCATTTCTGGATAACTTGGTGAAAACCTGTAACTCTTATCTCCTTCTGCAATTGTTACACCTAGTCCAAGTGCAAGTTGCACGATTCCTTCTTCTGGTTCCATATGTGAAATTGGATAATAATTATATGATTGAGCAACTCCTGAAACAATAGGGTAGAATCTGTTATTGAAGTCATTCCCGGCAACCTGCTGTATGATTACTGCCATTTTTTCTTCTTCAATTCTAAAGTTTGTATTCTTGATATATTCTTTTGGTGACTTAAAAAAAACAGATGCAAATACAAGCCTTATTGCATCCTCAAGTTGCTTTAATCTTTTCTTTATATCTGGATTATTATTAGGCAGCATATATGTTGAATATAAACCGGCAAAAGGTAACATCTGTGAATCCTCAAGAAGACTTGAAGATCGAATTGCAAGGGGATAATTAATATGTAAGAGAATTTGACGCAGGTTAGAACGGATTTTTTTTGGTAGTTTCGATCTTAGAAATCTGGAAGCAATTTTATTATTATCAACAGTATTTATTGCAAACTCCTGTAGATTGTTTTGTTCTACAAACTCTTCAAAAACTTCACTGCAGATAACAAATGAACGGGGGACTTTTATATTTATGTCTTTAAATTTTTCACTAAGATCACTTTCTGCTAGAAGGGCATTAATAAAAGCCAAACCTCTTGCTTTACCTCCAAGGGATCCCTCTCCAATTCTGATAAAGGAATTTTCGTATTCATATTTGTTCAAATTAAAATCAGTGATTATTCCTGCCTGGGTTTTAATAAGTGTCTCTTGTATCAATGCTTTTATGTGGTATCTGATTTCATTTATAGCAGCAAAGTCTGAAACTTTCTTTGGACGTATTTTTTCAGCAAGTTCATACTCTGTTCTAGCTCTAAGCCATATAGAGATATGGTTTTTATTAGCATGATATATGATACTTTCTTCCGGAACTTCCATGATTTTATCAGCTAATTCCTGAAGGTTTTTTGCTCTTCCGATCTCCAGTCCTTCATTATCTCTAAAAATAAAATCACCAAATCCAAAATTACTTTTTATAAATCCGGAAAGTTCATGGAGAAGGTTTGCAGAGTTTTTATTCAAGAACCCCAGATTATTGTCATTTGCCAATTTTCTATTTTTCTCTTCAGAAGATTGTAATAATATTGGTAGATCAGGGATTTCATTTTTCACAAATTTTGCAAACTTAAGTCCTGAAAAATGATCTATTTTTGTCTTGACTGGAAATCTAACATCGGATATTATTCCCAAGAAACTATCCTTGTATTTTTTATATAAGCTCATAGCCTGGTTATATGTTTCTGCAAGTATTATTTTTGGTCTAGCTCTCATCCTTAAAAGTCTGTGAAGATCATTTACGCCTTCAGAAATCAATCTCCTTGTCTGGGTCATGATCTCTGTATATATGATCGGGAGAAATTTCGAATAATATTTTGGTGAATCCTCAATTATTAAAATGACTTTAACTCCAAGCTTGATATCGTTTTTTAGATTTTTCATGTCTTCGATATATTTTATTATTGCAAGAAGTATTCGAGTATCACCTGTCCAATAAAAGACCTTATCAATACTATTTTTTATTCTGAATTTTATCAGAAGATCAACCTCAATCCATTCATAAGTCAATAGGACTATCGGCATTTTAGGGAATAATTCTTTTACTTTTAATCCAAAATCCATTGGATTCATATCAGCTATTCTGGTCATAGTTATGATCATATCAAATTTTTTTTTCTTCAATAAAGAGATTGCTTCAGAGGCAGTTGAAACTCTTGTTATGCGGGGAATGAATCTTAAATTCAGATCAATATATTCGCTGAATATTTTTTCAGAAATCCTTCCATCCTCCTCTAGAATAAAGGCATCATAGTAACTTGACACAAGTAATATTTCTCTAACTCTGAATTTCATAAGGTCATGAAAGAGCCCAAATTGGGGTTTATAATCAGCATTGAAGTTTATCATTATAGGATAATAATAAATTATATATATAAAATCAACTATGAACATAATAATATTGTTGATAACATCAAGTTTTCATTTATTAAAAATGGTTTTAAACCCTAAAATGAAAGGTAAGCGTAGACGTTTTAATATGCTCAGATTTGTGAGAAAATTTATAAATAATTTTATTTATATAAACATTGTTTTTTTTTTATTTTTATACTAACATAAGGATATGACGTATATTAGATCACTTGATATAGGTTTGTCTAGATGGAATATAACTATAGTTTTAAAATTTACATATAGCTTTAGGGAGAAAATATGAAAAACAAGCATAATTTTATTATTGCTATCATGGTATTTATGTTAGTAGGAGTGAGCATAATATCGGCGGAAGATATTAAAGTAGGGGATGAAGCTTTCGGGACAAGAAAATATTCAGATTATCAGAAGCCGATTTTATGCGGAACTTCCTGCCATGTTGATGTTTATCAGCAATGGACCCAGTCCATGATGTCTCAGGCCTATACACACCATTGGGATGAGATCGAGTATTTCAAACTGGCCATCCCTCATGCCGAAAAAGATAAATCCATGGAAGGAGCCGCTGCTGGATGCAATGGCTGCCATACACCAATGGCATTTCTTGCTGGAGATGTACCCCCTCCAAAACCTGGAGCCAATAGCAGAGCAAATGAATCGGTTTCCTGTGACATATGCCATACAATTACCGGCTTCAAGGGAGATGTGCCACATAACTTTAATTATGTATCTGAACCGGGAAAATTAAAATATGGACCTAGAGAAGGTGAAAAATCTCCGGAACATATCACAAAAAAATCAGACTTTCTGTCAACTGCTGAATTCTGCGGTACCTGTCATAATGAAAAAAATCCAGCGGGGATCTGGGTAAAATCAACTCACCTGGAATGGAAGGAAGGACCCTATGCAAAAGAAGGAGTCAAATGCCATGATTGTCACATGACATATGCCGAAGGTCGTACTGCGGCAATGGGTAAGGTCTATCCTGATGCACGTCAACATCTGTTCCATGGTGCACATGACCCTGGAAAAGTAAAAGGTACTGTTGAATTAAGAATTCACCCGGATATCAGAGAAATAGAACCTGCAAGCAAGGTCAAATTTACTGTTGCTCTATTTAACCAGAAAACAGGTCATAAATTTCCAACAGGATCGGTGGAAGACCGAATAGTCTGGCTACATGTTGAAGTTGTAGACAGCAAAGGAAAAATTTATCATTTACCTGTAGATAAAAAGGGCTTTAAAGGAGAAGAGTATACAATTGCAGCAGATATATTGGCATATCAGGATATGGGCATTCCCCTTGGTAAGCCTGATTTTGCTGGTGTTCAGAGGGATGGTGTTCCAGTGGGTGACCGTATTTTCCGTATGCCCTATTTTGACTACCAGGGTCGCATGACAATTATGCAGTGGAATACTAAAACCCTTGGAACCGATTACCGTATCGGTCCTAAGGAAACAAAGCTTGAAACATTTACTTTTAGTGTGCCCGATGATGTGGCAGAGGGAAAATTAACAGTTACTGCAACTCTTAATTATCGACGTCTTGTCAAACCGGTGGCGGACTATTTAAAAGTTCCTGTTGAAGAAGCTGAGATTATTGTTGTTAACAAACATTCTACTACAGTTAATGTTTTCTATGATTAATATGGGACAATCAGAGAATAATTAAAAATAAATGAAAAAATTATAAATATGATTGATATAAAAATAAAATAGAAATCCCTGACAGAGGAACGCTGGGTGTGAATTAGGAGAATAATAATGAAACGAGTTTTGATAAGTATAGTTGTTTTTTTTATTGGATGTAGTTTTTTTAATGAGGCATTATTCGGTATACCTGCTTTTGCCCGCAAGAACCGTTTATCCTGCAAGACTTGTCATTCACCATTTCCCAGACTTACACCATTTGGGGAAGAATTTGCCGGTAATGGTTTTGTATTGAAAGATAAACCGAATCCCCGTTATTATATAGAAACAGGTGATGATAAGTTATCGCTGATGAGAAGTATGCCATTGGCGGTAAGAATGGACGCTTATTTTTCAAATAATAATCTGAACAGCGAAATAACAGATTTTGCAACACCATATAATATCAAATTATTATCCGGTGGATCATTAGGTAAAAATATATCCTATTATTTTTACTTTTTCTTTTCAGAACGTGGTAAGGTTGTAGGGTTGGAAGATGCCTTTGTTATGTTTGGAAACTTATTTAATACCGGAATCGATGTGGTAATAGGTCAATTCCAAGTTTCAGATCCATTATTCAAACGCGAGCTTCGTTTAACATATGAAGATTATCAGATTTATAAGGTTCAACCCGGGACATCAAAAATCAATCTGGCTTATGACCGGGGCCTTACATTTAGTTATAGTATTCCCAAGGGACCTGATCTTGTATTAGAAGTGCTGAATGGAACCGGAATCGAGGAAGCAAATGCCTATAAGAATTTTGACCACGATAAATACAAAAACCTGTTTGGACGTATATCGCAGGATTTCGGTGAACATTTCAGGATTGGTGCACTTGGTTATTATGGAAAAGAGGGTGATGAAGGAGGAGTCAATACTGTTAAGATGTGGGGCGGTGATGCCACTTTATCTTTTGGTGATCTAACTTTTAATATCCAATACCTGGAACGAATGGATGATAATCCCTTATTTGCTTTTTCCCCAAGAATGGATTACAAAACCAGAGGTGGGATGGCGGAATTAGTCTTTACACCGGGTGGGACTGATGTCCAATGGTTTGCTGTGGCTTTATACAACTGGATTGATTCAGACTATGATAATATTGATTATGAATCTGCTGCCGTTCATCTGGGTTATCTAATTCGACGAAACATACGTTTGATGGCTGAGGTTAATTTTATTGCAAAAAGTATAAATGGGAAATATACAAGGGCTCTAGTTGGGGTGATAGCAGGATTTTAGAATATATAACACCTGCTTTCCCTCAAGCTTTAAATAATAGAATTTATAGTTTATTTTTTTATTAAGATTTAATTAAGAGTTTAATTGTGAAGTATTTTTCTTCATCAATATTTTTGAACCAGTTTATTGGATTGCAAGGATTACTGAAATTAGGTATAATATAGCATTAATAAAGGAGATGAAAAATGGAAATGAAAGAAAGAATTTTAGCTGTTATAGATGAAGTAAGACCTGCATTGGAAAATGATGGTGGCGGGATTGAGTTTGTTGACATAGTTGAGGACAATACTGTTGTTCTTGTAAATCTGACAGGAGCCTGTAATGGCTGTCCAATGAGTACTATGACAATTAAGGGATATGTAGAGAGTACTATGATTGAAGCAATTCCTGAGATCAAAGAAGTCAGATTAGCTTAATTATTTGAACAAAGAGGGTTGTTCTTTATCCTCAAACAGTTCTGTCAACTCTTCAAGTGAAGGTAGTTCAGAAATATCATTCAGCCCAAAGTACAGGAGGAACTCTTTAGTTGTTGAATATAGTATAGGGTTCCCCGGTACTTTTTTTCTTCCTGAGATTTTTATAAGTTTTTTTGTAAGTAGGTTTTTTATAGGTCCAACTGAGTTTACTTTTCTCATATCAGAAATATCCGCTAAAGTTACAGGTTGTCTATAAGAAATAATTGAAAGTGTCTCAAGCGATGCAAGTGATAGTCTGGATGAAGCTTTTATTGTAAAAAATTTTTTTAATAATTCATGGAATTCAGGTTTTGTTGCAAGAGATAATCCACCCCCGCTTATCTTAAGAGATAGTCCTCGATCTGAATTTTCATATTTTTTTTCAATTATATTAATTAATTCCTCAAAATCATTGATTTTTTTAAAATTGAAAATGTCCATAAATCGTTCAGGTATTATCGGTTCTTTTGAAACAAATAAAACAGCTTCAATAAATGCAACTTTACTTTCAACTGATTCAAAAATAATATCTTCTAATTCATCTTTGTTATCTCTTTTTATACCGGAATCAGTCACTATTTATGCCTCCTGTTTTCCATACATCTATTCTTTCAAATAATTTTTTTTGAATTGCACTTACGATCTTTTGTTTCACCATTTCCAATAAGGTAAAAAAGCTTACAAGTTTTTCTTCAATAGTTTGCAAATTTTCAAGATAATCGGAAAAATCCATATATCCATTAGTCTCCAAAATCTTTTGAATGGAGTCTAGTTTTTCTTTTATAGAATAGTTCTTACTTTGAATATGAAATATTTCTTCTTTATTCATTTTATTTACAATATTCATAAAAACTTCAGCTAATTGAAAAGTTGTAACATCTTTGATCTCAAACTCTTTATTGTCATATTTTTCTATGGAAATTTCTCTTCTCCACATTAAAGACTCTGCTTTTTCCATCTTTTTTAACAAGAATGAAATTTGCTTTATCTTATCATATTCGATCAGAGTCTGAATCAATTCATCCTCCAGGGAAATTTCATTTTCCTTTTTGGGTCTTGGAATTAGAGATCTTGATTTAATATAGATAAGAGTAGATGCCATAGAGAGAAATTCACCTTCTCTAGACGGGTTAATTCCTTCTTTGCTATTGATATATTTTGTGTAATCTCCTGTTATTTCTGATATCCGGACGTTTTGTATCTTCATTTTTTTTTTTTTAATAAGGTGGAGCAAGAGGTCTAATGGCCCTTCAAACCAATCTGTTTGGACGCTATATGTTTGATGTTCCATTACAGAGTTATACTCATAAATCTAAAACAATAAAAAAGAATTTAATTATTGGCGAAAAAATATAATTAATAAGTTTAAAATATATCAATGCAATAAGTATAACAAATCCATAAGGTTTTATCTGCAAATATAATCTTAATGCTTCTCCTTTTAGAAACCCTTCTAATATACCACTTCCATCAAGAGGAGGGATAGGAATAAGATTGAAAAAGGCGAGAATCAGGTTTATTAATATTAAACTTATTAATATAAGTGATAAAAATCCAGCAAGACCAGGCAATGCCCCCGACTTAACAAATAAGGCATTGAGAGATTGATTTATTGTATTAATAGTTATAAAACCGCTTTTTTTTAAAATTAGAAAGAATATACTTGCAATAATAGCCGTAAATATATTTGAAAGAGGACCTGCAGCTGAGATATAGATGTTTGCTTTTTTTGGGTTCCTCAGGTTACGCATATTTACTAAAACGGGTTTTGCGCCCCCAAAAATTGGCCCACCAGAAATATATAGAATAATTGGTATAATAATTGACCACATGGGATCTATATGTGGAATTGGATTCAATGTGATTCTTCCCATCATTTTTGCAGTTGGGTCTCCAAATTTATCAGCCATCCATGCATGCGCAGATTCATGAATTGAGACTGAGAATAATAAAACAGCAATTTGAACTATAAAAAAAAATATATTTTCCATATGTGAATTTTATCATTATTTCCATTTCTTTTCAATTTTTTTTGCTTTTTTACTTGACGAAATAATATATTTTGTTAATAATAAAGTATTATTCTTTTTTAAGTGAATAATAATAGGGGAGTTATATGGGATTTTTATCATCAAAGAAAACTGAAGTTGCCGTGAAGAAAGTTGAAACATATGGAAATACTATAAATAGAGAGAAAAGTACTACTTATATTGGAAAAACCGTTAAGATAAAAGGGCAAATCACTTCAAGAGAAGATATGAGTGTTGAAGGATGGATAAAAGGAAGTATTAATATAAATAAAACTCTGACAGTTGAAAGAGGCGGGAGGGTTAAAGCTGATATTGAAGCCAACTCTGTCCAAATAAAAGGAAGAGTTAAAGGCAAAATACTGGCTGTAAATAAAATAGAAATCTTTAATAATGGGATTTGCGAAGGTGATATTGAAACAGACAAACTTGTCGTAAAGGAAGGTGCTATACTTCTTGGAACCGTTAATGCAAATAATGAAACACTTTCCGAAAATGAAGATGAAAAAGTGATTCATGAAGTTGAACCTGAAATTAAAGAAGAAATGAAAGCTGAAGTTGAATCTGAAATAATTGAAGGCGAAATTATTGACAAAAGTGAAGTTGAACAAATTGATGATAATGTTAAAGAAGACTTGTCCGTTACTGAGTCTCCGAAAGAAGTTCCTGGCAACAAAAAAAAAAAAAACAAAAGACAAGTAAAAAAAAATAAAAAAGTATAATGTATATAGTTGAAAAAATCGGTGATCTTATTTTAATTACAATCGAAAATGATATTTTAAAAAAAGAAATTGGTTTGATTAAGTCTAAACTTGCACAACTTGCTGAAGTTACAAAGGATGATGTTGTTGTAAGTATATATCATTCAGATGACAATACAAAAAAATCAGAAAAAATTGAAATAGAGATAAATAATCTATTAAAATATTGTAATGATTTAGGACTAAGAGTTTATTCCTACCAATCATAAAAGAACAATTAAAGATGTTGACAATAATCACTGATTAAACTATCATTCCATTTTAAAAAAGTAAAAAAAACCACTTTGGAGGAAGAATGGAGATTTTTATTATTGCTGTCGTTATTCTTATTGCACTCGCTATTTCTGATCTAGTTGTTGGTGTAAGTAACGATGCCGTCAATTTTTTGAATTCTTCTTTTGGTTCAAAAGTGGCATCAAGAAAATTTATTATGATAATTGCAAGTTTAGGCATACTTGTAGGTGTTACGTTTTCAAGCGGAATGATGGAGGTTGCAAGAAAAGGCATTTTTCATCCCGGGAAATTTGATATTACAGAATTAATGACAATCTTTCTTGCTGTAATGTTGACAGATATTTTACTGCTCGACCTTTTTAATACAATGGGTCTTCCAACCTCAACAACAGTTTCAATAGTATTTGAGCTGCTTGGTTCTGCTGTGACAGTATCTTTATTGAAGTTAAATATGGCTGGGGATGGTTTTTCGAATCTTTCAGAATATATAAATACTGGCAAGGCTCTTGCAATAATTACAGGTATCCTGCTTTCAGTAATTATTGCATTTATTGTGGGTGCTATACTACAGTTTTTTACAAGGCTGGTTTTTACATTTGATATTGACAAAAAATTAAAACATTATGGTGCCATCTGGGGTGGAATCGCTCTTGCAGCAATAACATATTTTATATTAATAAAGGGAGTCAAGGGTGCTTCATTTATAAGCATTGACACCAAGTTATGGATTAAAGGTAATGCCGGAATAATATTAATAATAATATTTATAGTATTCTGGGTGCTTTTTCAAGTATTTCTTACCTTCTTCAAATTCAATATTTTAAAAATTGTTGTTTTGGTTGGCACTTTTGCTCTAGCAATGGCGTTTGCTGCAAATGATCTTGTGAATTTTATTGGAGTTCCGCTGGCCGGTCTAAAAGCATTCCAGGCAGACCCGGAAGGTTCCGGTAGATTATTGGTAGAACTCGAAGGAAAACAGCCGCTCCCATTTGAAACTTTACTCTTAGTAATTGCCGGTATTATTATGGTTATAACATTATGGATTTCAAAAAAAGCTAGAACGGTATCAAAAACTGAACTCGGACTGGGCAGACAGGATGAAGGAATTGAAAAATATGATTCGACTCCATTGTCACGGGCCATTGTCAGAATGGGTTATTCTGTGGGGAAAATTATTGATGTAGTTGTTCCGAAGTCCTGGCAGAAAATAATCGATAAGAGAATAAACTATTATAGCTTTGAACCGGAAACACAAAATGAAGGGCAGTCTTTTGATCTTCTGAGAGCATCTGTTAATTTAATGGCAGCGAGTATGTTGATCTCTTTTGCAACCTCGTTAAAACTTCCCTTATCAACCACATATGTTACATTTATGGTTTCTATGGGCACATCGTTTGCAGATAGAGCCTGGGGTAGAGATAGTGCTGTATATAGGATCACAGGAGTTATAACTGTAATTGGCGGCTGGTTTATGACTGCATTTATAGCATTCACTGTCTCTTCTTTATTTGCTCTTTCAATTTTTTATTGGAAACCTTCAGTTCTGGTAATTTTATTTATTATAATTTTTCTACTTTTAAGAAATAAAAGAGTTCATAAACTAAAAGAAGATGAAGATGAATCCCTCAATATTTTCAATTTAAAAAAAGTAGCTGATGTAGATTATGCATTAGATACTTCATTTCAACATGCAGGATTATTTCTGGAAAAGATAGCAGATTCACTTAATGAAGGATTTTCAGGTCTTTTTGATCAGAATAGATTAAAGTTAAGAGATGCCAGAAAAAAAACAAAGTTAATCCAGCAATGGGCTAATATTCTTATTGCGAATATGTTTAAAGTATTAAGATTATTTCAAAAAGAAGAGTATAAAGATACACAGGATTTTTCTAAAACAATTGAAACTCTACAGGAAATTGTTGAAAGTAATAGAGATTTAATTGTAAGATCCTATAACCATTTAAACAATAATCATACAGGATTATTAGATGTACAGATTGTTGAACTCAAGCAGATAAAGGAGCTTGCAATAGAGGCGCTTATGAAAGCGTCAAAAAAGCTTAAACAGGAAGGTGAACAGTATATGAATAACATATGCCAATGTGATAGAGACCTTGAAAAGCTTATTTTAAAGTTTAATGAAAATCAGATTAATAGAATACAGGATGACTCATCAAAAACCAGACTGAGTATTTTATTTTATGGATTGATATGGGATACAAAAAAAATAGTTGAAAATACTATAAATCTTCTGGCGATTCTAAATGATACAACAGAACGACGTAAACTCAGGGTAAAGAGGTAGAATAATGAGTAGTTTCTCAAGAGAAAAAATTCTTTTAGAGGCATGGAAAATTGTTAAGACAAATCTTTCCTTTTTTGTTGGTTTTGTTTTGTTTATATCTCTTATAAATATTGCACCAGAAATATTGATGAGAAGGTATAGTAATGTCCTCTCAGTAAACAAAAATTTGTCATTATTTGTGCAGGTAGTATTATTTATAATACAACTCATTGTTGGATATCTTATAGTTAAAATCCCATTGCTTGCCATGGATAAAATGGACATAAATAAAGATAATATTCTATCTTCATCCCGAACATTTTATAATTATACTATTGGCAGTGCTGTTTATGGATTAGGGATTATTTTATTATTGAGGATGATGAATTCGATTGGACCTGCAGGAATAATACTCGTTTTCCCCTTAATATTTTTAATACTTAAGTTTCAATTTGTGAATTTTATTATTATAGATAAGAATATAAGTGTTTTATCAGCTTTTAGAATAAGTAATGAGATCACAAAGGATGAATTATTGGAACTCTTCCTGTTTCTATTATTGATCTTTCTACTAAATCTGCTGGGTGCTTTTGTTTTTTTAGTTGGTTTATTATTGACTCTTCCCATATCAATACTTGCAATTGCTCTTATCTATAGAGAGTTAATAAAAAAGGTAAGCTTTGAAAGTGAAGTATAAATTTTTACTCTGTTTTATGGGAATTATCTTTCTGAGCTTCAGGACCATTTAAGATAAGAATGTGCAAAAGATTAAAGATTCAATTTTCAGGGATTGTTCAGGGGGTTGGATTTAGACCTTTCATCTACAAATATGCAAAAGAATTAGATTTGACTGGATTTGTCAGAAATAACACTGCAGGTGTAGATTTAGAGCTGGAAGGTGAAAAGGCAGATGAATTTATTGATATCGCATTAAAAAACCTTCCACCTCTGGCTAATATAGATGATTTTAGTGTAAATGAAATTGCACCTCAATATTCAAAAGAATTTAAGATAATTCAAAGTAATAGTTCCAGCTCAATCTCTATGATGATGTCCCCTGATATCGCAGTTTGTTCAAATTGTAAAGAAGAATATTATGATAAAAATGATAGAAGATTTAAATACCCATTTATAAACTGTACTGATTGTGGGCCCAGATTTTCTATAATAAAAGATCTACCATATGACAGGCCAAAAACGACTATGAAGAATTTTATTATGTGTGAGAAATGCAGACTTGAATATGAGAATCCAATGGACAGAAGATATCATGCTCAACCTGTTTCCTGTTATGATTGTGGACCAGAGCTGAGTTTTGACAAGTCTATAGGTAATTCTTCAACGGGATCTATTGGAGCAGCAGTTGATAAAATTAAAGACGGAAAAATTGTTGCAATTAAGGGACTTGGAGGCTATCATCTATCCTGTCTTGCCTCCTCAGATATTGCAGTAAAAAAATTAAGAGATAAAAAGAAAAGAGAGAAAAAACCATTTGCATTAATGGGTACTCTGGAAATGATAAAAAAGATTGTTTATCTATCTAAAGAAGAAGAAAACATTCTAACTGGTATTTCTTCTCCTATTATATTGTTAAAAAAGAAAAATAAAGAAGATGAATTTAAGGTATCAGAGTTTGTTGCTCCAGGGCAAAATTCTCTGGGTTTTATGATTCCATATACTCCTTTACAGCTTGCTATAATTGATAGAATAGATCAACCTCTTATTATGACTAGCGCAAATTTCTCAGATGAGCCGATAATTTATAAGGATGACGATAAATATCTAATAGAATTATCTGATCATATTTTATCTCATAATAGGGAAATAAACATTTTTACAGATGATTCTGTGATGGAGGTCTTTGATAATAAACCTTATATGATAAGAAGAAGTAGAGGGTATGCACCTGCTCCGCTTCTACTGCCTTTGAATAGTAAAAAAAAGATTCTCTCAATTGGTGCAATGTTTAAAACAACCTTTACAATGATAAAGGAGAATAAAGCTTTTATGAGCCAGTATATTGGTAATACAGATTCGCCATATACTCTTGATGCAGAAGAAAATGTAATTAAGCATTTTGAAAAACTCTTTCAGTTTATTCCGGATGTTATTGTTATGGATAAACATCCTGACTTTCCTAATAGGATGCTGGTTGACAGTTATGATGGAATAGATATAGTAGAGATACAGCATCATAAAGCTCATATTGGTGCTCTACTTGCTGAAAAAGGTGAGTTAGGTAGAATTATTGGATTATCAATGGATGGGACAGGATATGGTGATGATGGAAAAATCTGGGGTGGAGAAGTATTTGTAGGAGATCATAAAGAATTAAAAAGATTTGGACATTTAAAATATTTAAATCTTCCCGGAGGCGAGAAGGCTATTAATGAGCCCTGGAGATTTGCATTATCAATGTTATATACAGCTAACCATGATTCGGATGTTGTTTATAAATTTGCAGAAAAATTTGATAAAAAAGGGATGTTCTTACTTGATTCAATAAAAAAACTTGGAGATACTGTCCTAACTTCAAGCTGTGGAAGGTTATTTGATGGTATTGCATCACTTATTGGATTGGGCGATATAAATTATTATGATGGATATCTTCCGGTACTACTTCAGAATTCTGCATTAAATTCTGACAGGAATGAAGAAGTATATAATTATTTAGTTGAGACTGGAGATAATGATATGAAGATATTAAATCTACTTCCAATGATAGAAGAAATTATTGCTGATAAGAGGTCGGTACAGAATAAAGCTTATAGATTTCATAATACTCTTTCTAAAAGTTTTGAAGAGATCGCAGTACTGGCAAGGGAAAAATATGGGATTAACAAAGTTGGGTTGACAGGAGGAGTTTTTCAGAATACACTACTTCTTAAACTTACAAAGGATAGATTGGAAAAATCAGAATTTGAAGTTTTGATCCATTCAGATTTTGCTCCCAATGACAGTAGTATATCATTGGGGCAGGGTTTTTTAGCAATCCAAAACTGATTAGGAGGTTAAAATGTGTTTAGCGGTACCAATGGAAATAAAAGAGATAAATGGAGATATGGGAAAAGTTGAAAGCCGGGGAGTTTCAATGGATGTCGGCCTTTCGTTACTTTCAGATTCAAAGATTGGGGATTGGGTTATTGTTCATGCTGGATTTGCAATTTCAAAGTTAAACAAGGAGGATGCTATGGAAACGCTTTCTTTGTTTGACCAGATGGAGGAAGCCGTAGATAAGGAAAATGATTAAACATGATCCAAAAAAACATTACTTAGAGAGTATAAATAGATTAAATTTTAAAATAGTAAATATTAAAAAAAAAGAGCTTCTGCTCTCTTTTATAAAATTATTTCTCATTATAGTTATCTCATATTTTATTATTAATTATAAGTCCTACTCAATATATCCCTTTATTGTCTCTCTTACAATTTTTATAATTATAGCAACAGTTCATGAACAAATTATAAGGACTAGAAAATTTCTTTTATCATCAAAAAAACTAGATGAGGTCGAACTGAATGTTCTAAATGGAGATTTTAAGGATCTATATAGTGGAAGTGAGTTTGTTAATATTGATCATAATTATAGTGATGATCTTGATTTGTTTGGCAAATGTAGTTTATTTCAGTTTACCAATAGATCAAAAACAAGTATGGGCAGGAAGATGCTTGCTGAGTGGCTACAAAATAGTGCTGATAAAATAGAGATCAAGAAAAGACAAGATGCTGTTATTGAACTATCTAATAAATTATCCTTCAGAAGAAATATGCAAATACATGGAGATAAGATAGAGGATAATGATGTAAACAGGATTAAATTCATTGAATTCTTTAAAACAAAGATGGTATTTACTTCAAATAGACTCCTTTTTATTTCAGTAAAAATTATCCCCATTATTACATTGGTTTTTCTGTATCTTTCCTTTTCTGGTTTTTCATTTTCATTTTTTTTGGGGTTCTTTATCCTGCAGTTAATCATTAATCTGATATATGCAAAAAAAAATAGTCAAATATATAATCTTTCAAAAAAGAGTTATAAGATATTAAATGTTTACTCAAAGATTATAAAAGAAATAGAAGAAAATAGTTTTGACTGTGAAAAGTTATTAAATTTACAAAAAAAACTTTTTATTGATAAAAAGAAAGGTTCATATTATATAAGGAAACTTGCAGTTCTTTTAGAATGGTTGGAATTAAGAAATAGTTCGATCCATTTTCTTGTTAATAATATTTTTTTCTGGGATCTCAATCTTGCTTTCAAAATTGAAAAATGGAGATCAGAAGTCTCAGACTATGTTGAAACATGGTTTTCAGTTATAGGTGAATTCGAGGCTTTATCAAGTTTCGCATACATATATTATAATAATCCTGAATGGTGTATTCCAAAGATTGGGGAGAATGAGCTTATTTTGAAAACTGATGGATTAGGACATCCTTTGATTGAAAAGAAAGAAAGAATTGTAAATGACCTCGAAATTGACAACCTGGGAAAAGTCATTATTATTACAGGCCCAAATATGGCAGGTAAGAGTACTTTTTTGAGAAGCGTTGGTGTTAATATTATATTAGCTCAGGCCGGAGCTCCAGTATGCAGTAAAAGTTTTGTTTTTACTCCTATTGAGATTTATACAAGTATGAAAATAAGTGATTCACTGGACAAAAAAATGTCTCTCTTTTATGCAGAATTGAGCAGATTAAAAAGAATAATTGATGGATTAAAAGATAAAAAAAAAATATTTTTTCTAATAGATGAAATGTTAAAGGGAACAAATGTAATAGACAGACAGAAAGGCTCTGTGGCATTAATGAAACAGTTAATTGAAAATGGAGCAAATGGAATACTGGCAACACATGATCTGAAACTCTCAGAATTGGAAAAAGATTACAAAGATGGAAATAAAATTTCAAACTTTCATTTTGACTCAGTTATAAATGAAGATATATTAGAATTTGATTATAAATTAAGAGACGGGGTTTGTCAGAGTTTTAATGCTCATATCCTTATGAAAAATATGGGGATAAAAATCTAATATAAACTTGAAATAATAAAATTATTCAAGTATTCTTATTGCAGGTGCAATTTAAGTGCCTGTGTTTTTATAATTAGTAGAATGTGGCAATTTTTATTAGTCCTACATGAAGTTTCTATTTATGTTTTTATATAGGGGGATCATGGACGATTTAAAAGGAAAGTTGTTCGATTGTTTTATCGCTGCAGATAAAACTACAGCAATAAATTTTGTTGAAAAATTAGCAGAAAAAAGTAGTTATGAAAAAGTCTTTTGTGACATTGTTGAACCAGCACTTGCCAAATTCGGAAAAAAATGGGCAGCCAGTGATGATGTTAACTTAGCTCAGGGATATATTGCAGCGAAGATCACCGAAGAGATTATGAAAAGGTTAAATGATGAGAGGAACAAAAAAAATATAGAATTTAAATCAAAAGGGATAGCTGTACTTGGAAATATTGAGGATGATTATCACTCTTTAGGCAGAAAAATGGTGGTTAATTTCTTGAAATCGGCAGGATGGGTTGTTTATGATCTTGGGAACGATGTGCTTGCAGAAGAATTTGTTGACAAAGCTGTCGAAGTTAATGCCTCGGTAATCGGGGCTTCAGCTATGATGTATTCAAATGTAAAGAATATGCACAAACTGCGAATGGAATTAGATCGAAGAGGATTAAATGGGAAAATTAAATTTGCTGTAGGCGGGGCTATCTTTAATTTAAGACCTGAATTAGTAGAGGAGATTAAAGCTGACGGAACTGCAAGAAATGCCCTGGAAGTTATAGAATTGTTTGACAGGCTATCTAAAGGATAATGGATGGTTATGAATAACATAGAAAGAATTATGGCCACAGTTAAGGGGGAAAATAAAGACCGGTTGCCCATCAGTTTAACCTTGAGCTTGTACGGTGCAAAACTCACGGGCTGCCCCCTGAAGGAGTACTACACTATTCCGGAAAAATATGTAGAAGGTCAGTTCGCCGTATTCGAAGAATTAGAACCTGATATTATTTTTGGTCCTTTTTCATTGCCAATTTTTGGAAAATCCTTTGGAAGTGAATTAAGAATATTTGAAGATCAGGCCCCCAATTTAAAAAAGCCTGTTGTAAAAAAAGAGAGTGATATTGAATCTTTGAATTTTGATAAAGCATTTGAAAGTAAGGAGATAAATTATTTTAAAATGGCAGTTGAGGGGCTTGTAAAACAGTTGGGTGACAGGGTCCTGATTGCCCCAATTTCTATTAACCCCATAGATTTGCCAATAATGCTTATGGGTATAGAAAACTGGATTGATATTGTGCTTTCTGATCCAGGTAGAGCAGAAAAACTGATACAAAAAACAGGAAAATTCTTTATAGATTTAGTCAATGAGTTTTTTAAAATGGGAGCAGCATTTACCATTATTTCCTCCGCTTTTCTGAATCCAAGAATCGTAACCAAAGATTTGGCAATTGGTTTTCAAGCTCAATTAAAGGAGATCTTTTCTCAGGTATCAGGTCCACTGATAATTCATGAATCGGGTGCGCAATTAATCCCTTTTCTGGAAATTTTTCAAAATCTCCCAAATGTTGCCGGTTTTGTTGTTAATCAGAAAGATGATTTAAATTCAGCAAGAAAGCTTCTAACGAATAATCAGATATTGGTTGGAAATATTGAAGGGCCAGAATTAATAAATAAAAATCCTGAACAGATCAGAACTGAAGTTAAACATATCTATAAACAGTTTGGAAAGGACCGGAATTTTGTCATGGGATCTTCCGGGGCCGATATTGCTTATGAGACGCCTCTGGAAAACCTTAAAATTATAAAAGAGACATTAGAGGAGATCAGTGACTAAAAAAAAAGAGACAATTTGTTTTGCCTGCTCAATATTCAAAAATGAACTGGAGCAGCTAAAAACCAAAAAGGGTATGAATCTCACTACGAAATACCTCTCTTCAATGCTGCACATGAAACCTGAAATCCTTGATCAGCAAATAAAAAGTGAAATTTCCAAAAATAAAAGTAATGACAAAAATGTTGTGCTGGTATTTGGAGACTGTTCTCCTAACATGGAGCATATTTCCAATGAAAAGGGTGTGACAAAATTAAATGGTATAAATTGTATTGAGATACTTCTTGGTAAAGATATATATCGAAAATTGAGAAAGGAGGGGGTTTTTTTCCTTATGCCGGAATGGACAATGAGGTGGAAAGAAGTATTTCAACAAGAATTGGGACTTAGAAAGGATATCGCTAGAGAATTAATGGGGGAGATGCATACCCGGATCATTTATATTGATACTGGTCAAGTTGATATCCCTTTTGATAAAATAGAAGAAATAGAGGACTATACCGGATTAAAAACTGAAATAATGACAGTAGATTTTAGCCAGCTTCATAGTTCATTAAGTGAAGCAATAGATGAAAATGTCTAGATTAATGAGGAATATTGATATATTTTCTTCAATTATGGAGATCGTACGTTGAATAATATGACAAAGTTGAGCGAAGAAGTTACTTTCAGATTAATGACCTTTGAGATAATTCAGGATGTCCTTTCTGAAGCTGATCACCCTGATGTTACCCTTTTTGAGATGTGTGACCGTTTCAGAGAAATAACCGGTGCAAAACTTATAATGCTGTTTGACCATAAAAAATCTAAAAAGGGAGTGGAGAGTAATCTCGTTAGTGTTAATCCGGATAGGAAGAAACACATTTCTCAAGAACCGGTCATAAGTATATTAATAGATAAATGTTATAAACAAAAAGATATTCTATTAATTGATGATAAAAATAACGCTGAAGAATTTATTGCCCTAAAAAAACTGGGATTTGATCTTTCCATTATTGTTCCTCTGATATTAAATGATATAACGATTGGTTCAATTCAACTCTTTGGGCTCCCGGAAAGAGTAAATATTGAACTTATTATTAATGGACTCTATGAATTAACTAAAACAGTAGGGCTATTATTACGGTTCTCAGCCTTATATAAAAATATGGAGCACCTTGTGGCGGAAAGAACAAGCCAGCTTTTATCATCCAACAACAGGCTTAATCTTATTTCACAGATAATAGAGGGGAGGATTGACAAATTCACTGTAGAGGAGCAGGCTACAAAATTGCTGGGGCAGGTTAAAGAAGTATTTAATGTAGATGCCTGTGTAGTCAGGACTTTACATGAAAATAATCTTGTTTTAACTGCTAGTATAGGGATCAAAAAGGATAGTTTACCTGAAGCATTCCCCTTGGATTCCGGCTTTTTAAAAGAGATAGTGGAAGATCTTAATCCAATATCTGTAATGGATGTGGGAAATTGGTCTCAATTAATAGCTACAGGTTCTTATGATTTGAAAGCGTACAAATCCCTTGCCGCAGCACCTTTAGTATTAGAGGGAGAATTAGTTGGACTAATCTCTGTTTCTACTTTATATGAAAAAAGAGAGTTTACTAAACTGGATTTGGACCATTTACAAATAGTTGCAAACCAGATAGCGGTTGCAATAGAGAATGCACGGCTTTTTAGACAAAATGAGATCCAGAGACAAAATTTAACCAAAGAGATAGAGTCAAGAAAAAAAGCAGAAGAACAACTTCGTCAGGCACAGAAAATGGAGGCGATCGGGACACTGGCGGGTGGAATTGCTCATGATTTTAATAATATACTAGGTGTTATTATGGGGTATACTGAACTATCTATAGATGAAATCCCTGGAGATCATATGTTGACTGAAAATTTGCAACACATAATGCGTGCGTCTTTGCGGGCAAAAGAGATGGTAACACAGATTCTCGCATTCAGCAGGAAAAGTGAAGAAACAATGAAACCATTAAATATTGAAAAAATTCTTCTTGAAACAATAAATTTTTTAAGATCGACAATTCCATCAACAATAAATATTAAACACTCAATAAATGAAAAGACCGGGTTAATAATTGGTAATGCGACTCAGATAAATCAGGTTGTTATGAATTTATGCACTAACGCAGCTCATTCGATGAAGAAAGGCAGCGGTGAAATAGAACTTATATTAGATAAAGTCATTGTCGATTATGATGATACTCTTTTAGATATTAAATCCGGGGAATATCAGACTCTCTCAATCATTGATACAGGAAGCGGGATGGATAAAAAAACTCTTGACAGAATTTTTGAACCCTATTTTACTACAAAAGATACCGGGGAAGGAACAGGCCTCGGCTTAGCTGTTGTTTATGGTATTGTTAAAGGGCATGGAGGAGAAATAAAAGTCTATTCGGAACCGGGAATAGGGACGACTTTCACTCTTTATTTCCCCCTGATTGAAAATGTAGAAAAAGTGTCATCTCCATCTACTGAAGTTTTGGACCTTATGGGTAACGGAGAATATGTACTATTAGTAGATGATGAAGTTTCACTTGCTGAGGTTGGCAGTACCATGCTTAAAAAATTGGGATATAATGTTGAGGTTAAAAGCAGTAGTTTGGAGGCATTGGAATGTTTTAATGCCAAACCCGACAAATTTGACATTATTGTAACTGATATGACGATGCCGCATATGACCGGTATTCAACTTGCAGATGAGATCCATAAAATTAAACCCGATATTCCGGTGATACTTTGTACTGGATACAGCAAAGAGATTAATAGAGATGTTTTAAAATTAAAAGGAATAAATGTTTTAGTGATGAAGCCGATAATTAAAGCAAAGATTGGAAAGGCCCTCAAAGAAATTTTAAAAAATTAAAAGAATGTAAAAGATTTCAAACCTTTCATCTAAGAAACGGCGGTCATAAGAATGCACAGTTTTATTTAGGGTGTTATACCAAATAATGTCCAATATAACTGGAATATAATTTGAAATATGCCAGGTTTTTTTCCTTTGGTATCTTGAACATCTTTTCATAAGAAACAACTCTTTGATAGATAGCTTTAGGATCCTCATTAATTGAAAAACCTCTAAATTTGCTCTTGTATTTCAACAATTTTTCTATTGTTTTTTCTATGTGAAAATAGACACTCTCAAGATCATCTAAACTATTATCCTTGATAGATTCTACTACGGCAGTAGCAACAATATTAATAGGAAGTATTTTAACTAAATCAATGCATTGTTCTCTTGCATATAAACTCAGTTCTTTCCTGGATTTATCAAGATGGTCCTTTATATTAATAGGTTCTCCATAACTTACATATATTGTTTTAAGATGTCTGAGCATTTTAATTGAATCCCAGACTTTTAATGTCCTGGGAACGTTTTTTTCTCTTATCATCTCAAAGGCTTCTCTTACACGAGAGTAGTCAACATTGAAGGGAATGATGAAAGTATCATAGGGAGGTAGGGAGTTATCTTTTGTTATTTGCTCTTTATTCTTTTCATAATCCAGTAGAGCATCAAATGCAGTTGGAAAAAAACCACCATAAACACCCTTAGTTGGAATAGTTTTCCGTGTTCCTTCAGGAAAAAGCATTATATCTAATCCATTTGCCATATAACTCATTGTATACTGTTTTAGAAGTTTTGCGGATTTAACAAGGCCTGCTCTGGAAGTTCCTCGTTTTACAAGAAAAATTCTAAGTTTTTTTACGATTTTTAGAAAGAGTTTTCCCTTTACCAGATTGTCTCCCATTCCTACAGCGGGGACTGATAAATCGTTATTCCCTAAACTTACTAGAATACCTGTTGTTTCCCACAGGCTCTTATGTAAACCGGAATATAAAAAGACCGCATTCTTATTTTTTTTTTTTATCTCTTTAATTGATTCCGGCAATTCAACAAAAACCTTTGATAATAACATATAGCCAAAGTGTGAAATTGATTTTGCGATAACATATAAAAAGTTTTTTCTACTTGCATCTTGAATAGTTAATAGCTCATTCATTTTTTTAACCAAATTCCCTATATTTCTACTATTTTTAAAACTTTGTTTATTTTATTTTCCCATGATTTTTTCATCTATTTTTTCTCCTGCAAATTATTATACCATTTTTTTCTAACTTACTGTAAAAAAAATCATTTTTGACCATTTTTATATTTAGTGCTATAATTTACACCTCAAATAAGCACCTGTAGCTCAGAGGATAGAGCTTGGGATTCCTAATCCCAGTGCCGCAGGTTCGATCCCTGCCAGGTGCGTTTTTTGAGTAGGACATTATAAATGAAAAGGGAAATATTGGTAGTTGAAGATGATCTGGAACTAAGAAAATTACTTATAGGATTTTTAAAACATAATGGATTTGAAGTATCACATGCAGATAATGGTAAAAAAGCTTTAGAACTTATTGAGATGAAGGGGCTTCCAGATCTAGTGCTCACTGACTTGATAATGGAAGAGATGGAAGGGATAGAGCTTATTAGAAATCTTAAGAAACTAAATGCTAATGTAAAGGTCATTGCTATGTCTGGTGGTGGAAGAATTGATGCGAGTAATTATTTAACAATTGTCAAGGCTCTTGGTGCAGTTGCTGTATTAAAAAAACCTTTTAAGCTTGAAGATCTCTTAACATTATTAGAGAAGCATATATGAACAAAGCATTTCTTCTTATATCTCTATTTTTCTTACTTTTTTATGGATGTCAGGATAAAAAAATTCTTGTTCCAGAAATATCTCCAAATATCAGCCATGAACTGGTCTATTCAATAGAGAACTCCGATAAATTATTGAGACTAATTAAAAATAATAAAGATATGTTTTTAATATTTAAGGATGGAAAAATTATACAGATTGATCCAAATACATTTCAAAAAAAATCACAGTATCAATTTAAGTCGGAGCTTGGATTAGAAATAAAAGCTTTTAAGAATATCATTGTTTTTTCTGATGTAGACAAAAATATATTCCTATTTGATCTTAATAAAATGAATGTGATTTTTAGTGAAGAAAAGGATCAATTTAAGAAAATAAAATATGTTGATGAGAATATTATTATCTATAATTCTTTAAAAAAATTGATATTTTTTGATTATATAAAAAAGATAAAACTTGGGGAACTTATTGTAAAAACAGAAGATATACAGGACTGTTTTGTTTATAAAAATAAAATTCTAATTTGTACTAAAAAAAAATTATTTGAATTTAATATGATTAATAAAAATATTGATTTTTATAAGTTAAAAATTGCTTCTAATTCTAAATATCTTTTATATAATGGGATTCTTTATTATTGCTCAGATCATCGGAAGCTAATAAAATTTTCACTAAATAAAAAAAAAGTTTTATGGTCGATTAAACTTCCTGCTTTTTCCGAAATTAGGCCAATTAAGGTGGGAAATAATATAGCTGTCATTTTGAAGGACTATAATATATATATATACAATAAGAATGGTTCACTATCCTGGTGGGATAAGCTTGGAACAACGCCTTTTTCTTCACCTCTTATAATGACAGAAAATATTGCAATTCCTTTAAGACCTAAGAAAAAGCCTTCAATAAAGTTTTTTAACATAAAGGAAAAAAAATCTGTTCTATATAAAATGGATATCCCGATTTCAGCAATATTTTTTAATCAAAATAGTATTCTTGGATTATCTGATGATAAAATAGACAATAAACTTAATATTATTAAAATTGGAAACATCTATAAATTAGATGTAAAAATATTGCCGGAGACTGTTTTAGTTGTTGATAAATCGATAGAATTTAAACTTAAACCTGTAAATTTGATAAAACCAAGTTATAAAATAATGATTTTAGACAGTGATAAAAAAAATATATATTCAACTGACATCTTTGCTGATAAGCCACCTTCGTTTATTTGGTTTCCTAAAACTGAAGGTGATTTTGAGTTAGTAATAGAGACCGATTCAGAGAATAGAGACAAAATATTAACTAATAAACCTTTTTCAATAATTGACTTAAAAAAACTTCAATATAAATACTATCACAGGATTCTGTCTAATTGCATAAATAGAAAATGAATAAAGATACTATTTTTGAATATTTGATATCTAATGATATAGAATACTATGAAAATTATGATATCAAATCATTTTTAACAATTGGAATTGGCGGAAAAGTTAGAGGCATCCTTATAGTAAAAAAAAAAAAAGACCTGGAAAATTTAATTATTATTCTGGAAAAGGAAAATACCAAATATATAGTTATTGGTGGTGGTAGCAATGTCTTGTTTTCAGACAATACACCTGAATTATTTGTGATTATTAATAGAACAAATGTAATAGAAATTAAAGGACACTCAGAAATATCAGTTGCTTCAGGGGTTCCAAATAAATTTGTTTTAGATTGGTGTAAAAATAATGGTTTTTGTGGATTGGCGTTTCTTGCAGGCATTCCAGGGACAATTGGGGGAGCTGCTGCTGTTAATGCTGGAGCTTTTGGCAAATCGATGTCTGGGGTAATTAAGGAAGCAGAAGTATATTTTTCAAAAAAGGGGGTTCTGGTTATTGGATTAGACCGTTTTGATTTCCAATATAGAAATTCAGCTTTTAAATATGGGAATAATACAATTTTAAGTTTGAGTCTTATAGTAAAGAAATGTTCAAATGATGAGGTAGCGTCTAGAATATCAGAAATATTAAAAAAAAGAGGGACAAAGCATCCAAGTTATCAGGCAAAAACTGCAGGATGTTTTTTTAAAAACCCAATTATTAATGGTAACAAAGTTTCAGCTGGGAAATTGATTGAAGAGTCTGGATTAAAAGGAAAAGTTTTTCCAAATATAAAGATATCAGATTTGCATTCTAATTTCATTATCAATACAAATAATGCGAATTTTAATGATATTCAAAATGTAGAGAAGATTGTAATAGAACAGACTCAAAAAAAAACAGGTATAAAGCTAGAAAGGGAAGTTATATATATTCTTCCTGATGGAAAAAAGGTTTGATATCCTGGAAGGGCTATAATTATTTGAAATGTTTTTTTAAATTTTCAATTGGACTATCCTGAACACTATTAGTGTCTGAACTGAGTAAGAAAGTATTAATAAAAGCATCAAAATCATGCTTATACTTTAATAAAAAAGATAGCTCTGAAAAAATGCCATATTTACTCTTTTCTACTGGTATGTCCGGAAACCTTGACATCCATTGAGTAGTAGAATTGATGGTATAAATGAAAGAGGTATAAAAAAACAATTCTGTTCAATTTAAATCAGAGCGTGGTAGAATGAGGTATTTTGGTTTAATCTATTAGAGTCCAGTAGAGCCGAAACCACCATTACCTCTTTTAGATGGATTTAGTTTATCTACTTCGACTATTGATACATTCAGAACGGGTTTTATTATCATTTGAGCTATCTTCATATGCTTTGTGACCAGGAACTGCTTTTTACTATGATTAATAACTATTACTCCGATTTCGCCTCTATAACCGGCATCAATTGTTCCGGGAGAATTCAGGAGAGTTATTTGATACTTTAGCGCAAGGCCACTTCTTGGTCTTATCTGAGCTTCTGTGTCTTCCGGTAATTCTATTGAAATACCAGTCTTAATTAAGGAACTCTCTCCCGGATCGATTGTTTTGGTCTCAATTGAAAAAATATCCATTCCTGCATCATCCTGATGAGCATACTCTGGTAGTTTGGCTTCATTATTTGTTTTTTTTACTTTCAGATTCATCTTATATTCACCTATTCCTATAAACTTCTTGTTACAGCTTTTTCCCATCCGGCATAATGCTCATTACTCTCTTTATTTTTCATTTTCGGATTAAATATTCTGTTTATTCTTCTGTTCTTTAAAATAACATTTTTGTTTTTCCAGAATCCAACTCCAAGGCCCGCAATATATGCAGCTCCAAGTGCAGTAGTTTCGATTATTTCTGGACGCTCTACCTTTAACTGCAAAATATCTGATTGAAACTGCATAAGAAAATTATTTGCTGAAGCGCCACCATCAACCTTTAATGATTTTAATTTTATGCTGGAATCACTCTTCATTGCTTCGAGTATATCTCTCGTTTGAAAGGCGATAGACTCTAAAGTTGCTCTGATTATATGATTTTTATTACTTCCCCTTGAGAGTCCGGTTATTATTCCTCTTGCCTCCATATTCCAGTAGGGAGCACCCAGCCCTGCAAATGCAGGAACAACATATACGCCACCTGTATCTGTGACTTCAAGTGCATGTTTTTCTGTTTCATCTGCATTTCTTATTATTTTAAGTTCATCTCTAAGCCATTGTATTGCGGCACCAGCAATAAAGATACTGCCTTCTAACGCATAGTTTACCTTCCCATCTATTCCCCATGCTATAGTCGTGATCAAACCGTTTTTTGAAGAGACAATTTTGTCTCCTGTATTCATTAAGATAAAACAACCTGTTCCATAAGTATTTTTAACCGTTCCAGGATCGAAACATGCCTGCCCGAAAAGTGCAGCTTGTTGATCACCCAGGTCTCCAGAAATTGGTATTTGAGTATTACCAAAGATCCTTGGGTCAGTGCATCCATAATTGTCCATAGAAGGTCTGACTTCAGGTAACATTGATTCAGGTATCTCAAGTATATTCAATATTGTCTTATCCCAATGAAGATCTCTAATATTGTATAACATTGTTCTCGAGGCATTTGAATAATCTGTTTTATGGATCTTTCCTCCTGACAGATTCCACATTAGCCAAGTATCTATTGTTCCAAATAGTAAATCTCCATTTTTTGCTTTTTTCCTTGCACCAGATACATTATCCAATATCCATTTTATTTTTGTACCTGAAAAATATGCATCTATAACAAGTCCGGTATTGGTTTTTATGTATTGATCAAAGGTTGTATCCTGCTTTAGTTTATTGCAAATTTCAGTTGTTCTTCTGCATTGCCAGACGATTGCATTATATATTGGCTTTCCAGTCTTTTTATCCCATACTACAGTCGTCTCCCGTTGATTTGTAATTCCTATTGTTGCAATTTCATCTGCCATAACAGATGCTGTCTCCATAACTTCTCTGATCACACCAACCTGAGTTCCCCATATTTCCATGGGATCGTGTTCTACCCAACCGCTTTTTGGGTAGATCTGTTTAAATTCTTTTTGTGCAATACCTTTGATATCACCTCTTTTATCGAATAAAACTGCTCTTGAACTTGTAGTTCCCTGATCTAATGCAAGAACGAATTGTTTATCATTTTTCACTATTACCTCACTATATATAGTCCTATTAAATTTGCATTTGAAACTTAAAACTTAAAAATTAGAAACAATTATTAATATCACAACTCCTATTTATATATGAAATATTATTAAAAATCAATATTAGATTTCAACTGATATTGATTTTTAGTGAAAAATCATTTAGAATAAGCGATTATTATTTAGTGTGTATCATTCAGGAGAAAAAAATGGCAAGAGTATGTGAAATTTGCGGTAAAAAACCTATATCAGGAAATAATGTGAGTCATTCCCATAAAGCGACTAAAAGAAGATGGTTGCCTAACCTACAAAAGGTAAAGACAACAAAGGATGGAAAAACAGTAGCATTAAGAGTTTGTACATCTTGTATAAAATCTGAAAAGGTTTAATGTTTTTCATAGGGGCTGATCCTGTCAAGTATGGGAAGTACCTTCAATCTATACAGTAAAAGAGTAAGAATAATTAGTAGTATTTTTCTACCAATTTTGAATACTGAAATCATCGGGAGAATTATATCTGAAAATGATTTAATTCTTAAAATTTTGAAATGAATAGAAGTAGATATTGTTTTGAAGAATAATTATAAAATCATAACTCAATTTGATGGAACCAATTATAAAGGTTGGCAGTATCAAACTGAAAAAATAAAAACTATTCAAGGTGAATTAGTACGGGCATTAATTATAATCGCCAAAAGGAAGGTCTTGATCACTGGAAGCAGTAGGACAGATGCAGGGGTTCATTCGATGGGGCATACTTCCAATTTTCATATCCCAATAAATATAGAACCTCAATCCCTGAGAAAAGCATTCAACTCAATTTTACCTTTAGATATCAGGATTGTTGAATGCGAAAAAGTAGATGTAAGCTTTAATGCAAGGTATAATGCCAGTAGTAAAACATATCTTTATAATATATATATTGGTGAAGTCCATTCTCCTTTTGAAAATAGATTCGCAACACATATTACTTATCCCTTAAATTTGAATAATATGAGGAAAGCTACAAAATATTTTATTGGGACAAAAGATTTTAGTTCTTTTACTTCTGATGAACCTAAAAAAAATAGATTAAGGACTATTACTGAATTTTCTATGAAGGTTAAAAATAAAAATATACAGTTCACCGTTAAAGGTAAGAGTTTTCTCAGGTATATGGTAAGAAATATGATAGGAACAATTATCGATGTGGGAAGAGGACAAATGTCTAATAGTGATATTCCAGGGATCTTCGAAGCAAAAGATAGAAGAAAAGCCGGAATTACTGCAAAATCTAAAGGGTTAACCCTTTTTGAAGTGAAATATAATCCTATTGATAATAAAAATGAGATAATCAAATAGAATAGGGTATTATTCTATTCTCATTGCTTTTATATAAGCTTTTTTTTATTGAAATATTGCTTTTCGGAAGAAATACCTGTAACATATTCATAATGATTGAATTTGATATTGAGAAAAGTTCGTTTGCCATTGCTGTTACAGAAAAGGATGGCGATCATTTTGTCTCAGTAAGTCAAATATTTTCATTATGTTTTCCTGGAATTGAAAGTGTTCCTAAACTGATGTCTCTTGTTTCACAGAGGGGTGCTCAAGGTATAGTTTTAAGTAGAAAACTTGTATCTTTTAATGAAATGTCCTGGGAATTGTTTGTTATTGAGAACATCGGGGATTATGTGATCTATTTATTAAAAGATGTATCCCCGGAATTTGAAGTTTTAAAAAGATTGAAAGAGAATATTGCACCACTCAAAGAATCAAATCAATTATTTAATGAAATCTTCAAGCAATATATTCCAATTGGAATTCTAGTCGTTGATAGTAACTATAATGTCCAATTTGCAAATAATTATTTAAAAATGTTATTCAATATTCCAAAAACTGCAAATTTGAAAAAATGTTATAATTATCGTAAAAGAATATCTCCTTGTCCGGAATGTTTATTTGTAAATTTTAAAATTGATATAGAAAAAAGTAAACTAAAAATTAATACAAAAGACAAACTTATCACTTCCCGTATTTTTCAAATAAATGATAAATATCTTATACTTTTTACTGAAACAACAAAAGAGATAAATCTTATTAATGAAATTAAGAAGCAACAAACAAATTTGGAAAATGCAAACTTAAAGATTGCTGAGCAGAATAATATCTTAAAGAGATTATCTGATATAAATATTCAAATAGGTCTCATTAAAGAAATGGAACCAATTTTAAAAAAAATAGCAGAGTCTATAATTGAAACATTTAGATGTAAAAAAGGTGCAATTATTTTATGTAATGAAAGGAATAATATTGAGTATGCATACTTTTCTGCAGAGATTACTGATAGTGAACAGGAATCTCTAATTCAGTTTATAAGGCAAAAGACATCTATCCATGAATCGTATACTGTATTACAAATAAAAAACAACGAGGATGTAACTGGTGAAATATTTCTCTTTAATCCTGAAAAAGAAGTTGATAAATCAATTCTAGACCTGTTTATGGCACAGGTAAGTATATACCTTGAAAACATCAAACTTCAGAAAAGGCTTGAAGAAGTTGCACAGATCGATGGTCTTACAGGTGTGTTCAATAGATATTATCTGGATAAGAAATTTGAAGAGGAAAAGATTTTATCGGAAAAGTTTAATCAGCCATTATCATTGATTTTGGCTGATGTGAATGGTTTAAAAGAGGCAAATGATGCTTACGGGCATGAAGCAGGAGACCTCTTGATTAAAGAAACTGCTGCTATATTGAAGGATAATGTTAGTTTATATGATTCAGTCTTCAGATTAGGTGGAGATGAGTTTGTGATTTTACTTGTTAATTGTCCAGATTACCATCTAAAGATAATGGTTAATATGTTTAGAGATTTGCAACTTAAGAAGACTGTTGAGTTAAAGAATAGAAAAATTCCTATCCGCTTTAGTATTGGTGGAGCCTGCTCAACAGAATTCTCTTATGAAAAATTAAAAGATATGTCAGATAAAGAAATGTATCTTGATAAAAAACAATATTATAAAGAAGTTAATAATTCAGATGGAGTGAGGAAAAGATGAGCACAAAAGATAGAAAAGAGTGGTTATTAAAAAAAATAAATTTGTTGTCTATAGCAATGAAAGATGGCAAATTTAGTGAGATTGACCTTTCTGAGATAAAAAATGAAGCATCTGAACTGGCTTCAAATTTTGGAGAAATTATAAATAATATTGAAGAAGTTGGCTATAAAGTCAGCGGAGATACACAGGATGTACAGGAGATCTCTCAGCATTTGGAGCATATATCAAAGACTACTCAAGAAGGCGTAATGAAAATCATTGACTCCTCTGAAATTATAATTTCAAATGCAAATGATATATCTGATACAATCACATCAATTAAAGAAAAAACTGAAGGTAAAGTTGATCTGGCTGAAGATATGAAAGTAGTAAACAATAAGCTTGATGACCTTCAAAACAACGCCTTTACTATAATGACTTCACTTGAATTTGAAGACATTAATAGACAAAAACTTGAGAAAATTTTAGCTAAATTATCGCAAGTTTATGATAACCTTCATAAAGTACTGTTCTTATTAAAAATTAAAGAAAAAATTGATAATAATAACTCAAATTTCATAAATGATATCAAAAAAATATCAGATCCTAATGATGAAACTGAAAATAAACAGGATCTTATAGATGCTTTATTGAGTGAATTTGGATTATAGAAATTCCTGGAATTGAAATGGTAGATGTGCGAACAGTAAAAAGATTTACTGCTCACACATAAATAGTATATTATTTTTTTGCTTCTAATTCTCTTAAATAAGTCATAACTTTTGGATGAGCTTCAATTCCCTCAGATAATAGTTTCCCTTCTCCATCATAAATTTTGAAATGTGGGATTGAACGGAGTCCATATTGTTTTGCTAAAGGTGAAGCAAAATCAATACTGCTCTTTCCCGGTCTATTAATATTAACTTTAATTACTACGATATCTTCTCTTTCTTTATCCAATTTTGATAGATAAGGTGAGATTTTTCTACATGGAGGACAATAGTCACTATAGAAATCAACGATATTTGTCTTTCCTTTTATAAGATATTTTAAAATATCTAATTCTACACCAGGGTTGTCTGAATTAACTATCCCATGACTTTTTGTGTCTACAGACTGACCTTTGTCTGCATTACATGCTACTGGCAAGATTGCTGCTATTAAAAAAACCACTAAAATACTTAAAATTTTAAATTTCATTTTTTACTCCTTTATTGATATATTTTACGTTTAATTTTAACAGTATTGCAAAAAACTGTCAATTTTGTTATATGCTTAACAAAAATTCTTATTCTCATATAATATAGATATTAAAATTTTTTATTTATTCCATATATATAGGTTTTTTAAATTAATCTATAATAAGCCTTTTCATTTTCTAATGAAGTCTATAGCTTGTCATCTCTGATTCTTTGGAAAATTGAATTCTAGAAGTTGCTCGGTTTGAGTACCTGTTGAAGTTCAGAAACATACTGGACTCTGATTCCGTCAAAAAACCCAAATGATA
>CBDUZW010000006.1:0-121079 GCA_965371805.1 uncultured bacterium | reverse complement strand
TTTAACGCTCCTTAATTCCATCATATTCTTTCATGGAACTTTTGGTGTTACCATATTTTATTATATACCAATTTCACAAAAAAATATTTTTTAAAGGAAGAAAATTCAATCCTGAATTACGAAAATCTTCAATAATTTCACATGCTTCACTAAAAAATTGTATATTCTCTTTCTTCATATAAGAGTGAAAATAGTTCTTTAGTGCTTCTGGAGTATTAAGTAAATCAAAAACAGATATATCCAAAGAAATATTATATTTCTCCCTTTGTTCCCATAGCCTGGAAGGCAGTAAATTATACCAATTAATATTTACTCTACCTCCAAACTCTGTAGCAAGATGTCCAGCAAAACTTATGGTTTGTGTCATCTCTTTTTTTGTTTCCCATGGAAATCCAATTATAAATGACCAGAACATATTATTGTTTAAATTAAATTTTTTCATTTTTTTTGCACATTCTATTATTTTTTGTGTACTAAGACCTTTGTTGATGATTTTTAATCCATCATCATATCCGCATTCAATTCCTACTTGAATTTTATTTATACAAGTTTTCGTCATATTCTCTAAAAGGGTATCGTCTAATAAATCTGTAATTCTTGCTTCAATAGAATATGGTATGTCATAATTACTTTTTGTCATTAATTTGAATATTCGAGTTGCTCGATGTGCATTTGCTGTAAAACAATCATCAACAAAAAAAATGCCACTTTTAATAAATTGGTTAATTTTCATTGAATATTTTTCTTTTATAATATTCAGATGTTCGACTACGGTATCTGCCCCTCTAAATCTCCAATTTTTTTTAAATGGAATTGAACAAAACAAACAATTAAATTTACATCCTCTTGATGTTTCATAAGGAAGATACTCATACCGTTCCTTTTCAAGAAAAAACAAATCATAATCAGCTATATTCTGTGAATCATATTCTGCTTGACTCAATATTTCAGGATGGGGAGAAGATATTAGTTTTTTGTTTCTATCCTTATATGTTATACCCAAAACTTTACTTAAATCAGTTTGTTCATTTATTGCTCTCATTAATGGAATTATAACTAATTCTGCTTCTCCACAAACTACAATATCAGCATCTGAGACTGCAAGCACATGAGATGGAGAATAAGTCGGATGTACTCCTCCCAGAATAATTTTCTTTTTAAATCCTAATAATCTTATTTCTTTAATTAAAAGAATTACAAATGACCAACTAAAAGTTAATACACTTATTCCAATAACATCTTTATTGGAAACAAACTTTTTAAATTTATTTCTATCAAACTCTTTATCTAATCTGATGCAAAAAATTCCAGTAATGTGATTTTCAGTTTTAAGTAATGCAGATAAACTGAGTATTGATAAGTTAGGACACATATTGTCAGGAATAATTGAAATTAATCCAATATTCATTATATTCCACTTTTAGATAGAAACTCTGGTAGTAAATTTATACTATATCCCATAGATCTATACTGATGAATCATTTTATATACCTCTTTTATAAATTTATCTTCTATAAATAAAGGTTTCTTCAAAAACTTGATCATATCGTTTTCATTTTCTAATTTATCAAAGATTTTCTCATCAATTTTTATATTAAATTTCTCCTTATGATTCCAAATATCAGAAGGATACAAAGCTAACCAATTTAAATTGACAATACCTCCAAATTCATTACTTATTATTGCCCCAGTTTTTACTGTAGATATTATTTCTTTCTCTCTCTCCCATGGAAATCCAATTATAAAAGACCAGTTCATTTTATAATTTAGATTGTATTTAGTAACAAGCTTACCACATTCATAAATAGTACTAATTGGATATCCTTTTCTTATTTTCTTTTGCCCTTCATCATATCCAGTTTCTACTCCAACCTGTATATGTTTAACATTTAGCATAGAAAGATTTTTCAGTAACTCTTCATCTAAAAGATCTGTTACTCTAACATCAATATACAAAGGCGCATAAAACTTTGCTTTGATTAATTTATTTGTTATGTTTTTAGCTCTGTTAATATCGCCAGTAAAGCAACTATCAACAATAAATATTGCATCAGTAATTATATTTGAATAATAATTATTATATATATATAATAATTGCTTCACAACTGTATCAACACTTTTTCCCCTCCAAGATCGGTTAAATCGTATTGAGCAAAAAGTACAGTGAAATTTACATCCTCTCGATGTTTCATATGGAAGAAATTTATACTTTTTTTTTTGATCCATTAGAAAATCATAAGAAGGAAGAGGCAATTCATCCATTTCCTTTGCAGTTAATTTTTTTGAATCAGGATTATGCTTAATCTCTCCATTTTTTTCTTTAAAACTTAACCCCAAGATTTCATTCATTGACTTATTATTTTTCAAATTATGTAGTAAATTTAGGAAAGGTCTTTCTCCTTCATCTCTAATAACATAGTCAGCTAAGGAAGTTTTTAACACATGTTCTGGAAAGTGGGACGGATGTACTCCCCCCAAAACAATTTTTCCATCAAAACCTGATTTTTTTATATATTTTATAAATTTATTTATATATGACCAGTTAATACTAGTAGCGGTTATGCCAATAACATCAGTATTATTTAACGCATTTCCAAAATTGTCTAAATTTTCATGAAAAGGAATGGGTAAGTCTTTAATTATTACAGAATAATGGTTTTTCGATAAGAATGAGGCTAGATGCAATATAGATAGATTTGGACATAAATCTTCACACCCTTTAGGGCTTGGATTAATTAATACAATTTGCATTAATATACACTATAATATGAAATCATGCTTTATTTGCATAAATATTTAAACCGTAACTTCTATACTCATTAACTATTTCATCAACGTCATAAATCCATTTTGGGTCAATATGATTTAATGTCTTGGATAAAAATTCTAATTGAGTTTCAGGCAGATTAAATGTATCATATATACTTTCATCAACATCGACATTATTTTTTTCTCTAATTGTCCAACTATATGATGGATATAAAGTATACCATCCTACATTAACATAGCCTCCATATTTATTAACTAAATTTGCTGCAAATTGAACTGTTTTCATGATATTTTCTTTTGATTCCCAAGGGAAACCTACAATAAATGACCAAAATATTTTATCATTTAAACCATATTTTTTTAATAATTTAGCACAATCCAATATTTGTTTTGTGGTTAATGCCTTTTTTACCATTTTTAATCCACTATCATATCCACATTCAATTCCAACTTGTATTTGGAAAATATTTGTTTTTGATAAAGATTTTAATAATTCTTTATCTAATAAATCTGTTATTCTAGCTTCAATGGCGTAAGGAAACATTAACTTTTTTGTATAAAGCTTTTCACTGATATTTATTGCTCTTTGTATATCTGCCGTAAAACAATCATCTACAAACATAATTCCCTTATTAATAAAATTTTTGTATTTTTCCCCTATAAATTCAAGTTGATTTACAACAGTTTCAGCACTTTTTCCTCTCCAATTACTTCTAAAAGGAATCGAGCAAAAATAGCAACTAAACAAACACCCTCTGGAACTTTCATAAGGGAAAAAGGAATACTTTATTCCCGAACTACACAACTGATCATAATCTGGTAATGGTAATAATTCTAATTCAGATGTTTCTAAAAGACTTTCGCGAGGATTTGTTACTATTTTATTTTTGTTAGTTTTATACACAATTCCCTTTACTTTATCTAAAGGTGTTTTGTTTTTTATAGCACTAACAACATTTAATAAAGACCGTTCTCCTTCTTCTATGACAACAATATCTGCATAAGAAACCTTTAGAACATGTTCCGGAAAATGAGTTGGGTGTACTCCTCCAAGAATAATGTTTTTTTTGAATCCTAAATCCCTAATTGTTTTTATTAATAATTTTGCATTTGCCCAATTAAAACTAAGAGCCGATATACCCAATACTTCTTTGTCACGTATAAATTCTTCTATATCCACTTTGTTAATTTTTTCTTTAAGAAATAGAACTTTTGTTTCTACAAAATAATCTCTTTGTTTTAGTATAGCCGACAAATGATAAATTGATAAATTCGGATGTGTTAGATCAGATATATAAGTAAGTAATCCTATTTTATACAATTCAATGACAGGTTATTTTAAGTTCAATGACAGGTTATTTTAAGTTTAATGACATTGACCACATTCATCATCAAGAGGAGGTTTTTGATCTGGATTTGGACCTACATTTACATTCCATAATCCATTCGCATTTGCTGCCACATTTGCATTTGCTGCTCCTTGAACATTTGCCACTTTTGTCCATGTTACTAATACTAAAATAAGACCTGAGGGTGTTCCTGGTCCCACGTCGTCACTAGTACCCATCTCGTCAAACACAATCATAGGTGATTCATAATCATTTCCCCAAATAGCCATTTTTTCCTCCTTATTTTTTTATTAATCCCCAACCTTCCATAATACTGCAAAGATCAAGAATAGAATTAAGCATTTGTGATTCTCCACTTGAATATTTATCCTTAAATTTTGGGTAAATATTTTTAACAATTTCCATTATCGATATATTGCCATCTAAAGCCTGTATAAATTCATAGGTATCATTACTTATAATTGCCCGTCTCTTATCATCTTTCCAAATACCAAACCGACTGTCATGAGGTTTAATTATTAAATCTTTTTTTAAAGACGGTGCAGAATCAGATTTCCATGTATTACATAAATTTATGATATTAAAACTTGGATTTTTTATTGACTTTTGTAAATTTAGGGTGATAGAATAAAGAAATTCTGCACCAAGTCCTTTATATAACTCATTCCATTGATTATAAAGATCTTTCTCATCAGTATTCTTATATGACTGTGAAGTATATTTAGAAATAATCTTAGTTTGGAAATCTATTTGAGATCTTGCATGTTGAGTAATCATGACGTCAATATTGTTTGATTTTCCATAACTCTCTAACTCATCAGAAAAAAACATTTTTTCATGATTTCCTAAAGCCTCAAAAGTAAATGTTGCTCGACCATTTTCACACAAATGATGATCTAGCTTTTCTAGCATTATTCTTATAATATCCATCCCATCAGGGCCACCATCTCCAGGAATCGGATATTCAACGTTTTCTGGTACAGCTATAAAGGGTGGGTTTGAAACAACATAATCAAACTTCTCATTTTCTTCTATTACATCAAATAGACTTCCTTGCCTCACATCTATTTTATCTTCGATATCGTTTAAAATACTGTTAAACTTTATAGCGACGGAAGCTTCTTTTTGTATTTCGACACATACAACTTTTTTACTATATCTAGCTAATACAAAACCTTGTATTCCAGAACCACTACAAAGATCAAGAGCATTGTTATAATTATTTTTAACCATATGAGTCATTAGTCTATATGAATCTGCTCCAATATAAATAGCAGCTACCTTATCTTTACATGTAGGATACAGATAAGGAATGTCTGTGACAATATAATTGTCGTATACACTGATAATAACATATTTTGTTGATTGTATTTTATTTTCAGTTTTTTCTAGAATTCCACAATTAATAAAGTCATCAATAATTGATGATTCTATTAAATTCTCTACATCTTTTATTTCTACAGGCTTGCCAAGTACTAAAAGATTGATTAGTTGCTGATGCAAATCATTTAATACTGTAGACAGTACTTCTAATTTATTATATTTTTCAATTGAATCAATATAATATCTATGATAATAAAAAGATTTTAAAATTTCATGATAATAGTTTCTATCAAGAAATCTTTTAATATTTTTTATCGAGTCTGAGTTTGTTAATTTTAACATAATTTATTACTCCTAGAATTTATAGTTTCTTTGAATATATTTCAACAGCTTTACCTTCAGAAACTTCATCCAAGAGTTTTCCTTCAAAGATAAAGTTTCTTTCTTTAAAATATTTTCTAGTTAATTTTGAAAAATGCGTCTCAGCTATTTTAAGCTTAAGTCTTATTACTTCTTTTTCTTTTAACAATTTTATTATATAATCTAAAAATTTATCATATAAACATTCATCTAGATTTTTAGATAAAAATATTCCAATATACCATATTTTTGGATTCATTGTTCTGACAATACTACTTACACCATTTATTCCTTTTTCATCATGTGAAATAAAAAAAACCTCTTTAAAGTGCAAGTGTCGAGTCCGGATCTTGATATCAATATACTCAGACTTAATTTCTGGATATCCCATATAAAACAATTTCTTATCTCTATTAGCAAGATCAATTAAATGCTCTTTTTTAAAATTTTTAATAAATTCTTCGATTTCAGTATAATCATTTTCATTTGTTAATTTAATATCCATACTTTTTCCTTTTTTATTTAGTTTGTTTGCATCCCATTTTATTAACTCCATCATTTTCAAATAGTGTAGAGTCTGAAAAACATCTTCTTCAAGTTTTGATTGATTTACATTAGGAAATTCGTTATGTAATTGGTTTATGATTTGTAAGGGAGAATTTTTACCATTGCATTTTTTAAAAATATATGTTGCTGTTTTGTTAAAGAAATGTGGATTTGGATATTTATCTGGATATAGAAGTATAAAGTTTTGTTCTTCTTCTCTATAAACAGGAAGTGCCCCTTTTAACCAAAGAGGGTTCTCAAATTTATCATCTTTAATATTATTTCTCATCAAGACCCTCATATATCAATTCATTTGGTAATTCAATATCATTTCCTTCCCAAGCTCGATTAAACTTTTTATAAAAATCCGAAAGATTTTTATACTGTTTAATATAATTATGAACCACAGGGTTTTTCCAAACATCTTTTAAACCAGATTCCCAATATTTTTTTAAATTATGTTTTTTTAAATCTGCGGCTATAAAAGGAATGTATGGACTAAGAGGAATTGTCCCATCAGCCCTAATTTCAATCATAAAAGTTCTTGCTTTAGGATTGTTTGGGAAAAGATATATATGCTCCAATGGATCTCCCCATTCTATTTGCATTTCTGGATATTTGTTACGTTTTTCAATAATCGTCCATTGCAATTCCCATTCTTGATTTGGATTAAGAATTATTTTTTCCTTATTAATAAAACCTCTACCAATTGGCACAATAGGCATCATCCTAAAAACCCTTACTCCCATAGAATACATTAAATCAATAGTATCTCCAGTTTCTTTAACATTTAATTGATTTGGAATAAAAGTTACAGGAACATCTAAATTTTGCCCTTTTAATATTTCTATAGCATTTAACGATTTTTCCCAAGAACCATTCATACCTCTAAAAGTATCATGTGATTCAGAACTTGATCCATCTATACTTATTTGAAGAGACTGGAGACCAGTCTTTTTCATTCTAGCAGCATTTTCTTTATTGACTAAAATTCCATTTGAAACTGCATTTATTTTTATTCGACTTGAATGAAACTTTTCAATTAATTTGAAGAACAATTCCTCACGAATCAATGGTTCACCTCCACACAAACATGTTACAAAGGGTTGCATTTCAATGATTTGATCGGCTATTTTTAAAACTTGTTCATCACTAAGATCTTTCGTAGGGGGATTATTTCCACTATTATTATAGCAATGAATACAAAACAAATTACATTTATTTGTAATATCCAACATGATATTTAAAGGACCATTCATTAATCCATAACACTCTTGAACTTCAAAGATGTGTTGTGCCCCTTTTTCAAAAATATCAAACTTTGCTTCACGGTTTTTTCCAGACATCAAATGTTATATGAAACTTAGAGACATCTGTCAACCCGGAAATATCTGACACTAACTCTTTTTGCTATCAATTGACATTTCGTAAGCGATCAATAAAGCTTTCAATTACCCACAAATAATTACATACTATAAAAACAGTCTCACTTAAAGGTTTATGTTAAACCAGGTGACTGCACCTTAGAGCATGCTCACTTCCACTAGGCCTATAAATATAAAACAGGTTTAATCGTTTTAATGTCGTTTTTTTCATTTAAACTATACACATTCATATTTATTGGAACCCAATATAGTCTTAACGTATGATTTTTTCTTTTTATTGAGGTGACCTCTGAAAGTAAAGTTGCGGCGCCGTAACTTTTTCATTTTTATTTTACTTAATAATTCTAAAAAACATACACTATCCTGCTTTTATTTCTGTTAAAATTGAATTGGAGCCAGAAGAGCAGAGCAAAATGATTGTAGAAGTTTTACCATTTATTTTTAAAAAATGCAATATTATATTAAAGTCACTACTGATTCAGAAAAGAATAATGAGAAATGGGTTTTAATAAATTTTAGATAGGACCAACGAGGGTATTTAAACAGAAACTAGCGGTTTACAAACTAAAATCATCCAGGGCATTATCCATTATGTCCTGATTGATCCCGATGTACCTGAGTGTGATTGAGGGGGCAGAGTGATTAAAAATGTTCTGTAAAAGGGCAACATCTTTATCTTTCTGTAAAAACATACTTTCCCCTTCACATATATTTATTGTTATACTTGATTATACATAACCCTTTTGATCTGTCCCCCCCGAAACTTTTACACTATCTAATGACTTAATGATGAAATTGATTGAATAAATTTATTTAAGAATCTCAATTTGAAAAAACATAAATCAGGACTATATCCCCCCTACTCTCAGAAAAATTTTTCCCTGCGAATTCATCATACGGTGTGCACTCAATAAAAGTAAAACCTTGTCTTTAACTTTTTCATTTAAATTCTCCCCCATTACAGATGGTTTAATTTTTTATTACTATTCTTCTTCTTTTCCCTTTATAAAACACTTTCCCACTTAACACCGTGTTTACTAAATATATTCCACAGTGTGGAATTTAAATCTTTTGTGTTTTTCCCTTGCAGAATAAGAAATTGAAACTTATATTTTCCTATATATACATTTTTTAACGTAATTGGTTGAGTATGTATTTGTCTGGTTGAATTAACATTGTGGATTGAGATATAAAACCAAACACCATCATTTGTAGGATTGGGGACTCCGGAAGTCCACCCTCCTGTCCGGGAGGGGCGAACAGTCTTATATGAGTATGAGATATCATAATTTTCGCTTTTGAAAGAATTTGGAGCCTTAAAAGCGACCAACTGTGGATAATCCTTTTTCAAAGATTCAATATCCTTTGCGATTTTTATGAGAATAGAGGCTCTATCGATTTCAGCTTCATTGACAGTTCCAATAATAAACATCACTAAAACCATTATTAATATTAACTTTTTCATAACTTTCCCCTACCCCATAAAATCTATTTCATCTATTTCTTTCATTAGTTTGTTATGGAGTTGTTTTGTGTATTTTTAATTCTCTTAGTGCTTTTGTGAAATATCCATAAGTAAAAGAGATCAAAATTGTCATTAAAGATATTCCCCAGAAAATTGCATATTGCTTGTTTGTACCATATTCGTTCCCATTAAATATTTCAAATATCCAGAACATTGATAATAGACTGAACGGGACTAATGGGCCAAGAGCCAGGGGCCAAATAAAGACAAGTAATCTAGTTCCAGGTTTAGTCATTTCTAAATTATTTTTATTACTGCCAAGTGCTTCGTTATAAAAATTAGTTATATTTTCATTATATGATTGTAGGAACTTGTTTGAGGTAGTACGATCGAAAGAGTAGCCCAAAATAGATGAGAAAAAAAGAACAAGCATTAAAAACCCATACAAAGCAATGCCAGTTGAATATTTTGTTTCTAAATACTGCATTGGAAACCATGCAATAAGACCACTAACCAATTTTCCTATAAAACCACTTAAATTAAAAAATCCCAATTTATTCTCCTTCTTTTTTAAATATCTACAACCCCTACTACCCCATATAATCTATTTCATCTATTTCTTTCATTAACCGATCTGTATATTATTTATTGTTTTCGATTTACTAAGGCAATAGATTTATCAACACTACTTACAAATAATTCTCTATTATTATTTATTTTAATAGAATAGCCAATTGGATTCTCACCTCTAGGAATAGATGGTTTGTTAGGATCATAAATATAAACCACAATACCTTTCATCTTTGATCTCAAAAATCTTTTAATTTCGACATTATCTCCAAATTTAACTTCTTCATTTGTTTTGAAATAACAAAATTTTTCACACAATATATTTCACCTATTTCCCCTACCCCATAAAATCTATTTCATCTATTTCTTTCATTAGTGTATCCCATAACCTGGACAATTATAATTAACAAATAACATATTTAATATTTAAAAAATCTAATGCTTTTGAAATATTTCTGGTTATAATTCCAAGCTTCTTTTTTTTAATAATTTCATTTTCTTCAGGATAAGTCCAAGAATATATTGGTGATATATAAATTGCTAAACCATCACCAAGCTCAACTTCTATCATTAACTTTCGTGTTCCTTCTTTATACTCAATATGATTCCTAGAAATTCTTTTAACCTCAAAACCTTCATCAGATATAACTCTATTTGCATCTATTTTAGTAAACACCAATCCCCCTACCCAATAAAATCTATTTTATCTATTTTTTTCATAAGGTTTATTTTATTTCAACTCCATTTTTGAAATTCTTTTCAGATGTGATTTTTCCATTTTCATCTAAATATATACATCTCCCATGTTGCTTGCCATCTTTGTGATTCCATTCAGACGCTTTCTTGCCATTCTCATACAATGATAATTCTTTCCCATTTAATAAACCATTTTTGAAATTCGCCTCAATATATTTCTTACCATTCTTATAATTAACTACTAATTTTCCAGTAAATGGTTTTTTTGCATTTTTTTTATAATATATTCCATTTTTTTTCTCTAATTTAGACTTCTCAGTAGTTTCAACTTCTTCTTTAGCTTTTTCTACTTCAGATCCAAATAGACCCTTTGTTCCAAAAACAAAAACTGACCATACAATCAACAATCCTAAAAAAGCTGACCTTTTCATAACTTCTCCTATTTCCCCTGCTCCATATTTTGTAACTTGAAATTTTAATTTTAATTGATAGATAAAATTATAAAGCGAATGTTTTTAAATTGCAAATATAAAATGTATGTTCAATATTTAACAACCTTGATCTGGATCAATAATATTTCCATGTCAGAATAAGGTATACCCTATTTTGACATTAAAATAAATTATGTTTTTATTTTGGGCAGGAGGCAGATATTCTGTTCGAAGCCGATGGCCAGATTTGAACTGGCTACCTTTTGATTACGAATCAAATGCTCTACCAACTGAGCTACATCGGCATATGAATAATACATTTTAATTATATCATTTAATTCCACTATTTCTCAAATACGTTTTTTTTATTATATAGAAATAGAAAAGTTAGGAGCATGTTGTTTAGTGATCTTTTTTTCTTAAACGCTGCGCCTGCTCGCGTTACTTATTATAAAAACGAATTATTATAATTCTTTTTTATAACCCACTGACCTACATCGGCATAAAAACAGTATTTTTAATTTTTAATTATATCATCAAAATCCACTATTTCTCAAATGTGCTTTTTTGAACCAATGGCTTATATAAAATCTTGTATAAACTCAATGTATATTGTTTCAGCATATGTTGAAATAGAATGCTCCACGGATTCGCATTGCATATTATCTCATTTGGTAATTCTATTCAGAAGTCTTTTGTTTAGTGATTATTTTTTTTCTTAAACGCTGCGCCTGCTCGCGTTACTTATTATAAAAACGAATTATTATAATTCATTTTTATAACCCACTGACCTACATCGGCATATAAAGAAAACTCCATTGAAGATAAATAAAAGATCAGGCGTAACATGAACCTCATAGCCGGCTTGTGAAGTCCATTTACCGCCTATACCGGTAATGGACGGAGTCGCTCCAAAATGTGAGAACACATTTTGGTAAAGGCAATGATGTTAATGTGGTAGCCTCAATGTAAATTGCTCATAGTTTTTGACAGAGAACCTATCATTATACCCAGGTATAACTCAACTTCGATTTATTTGGTATCTTCTGTTTAATTGAACTGATATTTATGATACAATAGCTATTAAATGCGCCCGTAGCTCAATGGATAGAGCGTTAGACTTCGAATCTATGCGTTGGGAGTTCGAATCTCTCCGGGCGTGTTTATTTTTTCACTAATCTCTCAAATATTTCCAGAAAATCCTCAGGTTCTATCTGTGTATTCCCTACTCCCTGCCAAATTGGATGTTTTCCCCCACCTTTAAAGTCAAAGGGTTTTAGAAGATTTTCTCTAATCATATTAAAATCAAGCTTTGTCTCTTCAGAACACCCAATTATCCACTTATAGGCCTTATCTGTTTTAATAGTAAAGCATATGATTATATTCTTTTCAATTATTATAGCTTTTATAAGATTTAATAAAAACTGATCCTCTTGATCTTCCCATTTTTCTAATATGATTTTATATTTTGAAGTAGTTTCATACTTTTTCAATAAATTCTCTTTATAAAATCCGATAAGTTTTTTGGACAACCTGCTCTTCCTTAGTTTTAGATCACCTATCTCTTCATTAAGCTGATTTACTTTTTCTTCAAGATTTTCTTCATTTGAGTTAAATATTGTTTTCAATTTAGAGATAATTTCAGTTTTTTTCCTATAATCAAGATAAGCCCTGTCTCCAATCTTCCAGTAAATCCTTACATTCCCTCTTATTTTTTCAGTTTTAATGAGCTTTACCAACCTTACTTCAGATGTAAAACCTAAATGGATCCCACCACAGGCCACACAATCGAAATCCCCGATCCTTACAAGCCTTATCTCACCTTCCAGGGAACAGGATTTCCTCATCTGAAATTTTGACAGCTCGGAGTCCTTAGTAATAACATAACTTACCGGTAAATTTTCCAATATAAGAGAGTTAACAATATCCTCTGTTTTATTCAGATCTTCTAGAGAAATATCTTTTGCTTCAATCTCAATTGAAGTATAGTCAACAGACATATTTACTGAAACGGTTTTATATCCCCTAACATTCCAGAGTGCTCCTGAGATCAGATGCTGCCCCGTATGCTGCTGCATAAAATCAAATCTATGTATCCAGTCAATTTTCCCATTAATACTTTCTGCTTTAATCTCTTCAGAAATATAATGCAGTACTAAACCATCTTTTTTTTGGACATTATTTACGGCTATATTATTGAGCCATCCTTTATCGGCTGGTTGACCGCCACCTTCCGGATAAAAAAGTGTCCTATCAAGTATGACCACCCACCCTTTTTTATCTTTATACTGTTCTGATATTTTTGCTTCAAATGATATTGACCGGTTTTCTTTATAATATAGTTTTTCTGTTGGTTTCATAATGAGGTATTCTATATTATATGTATGTAAAAAAAAAGGGCCGTTTAAAAAAACGGACCCTTCTTTTATGTATTATTTATATTTTTAAATTATTTCTTTTTTCTTGAACTCTTTGAAGATGAGCTGGAACTGCTGCTACTACTCTTCGGAGATGATCTATAACTACTACTACTCTTGCTGCCAGATGAAGACCTCTTATATGAAGAACTTGGTTTTGAATATCCTTTGTAGCTTTTTTTTGGAGAGCTGTAGGATTTAGAGGAACTTGATTTATATTTGGAGCTGCTCTTATATGATGGCCTGCTATATGATTTGTTACCAGAGCTAGAGCTTTTATAAGGTTTCGATTTATAGGTTTTGGAGCTGTATGGTTTATAGGTATAGGAGGAACCTTTACTTGACTTTGAGCTATAGGTCTTACTACTTTTATAAGAAGATCCTCTATATGAGTCTCTTGATTTATAACTATATGGGGCACTACTCTTTTTCTTAATTTTTTTTATATTTGTTGATCCTTTGTAAGGAGTTTTAGGAGCTGAGTATTTCTTTTTCGTTGTACCTTTATATTTATATTTAGAAGTTGATGACTTGACCGGACTCGTCTTGTAAACCGTTTTACCAGTATATTTAGTATTACTCTTATTTTTAGATTTTGAAGAATATTTGTAAGAAGGTTTATACTTCTTTATCTTTGAGGAATACTTATAAGACGATTTTCTTACCGGGCTGGTTCTTTTATACTTATTTACAGCAGAAGCTTTTGCCCTCTTATAAACCGAAGTCTTTCCTTTTTTTTGAATCCTTTTATATGAGAGAATCCCGCCTTTTTTATATGCAATTCTATCGCCTCTTGAATTGATTACTGGTACGGTCCTGTTAATCGGTTTTATTTTAGGTGCGATACCTCTATACTTTATGTTTCCCTTTTTGATCCTTGACAATCCAGCTCTTTTCAATGAAACCTTATTAATTCTTGGATTCATCAAGTGACTCTTTTTAATAATGATCATTGATCTACTCTTCCAGGGAATTCCGTTTCTATATCTATAACCTCGATTCCACCTTCCGTTGATAACAACCACAGGTCTATTATAATAACTTAAGGGCGACCATCCCCAGAATGCGCTACTGCCACACCACGAAACCCATGCAGGGGACCATCTATAACCAGGAAGCCAATACCAGCCATTCATATTGCTCCAATGCCACCTTCCATAATGATGCGTATAATGTCCCCAAGTGTCATATGAGTTCCAGACATATCCGTAAACAGGATGCCAGACCCATCTCCCATTTGAATAAGGACGCCATGAACTGCTTATATTATAAGGCATCCAGACATTTGTACTATATTCGCTATTATACTCCCACCTGCCTGACCGGGTTAATTCATATTCCTGATCTTCAAAACCTTCATTTAAATACCGTGCAGTACTATATTTCTGATGTTCATATGATCCCATTCTGGTTTTATTCCAATCATCAAAATCATCTTCATTAGTAGCATAAAAATAGAATGGCCGTTCAATAACTCCACCATTTCTCATAACTGTTTTCTGGTTTTCTCTAACATTTCTATGATAATCATTCCCTGCAACTTCTGCGAGGCCATTATATACATAGATCTCAGTCTTACCATTTTCGCTTGCATTTATCCGGTATAACCCTCTCTTTAATACAAAGAATCCACAATCTTCAGTTTGAACCACAATATCTTTTTCATCATCAAGATTTGAAATATCCAGATATATACCACCTTTTTTCAGATAAAGAGTTGTTTTGGTCCGTCTCAATTCTGGAACATTGACAAATTTTACTTCAGTGTCAGAATCAAGCCTCAAGTAGTTTAATTTTCCAAGATAAATCTCCATCCGGCCATCTGTTGTTCCGGCAGAATCACCTTCAAAAATAGACAAATTGACAGTTGCTTCTTCAACACCTTCATTATAGCTTCTATTTACAAAGGATTCACCCCGGACAAATTTTACCCTGACAACTTTTGCATTATCATAATACTTTGCAGTCTGATCATTATTATCTATATTATCTCTATCATATTCTGAGTAAACCGGCAATGTGAGCACTGCCATTACTATTAAACTAAAAATTATCATATATATTTTTCTCATAATAACCTCCTTATTTTTTGTAGCAATAAAAATGCCAATAAATATAAGTTTAAATGTCCTCTATTTAATACATTATTGGTAAAAAGTAATAAAAATGGGACTATTTTATTATTTTTCCTGCTAATTTATCATACTCTTTACTTGTCTCATGTTCTCTATTTCTAAGATAAAATGGTATTCCATTTTTATCTTTATTCCCAATTCCAGGGATAAAGGGAAATTCAGCAAGTGTTTCATATTTAAAGCCCGAAAAGTCTTGATTATCTTCACCTTTTGGAAACAATTCAATTTTTTCTGATGAGTTTGGGCAGTCTATATATTTCATATTTTCAACAATTCCATATATATGGTTTTTAGTTGTTTCAAACATATTTATCATCTTTAATACATCAGCAATAGCAGCTTCCTGAGGCGTTGTTACAATTACTGCACCAGTCAAATTCAGTTTTTGTATTATTGATAAGGGGACATCTCCTGTTCCTGGAGGCAGGTCAATTATTAAATAATCAAGTTCACCCCATTTCACATCACTTAAAAACTGTTCAATCAGTTTCATTGCAAGAGGGCCTCTCCAAATAAGAGCTTTATCCTCCTCTGTGATAAAACCAACAGACATAATTTCCATTCCATGTTTTTTTATTGGAATAATTTTAGAATCTTCAGTAGTAACTTTTTCTTTTTTAATGCCAAGCATTAAAGGTATGTTTGGCCCATAAATATCTGCATCCAGCAAACCAACCTTCTTGCCTTCGGCAGCTATTGATAAGGCCAGATTAACAGAAACAGTTGATTTTCCAACGCCCCCTTTTCCACTTGCAACTACTATGATATTTTTTGCACTCATTGATATCTTATTATCCATAGGATTTTTAACTGGCTTTTTAAATTCATATTTGTCCATATTTGTCTCCTTTTTATTTACACCTTAATTGAAATATTCTAATTGCAACTACACCAATTCAGGCTACATTATTTAACAATTTATTTTAACACTTAAAAAGCCTTCAAGCAACTTGACTTTATTCTTTTTATTATTCATAATTAAACTATGAAAGATACTGCAAAAGCCTGTTTGCAAGATCAATTACATCTATATAGTGCTCATGACTGGAGTGCTTGTTACACATGCAATGATTGTACTGCATCATGTGCAATAACAGAAAATGGAGAAAATTTCATAAAAAACATCATAAAAAAAGTTCATTCAAATTCAGAAACCAGTATAATCAATGATCTTTCTCCCTGGTTCTGCTATTACTGCGGAGACTGTTCCGAAAAATGCTCAAAAGATATTATCCCGGGCGAAATAATTATGTCTTTAAGAAGATACCTAACATCAAAATATGACTGGACAGGCCTATCTTCACTTATGTATAAATCTCTCAAAGCACATCTAAGTCTTATTTTTCTAATCTTTACATTAATAATTGGTTCATTCTGGATATTTGCAGATTTTAATATTCCCTTAAAAGATGGAATAGTCCAAATAAACTCATTTGCACCAGTAAAAATAATTCTCTTCGCAGATGAAATTTTATTAGTGGTACTCTCAATATTTCTTCTTTCAAACATATTTAATTTATATAAAAAAATAATTTTAAATGACAAATCAATAAAAATACCTTTCAAACTTTATCTAACAGAAGGAAAAAATGCATTAATAAACTTTTTAACTCAAAAGAAATTTGCAAAATGTGAGAGAAAATTAATGTATTGGATCAGCCATCTTTTAATAATGTCAAGCTATCTCATAATGTTCACAATTATTGGAATTTTCCTATACTGGTTCCAGACAGAAGAAGTCTATCCTATATCCCACCCTCAGAGATGGTTAGGATATTATGCTGCTTTTGGATTTATATTTTCAACTGTTTATTATATTATTGGGAGGATAAGAAAAAAGGAACCTGTTTTTAAATTCTCCCATCATAGTGACTGGATCTTTATTATTCTTCTATTCATAATTGCTCTAACGGGAACATTACTGCATATATTTAGAATTTCTGGCATGGCAAAGGCATCATATATCATGTATACACTACATCTAGCATTTGAAGTTCCTATGGTTATTACGCTTGTCGCATTCTCAAAATGGTCGCATTTAGCCTATAGACCTCTTGCTATATACTTTTCAGATCTGAAGATGGCAGCAAAAAAGAGAAACCCCTGATTTTTTTATATTTAACTATTTATCAACATTTGTTGAGCTACTGCTGAAAATTTCGCCAGTAAATAAGAGAATAGTATTACAACTACTGATTTAAAAATGAAATATGTTAGTGCAATAATAAAACTCTTATTTTTAGTAAATTTTTGTTCTTCCCATTTCTCGCTGGTATTTTTATAGAAACCGTATACTCCATAAGCAATTAATAAGACAAACCATATCTGAAAGACATCTATTGCTGAAAAAACAAAATGCATGAAATTCAATTTCTCTGTATTTCCAATATAAGTACCAAGATTAAACATATGCACCACATTTCCAGTTATTAAAAGATAAATCGATCTAAACAACTCAGGAATAAAGATCGTAATTAAAGATGAATTTACAACAAGTGAGAAATAGTTTGAGAAAATCCCTTCAGCACCAAAAACACTGTAAAACAAATAGATGAAAAAAGTTACAAAAATCAGTCTCACGACATATAAAAAAACGCCGCTCATTGCCATTAAAACCCTTCCCATAAAACCCATTGAACCTGAAAACGATGAATAAAGTTCAGGATTTTTTTCAAAATTTAATTTTAAAATAATTGGTCCGGTAAAAAAACTTAAAATAAATGCTGATATCAATAAAAAGGCTAATACTCCCTGCCATTTTTTATTATTCATAAGATCGCCTAATACTAGAGTTGGCGTTTTTACAATCCCAATAAATCTTTCTTTAATACTATTTATATATTTATTCATATTTATCACCATCCATTAAACATCATTCTAGCATAAAAAAGATTAAGAGAAAATAATTTTTATACAATGTTTTGCATCAGATAGTATTCACTTTATATATACCTTCAGGCAGGAGTATCAAAAGATTCCTTTATTGTCTGAGCAGAGGTCCATCTTAATAGATTTAGAAAACTGCCGGCCTTATCATTTGTTCCGGATGCTCTAGCTCCGCCAAATGGTTGTTGCCCTACTACAGCACCAGAGGGTTTGTCATTTATATAAAAATTCCCTGCAGTATTTTTTAGCTTTTCAGTTAAATCTCTAATTATGTACCTATCCTTAGAAAATATTGCGCCTGTTAATGCATAAAAAGAGTAATCATTTATATGTTCAATTATCTTTTCAATATCACTATCTTCATAGACAAAAATTGTCAAGACAGGAGCAAATAGCTCATGTGTCATGGTTATAAAGCTAGGTCGTTTAGCCAAAATAACTGTTGGCTCAACAAAATACCCCTTTTCTCTATTTCCCCTTCCCCCAATTAATATTTCTGCATTATCAGACTCTTCTGCTTTTTTGATATATCTCATAGTTTTTTCATAACTATTTTTATCAATTAATGAATTACACATATTGGAAAAATCATTTGCATCACCTGATTTTATCTCTTTAATTTTTTCTATTAGATCATTTTTTAAATCATTCCACCTACTTCTGGGAATAAATGCCCTTGAACAGGCGGAACATTTTTGACCCTGATATTCGAAAGCACTATTTGTCAAAGCGGTTGCAACTTCTTTTGTATCAGCAGTATTATGCATGAAAATATAATCCTTACCACCTGTTTCACCAACTAATCTTGGATATGACAAATAGTTTTCTATGTTTTCACCAACCTTTTTCCATAACTTTTGAAAAACCTCAGTAGAACCAGTGAAATGAATACCCCCGAGATTTCTATTTTGGATCACTCTCTTTTCAATTAATTGTCCACTCGATGGAACAAAATTAACAACACCATCCGGGACACCTGCTTCTTTGAACAGTTTCATTAAATAATATCCCGACAGGAGCGACAGGGAAGACGGCTTCCAGATAACTGTATTTCCCATCATTAGGGGAGCTGTAACTAAATTTCCTGCAATTGATGTGAAATTGAAAGGAGAAATCGCCAAAACAAATCCTTCTATTGGTCTATAGTCAATCCTATTCCAAGCCCCTTTCTCAGAAATAGGTTGTTCGGAATAAATTTTCTGCATATATTTTGCATTAAATCTCAAAAAATCAGCGAATTCACATACTGCATCAATTTCAGCCTGATACCAGTTTTTTGATTGATTTAACATTGTTGATGCATTTAATACATACCTGTATTTGCCGGTAATAAGATCTGCCATTTTTAGAAAAAGGGATGCCTTTTCATACCATGGCAATTTAATCCATTTATCTTTCGCCTTTAGAGACTCTTTTATTGCCAAGTCCAATTCTTTCTCTTCTGCGAAATATGCACGTCCCAAGACATGCTTATGATCATGAGGACAAATTATATCTTTGGTGATATTTGTTTTTATCTCACGTCCTCCAATAATGACCGGAACTTCAACATATGTATCCATCTGTCTTGCGATCTCTTCCTTAAGTGAAATATACTCAGAAGAGCCTTCTTTATAAGTTTTAACCTGCTCATTAAACGGCTCAGGTATTTTAAATACTGTATTCATTTTTTACCTCCATTTCCATAATACAATAATAAGCCTGATTGTGCTATAATTCAAATTCATAATATTAATAACTTTAATGAATTGTATTCATAGTTAAGAAAAGGGGGGTTAATTAAATGGATTTATATCAGCTAAAAACATTTTTTACTTTTGGAAAGGTAAAAAGCTTTACCCAAACCGCAAAGCTAATGTTTGTAACGCAATCAGCAATTAGTCATTCAATTAAAAAACTGGAGCAATCTGTCGAAACAAAACTGATAAAAAAATCTGGTCAGATCTATACCTTTACCGATGCCGGAAAAGATCTTTTTCAATCCTGTGAAAAGATATTCTATGAAATTGAAAAAGCTGAAGACAAACTAAAATTACACAGAGACAACCCCATTCTGGAAATCACTCTGGGAAGCACAGTTGAATTCGGAACAACAATTCTCATTAAACATATACAAACCTTTCTTAAAAAACACACAAATATTCATATAGACTTTTTGTTCTCAAATAATTTATCAAATGCATTAATCAGCGATAAAGTTGACTTTATTATTGATTGTAAAGACTATCATAATCAAAACCTTGAAAAGATACCCCTATTCAACGAGCAATATACAGTTATTGCTTCGCCAGAATATTTGAATGAATATAAAAAACTTAAATTAAGAGATCTGCAGGATGCTTCAATACTATCCCTTGATAAGAATGCTAATTGGTGGAATAATTTTTTGTTCGCCATACCTGCAATAAACAGACCCGTTTTTAATAACATTATGCAGGTGAACCACATAAGAGGTATGATTAATGGAGCAATCGAAGGGATTGGCATTAGTTTTGTCCCCAAATACACTGTTATCAATGAAATAAAGTCAAAAACATTAATTGAAATTTTCCCGGAAATAACGCCTAAATCCGACCTGTTCAATATTTTTATCAAAAAAAACAAAATCTCAATTTACAAAAATAAAACTTTGATTGATTATTTAAAAAAAATTCACCCCATTGAATTCGGTGATTCAAATCCTAAGTAAAAATTACTTTAGTTTTTTTCATTAATACAAGATCAACCATTGATTTATTTCCAGCAAATGAATAAAATATAAACATGGCAAAGGAGAAGAGCAAAGAAGTTTTATTATTGGAATATGAAAACCAAATACTCTCCGGAACTAAGAAAGCAGGTAAAAAGTATAATTTCAACACAAACCATCATTCTGATAATTTTTTAGATTACTGGTTCCAAACGAGTGAGACTGGATTAACTCTGTTTGTTATTTTTTATACGCAGGCCTGCAGATGGTCAAGATGTATCGGATGCAACCTTCCTTCAAAAATGTCTTTACAGCACATTGATTTTAAATCAATAATGGAACAAATCGACAATCTTTTTGAAACACCAGATATCAAATCAAAAAAAAATAAAATAAAAAAGGTGATTATAAGTAATAATGGGTCAGTCCTTGATGAAGTGACTTTTTCTTCAACAGCATTAATGTATTTATTAGCAAAGCTGAATATTAATTTTACAAATTTATTAATATTAGCAATTGAAACCAGACCGGAATTTGTAGATATGGAAGAATTGGAGTTTTTACAGAGAGCAATGAATGAGAGAGAAACTCCTACTAAAATTGAGCTGTGTATCGGGTTTGAAGTATTTAATGACAGCATCAGAAATGATTCTTTTGATAAGGGCCTGACATTAGATACATTCGAAGAATTTGTCAATAAAGTTTCAAAATATGACTATCTTATAAAATGCTATTTTATGCAAAAGCCTGTCCCTGAAATGACTGACAGAGAAGGTATTATTGACATTCAAAATGCAATAGACTATCTTGCAATGGTAAGCAGAAAGTATGGCATCAAAATCAATATGCACCTAAACCCTACCTTCGTCGCAAAAAACACTGCTCTCGAAAAAGCCTTTAATACAGGAAAATATTTACCACCAAAACTAATTGATATTGCAGAGGCTGCTCTACATGCAAAAGAAAAAAACATATCAATGTTTATTGGATTAAGCGATGAGGGTCTTGCAGTAAAAGGAGGATCTTTTATTCAAAGTGGTGATGAAGAAATCATTGAAAAGTTAATTTTTTTTAATAAAACAAATGATTATTCAATTATAGAGAATTTGTTATCCGGGAAACAAGTATAAGTATATATTTCAACTCTATTATTCACCCATAACCTGAACTATGATGTCACGATTATGGGGCTTATTATCAAATTCAATAAAAATTATCTGCTGCCAGGTCCCAAGAATAAGTCTTTTATTCTCAAAAGGTATGGTGAGTGACGGCCCTATAAGGGTTGCTTTTAAGTGGGAGTGACCATTCCCGTCTCCCCAGGTTTCATTATGAAGATAGTTCTGTTTTTCCGGGATGATCTTCTCCATAAATTCAGGAAGATCTTTAACCAATCCCGGTTCATACTCTATTGTCGACAGTCCCCCGGTCGACCCCTTTACAAAGACAAGGACATTGCCGTCATTAATATTGGATTCTTCAACCAGTTGCTCAACATCCCGGGCAATATCAACGATCTCATTTCTACCCTTCGTATTGATCAAAAGATGATATAGTTTAACCATAATCACATTCTAACAATTCAAAGTTTTTTTTGCAAAATTATTTATTTACTATTGTTTTAAGTATATTAAAATCTTGCAATAATAATTAATTTTTGTGAACTATACCATTTTTTTTATCGTTACTATTAATACGCTTGCCGCACATAATTATTTTTTCATTTTTACTTTTAATAAAATCAATTAGTTTTTTTATCCAGGATTTTTCGGACTGGTTCTTTAAAATCATTTAGGGTGCTGTATTTTATTTTTTTTTCATGCTGTAGACAACCAATAATAATTGAAGGATGAATCTCTAATATCTCTGCTACATGAAGCACTTTCTTTCTTGATATTCGCTCTACACCCTTGAAAAAACGAATAATCTCATTTAGCTTTAAATGTTTTCTAGCAAATTCATCAGCTTCATTTTCAGCCGAATCTTCCATATCAATATTGTATATATTATCAATAAACTCACTTTTCCCAGATTTATCATGAAGTAAAATATGTCCAATTTCATGAGTTAGGGTAAACCAGAAATTATCATTCCTATCATATCTTGCAGTATAAACAATTACGGGATTACTATTATGCCAGAACACTGCTCCATCAGTATAGGTTTTTTCCAAATGTGGAAGATATAAAAATATAACCCCAATTTCTCTAAGAGATGTAATGATTTTTTCAATCCCGTCAGCCTCTACACTCATTTGTGCAATCTCATCTGATAACCGGTATAAGTTTTCTTCATTGAACTTTTCAACAGATTGAATATTTTTAATCTTATTTTTAGCCACACGTAACCAAGTTAGTGCAAAATAAGGATTAAAATGATTTTGAGCTGTGGATTTCCTAAAGTAAGCCGGAATTAATTCTTTTAAGAAATCAAATTTTAATTCTTTTATATCCCAAAAACGTTTTACTTGTTCAACAAGATCTTCAGTTGGTGATATCCATTCTTTTTTTTTCATATCCCTTATCGGCATATATTGAAATATCAACGCCCGATCTGTAGTTTCTTCTGATTGGGTATTCTCTTCAAGTCTAAGCCGATAATTTGTGTCTAAATTAAGCCAGAATTGGGGAGATTGTTTGAAAACCTGACTTAACTGACGTGCCATGTCAAATGTAATAGGAACTTTATTAGTAAGCAGCTGACTAACATGTTTTTCACTTAATCCCATGATATCTGCAAGATCCTTCTGGTCCCATCCATAAAATTCCAATTCTTCTTTAATTGAATCTCCAGGACCTAACAATTTAAATGGTATATATTTGCCCATACTAAGCCTCCTCATTGCATATAATGGTTAGACACACAAAGAATTTTGACATCACCTCTAAGCTTCTCTTTGTCTTCAAAATCAATTTCAAATTCTAATCGATACTCATTATTTAATCGAATGGAAAACCTGTTCTTAAATCCTTTCAATTTCTCAAACTTCATAGAAGGTGGAATTCGTAAATCAAAAATAGTATCTGCCGCTTCAATTCTATTAATTCTTTCAAGAAACTTTTCTGCAATATTCGGTGGCAATTTAAGCTTTTTAGATTTACCAGTTGTGTAAAGATCAACAAGATTTTTATTCGCAAAGTCGAATTTCATTCTTTACTTATTCTGTGCACCCATATCTTATTGTAGTGTAGTTTTATAAATCTGTCAACTTTACCTTACAGGTAATTTTATTTTTCTTTTAAAACCGTCTAACCTAGTGTAAAGTTATTCAATAAAAAATGATTTTTTAAGAAAACCCGCCAGAATCAATATGTATTGAATGACCTGGCGGGTATGTATGATTAATATTGGTAAATATTTTTACCCTTTTATATCCTCATATGTTTGGAAATTTTGGGTAATTACTTTTAAACCTAAATCTCTGGCTGTTCTTTTTGCCAGACCGGCAAGAACTTTCCCTGTCCCTACTTCTGCAAAATTTTCCATTTTTTTATCTTCAAGAATATTCAACATTGTTGTATGCCATAATACCGGCCTTGAAACCTGTAATTTTAAGGCTTCCCTGGCCTGATCTCCTTTTGTCATCTCTTTTGCTTCAACATTATTGATTATGGGGAACTTTAAATCATTAAATTTTGTTTTATCAAGATCAAGTGATAATTTTTCCTCAGCAGGCAGCATCATCTCTGAATGAAAGGGTGCTGAAACAGGAAGAAAAACAACCTTTGCTGATTCAATTTTTTCAGTTGCTTCTGTTACAGCATCCTTCTCACCTGATATTACAATCTGAGCCTTGCTATTCCAGTTTGCAAGATTTACAATTCCAGGGATTTCAGAAACGACCTGTTTAACACTATCAATATCCGCCCCAATAATTGCAGCCATTGCCCCTTTTCCAACAGGAACAGCTTCCTGCATATATTTGCCTCTTTTATGTACAAGTAAAACAGCATCTTCAAATGATAAAGCCCCGGAACAGACAAGTGCTGAATACTCTCCAAGACTATGACCGGCAGCAAGTACAGGTTCCTGTTCCAGTAAATTATATAAAATATATGAAACCGTCAATAGAGCTGGTTGTGTATTAGAGGTCAGTTTAAGGTCCTCTTCAGGTCCTTCAAAACATAATTTTGAAAAATTAAAACCTAATATATCATCTACCATCTTAAAGGTTTTTTTCCCGAAATCTGTATTATCATATAAGTCTTTTCCCATTCCAACAGCCTGTGATCCCTGTCCGGGAAATAAAAAAACAAAATCTTTCATTCTATCCTCCATATTAATTATTTTTATTAAGATTATTTACTAAATTTTTCTGTCCAGATATTAAAGAGTATAAACGACCATAATCTATGGGCATGGTTCTGTTTATTATTTAAATGTTCTGTAATAAGTCTATTCACATATTCAGGATTTAATACACCGGCATTTTTTATTCTCTCTGGTGATAAATATTCCATCATCAGATCTTTCAGATCTGTTTTTAACCAGTTTTTTATCGGAATTGAAAATCCTTCCTTTCTTCTATATATGATCTCTTTAGGCAGTATATTTTCCATTGCCTTTTTAAAAAACCATTTTGTAGTATTACCTTTTAGTTTGTATTCAGGTGGTAGGGAAAAAGCAAATTCCACCATTTTCTTGTCTAATAGAGGTACTCTTGCCTCAAGTGAAGTTGCCATGCTCATCCTGTCAACCTTGACCAGGATATTGTCAACCATATATGTTTTAAAATCAAGATATAAATCTTTATTTATCCCTTCAAAGTTTTTTGTATCATCAAAATACTCTTTAAAAGGCTCTCTTTCATTTAATTTATTTAAAAAGCTACTCTCAAAAAATTCCGGTGTGTAGAGTTCCTTTTTTTGAACATTTGAAAGAAACTTCATCCATCTAAAATGCCTCTCATCATACGGATTAGCAAGCCCTTCACTGAATCTCTTAATTCTATTTACAAATCCTTTTTTTAATTTTGATGGAGGGAAAAGGTTAGTTATTTTTGAAAAGGCAGGATGGATTGATCTGATAAGTGGCAGATCAATCGTTTTTGCCATTTTTTGTGCAATATAATGTTCATAACCACCAAATATCTCATCTCCCCCGTCACCGGAAAGTGCAACTGTAACTTTCTCTCTTGCTGTCTTAGAAACAAGATAAGTTGGAAAATTTGAAAAATCTCCAAGAGGTTCATCAAGAAAATCGGTTAAAAAAGAGACCAGGTCATTAATATCCGGGGACAAATTTTTAACATAATGATCTGTTCCGAATTTTTTAGATATAATATCTGAATACTGCAGCTCACTATAGGATTTTTCTTCAAATCCAACTGAAAAGGTTTTTATTTTTTCTTTTGAGGCCTGAGACATCATGGCAACAATTGCACTTGAGTCAAGTCCTCCCGACAAAAAAGATCCGAGTGGCACATCAGATATCATTCGCATCTCAACAGATTCTCTTAAAAGAAACAAAAACTCCTCTTTTAATTCCATAAAAGATTTTGTCTTTTTGTCCCGGGTTAAATTATCGGTTAAATTCCAATATTTTTTTATCTCTATTTTATCATTTTTAAACAGCAGATAATGCCCGGCAGGTAATTTCTTAATGGATTTAAAAATAGAGAAAGGAGCAGGTATATATTCAAGAGTAAAGAAGTGGTCAGCAGCTTCCTTATCCAGTTCTCTATCGATCCCCGGATACTGCAGAATCGTTTTTAATTCTGACCCAAATACTAGATTATTGTCAGGCTGCAAACAATAATATAAAGGTTTAATCCCAACATGATCCCTTGCTATCAGAAGACTATCCTTTTTGATATCATATATTCCAAAAGCAAACATACCTCTTAGCATATCAATAAATTCTATTCCATACTCTTCATATAGGTTTACGATCACTTCAGTATCTGTTGAGGTACGGAACTTATACCCTTTTGACAGCAGATCATTTTTTAACTCTTTGAAATTATATATCTCACCATTAAATGTAATCCAACTGTTTTTTGAAGATGAAGGAAGTGGCTGATGCCCTGTATTCAGGTCTATGATACTTAGACGTTTAGCAGCAAGCCCTACTCTTTTATTAAAATAAAACCCCTCATCATCAGGTCCCCTGTGAACGATCTTATCATTCATCTGCTTCAGAATTTTTTCATCACCAATAGGTATAGATTGAATAAATCCGCAAATTCCACACATATTAATACACCGGTTCAATCAGTGAACGGACACCAAGTTTTCGTTTATCATCCTTTGGATTATGTTCAAAACGGGGTGATATCCACTTGTCAGATTTGATCTTCAGATAATATACGAATTTGTTTTTCATTTTTAGTCCCTTTATATTATTAAATTCTATCTCGATAAAGCCATCTCCGGTTTTCCCTTTAATTGTTTTATTTTCAATACTGAAAGAAAACTTATTCCTTTTAATCTTACTCCATAGCTTAACATAAAATTTCTTTACCGGTTTTTTTGTCGCCAAAAAAAGCTCTATCTCATTATCGGCAACTGTCCAGAACCTGTTTTCTTCAATTTTATGAAAATTATCATTTAAAAAATATATCCAGTATCTTGCATTTTGACCGGAACGGTTTTTAAAAGAAATATGTTTGCCAAATGCCCTGGGGTTTTCATTTGTCGGAAGCTTATCATACTGTGTTTTTTCAGGCGGGAATAATTTTGCAGGAAAAGAGAGACCCGAAAACCTTGCATAGGCAGATCTATGATTTGCATCAGCATATGTTCCCGACAAGAACATAACGGCCATTAAAAAGGGTAAGAATGCAAACTTGAAAATTCTTTTTTCATACCCGAGAAAAAAAAACAACGGAAATATACATAAAAAATACCTGTTTCCAACCGAACCGCTCCCACCGAAATAATTATCAGGCGCCAGTATTAAATATGTAAGAACCCCGCAAAAAATGGCAAACAAAACAAAATAATCCGAAATGTTTTTTTTTTGAAATAAAAACAACAGGAACGCCAGAACAGCAGGAAAGAAATAAATAAAGATTCCTGTAAATCTCCCAAATATAAAGTAAAAAAGATTTAATATCAGAATTTTTGGAGAGATATAGAATCTATCCCAATAATCATCAAAACTCATTTTAAAACCATCTTCAAATTTATAAGGCTGTGCGTTTATACCTCTTATAATATTTCCATCCGAGTCTTCTCTCAGTTCAAATGGGTATTTCCCATGGAAGGATCTTCGTTCCCCCCCCATAAAGAGTGAAGAATTCCACTCATTTGTCTGATAACAGTAAAAACCTGCCATTGCCCCAAAAAGTATGATTGACATAATAGAAAAGATTATAAATTTTTTCCACTCCTTTCTATACAATAATATCAAATATACAGCACCGATGGCGATAACACTAAATGGTTTAGAAAACGCAGACAAACTAAAAAATATCGGTGCTATATAAAAAAAACGCTTGTTCCTAAATGGATAGAAAAAGAAAAATAAGGCAGCAAACAAAACAAAATAATTAAATAAATCTGCTGTTATCCACCATATATATATAGGGATTACAGTTGCAAGGGTGAAACCGGCAGAAAAGATTAGGCTCATTCTTTCCGAATGAAATTTTCGTAATAACAGATACCCCATGAGTACAGCAAAGAAAACCATCAATCCATTAAATAATAGTATCCCATGCAAACCGAATAACCTGAAAAATGGCGCTACAAAGAGTGGATAAATATAGGATTTAGCAAAATATATCTTCCCATTTTCAGTTTTCTTAAGAAAAATCCCCATTGGACCTCCAGGAAAATATTCTCTAATCCTGTTGATATCTTTTTTTGTATATTCTAGATCATAATCAAAAGCAAGACTTTGAATTACAGAAAAATAGGACGACTCGTCTGAAAAAAAACTATATCTTTGTCTTTTAGCAATATCTGTAGAAAAAGAAAAGAAAATTATACTGAATAAAAATAGAATAAAAAAATTACGAACCTTTTTATCCACAAAAAAAAAATAAATATTACTTATTTAGATTAAATTAAAAGCTTGCTATAGCTTTATCTTCATCTTCAAAAGTGTCAAAAACAGTAATCAATTTTGTAACAGAAAGAAGATCCTCAACTTTTTGTGTCAGGTTGATTATCTTAATAGAACCACCGGACTTTTTTACAGAAGTATAAGACCTTACTACTTCTCCAAGTCCTGTTGAATCCAGGTATGGGACATTAGCAAAATTTAAAAGTATTTTTGTCTCTTTTTCTTCAATAAGATTGTTAATTTCTTCCCTTAAAATATCAATTCCATCTCCAATAAGGATTTTCCCTTTTAAATCAACTATCGCAACACCATCTTTTTTTCTTCTTGATAATTTCATAATACATCTCCTATATTATATTTACAGTTCCAAAAAAAAAGAATATCATATTAACAAGCATTATTCAACATCAAATGTAAAAAAAATTTGTATTCCCTTTTTCACAGCTTTTATATTAATTTTTTCTACAATTTTAATATACTTTGTCCCGCCCATAGCACTCATCCCAAGAAGTTTTCTTAGGCCATTTACAGTCAAAACATTTCCTTTTTTGTTGTCTGAAACAATATATACTTTCCCACGCCAGGTAAAATTATCAGAATCCAAACTTCCTTCAATATGCTTTACTTTTGTTAAATCCATATTAAAAGATCCATCGTTTTGCTCTATTATCTCTTTTAAAAAGCCTGAAAAATCAAAATAATAAGCAAAAATCGAATTCTTTTTCATAGCTTCTATCACTGAACTCATTTTTTTGTTTGAGAAAAATTTTTTTTTTTCTTTCTGAAAAGTATTCATATATTCGACAACTTTGTCTTTCTTACCTATTATTATTGTTCTTTTATCATACATCAATATTATATATTCATAGATTTTTTTCCCAAGAGATATAAATCTCTTTTTATTTATTCTTCCCCTTGTAACTTTAATTTTAAGTTTTTCTAAACTTGACATGATGGCCTTTTCAAGAATATGAGGTTTATAATTTAATTTAAAAATTGATACTATTCCAGAAGTAAATTTTCCTATATCCATAATATTTATTGAACGACTATTGGAAAAAAGTAAATAATTCAAATCTTTCTCAGGATCAATTCCTGCCTTTTTCATTATCCCTGAGAGTATCTTTAAAATTCCTTTTTTGTTCTTTTTATCAAAAAGAGTAAATTTATAAATATCCTTATAATCATAATACTTGAAAAAATATTTCAGATTTACTGCTACAATATTTTTTGTTTTTACTGGAATAAAGGATAAAGCATTATCCCTGTAATTCTCCCCACTCAAAGAAAAGCTGCTTATTGCAATAAGAAAAAGTACCAAAATCGAACAATATTTAGTTTTATTTAACACTGAGCCTCCATATAATATATATAATTTTATCATATAATAAAAAAAAATCACATAAGACCTTTTTTTTGTTGACATTTTTTTTATATTTATTATAATTGAAATATCGATGATGAAAAGTTTTTGTTTGTTATTATCTGTTATCTATGCAAATGCAACAATAACTTTTATAAAAGGAAATTAAAATGGGAAAAACAATAGGAATAGACCTTGGAACAACAAACTCTGTTGTATCATATTTTGAAAAAAATAAGGGTAAAATCATACTGACAAATGAAGGCGACAGACTACTTCCATCTGTCATTGGATTTACCAAAAATGGAGAACGCCTTGTTGGAGGACCAGCAAAAAGTCAGATAGTCACAAATCCTTTAAACACAGTACATTCCATTAAAAGATTTATGGGAAAAAAATTCTCTGAGATAAAACACGAAATAGATAAATTTGCATTTAAAATAATTCAAGGGAAGGATGATTCAATTAAAGTACAAATTGAGGATTTAACTCTTTCTCCTGAAGAGCTCTCAGCTATGATACTTCAAAAGCTTAAGGACATTGCTGAGGCTTATCTTGAAGAGAGTATTACAGATGTTGTTATAACTGTACCTGCTTATTTTGATGATTCCCAAAGACAGGCAACTAAAGATGCCGGGAGAATTGCAGGTTTAAATGTGGTCAGAATAATAAATGAACCTACAGCAGCGTCACTCTCTTTCTCACTTAATCTCAGTAAAGAAAAAACAAATCTTATTGTTTATGACTTTGGGGGAGGGACAATTGACATTTCTGTTCTTGTAGTCGAAAGTGATATAATTAAAGTACTTTCAACTGCTGGGAACACCAGTCTTGGTGGGAATGACCTTGATGAAATTTTATCTAACCTTTTTATTAGTGAGATAAAAGATGAATATGAAATTGATTTAACATCTAACAAGATGGCCGTGCAACGTCTAATGGATGCAGCAGAAAATGCAAAGAAAGAACTTTCCGGTATGGATGCCTGTGAAATAAATCTTCCATTTATTGCCGATTCAAAAAATGGCCCGATACATTTTTTAAAATACATTACACGAGATGAGTTTGAGCAATTAATAGACAAAAGAGTTGAATCAACAATTGAAATCTGCAAAAAAGCGTTGTCCAGTGCAAAATTAAAAATCGAAGAGATTGATGAGGTATTACTGGTCGGAGGTACGACTCGAATACCCTTAGTTCAAAAAAAAGTTAAAAAATATTTTGGAAAAGAACCAAATAAGAAGATCAATCCTGATGAAATAGTTTCTATAGGTGCGGCAATTCAGGGTTCAATAGCAAAAGGTAAAAGCAAAGATATACTACTTCTTGATGTAATACCTCTGTCACTTGGTGTTAAAACATTTGGTGGAGCTTTTACAAAAATAATTAAAGCAAATACTGTAATTCCAATAAAGAAAAGTATGGTGTTTTCAACTGCAGAGGATAATCAAAGAGAAGTTGAAATTAAGGTCTATCAAGGGGAACGGGAAATTGCAGAGAAAAACAAAATGCTTGGAAAATTCATATTAATGGGTATACCTCTAGCTCCAAAAGGCATTCCCAGAATTGAAGTATCTTTTAGTATTGACATGAATGGTATTTTAACAGTAACAGCAATGGACCTTTCCACTGAATTATCTAAAGAGATCAATGTAACTCAATCAGGCCTTCTAAAAGAAGAAGATATCGAAAAATTAAAACAAGATGCAGAAACATTTCAAGATGCAGATAAAGAACAAAAAAAGATTGTTCAAGTAAAAAATAAGGCTCTTAATTATGCTTATATTCTTGAGAAGCAATTAGAACATCTTGTGTTAAACAAAAAAATAAAAGATGTCTGCAGAGCTTTAATAAAGAAAACTAAAGCAGAAATTGAAAAAAATAATCCTGAAAAATTAAATGAATTCATGGCTGAACTGGAAGAAATGAGAAAGGATTTTGAAATTATTGCAAATAATAGTAGTGACAGTTCCAGCAATAAAAGACAAAAAGATCCAGACACAAAAGAACTTAAAACAATAAACAGGAAAAGAAAGGACGATACCCAACCTTTAAAAGATCTTTTAAAATAATTCAAAACAATTCATGTTATTAGTATTTTTTATTTTAAATAATACTAAAACATTCAAAAACTAAAGTCTAAAATACCGACTCGACTCTTATTCTTAAATTTTACTTTTTAATTATTACAACTTTTGTGAACCAGGTTTTAACTTTTTTATTATATTTCAATGCTGGTTTAAATTTCCAGGAATAAATTATTCTAGTTAATTCCATATCAATTTCAGATACGCCTGTTTTTGTTGGAATCTTTATCCTTTTTACGTTGCCTTTTTCATCGACAAGAGCACTGACTACAGCTCTAACTGACTCTCCTTTTATTTTCTTTCTTAACTTTCTTGAAAGTTCTGGAACATCTGTATTTATGCCAACCGGTTTTTGATCAACATCAATAACCAGATCACCCTCTTTTAAAGCCTTTTTTGCAGCTTCTAATTTCAACCTTGCGCCTTCCTTCTTCTGCTCTTCCAGTTTTTTCTTTTCATCTTCTTGTTTTTTCGCTTCTTCAATCTTTGCCGCTTCAGCTTCTTTATTAGCAAGATCTTCTTTCTCTTTTTTCATTTTTTCTTTTAGTAAATTATTTTGCTCTTTTAGACGGGCTTTTTCTTTTTCTGTCTCTGCCTTTTTTATTTTTTCTTGATTATCAGCTATCGCCTTTAGGGTTTCTTTCTCTTTTTTTTTACGATCAGCAATATCTTGTAGAAGGAGCCTATTTTGTTCTTTAAGTTTAGCATTCTCTATCTCCTGCTGTGCTTTTTGTACCTGTTCAGCTTTATCAACAACAGGATCTGCCTTCACTTCTTTTTTGCCACCCAAAGTAGTGTAAATACCAATTGCTACAGCTATTATAACAATGGCAGCAATAAAAAGCATTAATTTACTTTTACTACTTGATTTATCTTTGTCATCTAATCCACTAAGCAAATTCTCCACAATATCACTGTTTTTACTGCTGTTGTCAGTAGAGTTCATCTCTTTCACTTTTGATGGGATAATATATTTTAGTTCTTCTGCCATAACTTTTTCAGATGTTTCTCGATCATCTGAGTACATTGAACTCATAAAATAGGCTATATTAAAAGTAACTGATGACAACTCTTCAATCTTGAAATAGTCAGATATAAATTCTTTAAACTCTCTTATACTTGAAAATCGCTTTGCAGGGTCAGGATTAAGCGTTTTTTTAAAGAATAGGATTATATTATTTAAAAATTCCTTATCAGTTGCCGGTATATGATGCAAAAAACTGATATTTGATAGTTTTGATTCAAAATTTTCCCCTTCTGAATGAGAAAAGTAGTTTCCTGTAACCATTTTATAAATAAGATATCCAAGATGATAAATATCTGATTGGGGTAATGGTTTTTCTTTTTTTAAAAATTCAGGAGTAACCCATGGTCCATATTTCATTTCAAATTCTTTATGTATTTCATCAGTACTATTTAAGTATGCATAAACCCCATAATTCTTTATCCATATATTGCCGTCATGATCAAGAACTATATTGTCAGGAGTTAAAAAGCCATGAAATGATCTTTTGCCACTTACAGCAATAGAAGAGCCAGCATCTAATAGATCTGCAACTCCCATAGAAATTGATAAGGCTAGATCAAAATTGATCGGTATATTTTTTTTTATTGAATCATCAACAATGCTTTCAAGACTTACCGCATCCAGATAAGGGTAAACAAGATATTTCTTGTCGCTATTTATTACAATTTCTGGAGAATAAAGGTTTGAAATTTTTGATTTTTTTACTCCATTTAATAATAACTCAATTCTCTTCCATGCTTCTTCATCTTTATAAAGGAAAGGATAAATTTCTGTAAACAAAAAATGTTCTGTTACCTTGCCATCAACAATTTTACCAGCTCTATGATTCGTTCCAATTAAATCTACATTTAATTGCTTAAATAAGTTATAACCTTCAACAATTTCATATTTTTTCATATATTTCTCCTCTCTTTTTTATCTTTTTCTTCTCACTTATAACGCCACAATAATAATATATAATAAAAGCAATTTAATTTCAAGAGCATATTGTCAATTATTCACTTTTCAAGGCGTTTTCTTTGATTTTTTTTTTTTTTTATGTTAAAGTTTTACCTTATGCAAAAGAAGCCAAAACCATTAGGAGAGAGATTAGTAGATTTAGGGATTTTAACACTCCCACAACTTGAACTTGCATTAAAATTACAAAAAAGAACCGGAGAAATGTTAGGTGAAGTTCTTGTAAATATGGGGTTTGTTTCAAGCGAACTATTAACTACTACCCTTGCTGCACAGTCAAATGTAAGTCATATAAATTTAAATCGTGTTTTTATTGAACCTTCAGTAATTAAGACAGTAAATGAAACATATGCAAGAAAACAAAAACTGATTCCCATTAGCCTTGAAGATCAAACCTTAACCATTGCTATGGAAAATATTTTTGATGTAGATGTTATTAGTGAATTAGAAAAAAGCACAGGTTTTTTTATTGATGTTGTAGCTGCAACCGAGATTGATATCTTATCAGCACTTGAAATATATTATTCCGGTGGAGAAACTCTTGACGAACTTATTGAAGAGAGTATTCAACTTGCAAGCAGTGAGGGTGATGATGATACAGGCGCAAAATTTGTTGAAGAAGCACCAATAGTAAAACTTGTAAATCAGTTTATAATTAAGGGAATTAGAGAGAATTCAACAGATATTCATATTGAACCTGAAGAAAAAATTGTGAGAATCCGATATAGAATTGATGGTATTCTAGTACTTGGACCATCGATTCCAAAACCGATCCAGAATGCAATAATTGCCAGAATAAAAATTCTATCTGAAACAGATATAGCCGAAACCAGAAAACCTCAGGATGGAAGAATAAGATTTAAACTGGGAAAAAGAGAAATTGATATCAGAGTTTCTTTTTTCCCAACGATACATGGAGAGAATGTTGTTCTAAGGTTACTCGATAAGGACAAAGCTGTACTGGGTCTTGAAAAACTTGGAATGAATAAAGAAAACATTAAACTGTTTAAATCTGCAATTGACAAACCTTTCGGGATGATATTAGTGACAGGGCCTACCGGATCTGGTAAAACGACTTCACTCTACTCTGCGTTGTCATCTTTGAATTCAATTGAGAAAAACATAATAACCCTTGAAGATCCTGTTGAATATGAATTCCCTATAATAAGACAGTCACAAATTAACGAAAAGATAGGTTTTACTTTTTCAGTAGGATTAAGAACAATTTTAAGACAGGACCCTGATGTAATCCTTGTTGGGGAGATGCGTGACAAGGAAACAATAGATATGTCTATAAGAGCTGCTCTTACTGGACATCTCGTGTTTTCTACTCTTCACACAAACAGTTCTGTTGCATCAATTATGAGATTGGTGGATATGGGTGTTGAACCATTTCTTATTTCATCTTCAGTAATAATGATAATTGCTCAGAGACTTGTTAGAAAACTTTGCGAATACTGCAAAACAACAATTGACAATGAAGCAGTTCCTGATAATCAATCCAGAGAAATTACAGAAAGTCAAGACACCTTCTATAAATCAAAAGGCTGCAACAGGTGTAATAATACTGGATACAAAGGAAGAATTGGAATATATGAAATATTAAATATTTCCAGTACTATAAAAGATTTAATCGAAAAGCAGGCAACAACACAGGAGATTATAGATCAGGCCAAAAAAGAGGGATTTAAAACTCTTTTTGAAGATGCTTTGGAGAAAGTTCACATGGGTATAATCACTCTTGAAGAAGCCATAAAAGTTACAGTTGGCTCTATATAATGGCAAACTTTAGGTACAAAGCCAGGGATATGGAAGGCAAACCTGTTGAGGGAATCCTGGTTGCAGAATCTGAGCAAAGCCTGGCCGAAAAACTTTCTGAAATGGACTTGATCCTTATAGATAACAAGATTATTAAAAATTTAGAAGCTGCATCTATTTCCTTTGGAAAAATAAAAAGAAGAGACATAATCCTTTTTACGAATCATCTCGCAACTTCAGTAGAAGCTGGTGTTCCTGTAATCTCTGCTATAAGCGACTATGCTGCTGAAACAGAAAACATAAGATTTGCAAAAATGATCAGAGATATCGAAAGACAGGTAATGTCCGGGACATCACTCTCAGAAGCATTTTCGAAACACCCGAAAGCATTTTCACCAATATATATCTCTGTTGTATCAACAGGAGAAGCAACAGGAAATCTTGATAAAGTTCTAAATGATCTGGTTCGATTCATAGAATGGCAGGAAGAGCTTTTAGCCCAGATCCGCCAGGCTTCAATCTATCCCATGTTCCTAATTTCAATGATAATCGGGGTTATAGTCATAATGATGACAGTTACGCTCCCGAAATTCATCCCGGTTTTAACAGGTTTTGGAGTCGAACTTCCTGCGCCTACAAGAATACTTATAAAAATATCAGAATTTTTCTCCGAATATCTTGTCTGGATGTTCTTAGGACTGGTGGCCTTTATTATCATATATATTGTTTCAAATAAATATGACAATGGAAAACATTTCTGGGATTCACTTAAGCTAAAAACTCCACTTCTGGGAAAACTTCAAAAAAAAATTATCCTTTCAAAATTTGCACATTATTTCAGTATGCTCTACTCCTCCGGGATAGGTGTTTTAGAATCCTTTTCTATATTACAGGATATTGTTGGTAATGAAGTTTTAAAGAGAGCCATTCATAGATGCAGCGAGGATATCGAGAAAGGCTCTTCTATTTATGACGCTTTAGTTAAAGAAAAGATTTTCCCTCCGCTTATATTAAGAATGATTCAGGTTGGAGAAAGTACAGGGAAACTTGACACTTCATTACATAAAGTTTCTCAGTATTACGACAAAGAGGTCCCTCAAACAATCAATAAGATATTTGCAGCATTTGAACCTATATTGATAATTGCAATGGGAGGTATTGTATTATTTATTGCCCTGTCTATTTTCCTGCCAATTTATAAACTTACCTCAGCGATGGGAGCTAACAGGTGAGATTTCTTGTTATTGACCTTTCAAATGATTCTGAAATAAAAATACTAAACACGAATATAAAAAAATCTATCAATATTATATCAGCTTATTTTATTCCAACTGCTGACGAAAATGACTCAATACTCGCTGTAGCAAAAAAACTTAGTGAGGAAAAACTTGAAAATATTCCAGCAATAATAATCCCTCCAAGATCTATTATGAAGTATCAAACGTTTTATTTTCCTTCAATTCCAGAAAAAGAAATAAGGAAAATTATACCAAGAGAAATTCAAAAAAATACGGACTCGACTGAAGAAATAATTTTTGATTTTAAAATCGGCTCACAAATTTTTGAAAAAAACGAAAAAAAGACAGAGGTGATAGTTTATTATATCCAGAAAGATGACATTTGGGATATGCTTAATAATCTTAAAGCAAATGGAATTCTCGCAGTAAAAGTGATACCTGAAATTCACAGTATAGAATCTTTTATTGGGGATAGTTTTCTTCCACAGACAGATGGGGATGTAAATGGAATCGTAGTTATAGATATGATGAGTAATAAGATCAACATGAATATTTTTAACAAGAATACGTGGTCACTGAACCGTGAGTTTCAGTTTAAGTTAGTTGGTGACACATCTATTACTGATAAAGATTTTTCAAGGATCTCTACTGAATTTTCCAGAACATTTCAATATTTTAAACAAAAAAACAAAAATGTAAGTATTGATGAAGCAATAATATATGGTTCTAATCAGAATTTATCTATCCTCAATGATTTTATTAATGAAAATCAGCCTTTAAATTCAACTCTAATTAGTAATATAGAAACAAATTATAAGGTTATATATCCTCAGAATTTAAAAGATGAAAATGAATTTATATCAATGTTTTTCATAACAATTACAACTGCAAACTCTATTATAAAAAAAGACTTCATAGATCTGTATCCGAAGGAATTTACAGATAAAGAAAATTTTCCAAGACAAATCCTCGTATTCAGTTTGATCGGGCTTGCAATTTTCGTTACACTAGCTGTAGTAACAACATTTTATCAAAAACAGAAAAATATTTATAGAGATGATTTAAAGAAAATTGAAACTGAGCATAATATTCTACAAACTCAAATTGACAACATCATGAAAGTCAGAAAAAAAAGGAAAGAATATTATGAAAAAATCATTCTTATGGAAACGCCAAAAAAAGTATCATTTCAAACAGCAGATTTCATAAGGGAGTTAAGCCTGACAGTCAGCAATGAATTATCTATTAAGATTATAAAACTAAACATTATATATACAGACGGAAAATTAGAGTTTTCTATAGATGGAAAGATTTATGCAGATAGTATTAATGGGTCATTGACTGAATTTGGTATTCTTCTAAAAAAAATTAAAGATTTGAATAGAATAAATGTAAGTAATTTTACCTCCCCAAGTTCATCAAATGTTACAAGAGATAAAAATAAAATATCATGGAATTTTATTATTCAAGGTGAGAGAGAATTAGTAATGGAAGAATAATCAGATGATAAATAAGTATCTCTATATTAAGGTTTCAATTATCTCCGCAATACTTTTATCAATTATATTATGGGGTTTATTATATTTTTTTCCAACAAACAGATATATTTATAATTCAAATAAAAAAATAAAAGAATTAAAAAGAATAGTAGCAAAATATAAAAGAGACAAAAGTAAATTCCATAGAACAAATATTTTTGAGATTAAACTTATGGAGAATATGATAAAGCGTTTTAATGACAAATTCTATATCGTTAATAATAAAGAGAACATGATACATTTCTATCGAAAAATTTATGACCATATCCAATATTATGAAAAACAAAAGGGTGATAAAATTATTGATCTCCAGATTACAACTGAAACAGGAAATGACATATCCCGAGGACAGTATAGAAACACAACTGATATAAAAAAAAACAAATCCAATGGATTATTATCACAATTGATTCCAAAATTAGAAGAGAAACTAATAAAGCTCAGCTTTAACGGGGAATTAAAAGATGTATTAAATTTTATAAACCATATTACCTGGGGTGATCTTTTTATTTCAATAAAAGGACTTGAAGTGTCAACAAACTTTAAATTGACCATTAAAGTATATTATATAAATGATAGGACAAAAAATAATGAATAATAAAATACTTGCTTTTGTTCTATCAATTGTAGCTGTAGTTGTGGTCATTTATCAAATATTTTTAAGAGAAGATGATAGCAATATCAAGAAGAACAAGACTGCCCGATTTGTTAAATCTAATACTAATAATAACCGACCCGCACCAAGACCAGCTGCTATTGATAATAGTGCAGCTAATAAAAACAACTCAGAAAGCATAGATGATTCTTCGAACAGAATGATCATTGATATTTACTCACCTGGTCTTTTAAAAAGAGTCGATCCCTATATAGAAAGCCCTAAAATAGAAATATCAGGCGCTATAGGAGAAAATTTTTTCAAGTACCAAAAAACTAAAAAGGTCGAAGCAACAGAATCTAAAAAAGAGTTTATAAGACCTCTATTGACACTTAATGGTATAATAGAACTTATAAAAGACAATATTACTATAGCAATAATAAATAATAGATTGTATAGAAAAGGTGAAAGCATAGACAACGCAGTAGTTACAAAAATTGAAAAAAACAAAGTTTTCTTAAAATTGAATGAAGAGACTATTATCCTTACAGTAAATCAGGGCAGTTATAAAGGATGGATAAAAAAGAAAATTGGAGGTAATTCGTGAAGAACAAAGGTTTGTTATATATTTTCCTACTGATTTTTTTAGCAGGATGCAGCGGGATAAAAAAAGTTGAACTTAAATCATTACCCGAAAAAAAAAATGAGCAGAGAGAACAAATAACATCTCCAGATCCTCCTTCAGACGATCTTATTAATAATTCACTGCCATCGCTACCAGAGCCGAAAATAGTAAATAAAGCAATATCCTTAGCAGAGAAAAAAATATATAATCTCAGCCTGCAGAGCAGCGATATTCAAAATGTTCTATTGGCCCTCGTAAAAGATACTGAAATTGGTTTGATCATGGATGCAGGAATTTCAGGAACTATACCGGTTATGGATTTGAAGAATGCAACTCTGAAAGAAATCCTGAATTTCATTTTACCTCCGTTAAAACTTAAATATGAATGGAAAGGTAAAAACATACATATCTACAAGGAACCCTTATTAATCCGTTATTTTAATTTTAATTATCTATCATCAGGACGAACCGGTTCCAGACAGGTTTCCTTTTCTACTAGATCTGGAGGGAGTGGGAGTTCTGGTGGTTCAAGTGGCGGAAGTTCCGGTGGTTCAAGTGGCGGAAGTTCCGGAGGCGGGAGTTCCGGTGGCGGGAATCAAAGTACAAATGAAATTAAAGTTGATTATAAAAACACGATGTGGGCAACTTTTATTGAAAGTTTAAAAGTTTTAGTTTTTGGTACTGTGGATAAAGCAGATTCATCTAAGGAGTCCTCAACTGGAGGAGAAGGTGAAGTCCCTGTTTCATTTGCTTATTCAGACAATTCTGGAAAAAAACTTATTATAAGCCCTGAAACAGGCATCATTATGGTAAATGCATATAAGCAGGGTATTGAAAAAATTGCCGAATTTATAGAAAAATTCGAGGGTTCCGCTCAGAGACAGGTCTGGATCGAAGCAAAAATCATGGAGGTTAATCTAAGCAAAGGTTACCAAATGGGTATCGATTGGGGTAGTATTTTTAATGGAACGAAGTTCCGTGGTACTTTAGACGGGAAAAGAACACTTCCATCTCAAATTATGGACTTTACTCCAGGATCTATATCTGATCAAGGTATGCAGCCCGGTACAGCAGGTGCATTCCAGTTTGCAATAACAAATAATATCGTTGACCTGGTGATTGATGCAATATCCAAACAAGGCAATCTCAAAGTACTTGCAAGCCCCAGAGTGTCAACATTAAATAATGAAAAAGCAGTTATCCGTGTAGTCAGAGAGGAAGTTTATTTTAGTTTAGAAACGCAGGTATCTCAGGGAGTAACAGGGACAGTTTCAGCACCAACAATAAATGTACAGGTCGTTCCAATTGGGATTGTTATGGACATAATTCCTCAGATAAACTCAAATGGAGAAATAATATTAAGTATAAATCCTGATATTTCAGAACTTTTAGAGGTCAGACAGTTTTCAGTTGCGGGAGCTACATCAATGCAGCCGGTTATTGATAGAAGAAGTATTGATACTATTGCAAAACTTAAAGATGGTCAAACCCTGGTTATAGCCGGAATTATTAAAGAAAGAAAAAATGAAGTCATTAAAGGGGTTCCATTTTTGTACAAACTACCGTTAATCGGAAATCTTTTTAGAAGAACTGAACAGACAATTGATAAGACTGAACTTATTATACTTATAACCCCTCATATTATATCAGGAAAAAAGGGACAGGAACTGACAGAGCAGGAAAAAACAAGGATTCAAAAAGCAACTATCCCACTCCATCTTGGAGATGTTGAAACCCCGAAAAAGGGCATTAAAGGGGAACTATTTCCCTATAAAAAAAAACAAGATGATAAATAAATATTATGGCTTTGAAGAAAAACCTTTTTCACTAACCCCTGATCCGGATTTTTTTTACTTTTCCAAGGATCATATTGACGCTCTTGAACATTTAATTTATGGGATTTCAGAAAGTGAAGGGTTTTTATTATTAGCTGGAGGAATAGGAACAGGAAAGACTACAATATCCAGGGTTTTAGTAAATAAACTTGAAGATAATATAATCTATTCGCTAATTCTAAATCCTTTCCAGGAATTTTTTGAACTATTGAAAAACATCCTTTGGGACCTTGGGATAATACCCGAGGGAAATAGCACAAATGAACTTATAACTCAACTTAATGAATTCTTATTAAATGAAGTCTCAATCAAAGGGAAAACAGCATTGATAATAATTGATGAGGCTCAAAACCTACCAGTAGAAACCCTTGAACAACTAAGGATACTTTCAAATATTGAAACTGATAAGGAAAAATTGATTCAGATTTTATTGATGGGTCAAGAAGAATTGCTGCAAAAACTGGCTTTGGAGGAATTAAGGCAATTAAATCAACGAATAACGGTAAGATTTTATCTGAATCCATTAAAGAAGAGTGAAATTAAGGAATATTTGTATCATAGAATAAAAAAAGGGAAACCCAAAAAAGAGATAACTTTTACAAAGTTAGCTATAAAAGAAGTCTATAATTTTTCTAAAGGGGTTCCAAGATTGATTAATATGATTGCTAATAGATGCCTGATTGCTGGATTTGTAAGTGAAAAAACCACCATCGACTGGAGAACAGTTAAACGGGCAAAAGAAAGTCTTTTTGGAGAAAAATTAGATAAAATTGAAAAAATAATAAAATTGGAAACTAAGAGCATTGATGATATTATCGCAGAGAACCTCTCACTAGAGGAAGGGATATGAGTTTAATACAAGATGCACTAAAAAAAGTACAACATGAACGGAATATAATCCAGAATTCAAATAAACCTGAAGAGCTGCAAACAGAAGGTTTTTCTGATCAAAATATATTCAAATCCAAAAAAAAGCATTATATCAGATTAGGATTATTTTTACTTCTTATAATAATAATATCTATTACAACTACATTGTTAATAAAAAGACCCGTAAAGATAAATAAAAATAATTTCATTATAAATAAAAAAACTTTTAAAACTAAAAAAAAGGTTCCTGTTATAATAAAACAAGAGAAATTAATAGTAAAGGATTTAGATACCGGTAAGAATACTCAGAATGAACTTATAGAGAGAGCTAAGTTTATAAAAAAATCAAAAGATAGAGATATAAAAAAAGCATCCTTTATTCCAGAAAAAATATATAAAAAGCAAAAAAAGAATACATATAGAACTAAAAGTAAAACTTTTCCTGTTTTTAAACAGAAGATTGAACTTGTTTCTAAAAAGAAAAGGAAAAAACAAAAAAATCCAAGAGTTAAAAAAGTCTCTAAGTTTGCTGGATTTACTTTGAAGGGAGAGGAACTATATAAGCAGAAAAAATATACGGAAGCAGTTTCATACTTTAAAAAAGCATTAAAAATTAAAAAAAATAAAGATTTGTATTTGAGTATTTATAAATGTTATAAAAAAACCAATAATTTTGTTCTTCTAAAAGCATATACAATAGATGCACTGGAAAATTATAAAGAGGATGTTTTTTTTAATAATGTGTTAGGAATACTACTTTTTAGAGAAAAGAATTACTCAAAAGCACTTCAACATTTTGAATTAATCCTGCAGAAACTTAATAGAAATGTTGAAATCTTAACTTATAAAGGATTATGTCTTTTCCATTTAAAACGACTTGAAGAGTCTCTTCTGATCTTCAAAAGCATCATCAAATTGAAGCGTAATAAAATTGAACCCTACTACTATTCAGGTTTAATTTATGATAACCTTAAAGACTATAATTCAGCTTTAGATTACTATAAATTCTTCGAACATTTATATAAACAACAGAAGGGGAAAAATTATGATTTTAAACATCATAATTGGATTAGAAAAAGAATTTCTCTTTTGGAAAGGAGTATGAAAAAATAATGAGACTAGTCGTACAGAAAGTCAAACAAGCATCTGTAAAAATTGATAAAAAGCTACAGGGCAAGATTGGAAGTGGTTTACTTTTGTATGTTGGGATTGAGAAAAATGATAGCTTAAGTGACATTGAATTCGTTGCTAACAAAGTACTCCAACTACGGATGTTTCCAGACGAAAACAATAAAATGGATAAATCTATTGCTGATATAAAAGGAGAGATTTTATCCATATCCCAATTTACACTTGCATCATATCTGAAGAAAGGAAGAAGACCCGATTTCTCAAATGCAAAGAAACCTGAGGATGCAGAATTATTATATAAAACATTCAATAGTATCCTGAAAAAAAAAGTTATAGTAAAAGAGGGTGTTTTTGGAGCAATGATGGAAATTGAATCTATAAATAATGGACCAGTCACATTTATAATAGAAAAAAAGGAGAAGGAATGACAATAAATATCAAAAAAGTAAAAAACAAAAAGGATCTGAAAGCATTTATAATGACCCCTTTTAAGATATATAAAAAAGACAAAAAATGGATTCCTCCACTATTAATGGATGAGTATGAGGTTTTCAATCCAGACAAAAACCCTGCATTTGAAAATGCAAAAAGCATTTTGTTTATTGCTTATAAAGATAATAAGATTACCGGGAGAATTGCAGGAATAATTAGTATGATCGCCAACGAGAAATATAAAACAAAAAACCTGAGATTTGGATGGTTTGATACAATATATGATCCTGAAGTTTCTAAAGCTCTATTCGATGCTGTAGAAAATTGGGGAAGAGAAGAAGGCATGAAAACTCTTTCAGGTCCATTAGGCTTTACAGATCTTGATCCAGAGGGATTAATGGTTGAAGGCTTCGAAGAAATGCCGACTGTGGCCTCAAATTATAATAAGAAATATTACCAGGACCTGATTGAAAAATATGGATTTAAAAAAGAGGTTGATTATATTGAATTTTTTGCTAAGATCCCTGAAATGAACGAAATACCGGAAAAATTATTAAAAATTTCTGATAGGATAAAAGAACGAAGTAATCTCAAGATCAAAGTATTTAAAACAAAAAAAGAACTCGTAAAAAGAGGTAAAGAATTATTTACTTTATTGGATGAAGCTTTTGATGAAATTTATGGTTCAACACCTCTTACTGACAAACAGATAACTTATTATACAAATAAATATCTTCCCTTTGTACATAAAGATCTCATAAAAATCATAGACAACGAAAATGATGAAATGGTTGGGTTTATGATTAGTATGCCTAGCCTAACAAAAGGACACAAGGATGCAAATGGCAGAATCTTACCTTTTGGTTGGTTCCATCTATTAAAATCACTTAAAACATATAATCATCTAGATTTTTACCTTGCTGGTGTAAAAAAGAAATATAGAGGGATTGGAGTCGACTTATTAATGGTAATAGAGATTATAAAATCTGCTAAAAAGCTCGGGTTTAAATACTGTGAATCAAATATGGAATTGGAAACAAATTCAAAAATTCACGGATTATGGAAGTATTTTAACCCCAGGCAACACAAAAGACGACGAATATTTAAAAAAGCAATTGGAATAGGAGAATAATAATGTCTATAACTGTAAATGAAGTTATTTCAAAAAAAGATATGAAGGAATTTTTAAAAATTCCTTTTGATATTTATAAAGACAATGAATATTGGGTACCAGAACTTATCAGCATTGAAAAGGAAACATTTGATCCTAAAAAAAATCCTGGATATCAGGGTGCTGAAACAAAACTTTTCATAGCTTATAAAGATGGAATACTCGCAGGTAGAATTGTCGGGTTAAATAGTAAAGTAGCAAATGAGAAATATAATGTAAAAAACCTCAGATTTGGATGGTTTGAATCAATTAACGATAAAAAAGTATCTGAAGCTCTTTTTAATGAAGTTTTTAAATGGGCAAATGAGCTGGGAATGGAAACTATCACCGGTCCTCAGGGATTCACTGACCTTGATAAGGAAGGAATGTTAATCGAGGGATTTAAAGAACATCCAACAGTAGCTGTTTACTACAACCATCCATATTATATAGACCTTGTAGAGAATTCAGGTTTCCAAAAAGATATTGATTACTGGGAATTTAAAACTATGGTCCCAGATGAGATCCCACCAAAACTCCTGAGACTTGCAGAAAGAATTAAAGAGAGAAGTAATGTAAAGGTAATAAATTTCAAAAGTAAAAAATATCTAATGTCCAGAGCTGAGGAAATGTTCAGGTTGCTGGATGAAACATTTGAAGAGATCTATGGTTCAGTACCCTTAAACAGAGAACAGATATCTTTCTATGTAAAACAGTATATATCATTTGTAGATAAGGATATGATAAAGGCTGTAGAAAATGAAGATGGTGAAATGATCGGATTCATGATAACTCTTCCAAGTTTATCAGAAGCTTTTAAAAAAGCAAAGGGGAAATTATTACCATTTGGATGGTTCCATATTTTAAGAGCTCTTAAAACAAATAAAGTTCTTGATTTCTATTTGGCAGGAGTTCGAAAAAAATATAGAGGTACTGGTGTAGATTTGATGATGGTGATTGAAATTGTTAAATCTGGAATGGCAAAAGGATATTTATATTCTGAATCCAATCCAGAACTGGAAACAAACGAAAAAGTTCATGCACAATGGAAATATTTTAATCCAAAATTACATAAAAAGAGAAGGATTTTTAAGAAAAAATTATAAGATTAAATATATTAAAAATAAATGAGCTTGGGGATAGCATTCTGGGCTATCATTTGCCACAAGGAAAATTACTGGATTATGATACAGCCATAGTACAATGAAAAAGTTTATTAGATTGATTTTGAAGGATGAATGATAGTAACAAGTCTATTTGATCCTGAGGATAGTGTGACTTATTCTTTGATTTTTTCGAGAGAAGATGCAGAGCTGATTATATCTATGGTTGATGGTCAACATAATGAATTATCGAGCATTGATGGTAGTATTATAATAGACAAAAATAAAGCATGTTTAATGTATGGAAATGGAGTATCTCAATGGGGCTCAATATTTACTGATTATAGTAAATTATGCACTCAATTAAGTATTAAGCTTGATGAGGAAGAAGATGAATGATAATTGTCCTTTATATCCCATAGAAAAACGTCTAAAGGATTGTTTAGATTTAATTGTAGAAACAAAAATAAATTATTATGATCCAAATGCATTCCGACTAAATCTTAATAATTGCATCCAAACTCTAAGAACCGTTACATTTGTACTTCAAAAAAACAAACCTTTATTTCACAACTTCGATATTTGGTACAAGCAATGGCAAGACAACATGAAACAAGACACTATTATGAAATGGCTCATTGATTCAAGAAATACTATAGTAAAACAAGGTGATTTAGAAACATATAGTAAAGCACGAGTTGCTGTTGTTGAGTCTTGGTACAGCTCTCCTGTTTTAGAAATAGATGTTCAACCTTCAACAGAAACTTACAATCTTGCTCAACATCTTTCTAAAGCAACACCAGATAAAGATTCTTATGTTGTAGGTTTATTACGGCTTGAACGTCGTTGGATTGATTCAAAACTCCCCAATGTTGAATTAATAGACGCTTTATTGCATTCTTTTGAAATACTTACAAAGATGCTTCTTGATGCCCATGAGAACTTATTGAATAATGAAAATAAGTTGAATTGTAATTGGTATTCAGACATAATTCTCTTGAAGTTCAAACTTCCATCCTATTTATTAGCACAAGAATGGGATCGTACAGTATGGGTTGATATAGCTTCTGGAAATATTCTAAAACCTACAACATCTGAAATTAATATATCTCACAAAGATGAAATTGAAGCCAAACAAAGATATCCAGATATAAATAAATTTTCTAAGAATTTTAAAAAATCAAAAAGCCTTGAAGAGAAGGCTTTTATTTGTTTCCAATTAGCGAAAAGTGTTCTTAAAAAAGACGGAACTCATGTATCAATGGCAATAATAGGGTATTCAAATAGTCCTGAAGATTTAAGACAACTAATTATGAAGGATAGGACTGAAAAGAACCTAGTAATTCATAGCTTAGCAGCCGACATTGAGAAATCAAATGCAAACTCAATTATTCTTATTAATGAAATTTGGCTTGCTCCTGTTGATGATGCAAAGCTAACCAAAAATAGTGTTGAGAGTAACTCACTAAAAGAAGCCCTACAATTAATCGCAGCTGATTCAACTGGGAAAGAGTTGATGTATTATATTTATTTTGAAAAAGATATAAACAAGAAAGTTCATTTAAAAAAAGAATTCTATTTGCCATCAAGTAAAATGAATCTTATGATGCCAATTATGGAAGTCTGGGAAAAGAAAAGAAGTTCTTAAAGAGCATATATTAAAAATATTTATTTCAAATAAGCTAAGAATTGTGTTTTAAATTTTCCAAAAGGTTTATTTTATCTAAAATATTAAAAACTCCATCACCAAATAATCTTATAGGTGTTAAATAGTCTTCTAATGTTTTGGTATTATAACTGGTTGAACTAAGTATATTTTCTTTTAATTCAGTTATAATTATATTTTCTTCTTTATAGTCAGCTTTTATAAGAGAAATTGAAACATCAGTTTTTAAATCTAAAAAAAATCTTTCTGAAAAAAGAATAGGATCATACTTAGAAAGTTTTTCAATTTCTTCAAATAATTTACTTAATATATAATTTTTATTTTCTAATTTAATATATAATTCAGGCTGTTGATTTTTTAAAATCATATAAAATACAAGTAAATTATGATGAATTTTTTCATTTATCTCGAATAAACGAATTACAATATTTAAATGGGCTATAAATTGTTCGATATCTCTTAAACTGTTACCATATATTTTAAAGTAATTTATCATGATTAATTTTATTTCTTGTTCTATTTTTTCATATGTTTCTGGCTTATTTTTTTTCAGTAACTCTGTTATTTTAAACGCAACAAACATTGAATCTACAAAGTTATCTATTCCTGGTTTTGGCAATGTGTATGTTATATCAATAAATCTTTTTAGATATCCTTTATAACAAAATTCTGCTCCATAAATTGCTCTAATTGAATGTCCTAATTGTTCTTTGGCAATACCTAGAACAAAAACAATACCATCAACATTAAATAAATGTTTTACTTTTTCAAGAATCTCAATTGAATAATCAGGTCTACATCTATCCAATTCATCTATAAAAATGACTAAAGGTAAACTTGGTGATTCTTCATGTAATTTATCCACAACAGATTTAAGATTATTCTTTAATTCTTTTATAATCTCAATATTATTCTCGTATTGTTCCGAAATTTTATCAGATAATGTACTTCCTAATGTCTCTATTACATCCTCTATTGTTTTATCTCCAATTAATTTTCCAGCAAGTCCTTTTAATAAAAGTGGAATTATTTTTAAAGAATACTGCGCGCTAGTTTTTACCAGTTCATCAACTTTGTCTTTTATACTTTCATACTTATCTTTTAATTGAGTACTAATTCCTCCAATTAAACTTGTCAATGCATCATCAGCATAATCATGCTCCCATGCATTAAAATATATTGAAGGTATTTTCTGTCGAGCAAGATACTCTCCCCACAGTTCTATGAACACAGTTTTGCCAGTTCCCCATTCAGAATCAATAGCAAGTACAAAAGAATTAGATGTGTTTTTTAGAATATTCGTTAAAGCATTGATATGATCTTCTCTATTAAGGCGATCATTTTCAAAAAGATCATCGTTTCCAATTTTAAAAATATTATTTTTTAACTTTAGCATTATAGCCTCCAATAATTAATAAAAAGAACTTATATGAAACATCGAAACAATTTTGAAATAACAAAAAACTAGTATTTTATATTTCAATTATAAATTTGTTGTAAAAATTTAACAGTATAACGAGTTATTCGAAAAAGTCTATAACCTTTTGAAGTGAACTCCAACATCAATAAGCCCAATGAAACCAGTTGATTTAAGTCATCTGATACAAATCGTGGTTCTTGGATTTTAATTTCTTCGCTCGCATCTACGATCTGAAAAATAGTTCCATCACTTATTTTTATCTCAATAAAATGGCTACCACTTGATTCATTGAGCTGACTTATTATTGAAATAGCTTGGGAAGAAATTTCTGTCTTTGGAGCAATAGCATGAGATATATAACTAAACCCTCGGAGTTTTGATGAAATTAATATTAAAGATTCATTCAAAACAGACAACTCTTTCATTATAGATTCATGACTTTGATTTAAAAAAGATTTGATTCCTAAACTTAACTGATTATTTGATGAAATTTCATCTATAATATGATTATAATTGTTTTTGCTTAACCAATTCATAAACTCTTTCTTCTCATCAGTAGTCGTATCTCGATGCTCAGACTTAAAATCACTTAATAATCCTACAATTGTTGCAAAAGCATTTGCCATTAATATTGGTTCCATATATACCTCAATTTATTTTTTATCACTAATCATTTTTGTATTTTCATTTATTTTAGTAACTTTATTTTAAGTTAAGTCAATAATTTCCCACCCTGTTTTTTCATAATTTCCAATATCATTCTGGATATTATCTTTTAAAGCTGCAAAACATAATAAATGTGTAGGTCTTGAAAAACCTACGTACATCATTTTTAGAGTTTCTTTTGCTCTGGTATCTTTTCTATTTCTATATGAATGGTTCTCTCCTAATAATGGATTAGGTAAAATTATTTCAGGTTTAGTTTTTGTTGCTTTTTTTTCGACTACTTTTAATTTTTCTGTCTCATAACAATGATATGATGTTTCAACATACATTGTAGCACAATGCGTTTGCCCTTTTACAGAATGAACTGTGCCTATTTCTATATCAGTATCCTCCGATTGTTTTTCTTCTTGCTTTTCTTCAACTTGTATCAATTCTTCAAAGTTATCACCAATAAATTCAGTAGTGTTTTCTGTAATTTCAAAACCTAACCAATCTTTAAAATCATTGCTGATAAAGTCTTTAATACTATTATAAACTTCCTGATATTTTTGTTTCACGGTTAAATCAAAAGACCATTTAAAGAGGTTGCTTTTAAAAAACTCATAATTACTACCATTCTTTTCTGCATGAATATGTTTAATCAATTCATTTTGAGTATAAAATCTGCTTTTTACTTTACCTCTTACTGTTGTAGAATACGTTAGCCCATTATTTCTTAGTATATGAATAAGAGCATTCAGAATTGCTTTTCTGGCATATTTCAAGGTCTTTTTGTTTTTGTCAAAATATTGCAAATATTTACTTAACGAATCATACGTTTCTTTCAAGGACGCATTATCTTTTTTATAGTCCTCAAAAATATTTTCTAATCTAAGTTTTCCATTGTGGTCTTCACCGTCACCCCATTTGGCATTCCAGCCAATAATTTTAAAACCATATTTTTGCCCTTCTATTGTTTTTTCCAATCCAAATTTTTTAATTAATTCGCTAAATTTATTTTTTAACTGATCTTTAGTATCATCGTTAAAAAGTATTAAATGTGGTTTTATTGAGGAATTCAATTTTCTTTTCCCGTTGACTACAAATCTTGGTTTTCCTTTTTCATCTTGTTGTCGGTCAAGTGTAAAAAAGTTTACCACATCTGCCACTTCTTTAGTTAATCGGTTTGAGTCATTCAAATACTTTACCGGTTTTCTAACCTCCCAGTCTGCCTGTACTTTTACTTTTTTTCCTGAATTATATATTGATTGGTTAATATCTCCAATTCTTTGAATTCTTGTTGGTGATTCATCCCCATAAAATATATTGTCAATAATATCAATCTGATATTTTTCCAAATCTTGCATTTCATCAATAAAAACATATTTAAAACGTTTTTGTAATATAGTAATGATTAATGGGTGATTTTCAATAAACCAATCTGCTATATAAAATGAGTCTCTATAATTTAAAATGCCTTTAGAAAACAATTCTTCTTTCCACTTTTCAAGTTCTAAATAATTAGTTTGACTATTTCCTGAATATGAATAGAATGTTTTATCGTTAGATAGTATTTTTCTCTGTTTAATATCAAATTCTAAATATTTAAGAAAATCTACAACATTATTTTCCTTTTCTTCCCACAACAAATCATTTTTCCCATAATTAACTCTACCTACTAATTTATTTCTTAGACCCTTTGGCTCTACTCCTCTTGGAGAATATTTAAGTGAATAGAAGAAATTTACTGCTTCTTTTTCATAAATATCATTATCATTGTTAATGATATATGAATCGTACTTTATAAAACAAGCTGGACTTGCAAGAAACTTATTCACAAAACTTTGAACAGTACCAACAAAATTAGGATATTCAAAAAGCTGTGGTACATGTTTTTGAAGATGATTTTTTATTTCATCGATAGCTGCATTTGTATGAGATAAAACCAGTATGCCTGAAGCATCTTTAAAAGGTAAATGCTTAGATAAACAATATAATTTAGCTAATAGAGCAGTTGTTTTCCCACTTCCCGGCACAGCTAATAAATCGCAATAATTAAGATATTTAATAAAAGGGACTCTTGCTATTGTTTCAAAAACATTACCATCTATTAATAAATCTTCTGCTTCTTTTATATGTTCGTCTTTAATCTCGATCATTTAACTCTACAAGCATGTTTTATTGCATCAATTAAATATTTTATATATTCATCATCATCTTTCATTGTTGGCTTAGAATCTGATATTTTTTCAGCTAATACATTCGCAATTGCGACTTTATCTATTGTTGATGTACCTGGTTTCTTTGCCAATTTGTCAATAAATTTAGATTCAAACCCAAGATTAAAACCATCTCCATTCTTTTTAAACTCGTCAGTTCCACTATGTACTTCTGAAACTGATTCTTTAAAAAGTGTCGATAGAGAAGATGATTTATATAAGCACCATTCAAGTGTCCACTGCTTTGCTATTTCTAATTTTACTTTTGTGCCTGTAAAATCCTTAAAATTCGTTATAATACCCTCTCTCTTTTCTACCTCTTTTTTATTATCAAATTCACCATTATCAATAGGACGAATATCCAAGTCAGTTATAACAGAAACAGGTATGTCTAATTTTTTTTCATCATTACGGACAAATATTTTAGCAAAATGTAGATATGCAGTCGAACCCACATTAACAATTGATACTTCGTATTTAGTTAAATCGTAATCTAACTGTTTTGCAATTTCAGGAATAAGAATTTCCTCTGCCCAACCTTCAACAATAATAACTCCTTTTGCGAAAAACAAATTTGACTTTGTTACATCTAAAAACCTTTCTAAATATTTGTAATTGTTCTTATTAAGTTTTGTGTATTTATCTTCTTTAGTTCCCTTTTCTTTTAATGTGACTTCTTTGCCAAGAGGAAATACATCGTTATCATTACAAAGGATTAAATTGTGTAATTTAAGTTTTGAAGCAAGATTTGGGCTATGTGTAGTTAGAATAAACTGTACATCTATTTCTTTTTGAAGTGCTTCTATAACTTTCATTTGAGCTTGCGGATGCAAATGAGCTTCTAACTCTTCTATTAATCCCAATTTTAAACCATTCCATTCTTTTTTTAGATGTAATAATTCAGTAGCCATATAAAGTCTGTTCATTGTACCCAAACCAAGGTTTTTTGCTCCTTCAATTCCTAATGAAATTTTTTCTAATATTGCTTTAATCTCAGGTTCTGATAATTTAAGTTCCGAACCTACAGGTTCATCAATGAATGCGTTTAGAAATTTATCTACGACTTCTTTTATCTGCTCCTTATTACTTTTTTGTTCGCCTTCTTTATTAGAATCATCAAACCAATCTTTAATTTTACCATTTACTTCTCCAAACCATTTTTCAAATTCATGCTCATCGCCTTCTTTTTTTTTAAATAGTTCATGTCCTTGTAAAATTTGAGATAAACGAGAATTTTTCTTTGCTATTAATTCACTATCAGCATCACGTAAAGCTTTTAGGTATGTTGATTTTAAGTATTCTCTGGCTCCTGCATTTAATGAGTAGCCAATATCGTCCATTCCTGCCTTGACTTCGTAAGGTATAATTCTATTATTTTTTTTGTCCACACAAAGAATTAACTTTAATATCGGCTTTACTTCTTTGCCTTCACCTTCCCAGCCTATCCATTCGGTAAAATTTTTGGCTTCTTCGTCTTTTAATCCTTTAAAAAGTATTTCAATACGAAGTTTATCTGCACCCTCATGAAAGTCTTCTCTTTCTATTCTAAACCATTCATAGGCATGAGTTTTTAGTACCAGTTTTATTGCATCAAGAATCGCTGTTTTCCCTGAATCGTTTTCTCCTATTAAAACATTTGTACCAGAATTAAAAGGAACTACCAGATGTGGTTTTTCCAAATCCCATTCATTTTTCCCATATTTCCTAAAATTCCAAAGTTTAAGTTCTGATATATACATTTTTTATTTTGCTCCCTGTACTTTTATACCTAACTAACAAATCATTATTAAATAATTTTTTATCCTTGTTTTTGTTGTATTATCTAACATCCTATTCTTTCCTTAACCATTTACCTTTATCGGTAACCCGGTATTTTTGTGTCGGGCTTTTGGGTGATTTGGGTTGAGTCATTTCGATATAACCAGCTTCAATCGCAGGTTGGAGATAATTTTGCAGGAAATTTCTACGCGCTTTTAAATTTAGCATTTTCATAATTTCAGATGCAGATTGTTCACCGTTTAAAATTAAAATAACTTTACTTACTTGTTCCCTTACTTGTTCCCTTACTTGTTCCCCTACTTGTTCCTGCTTGTTTGATTCGTCACTTATTATAGTACTCCTCCAAATTGTAAGTTTGAAAGTATTATGAGAAGTAAAAACAGGTTCAGCCAAGCCTTTTGCTGTCGTTTTTTCAATTATTTCAAGAGTACCTGTTCCATATCTTTCTATAGCACCAACAAGAAACAAACAATTTGCCAGTAAAGGATTAGGCGGATAAGACGCATGTGGCTTTTTTAAATCTTCCAGATTAATTTCATTAGGCAAACATCCGGGATTTTCAAATTCAATTCTGTCTTTAAAAACAGATATCTGGACACTACCTTTACTGTAGTAATCACGATGAGCCAAAGCATTTATCACAGCTTCTGCTATAACTGATCTGGGAATCTCATAGTTTGTTTCTACTTGATTGCTGAGATTTCGGGTTCCGGTAGACAGGTTAATTTTTGACAAAACAAAATCAACGGCACTATCAGCCATTTCCAAAATATTACCGCCGAATTCTTTATAATCGGGAATCGGCTTTTGAATTTTTATTCCATGAAAATACGCACATTTAACAGTAGCAGATGGAAAGTATTGCTGAGGATTATTAGAGAAGACCAAAAACGCACTATTAACTATTTTTTCATTGCGGTATAGATTAAGTTTTTTTAAAACATCAATAACCGGAGCATTTTTCTTTTCAGGAAAATTACGTTTTTCGCGAGCAGTAACAATAAAATCTCTAAGCAAACTTTCATCAATTCCATTGATTGTTTCAAAAGGTTGCAGCGCATAATCGAATTCGTTGTTCTCAATTTTTCCCTTTTGTTTTAAAAACTCAATACAAGTATGATAAACCTCTTTTTTCAGATTTTTAATTCCCGCAAAATATTTCCATGAAACATCCCCACTAACTTTTTTGATAAGATTTTCCTCTTTCGGGTGTCTTTTACTATTAGTTTTTAATATATATATCCAACGTGGAATTCCTTTGTTTTTTGCTGTTTCGTATTCCATTTGCGTAGGTGAAATTCCGTTTCTGTCTTCATAACCGTATTCTTTCCCAAACAAACCAAGATAGATATCGGACCTTTTTACTTCCAGTTTAAACACATTCTCAGGATCTTTAGTATTTGCAGCAATTTTTTCGAAAATAAAAGGTTCAAAAAAGGACTTTAATAAAACATCTGTATTAAAGTAGTCCAATAAAGCAAACCGTTCCTTTTCGAATTCATTCTGAACACTGCTTATAAATATTCTTTGTTTTCTCATTTTAAGCCACAAATAAGTCTAAATTAATATAATCTTTAATGTACAATGGAATAACTTCTCTGTATTTTGGGGTTATTTTTTTAAATTGAGAAATAGTTAAAGTTGCATTAGTTTGTAAGGCATGGAAATCTTTTGCTTTTAATATTGTTCGAATATCCTGATCTACTATATAGGCTTTAAAAAAATATTTCAATGCCCTTACATTTACATCTTCCTCTGGTGGATAGATAGAAATAAACTTATCAAATTCTTCCTCCAATAATTCATCTTTTGATTTGAATTTTGGAATGATCCCGAAAACCTTTTCTACAACTTCCCGAATTGAAACCTTTCTATCAATTTTAGCTGCCTTTCGCAGTTTCTCTATATTAAAATACTCCTCCGGTTTATCAAAAATTTCACTCTGTATATGACTTACTATATGCTCCCAATTTCCCAGTTCAACATTTTTTTTAATAATATCATCCATCACAATTCTATCTTCAAACTTCTGAAATAACATACGGTCAACTTTCATTCCACCGTATCCAACTTCTATTTCTTTAACCATTTTTAGAGGATCTGGCCGTAAACTGGTATACATATCAACATTAAGACCATCACCGCCATCGTCACTGCCCTCACTTCCCGGTTTTGGAAGCTTTAGTTTTTCGTCATAATCAAATTCTTCTTCAAAGTATTCACAATTAGCAAAAAAATCAAATAGTTTGAAAAAATCCTTTTCATATTGAATAATTTCTTCTTCACCTAATTCGTTCTTATGTTTGTATTCAAACCTATGCTTGCGTGTCCCTCTTCCCTTTATTTGCACAAAATCAGTCGGACTAAAGATCGGTCTTATCATACAAATATTGAGCAAATCAGGACAATCATAACCAGTTGTCATCATTCCAACGGTAACGCAAACTCTTGTTTTACTCGATTTGTAACCTTCTACCCATGTTGTCTTACCATTTAAATTATTATTGGTAAAATTGATTGTCATTTGTTGAGCATTATCCACTTGTGAGGTTACCTGAACAGCAAAATCAGAATTGTATTTATTTGGAAAAAATAGTTCTGCAAATTCATTTAGATCCTTTGTTAATTTTCTCGCATGATTCTGGCTAACTGCAAAAACTAAAGTTTTACCAATTTCAGTTGTAATTGGATCACGTTTGGCATTTTCTAAAAATGTTTTACAAAAAATATTATTTGTTTTTTTAGAAAAAAATTTCTTTTCAAAATCTTTAGAAACAAAAGTTTCTGTTTCCTCACCATCTTCATTTTTAATAGTAACCGCATAACCTTCATCTGATAAAAGCTGAGTAGTTATTTCGGTTCGAGCATCGAGTACTTTTGGATTAATAAGATAACCATCTTTTACTCCATCGATCAAAGAATAACGATAAGTCGGATCACCACCCTCACAACCAAATGTTGCATAAGTGTCCCGTAACATCCTGCGTTCAATTTCCCGTGGATCATTTTCTCTTACTTTGTCAATGTCAACATTTTTTAAATAATCTTTTGGCGTTGCTGTTAATCCCAATTTATAACCATGAAAATACTCAAAAACTGCTCTTGAATTGCCGGAAATTGATCTATGAGATTCATCTGAAATAATTAAGTCAAAATCTGTAGGTGTAAATAAATAACTATATTTATTGTCAAACATTAGGGACTGAATTGTAGTTACTATAATGTCAGCCTTATGCCAATCACTTCTATGCTCTTTATAAATAAATGTCGTATAATCAGGTTTTAGATAATTTGTAAAAGCTTTCCAGGCCTGATCTTCTAATTCTAATCTGTCAACTAGAAACAAAACCCTTCTTGCATTTTCAGTTCTTAAAAATAATCGAATAACTGCAGCAGAAGTTAAAGTTTTTCCCGTCCCGGTTGCCATTTCATACAAAAATCTATCTTTACCTTTTTTAACTGCTTCCTGTAATTTATGAATTGCCTCTAATTGGTAATACCTCAAAAATCGTAATCCATTATTCCAGATAAATTCTTTGCTGTTTTCAACTATTCCATTCCAATCAGGTTTTTCTTTATAATCGGGCATTTGAACAATAGCAATGAAATCATTTTCGACTGGTTCATTTACTAAAGAGTTTCGGTCAGGATTCCACTTCCTGATTGCTCCGATTTCATCTGGTGAAGGAAATTTACAAATAGGTTTTGGATTTCCTTTTTTTAAGTCCCATAAATAGTGAATAATCCCATTTGATAAGATAATAAACCGTGCATCTACCGTTTTTGCATATTTTCTCGCCTGCTCTTTTGCTACCAATGGGTGTAGATCTTCTTTTTTTGCCTCAAGAACGCAAATAGGTTTATTATTACTATCAACCAATAAAAAATCCAATGACCCTGATTTGGTTTTTTCAAAATCATTCCCCCAGGCATCAATTTCTATCTGAGATATTTTTACATGATTTTCCAACAGGATATTAGCCCTGCCTTGTTCATTGTCAAAGAATCTCCAGCCTGCTGATTCAAGAAGTTTATTGATTTTTATTCTTGCATGAGCTTCATTTTTCATATTTCACTTCTCTTTTAAAACAATACCATTTGTATTCAAAATCATAAAAACACTAATAGATTTAAAGATCTATCGGCTATCCTCTATTCTTCTCACATTTTTAGCATCCAATGCCATTGTTAATAGTTTTAATTAGAACATATTCTTATAAAAAAAGAAAGTATACTTATTTGAAAAAAGAACTAATTAAGAATATAATACACTAATGATAGAAACAAAAAACACATTAATAGAACCGTCCCGCTCAGGATTGATAGTCGCAGCTTCATATCTGATAAGGTAAAAATAAATGTTAAATAAACTGACATTAGAAGAAAAAATAGGGCAAATGTTTATGATTGGATTTAAGGGGATAACTATACCCAAAAGAACCCAAACCTTTATAAATGATAAAAATATTGGTGGAATCATACTGTTTTCAAGAAATATAGATTCTATTGATGGTGTCATTGGATTAAATAATGAACTCCACTCACTCGCTAAGATCAGTCCAATGATCTGGACTGATCAGGAAGGTGGCAATATTGTCAGATTTAGTGAGATGGCTGCAACTGGTATCTCACACATGGGAATTACAGCAACAAACAATCCCAAAAACTCAAAAACGATTGCTTCTTTGATTGCAAAGGATATGAAACTTCTGGGTCTAGATGGGGTCTTCGCTCCTGTACTTGATGTAAATATAAATGAGAATAATCCAGTGATCGGAATAAGATCTTTTTCAAATGATCCAGATACAGTTGTTAAGTATGCAGAAGAATTCATAAAGGGACTTAAAAGCGAAGCTATAGCATCATGTGGAAAACATTTCCCGGGACATGGAGCAGCTTCAGCTGATTCACATCTGGAAATTCCTGAGATTATATTAACAAAGAAAATTTTCGACAAATTCAGCATTTTCCCATTTCTAAAACTATCAGACAGATTAGATGCAATAATGACAGCTCATGTAAAATACACGAATATTTCAGACGAAATTGGAACCTTTTCAAATGAATTAATATCTGGAAGGTTAAAGAAGAGGTCAAACTTTAAAGGAGTGGTTTTTAGTGACTGCATTGAAATGAAAGCTATTACAGATAATTATACGAATGAAGAAATTGTGCTTAACAGTATTTCTGCAGGAATAGATGTTTTGATTATCAGCCACACATACTCACTTCAGGAAAAACTTTATAATATTGCACTTAACTTAGTTAAGACAGGTAAAATAAAAGAAAGCAGGATAGATGAATCTGTTTCAAGAATATTAAAGCTTAAATCAAAATATAATATTCAAAAGAGAACACAAAATAAATCAACAATTTCAAAAATTAGAAAAAACATAAATATTGAAAGAGAGATAGCCTTGAGCTCAATTCAAATTTTAAAAAACAATAAAAACATTTTACCATTAAAAGAAGATTCGAAAACACTTTTCGTTGAATATTCAAACCAGATAAGTGAGCCCGCAGTATTATCTGAAAAATCGTCAAAATTGGAAAAAATTGCAAAAAAATTATTTATAAATGGAACAACTCAAAAGTTAAAGATATCTGACAACTTGGAGAATTATATTAAAAATGTTAATAATTTTGAAAACATTGTTATATTCATTTACTCTTTTACTGGAGAATCCAAATCCATAGTACTAAAAACAATAGAAGATTTATTTCACATCAGGAATGACCTTATAGTAATTTCACTAGAAAATCCTTATGAAATAAATAACATGTCATTCATAAATACATTTATCTGTACTTATGGTTTTAGAGAGATTCAAATTGAAGCAGTTTTGAAAACTCTAACAATCTATCAGAAAAACACTCGGCAAATTCAGAAGAATGAGTAATAATTAATATTCCCATTTTAAACTCTTCTCTTATCTTTTTTATACTCTCAATTAATCTGAGTGACATGTCTCTATCAATATTTGAAAAAGGCTCATCAAGTATTATAAATTCAGGTTTTAATACTAAGGTCCTTAAAAAGACGATTCTCTGTAACTCTCCTCCTGACAATTCATCAGGGTATTTTTGCATTATGCTTACCGGAAGCTCAAACAATTCAAGTAATGTGCATATCCGTTCTCTTATCTCAATTTCGCTGAATTTTGCAACTCTTAAAGGTTCTGTTATTATTTTTCCTATTTTCAACAGTAAATTTACAGATAATAGATGGTTTTGGAACATTATTTGATTTTTTTGTCTAAACTCACAAATTGGTACAGAATGTATAGGATAACCCTGATAATATATAGTACCTGAATCAAACTCCATTAACCTCATAAGGATTCTTGACATTGTTGTTTTTCCACATCCAGTCTTTCCTGATAATCCTAAGATTTCCTCTTCGAATATATCAAAACTAATCGGACCAACATTATGAGATCTAAATTTTTTAAAAATATTATTAAGGCTGAATCTAATTTTTTTTTGTTCAGACAATCAGAACCACCAATATCTACACTATATTCACTTTAGTTGCAATAATTCTCTTTTATCAGATTCACCATTCTTGCATTATCAAAATGTCCGGTTTTTTGAGCTGTTATTTTACCTTTTATGGGGCGTCCTAATAGATAAAAATCTCCGATTATATCAAGTATCTTATGACGGGCTAATTCTTCAGGAAACCTTAATTTTGTATTTAATATTTTGCCATTATCAATAAGAATAAAGTTGTTCATTCTTCCACCTTCAGCAAGTCCCATATCAGCAAGTTTATGAAAATCATCAACAAAACCATATGTTCTGGAAGGTGCAATTTCTCTCTCAAAATCTTCTGGAGAATTCATAACAAAGTCAAAACTCATTCTACCCAGTGGTTCCGGATAGATAAGAGTATATTTAACTGCAAAACCATCATAAGGCTCTATTTTTATGTATTTATCATTATCACTTTCTACACCAATTGTGTATACTTTAGATATTTTTATTGATGGGATGACTTCATTCTGTTCTACAATTCCACTTTTTCTTATGATTTTACAGAACTTCACAGCAGAGCCATCATCTATTGGTACTTCCTTACTGATTTTTATTGAGAGGTTTGTTATGCCGAAAGCATGCAATGTAGCCATAAAATGCTCTATTGTATTCGCAATTAAACCATCTTTCTTTATTGAAGTAGCATAATTAGTAGTATCAAGATATTCAACTCTCGCAGGTATATGTCCTTCTTCAGAAATATTTTCAAACCTTATCCCTTTCCCCGGTCCCAATGGCTTAATAGACATTCCTGTTTTTTCACCAGAATGGAGACCTATTCCATAAAATATTAAACTCTCTTTAATAGTTCTTTGCTTCTGTGAGTGGTCTTCATGTTCCATATCATATACCATAGTAGCAGTTTTCTCTTTTTTATTTTTAGTTTTACTATTATCTAAAATTTCCTGTTTTAATATCTCTTTTAGTCTCTTGTTTTCTTCAACAAGATTTCTGTAAATAAGACCTCTACTTAAAACAAAAATTACCTTATCCAGGCTTAATGGTTTTTCAAGAAAATCATACGCACCATCTCTAACAGCTTTAACAGCAGTAGAAATATTCCCATGTCCAGACATCATTATGACAATCTGTAAAGGATCAACCTCCAGAATCTGGGTCATTGTTTCAAGACCGTCAATTCCAGGTAACCAGATATCTAAAAATACTGCATCTGGCTTTAGATTTATAAATTTTTCTATACCTTCTTCTCCTGATGATGCAAGATAAACAAAGTAACCCTCATCTTCAAGAACAGAAGCGAGTGAGACCTGAATATTTTTCTCATCATCAATAATTAGTATTTTTTTTATTTTTTCAGACATTTAAAGATTCCATCTTATCCATATTTTCACTTCCTTTTCCTATTACCTGAATTCCAGAGTTTAATAATTTTACAATAATCTCACTACCTTCAGCTTCACAAAGTATTGTATCACAGAATTCCCATTCATTGGTCAAAGATAATTCAGCAATTTGTTCAAGTAATCCAATTTTGATTTCTCTCGATATATTCCTTGCTCCATACTCTTGAGAATATCCATTAACTGCAATAAGCTCAATTACATTATTCTCAATTAATAGCTCTTTCCCATGCTTATTTATTTTTTTTTCAATTATTTTTATTTGATCTTTAATAATTTCAATAATATTTTTTTTACTTAATTGATTAAAAACTATTATATCGTCAATTCTATTCAGAAATTCTGGAGAAAAATGTCTTTTCAAAGATTTATTTAGAGCTGATTTAGACACAGTATTCTTATTTATATCACTTTGATATCCCAATTGAACCTTTGAATATAAGTTTGTTCCTATATTAGATGTCATAATGATGGTTGTATTTGAGAAATCGACAACATTTCCATGTGCATCTGTAAGACGTCCTGCATCAAATATCTGGAGAAAAATATTCAATAACTGATTATCACCTTTTTCTATTTCATCTATCAAAATAACAGAAAAAGGATTTTGCCTTATCTTATCAGTCAGCTGGTTTGAATCATTATACCCAACATATCCAGGAGCGGCTCCAACAAATCTCGAATAAGTGTATTTTTCCATATACTCAGACATATCTAACCGTATCAAAAAATCTTCAGATCCATAGAGAGCTTTAGCCAGAGAAATAGCTGTCTCAGTTTTGCCAACACCTGTAGGTCCTATAAACAAAAAAACTCCATCCGGTCTGCGTTCGTTTATGTCAAAGCCCAGTTTTGAGGTTACAACACCCTTACTTACCTTCTTTAAAGCTTCACTTTGTCCTCTTATTTTTTTTGAGAGCATCTCATTCAAGTTCGTCAATCGTTCTCTAATTGATAAAGACAAAAAAGATTCAGGCAGGTTCAAAATATCTGATAAAACTTCAGCTAAAAGTTCGACATCTAATTTCGGTTCATACAAGTTCAATGAAAAATTCTTATATACTTTTTTCGAAACACACCTTTCTAAAAGCATCATTGCTGAATCCGGTAATGCTCTATTTCTTATATTTATCTTTGCAGCATTAACAATTTCGTTTATAAAATCATTAGGAATTATCACACTCTTTTTAGAAGACAATACATCAGCTCTATTGTATAAAATCTCTTCTGTTTCTTCTTCTGACATCTGATTAACAGTAATTTTTTGGAAAAAGCCAAGTAAAGGGTTATCCCTTTCTATAGTATTCTTGAATTCTTCACTATTTGTTGTAGCAATGACCTGAACTGAGCCTTCTCTTAGAAAAGGTTTTAGAATATTTACAAAATCAAGGGAGGTACCTCTTGCAGCGCCTGAAGTCATCATTAGATGCATATCCTCTAAAACAATAATAGTTTTAGTTTCCTTTAAATCCTGTAAGAGCTTTAATCCTTTTTCCTCAAATTGCCCCCTGTACTTCGAACCAGTTAATAAAGAAACAAAATTTATTTCCTTAACACTGTTCTTGAGCAAACTAACCGGAACTTCACATTTTAGGATTTTTTGTGCTAAATATTTAATGAGATAACTTTTCCCAACACCGCTTTCTCCAACAAGTATAACATTCTTCCTTGACTCAGAACTTAATATTTCTATTATCTGATTTATCTCTTTTGACCGAAAAAATATCTTTGGTTCTTCTTTAAACACCTCTTCTGAAATATTAAAAAAAAATTCATCCTTACTATTCTTTTTAGTCTCCTCTTTATTCTTTATTAAAGAACTGCATTTTTTTATTTTTTCAGAAATAACCTTATTTTGAAAAATTGAAAGAGATTTTTTATATTGAATTAAAGCTGATTCATAGTTTTCTTCCTTGGAAAAAATATCTCCCATAAGTTCATATCCCTCTGAATAATGTGGAAAGAGAGTTGTAAATTTCTCAAGTAAAAGTTTAGTTTCAAATACTTTATTAAGAAAAGCAAGATTTCTTATTTGAAAAAGATATAGTAATGGAAGTTCCAGTTGATCAATAGAAACTGAATTTAATAATTCATAACTATCATGATACTGTTTCTTATTACTATATAATAATGCCATATTTATCTTGCCAAAATTAGAAGTAAGTAAGTTCTCTGAACTATCAACTTTACTCTTTAATACTTCTCCATCTGATAATCTTAAGTTTAATACAAAAAATTCAAATAATGATCTATTCAAATCATAATATTCAATTACTAAATCATTTTTTGCCGATTCATTATAAAGTGAAACACCTTTCTCAGTTAAGTCAGAAGGAAAAAACAATTTAGAATCAAGATTAAATGCAAATGGAAATAAGGGAATATTTATTTTATTATTTGAATAATGAAATTTTTCAATGACATCAAACTCAACATCTAAATCATCTATACCAGTTTTTATTATATCAATTTCACCTGAGATCTTCTGCTCAAGCAATTTAAAAAAATTTTCAACCCAGAATCTATATTCATTAAACAATTTTTTTTTTTCTGGTTTTTCACTAACAGATCTATCCTGCTTTAAATAATCTATAATATTCTCAAGAATAAAGATAAAAGTCTGCCTATCAGTTTTTGACATTGAAAAAGATAATGAATCAAATTTTCTTATGTAAAGAGCTATTCTTTCCAGAGATTTTATTGGATCTACTGTCAACCAATATTCGCTTTCAATTAGATAAATATTCCTTTTCTTATATAAATTTTCAGCTTTTGTAATAGCATCAACTATGGGAATCAACTTAAAAAGAAATGTCTTTGCGTTTTTTTCGTTAAATTCCAACTTTCCCATTTTTGTTTCAGGAAAAAAAGCTGAGACAATTTCATTTAGTTTTGTCATCGTATTGAACAATTTATTCATCTACATCTCCAATAATAATTTTAGTACAAAAAAAAAAAAAAATCAACATAGACTCTATGTCATAAATTTTCTCTATTTACTCTTATAATACAGAAAATTTAAATAGAGATATAATAAGAAATGTCATTTATAAAAACGCCATCCCATCTAAAATTATAAAATAAAGATTTTCTTAATCTTTAAATTATATTTCAAGAGATAAGCAGATATATCTTTTAATTCAAAATTTATTAATGTCCTTTACAAGCCTTGCTTACAGCTCCTGGACAAGCTCCACATGAAACTGATATTTTCTTTTCCCTTACTATTCTCGCTTTTTTTTGCCTCTGTTTATATTTGCTGAAATGTAAACTTAATACCATAATTGATACTGCAGCAAAAACAAAGGCAAGTACTATTAAAAATTCTAATAACATTTTTCCCTCTTTATTAAAGACCTAAATTAAAGCTCAAGTAAGGTCTACTCAGATAAAAGTTTCTTAAATGAAGGGGTCATTTTTATAATAAATCCTCCATCTTTTCTTATAATCATATATATTGGTAAGTTTTCCTTAATGGCAAAACTGTACCCTTTCTCTGGCCCCATAACATTAATTGCAGTCGCAAACCCATCTGCTAGCATACATAATTCATGCACTACTGTTACAGATGCCAGTTTATGAGTGATAGGTTTTTTAGTAACAGGATCAATTGTATGGGAATACCTCTTTCCATCTTTTTCAAAATAATTAAAATAATCTCCTGAAGTTGCAAGGGAGGTATCTGAAAGTAAAACTATTTTATTATAATCATTTACTGTATCTGGAGTTACAATTCCAATCCGCCAGTTTTTACCAAACTTTTTCCCCTTTACTCTAACTTCTCCTCCGATCTCAACCAGATAACTGTTGAAATCTTTCGAATTTAGAAATTCTGCAACCTTATCCACACCATATCCCTTGGCAATTGCGGCCAGGTTAATCTTTAGTCTGGATTCCTCTTTTTTTATGGATGAGTTTAATAAATTAACATCTAATTTTTTATACCCTATATATTGAGTAGTGAGATCTGTTTCTTCTTCTGATGGGATCTTTTCACCTGATTTTTTACCAAATCCCCATAATTCAATTAATGGACCAATTGTAATATCAAAAGCTCCTTTTGAGCTTACACTGATATTCAAGCTGTTCTTTACTACATTGGTAAATCCTCTGGATACCGAGAACCAGTCAGTTGAATTTAACTCATTAAACCGTGATATTTCAGATTCCCCAATATAGGTTGACATCTCCATATTTACTTTTAGCAGAATATCATCAATTTCCTTTTTCAATTTATTGGAATCGTTTTTATTATTTTCTATAACAGTAATATTATAAGTAGTTCCCATTGTATTGCCTGAAATTTTAACTATTTCTTGACGTTTACTGCAATTTATTACAAACATAAATGAGAGCAATAAGATAAACTGTAAAATAATATTTTTAATAATTTTTTCTTTTTTCACTATATTCCTTCTGCACAGGGCAAGCAAATACACTTACCCATAAACATCAAAAAACATGACTCAAAAAAGGTAAGTCAATTCGGACTAATTAACTCAGCCAAAATCATCTAACATTATATTTTCAGGTTCCACTCCAAGATTTTCAAGCATCTCAATGACAGCTGAATTCATCATTGGTGGACCACACATATAAAACTCACAATCTTCAGGTGCAGGGTGATCCTTTAAATAAGCATCATAAAGTATTTGATGTATAAACCCTTTATGTCCGGACCAGTTATCTTCAGGTAATGGTTCAGATAAACCAATATTCCATTGGAAATTTTCATTGTTTTGAGCAAGTTTATCAAAGTCCTCAATATAGAACATTTCTCTTAAGCTTCTTGCACCATACCAATAAGATATTTTTCTATTTGAATTAACCCTGAGAAGCTGATCAAAAATATGAGAACGCATTGGGGCCATTCCAGCACCACCACCAACAAATACCATCTCTGCTTCTGTTTCCCTTGCAAAAAACTCTCCATATGGTCCTGTAATAAAAACTTTGTCACCAGCTTTTAGATTAAAAAGAAATGAAGACATCTGACCGGGTGGAACTTTTGGTAAATTTGGTGGAGGGGAAGCGATTCTAATATTTAACATTATTATTCCCTTCTCTCCCGGATAGTTTGCCATTGAATATGCTCTAACTATTGGTTCTGTTACCTTGGAAACAAACTTCCATTGATCATATTTGTCCCAATCGCCTCTATATTCTTCCTCAATATTGAAATCGGTATATTTTACTAAATGTTCAGGTGCTTCAATCTGGATATAACCCCCGGCTTTGAAATTAACATCCTCTCCCTCAGGAAGTTCAAGTACAAGTTCTTTAATGAAAGTTGCAACATTATTATTTGAACGAACAGTACATTCCCATCTTTTAACATCAAAAATTTCTGGTTCAACTTCTATTTTCATGTCCTGTTTCACAGGTACCTGACATGCAAGTCTCTCGCCCGCTCTGGCCTCTTTTCTTGAAATTTGTGAAGTTTCAGTAGGCAGAATATCGCCTCCACCTTCATGTACCTTTACCTTACATTGACCACATGTTCCTCCGCCTCCACAAGCAGATGGGATAAAAATTTTACTGTCAGAAAGAGTATTCAAAAGTTTTCCACCAGCAGGAACCTCAAGTAAATATTCTGGATTATCATTTATATTAATTTTTATGTTGCCACTCTCAACTAATTTGGATTTTGCAAAAAGTATTACACCAACTAAAAGCAAAACAATTATAGTAAATGCAGCAACGGGTATTATCAGCTCTATTATATTCATTTTCTCACCCTCTTATAATTGAATTCCAGAAAACAGCATAAACGCAAGTGCCATTAAACCAACAGTTATGAAGGTTATTCCAAGCCCCTTCAATCCATTTGGCACATTACTGTATTTCATTTTTTCACGGATTCCGGCAAGTGCAATTATTGCAAGTGCCCAGCCAAATCCTGACCCAAACCCATAAACAACACTCTCAGGAAAGTTATAATTTCTTTCAACCATCAGAAGTGAGCCACCAAGAATTGCACAGTTAACAGTAATCAAAGGCAAAAATATCCCCAATGCATTATATAGTTTCGGGACATACTTATCCAATGCCATTTCTAATATCTGCACCATAGCAGCTATTACACCAATATAAACTATCAACCCAATAAATGTCAGGTCTATATCAGGCAATCCTGCCCATGTCAATGCTCCCTCTTTAAGAACATAATTATAAATAAGGTTATTAACAGGTACAGTAATTGTCTGCACAAATACAACCGCTACTCCTAAACCCAGTGCAGTATCAACCTTCTTAGAAACTGCAAGATAAGTACACATTCCCAAAAAGAATGCGAGAGCCATATTTTCAATAAAAATTGATTTAATAAAAAGACTTAAATAGTGTTCAATCATTTTCTAATCCTCTTCGACCTGATCTTTTTTAAACTCCCTAAGAATCCATATAATGAACCCAATAAGGAAAAAAGCACTTGCAGGAAGTAATAACAATCCATTAGGTACATACCAACCGCCAGCCGTATCTAATGGTAAAACTGAAAACCCGAGAAGTTTCCCCGCTCCGAATAATTCCCGGACAAATCCAACTGTTATCAATACAAACGCATATCCAAGTCCATTACCAATGCCATCAACAAAACTTGGCCATGGCGTGTTCTTTAAAGCAAATGCTTCCGCTCTCCCCATAATGATACAGTTTGTTATGATCAATCCAACGTAAACAGATAGCTGCTTACTGACATCAAAGGCAAAAGCTTTGATAAATTGATCTGCAATAATTACCAGTGAGGCAATTATTGTCATTTCCACAATTATCCTGATACTGCTGGGAATATGATTCCTAATTGCACTAACTGCAAGATTGGAAAAGGCAAGAACAAATATAACTGCCAGTGACATTACAATAGATGTTTCAAGCTTTGAAGTTACTGCAAGAGCTGAACAAATACCCAGGACACCAAGAGTGATAGGATTATTATTAAAAACAGGATCAAATAGGGTTTTTTTAATATTTACATTAGCCATCAGCCCTGTCCTCCATTATTTATACTTAATAGTTTTTTTATATAGGGTCCATATCCAACTTTGCCCCAATTACCTGGTTCATTATTATCTCCCAACCAGAAACGGATTAATCTATTTATACCATTTGTTGTTAGAGTTGAACCGGAAAGACCATCAATTTTACTCTCTTTATTCGGAGTGTTTTTATTCACTTTAGATTTTATAACTTCGATTTTTAACGGATTATTTTTATCAGAAAAATTAAATGCAATCTTTCCAGGCCATTGTTTTTTCCAATCAGGATTATCAACTTCTCCACCTAAACCAGGAGTTTCTCCATGTTCATAGAAGTTAAAACCTTCTATCTTTGTCAGGTTTTTATCAAAAGCAATTAATCCATACATTGTTGACCATAGTCCCTTTCCATAAACAGGGAATATTCGCCTTGTAATATTTTTATTCTCATCTCTTACCAGATAAACTATTGCATAATTTGGTACGCGTTTGATAGAAGCAATATCATTTTTAGCATCTATAAGGCTTGAAAAATTCGTATCTTTTGCAATTTTTTTTATATCAAATTTATCAGGTTTAAGAATTTCTTCCTTCTCTAGAAAATCTTTTTTTACCTCACCTTTTTTTAAATCAACTATCTGCGCCTCTATACGCTCTTTAAATAGATCTTCGATGCTTTTCCCATCTGTGATCTCTACCCCGCCTGCCTTTAGAATATTCTTCAACTTATCTATTTTCCTATTCTCAACCTGAATGGGCCTGAGAACAGTGTAAATTCCTGTTACAAGAATAGAAGAGACAAGACAAACACCAAGGGCAACCCCTATTGTTTTCTTTATACTATCTACTGCCATTTCGGAGTAACCTCCTCTTTATATTTGCATTAATAAATATTTTGTCAAAAAGTGGTGCAAAAACATTCCCGAATAATATAGCAAGCATCATTCCTTCGGGAAATGCAGGGTTTATAACCCTTACCAACACAACTAATACGCCAATAAGAGCACCATATAGATACATACCCGGCTTTGTCATCGCAGCAGAAACAGGATCTGTAGCCATGAAAACCAGACCAAAAGCAAATCCGCCGAGAACAAAATGTTGTACAGGTGTAACGGCGAACATAGGATTTGTGGCACTCTCAACAAACAAATTAAAGCACAGCGAAAGGCCAGCCATTCCCGCTACAATACTTACCATTATTCTCCAGGAACCTAAACCTGAAACTATTAAGACAACAGCACCAATCAGGATTGCTAAAGTTGAAGTCTCGCCCAGTGAACCGGGAATAAGTCCAATAAATGAGTCCCATGTTGAGACCGTTTTACCTACTGCAAGTTCTGAGAGAGGTGTAGCCTTAGTTGCACCATCTACTGCAACCCATACTGCATCCCCGGATATATTTATAGGATATGCAAAAAACAAAAATGCCCTTGCTGTTAAAGCCGGGTTTAATATATTCATCCCAACTCCACCAAAGACCTCTTTTCCTATCACAACACCAAAGGAAATTCCGAGAGCAACCTGCCATAAAGGGATTGTTGGTGATAAGATCAGAGGGAATAACATTGAGGTTACAAAAAAACCTTCATTTATTTCATGCTTTCTAATTACAGCAAACAGCACTTCCCAGAATCCACCAGCTGCTAAGGTAACAATATAAATAGGTAGAAAGTATATTAATCCATGCAGAATATTACCAAAAATATTTCCAGGATCAAAACCAATTCCAAGTGTATGAACCAGTTTACCCTGCCATATTGCTGTTGCCTGCTGTAATACTTCCGGTTTTGCAATTCCACCCAGTTGTTCTATCAGTAGATTTGCCTGATATCCAGTATTATAAAGACCAAACAAAACAGTTGGCAATAATGCATATATGACCATTGTCATCATGCGTTTTAAATCCAAAACATCCCTAATATGCGAAGCTCCTTTTGTTACTTTTCCAGGAGTATATAATAGGGTGTCAATAGCTTCAAATAGAGGGTATAAACTCTTTAGTTTCCCCTTCCCTTCAAAGTGCTTTTCCTGATTATCAAGGAATTTTCTTAGAAATTTCATTATCCTTCCTTCTCTATTATAGTTAAATTTTCTCTTAAAACTTCTCCATATTCTCTCTTTGTAGAAGAGACAAAGGAACATAAAGCCAGATCTTCCTCAATAAGCTCAAGAGCACCAAGTTTTTCAGCTTCCTCAATATCTTTTACCAGTAAAGATCGCAATAAGAATATAGGGAGAATGTCCAAAGGCATAACTTTTTCATATGAACCTACTGGAACCATTGCTCTTGGCCCTCCATTCAAGGCTGTACTAAAATTAAACTCTTTCTTTCCAAACAATTTTGAAATAACAATATTCTTAACTGAAAAAAGTGATAGTCCAAGACTTACCCAACCAAAAAAGACCCTTTCTGTACCCTCTTTGAGAACAGAAATCTGTTTATGGAACCTTCCAAGATATTTAACATTTCCAAATGCACCTCTTCCAGATAAAACCGAACCGGACAGGACCCTGTTATCAGCCTCTATTAATTCATTTTCAAGAATCTCAGGAAGATAAGCGCCAATCCTTGTTTTTACTAATCTTGGATTCTTTACAGATGGTCCCGAAATTGATATAACTCTTTCTACAAATATCTTACCGGTAGAAAAAAGTGACCCAATAGCAACGACATCCTGTGCATCAATATGCCATACATTTTTCGACCTTGAAATGGGATCAATAAAATGAATATGAGTCCCGGGCAAACCTGCCGGATGTGGTCCTGAAAACTCTTCAACAGATAATTTGTCCGTCAATGGGACAGGAATCGCCGCATCTGGTTTTTTACAAACAAATACAGTCCCTTCTGTAAGCTTTGAAAGGATATCAAGACCTAATTGGAAAGTTTCTTTTTTGCCTTCAAGAGTGACTGGAACGGATGGAGCGTGCGGTTCAGTATCAATTGCTGTCACAAATATCGAGTTGGGAATATCTTGTGGTCCTGCAACCTTCCCAAAGGGTCTTGAACGTAAGGCTGTCCAAACTCCAGAGATAAGCAATTGTTCAACTACTTTTTCTCTGCTCAGGTTTTTTATCTCATCTTCTGAGTAGGACGTGAACAAAACTTCATCCTCACCATCCAATTCAATAACTATAGATTCAAAAACCCTTTTTTTTCCCCTGTTGATCTCTACAATCTTCCCACTTCCAGGAGCTGTGTACTTAACACCCTCCATTTTTTTGTCAGTAAAAACAACCTGTCCCTTTTTAACCCTATCCCCAACAGCAACAAGCATAGTAGGTTTCATCCCAATATAATCATAACCTACAAGTGCAACCCTGCTTACATTTTTTTCTTCACTTATAAACTGTTCCGGAGCACCTTTAATAGGGACATTCAAGCCTTTTTTAATTTTCCATAATGCCATATCAAAATCCTATTTTTAATTTAACTTCAGCAAAATATCACTGAAGTCATTAAACTATAAAAAATAGTATCATAAAAAAAAAACTAAAACAATAAAAATATTTTTTTTAACAATTAAAACTGACTTTTGTAGGACATAGCGTTTTATTTCGAATTTAGTAGGGCGGGAAATCCCGCCCTTTTCATTTAGATAGATACAGCTTTATCCAAAATATCTTTTTAAAAGACCGGCAAAACCTTTACCATGTCTTGCCTCATCTTTACACATTTCATGAACTGTATCATGAATTGCATCATAGTTGAGTTTTTTCGCAAGTGTAGCAAGATCTTTTTTACCTTGTGTAGCTCCATGTTCAGCCATAACTCTTGCTTCAAGGTTCTTTTTCGTATCAGCAACAAGAACTTCACCAAGTAATTCAGCAAATCTTGAAGCATGATCAGCTTCTTCATAAGCATATCTCTTATAAGCCTCAGCTATTTCAGGATATCCTTCCCTGTCAGCCTGTCTGCTCATTGCAAGATACATACCAACTTCCATACATTCACCATTGAAGTTTGCTCTAAGCCCTTCAATAACTTTTTCATCAACTCCTTTTGCAACGCCAATCTTATGTTCATCAGCAAAAACGAGATCTCCAAGACCGCCTGACTGTTCTTTAAATTTTTCTGAACCTACGCCACACTCAGGACATTTCTCTGGTGGATTATCTCCCTCATGCACATGACCACATACTTCACATACCCATTTTTTCATAACGCCTCCTATTAATAGTAATTATTATTACTTGTGTTTGGATTGTATACAAAAACAAAAACTTTGTCAACATTTTTTTTTGCATTGAAGCGAGAATACTTCAATTACAAAATCTGCTCTATGAGCTAATCAAGTCTATAAGATCCTCAATGACAAATGGTTTCCTTATAAAAACATAATCTTTCTCTTTAATCTTATTTAACAAAGATTCAGATGCAGTATATCCGGACATAAGAATTATTTTTTTTTTGGGATATTTATCTCTAACTATTTTTGCTAGTCTTTCGCCATCCATTGCCGGCATTACAATATCGCTTAATACACAATCAATTGCAGCACCTTTCTCTCTGATCTTCTCCAGAGCCAGGACACCATTTTCCGCCTCGCAAACAATAAATCCATTTTCCCTTAAGGTTTCAGTTATATAATGCCTTACACTCTTATCATCTTCAACAACCAGGACTCTTAATTTTTTTATAGGAATAGTATTCCTTTTTTTTTTAATTTCGACTTTATCTCTTTTTTTTTCTTCAACTGGCCACAATGTCGTGAAAATTGTCCAACTCCCTGGTTCACTTTTCGCATATATATATCCTCTATTTTGTTTAACTATCCCATAAACAGTTGATAAGCCCAGTCCAGTCCCTTTACCTTTTTGCTTTGTTGTATAAAATGGCTCAAATATTTTGTCAATAATATCCGGCTCCATACCTGTGCCATTATCCATAACCGAAAGTGATACATTTCGTCCAACTCTACTGCCAGGATTTTTTGTTACAAATTCCTCATCAAGAAATACTTCTCCAATTTCAATCATTATGTTTTTTTCAAAATCTGGAATATCCTTATCATCAAGAGCATCCTTTGCATTAACCAGTAAATTTAAAATCACCTGGTTCAATTGAGATTTGTCAGCAAAAACCTCTCCTACTTTTCCTTTTACTACTATCTGAAACTTCACTTCTTCACCAATAAGACGTGATATCATTCCTTTCAGCTCATAAACAACTTCAGGAATATTTAAAACATCAGCCTTAACAATCTGTTTTCGTGAAAATGCCATTAACTGCTGTATAAAATCTGACGCTCTATCACCAGCTTTTTTAATTTCCTCAATCCTCTTATAATTCTTATCTTCTGTTTTTGTCTTTTTTAAAACCAAATCAGAATATCCTTTTATAACGGTAAGAATATTATTGAAATCGTGAGCAATCCCGCCGGTAAGCCTTCCTATTGCCTCAAGTTTTTGAGCCTGAATAAATTGTGCTTCCAACTCTTTATGTTTTGAAATGTCTGTGAAAAGTGCCATCCCCCCATCAAACGCCCCATTACTTTCGAGAATAGGCGCAGTGTTTACACTAACCCAGATCACTTTCCTGGAAGCTGTTGTTTTATATTTTCCTTCAAAAAAACCGGCAACTCCTTCTGCTGTTTTTTTTATCTCATTAATAAAAGATTTATCCTCTAATTCTAATACATTAATTCCTATAATTTTATCCCTTTCTGCGTCTATGATCTTTTCAATAGTTTTATTTGCATCTATACATAAAAAATTTTTATCATATATAAATATCCCTATCGGCAAATTCTCAAACAGAAATCTGAATCTTTTTTCACTATTCCTTAATGCCTGTTCATGTTTTAATCTATTTGTGATATCTGTAAAATACACCTGATAAGAGAGTTTACCTCTAAAATTTACCGGAAAAGCAAATACTTCAACATCAATGGTTCGACCGTCAGGAAGCAAAAATCGTTCAAGTTCAACTCCCGAAAGTTCACCAGACTTTCTCATTTTTTCAGTTCTGTTTATTGCCTGTCTCTTATGATCCGGATGGACAAAATCAAGAACACTTTTAAAAATTATGGTTTTATCATCCTCTAATCCAAGAAGCTTCAATGTTGCAGCATTTACATATACAATTTTCCCATCCGTATGAATGATTACCGGAACAGGTGTATTATCCAATGAGTATTGATAAATATTTTCACTTGCAATTAAACTGTCAAACATTTTTCTCTTGTTTGTTATGTCATGTATTTCTATTAGATCAACATCCTCATTATCCAATTCAATGAATTTAGTAGTAACCTCTATGAATATTTTCTTTTTATCCTTACTGTATGCAATAGTTTCATATTTAAAAAGAGGATTATCCCCAGCCAATCGTTTTTTATAGTAACCAATCATTTTGGGCAACTCTTCCGGGGCTAATATAAGTTCAGGCCCTTTTCCTTTAGCTTCTTCCTTTGAAAAACCAAAAAGTTTACAAAATGACCTGTTTACCCAGAAGTTTTTAGCTGCTTTTGAGATTATTATTACATCTGAAACTTTATCCAAAAGAGAAACTATATTTTTTGTAGAATAATTCTGTATATCATCCATATTTAAAAACACCTCTCTGTTCAAAATGATTTATAGTTTGCATTGTAACAAATTAAAAAATATTATTCAACAGTAAATATTGATATAGAAATAAAAAAATTAAACTGAGTTTGTTTGATTAAAACTTCAATTAATATTATAATAAGTGCTTAAAGTAGTAAGTAAGGAGAGAAATTATGGATATTAAGTTAAAACTTAATTTTAAAATGCCTAAAATAGATTTTCCAAAAATCGATCTGTCTAAATATTTTCCAAAAAAAATAACAATGCCTGAATTGCAAATAGGCGATCTAACTATAAAAACCCCTATAATCCAGGGAGGGATGGGAGTAAGAATATCCCTTTCAGGTTTAGCATCTGCAGTTGCTAACGAAGGTGGTATTGGCGTAATAGCTGCCAATGCAATTGGAATGGGTGAAGAAGATTATTACCAGAACGGTAAACAGGCAAATATAAGGGCTCTCAGAAATGAGATAAGGAAAGCTCGAAAATTAACCAAAGGAGCCATTGGTGTAAATATAATGGTAGCTGCTAATGATTTTTTAGACCTCCTTTCAGTCTCAATTGAGGAAAAAGCAGATATTGTCTTTCTCGGAGCAGGTCTTCCAATAAAAGGCATTCCAATTGATAAGATAAAAGAATCAAATATAAAAATTGTTCCAATTGTAAGTTCAGCAAGAGCAGCTGCATTAATATTTAGATTCTGGGACAAGAACTATGACAGGGTACCAGATGCTGTTGTAGTTGAAGGGCCAAAGGCAGGAGGACATCTTGGGTTTTCAGAAGAGCAGATATTTCATCCTGATTTTCAACTTGAACAAATCATACCCGGAGTTGTAGAAGCAATATCAGCTTATGAACAAAAAAGGTCAAAATCTATTCCTGTTATTGCTGCCGGTGGGATTTTTACCGGTGACGACATATTTAAATTTATTAAACTTGGTGCAAAAGGTGTACAGATGGGAACAAGATTTGTTGCAACCGATGAGTGTGAAGTAGATCAGAAATTCAAAAATATTTATGTAAATAGTAAGAAAGAAGATATTCAAATAATAAAAAGCCCCGTGGGTTTACCAGGTCGGGCTTTAGTAAATGATTTTATAAGAAGAGCAAACTCCGGTATAAAACAGAAATTCAGGTGTTCATGGAAGTGCCTGGAGCATTGCAAAGCAGGGAAGGCAAATTACTGTATTTCAGAAGCTCTTAATTTTGCACGAATGGGTGATATGGATAATGGATATGCCTTTGCAGGTTCAAATGTATACAGAGTAAAAAACATAGTCCCGGTTAAATCCATTATAACTGAGCTGACACAATCCTATTCAGGTTACGTCATTAAAACTACTGAATCAATTAAAAATGAGTTTGAAAAAACACTTGAACGTTTAATAGTATTAAAAGATGAATATATCATAGCTGCTGAAAAGGGAATAAAAACTCTAAAAGGTGATATGGGAGTTGCCGTTGAGAGAGGAACAAGCAACGTCAAAGATGAATATAATAAGGTGGTTATAAAAATTGAAAAACTTAAAGAGGAGTATGCTGATCATTTACAAAAATTTGATGATCTAAAAATCCAGCTTTCAGCTTTTTTTGACACAAAGTCAATAAAACTTCCTAAACTTCCTTCATTTAATTAGTAAGTAATACTATTTTAAAAAGTAACTTTGCTTTTATTTAAATCTCTTGAAGTTTTTTTGCAAACCTTATAAAGTCAACAAAACTCCCTCTATAATCATACTTAATTTTTTTCTCTCTTGATATTAGTTGATCATCAACCAGATATGTAGATATACCTAGATTACCTGCAATCATATCTTCTTCTACATCATTTCCAACCATCAAACATTCCTCAGGTCTCTTCTTATTCTTTAGCAGAATTTCATTATAATATTCTATCTGAGGTTTACAAAAAGAGCTATTATCATAAGTACTTATATAAGAAAAAATTTCCGGATCGATTCCAGCCCATGCAATTCTTGATTTTACTGCTTTTTTTGGAAAAAGAGGGTTTGTTGCCAATATCAGCTGATAACCCTTAGTTTTCAAAGAGTTTAATGTGTCAGACACCATTTCTTTTTTGCTGAATGCTTTACTGGTTTTTAAATATCCATTACCGTAGAAAACATCAAACCTATCTATGATAGGTTTTACATCATTGCCAACTAGTTTTTTGAACTTTTCCATAAAAACATCCTGATTGGATCTTTTTTCTATATTATTTACCATTTCTCCTGTTGCAGTCCAGATTGAATTAACCAGCTTTTCTTTATCGATTAAACCATTAAAAGCAAGGGCCATTTCATTAAAATATATCTCCCCAAACATATCCAGGTCCATGTTCAGAAGTGTCCCATCCAGATCAAACATTATTGTATTTATCACAATTACCTCTTTTTAGATTCATATTGAGTCAAATGAATACTTTCTCATTTAAGAAATATATTTTTGTACCTTTATTTACATTTTTAATGCAACTAAATTTGATTTTATATTTGAACATAAAAAAAAATAAATGTAAAGATTATTGAAAATAGATTTTATACAATATTAGCCTATAATAAATTTTTACTTAATAAATATATATGTTAAAATACAGATTAAAATTTAGGGGGAACGATTATGCAGTTTATAGATTTAAAAACACAACAGGCAAGAGTTAGACAGGACATTGAAAATAGAATAAAAAAAGTACTCGATCATGGACAATATATTTTAGGACCAGAAGGAAGAGAACTTGAGGAAAACTTAAGTAATTTTGTTGGCACAAAATATGGGGTTGGCGTTGCCAGCGGTACAGATGCCTTATTAATGGCATTAATGGCATATGATGTCGGCCCGGGAGATGCAATCATTACAACACCCTTTACCTTTGTTGCAACTGCAGAAGTTATTAAACTTGTCGGAGCAACACCTGTATTTGTTGACATAGAACAGGATACATTTAATATTGATACCAAAAAACTTGAGGACACTATTAAAGCTGTTATTGAGGAAAAAAAATTAAATTTAAAGGGAATAATTCCAGTAGATCTTTTTGGACAGGCTGCGGATTATGATATCATTAATAAACTGGCAAATGACAATAACCTTTTTGTCCTTCAGGACGCATGTCAAAGTTTTGGTGGTGAATATAAGAGCAAAAAGACCTGTTCTAATGCTGAGATCGCTGCAACAAGTTTTTTTCCTGCAAAACCCCTTGGATGCTATGGAGATGGTGGAATGATCTTTACTAACTCTGATAAAATATACGAAAAACTCTTATCAATCAGAGTACATGGGCAGGGAATTGACAAATATGAAAATGTTATAGTCGGAATTAATGGTAGAATGGATACAATCCAATCCACAATTCTTTTATCAAAGATGAGTATTTTTGAAGATGAAATAGAAAAAAGACAGGAAGTTGCCAAAAGGTATACAGATAAACTTAAAGGGATTGTATCTGTTCCATATATAAAAGAGAATAATCTATCTGCATGGGCACAATACTCAGTTTTACATACAGAAAGAGAAAAAATCATAAAACACCTGCAGGAGCAAAAACTCCCTGTAGCTGTATATTATCCAATACCACTGCATATGCAAAAGGCATTTGCTGATCTGAATTATAAATCTGGAGATTTCCCTGTTTCGGAAAAAACTGCAGCAGAGATATTCAGTTTACCTATGCATCCCTATCTATCAGAATCAGATCAGGATATAATTGTTGAGGCAATAACTAAAGCTGTCAAATAAGTTTTTATGCAAGAAAATGTAAGTTCATTTGTTTATACTTAAGTTGATTGTTTTTTATAAATAAAAATTTCCAGAATGTTTTAATTGGATATTCATTTCAAAACAACTCAATTCAGGTAAAAGTATAAAATGATAATATATGGAGCTAAATGCTAAGTGATGATAGTGTTATAAAATCAGTTTTGGATGGTAAAGTCCAAAATTTCGAAATTATAATAGAGCGTTATAATTTAATTATCATTAATTTTGTAAACAGAATGATCTCTGATTATGATGAAGCACAAAATATAACTCAGGATATTTTCCTAAAATTATATGAAAACCTGAAAAAGTATAAAATGCAAGGGTCATTTAAGACTTTCATTTTCACTATTGCAAGAAACAGTACCCTAAACTATATAAAAAGAAGAAAAAGGATTACTTTTTTTTCTCAAATGCCATCTCAACATTGCATTGACAATTACTTTGTCACAAAAAATAATGCAGAAGATGCAATAGAGAAAAAAGATAAAGATAGCGAATTACTATCAGCCTTATATGAATTAAAAGAAAACCAGAGATTGGCTCTGATTTTAAAAGTCTATTTAGAGATGTCTTATAAAGAGATCGCTGAAATCACAGGGTGGTCTATCTCTAAGATAGAGACCCTTATTTCCAGGGCAAAAGGAAACTTAAAAAAAAAACTGCAAGAAAAAAGGAAATTATTTGTTTAATAAGTGAGGAAAAAATGAATTGCATTAATGTAAAAAAAATCCTGAACAGATATCAGGATAATGAATTAGGTGATATAGAGAGAGAAAAATTATCTAATCATCTGGAAATTTGTACTGAATGTAGTAAAGAATTAACTGAAATGAACAATATTATCTCAGATTTACTTAAATTAGAATCTGTACCTGCCCCACTAAATTTTGAACATAAAATTATGTCTCAAATATATAAGAAAGAAGATAAGAGGGTATCATTTTTTCCAGTTAGATATATCTCAATAGTATATACATTAATATTCATAATATTTTTCTCCTTTGGATTATTTTTAATTGATATTGAAAACCCTCAAAAGAACATCATAATTAGTAATGCAGATATTAATATTTCTGCTCTACTTGCAAGTGAACAGGAACTGGGTTTACTGGACATACAGGGCAGAATAATAAATTTAGTTGAAATTGAGATAAAAAATGAAAATTAAGCTTACAATACTTCTTCTGATTGCATCACTGGCAATAAACATTGTGTTCTTTATTAAAATTATAGATAGTAAAAAACCCGAACCAGCCCAAATCAAGAAGACTGCAACACTCAAAAAGCAGGCAATAAAAGGAATCTCCGGGTTATCCAAAATTCAAAAATCTAAGTTAAGAAAAATTATAAAAGAGTTTAAGATAACTTTGTCTGAATACAAGAACCAGATCCTGGCAAAAAGAATAGATATAATTGATGAGTTAGGTAATCCGGATTTCAGTATTGAAAATCTTAAGAAAGCTACAGTAGAATTAAATAAGAGTGAAAATGAATTGAATTTGTATTTCGTTGAATCCCTTGGTAAAATAAGTACTGTGATGAACAACGAACAAAGAATAAAATTATTGATAAAGTTCAGCAGGTTCTGGTTCTTTTTAAAAGACAATAAACATTCAGGGAGAAGAAAATGAAAAATTATTTAAAAATACTCATTCTTTGTTTAATATTGATTTTCTCTATCTCATTAGACAGTTTTCCAGAAAGTAAAAAAAAGCATCATACATTAAAAATTTCAAAATTATTAAAAGGTTTAGATCTCTATTCCCCAAGATTGATATTAAGAAATAAAGAAAATCTGAGGTTAAGTTTAAAACAGAAAGAACAAATTGAAGCAGAAATTTTGTCACATGAAAAATTTATAATAAAAAATGGTGCAGAAATAAAAATAGCTGAGTTGGAACTTCTCTTTTTATTGTCCAAGGAACCAGTAAACAAAAAACAAATATCCGAAAAAATCAGAGAAAGCGGAAAATTAAAAACAAATTCATTCTTAAAACATTTAAAACATCTGTTCAGTATCAAAGACATCTTGACCTCAAAACAGATATCTGTTTTATTAAGAAAATCAAAGAAATAATTAAGGATTTAGGATCACACCATTTATAAAGTTTTCTTCGAAAAAAACGACTCAGCTCTCTAAATTTTGCGATTTAAAAAAGAAAAAAATGATATTTGGTGGAATTTTCTTTCCTTTTCTATTAAAATGGGCTATAAATAGTAATGCAAAGGGAGCTTATATTAGATTTGATATTGATAAATTAGATTTTAACTTTTTTAATCAATTATAAAAACTATATTTTAAAAACAATGACTTTAGAAAAAAATAAATTGACAGAAAAAATAAATTTCCTTCCTTCCGGAAAAATCGCTTTTGATAAAATAATTAGCAGAATTAGAGAAGCAGAACACAGTATTACAATTTGTATGTTTATCTGGAGAGATGATAATTTAGGACAATTGATTGCAGAGGAACTGCTAATCGCAGCTAAGAAGAGTGTGAAAATTGTTATATATAAAGATAAACTCGGTTCAATTTTTGAACTGAGTGAACTGAATAAACAGAGCCTATTTCATTCTAAAATTAATTTCAAACTGCTCCTTACTCAAAAAATACTGAACTATTGTAATCATTTTAATTCAAAACTTCAGAAATCAAACCATTCCCTAATTTCAAGATTAAGAGATGAAGAAAACATTACTATCCATGATTTTGAAATAAGAAACGATCATTCAAAATGTTATATTTTTGATAATAAGATAATGATCCTGGGGGGAATGAATATCGGATCAGAATATGTTCATCCGGTTTTAGACGGCAAAAAATGGGACGACTATATGATCGAACTAAATGGAGAAGAATTTTTTACTGACTGGAGAAAAAAAAAAGATAGTGTAGAAAATTCATTTGAAAACAGTGATATTGAATTTAAAATAAATAATATTGAAAAAGGCTTGTACGAAATCAAAACAGAGATCCTGCTTCTATTAAGTAATGTCAAGAACAGTGTTTTTATTCAAGTCCCCTATTTAGGTGATAAAGATATTACAGATAAAATAATTGAAATTGTGAATTCAGGAAAAAAAGTAACGATCATAATACCTAAGTTATCAAATTTTCAAAACGCCTCTAATTATAAGATTTTAAATCAGATCACTAAAAAAACCAATCATTCTATCTCGATTTATCTCCATCCGAACATGCTACATGCAAAGACACTCCTGATAGATGATAATATTTTATTTTTTGGTTCAGCAAATTTAAATCATAAAGCTCTAAATTATCTGTCAGAATTAAACCTTACAATCAGAGGAAATAAAAAGGATACTATAAGAGTTATTAAAGAATTTAAAAAAAGCCTTTTTAATAATTTAAAAATAAGTAGAAAAATAAAACAAATAAAAGAATTAAAATATAATTATATCGTCGCATTCTTTGAATCTCTGATATAAAACATAACCGTTTTCAAAAAAATGAAATATTCTTCTTATTAATATAGATCTAAACAATCAATTAAGAATTATTCATATTTTTAACATTTGATTTTTGCATCAAAAAAAAGTAAACTATATATATGAAAGAAGACAACTATTCAGTTTATAACGATTTTGAAGTTACATTCAAAGAACATTACAATAAAATAAAAAATTACTTTTTATTTCCAATCGTTTATATTCTTTTCAAATTTAAGGTTGAAGCTAATATTATTAGCTTTATTGGATTTATCACAGCCTTCTTTTTCTTTTTACAAACTACTTTTCAGAATAGCCCAAACAATTTAATTTACATTCTTTTCGTATATATATTGTTTGATAATCTTGATGGAAGCTTAGCAGAGAAATATGGTATTTCAGTATTTGGACAACTTGTAGATAATTTCTTTGATATGAAATCACTTCTTATAATTGTTATGGGACTGGCTTATTTAAAAGACATTAACATATTAACCGGATTGATCTTTGTTCTACTATATTGGATCATTATTTATGGTTCAATCGTTTTAAGATTTAATAAGATTAAAATATTTGTATTACGCTTGAGAATTTTTCTTTTTTTTGGATTTGTTTATAACAATATATTTCAAGGAAATATAGATTTAGAATTATTGACTTTATTACTTATTCTTTTTCAATTAATAAGCGTTTTCAGTATTATTAATGCATTTATAAGAAATAAAATTATTGTACCAAAAATAATTATTCAAACATATAGAGATAATTCAATAATATTTTCATTAACATTCACAATTATTCTATGTTCTGCATTCTATTATGTTATAAAGTCTATAGAGGGGTAAGTTTTGAAAAAAAATAATATTGTTATAATTGAAGATGATAGCGACGTAAGAGAGTTTCTCAGTACTCTTTTAAAGGAAAAAGGATATAATATAATTGAGGCAGAAAACGGAGCTGATGCAAAAGAAATTATTAGCGAAGAACAGCCAGATCTTGTTATATCTGATCTTCTACTCCCTGGTGAACATGGATTGGAAGTGATAAAATTCATCAAAAACAAGTTTTTTCTTCCAGTTATTGCAATTTCAGGAATATATAATGAGGATGAATTAAAAAAAGACATTGAAGAAATGTATATAGATGGTTTTATAAAAAAACCAATCGATATAACACTTCTTTCTAAAATGATTGAGAAAATTTTAAACAATTAATGGATGTCCCTTACTATTCTTTCGACACTTTTTTAAAAAACAAATTTAATGGACAAAAGACTTGGAAAATCCCTATAAACGCAGGCTTTGCGTGCCCCAATAAGGATGGAAATACATCAAAAAAAGGCTGTATATACTGTGATGCTTATAGTTCAGGTTTAATAAGTACTTTTCATCTTTCAATTGAAGAACAGATTGAAATATTTATTAATCGAAGACCTGAGAGTCAATTTATTGCTTACTTTCAGGCAAATTCCAATACATATGCACCTGTTGAAAAGTTAAGAGAGATGTATAATATTATTTTTAAGTACAGAAACATCAAAGGTCTTTTTTTAGGAACCCGGCCCGATGCAATTAAAGAAGAAGTCTATCCCCTCCTGGATCATTTAAACAGGAAAACATATCTCACTATTGAATTAGGACTTCAGTCAATCCATCAAAAAAGTCTTGATTTTCTAAATAGAAACCATTCATATCATGAATTTCTGGATACATTTAATAAACTGAAGAAATTAAATATTGATACTGTTGTACATCTAATTATAGGGATTCCTGGAGAAACAAAAGACGATATGTTAAATACTATTAAAGAGATAAATAGAATAAAACCTGCCGGGGTAAAGATTCATATGCTGCATCTTTTAAAAGACACAGCATTACTTGACCTTTATAAAAGGGACAAATTTAAACTATTTGAAATGGAAGAATATACAGATATAATAGTAACTCTTTTAGAACATCTAGACCCGGAAATTGTTATACATAGATTAACTGGAGAAAGAGACCGGAAAATTTTTGTAGCACCCGAATGGGGCATAAAAAAAGCAGAGACTATTCAGATGATACAAAAAAAGATGAAAGACAAAAAATCCTACCAGGGAATCAAACTGAATAAAGATTAATCCCTTCTTTTCATAAATATGTCTTTTATGACATTTTTAGATATATTATGCACATTTTTAAAGTGATCATAAACATCTTCCATTGATTCTATCTTTAATGATGCTTTTTGAATATTTTTTTGTCCTTCAATTATTATAACAAATTCTCCAAGTAATTTTATTTCAGCTAAAATCTCATTCAGGTTTTTTAAATTCCCTCTTAGAACCTTTTCATTTTTTTTTGTCAGCTCTTTTACAATTGCAATTTGCCTGTCACCAAATACGGATTGAGCTGCAAAAAGAAATTTTTCTACACGTCTTGGAGATTCATAAAAAATTAAAGCTTCCGGGACATTGGAATAAGTTCTTAAATGCTTCAATAAATCACCCTGCTTTTTTGGTGAAAAACCTAAAAAAGTAAACGAGCTAAAGTCTATACCGGATAATGTCAGGGCAGGCACAAAAGCAGTTGGACCCGGGAGAGATTCAAGCTCAATATTATTATCGATTGCAGCTCTAATCAAATAGTATCCAGGATCAGAAATAACGGGAGTTCCAGAATCTGTTATTAATGCAGCAGATTCTCTCTCCAATCTCTTTAATATTCCAACTGTTTTCGCTTTTTCCTTTGGTTTATAATAACTCATTAATGGTTTTTTAATTTCAAGGTGATTTAATAACTTTAAGGAGTATTTCGTATCTTCAACAATAATAAAATCTACATGTTTAAGTATCTCTATTGCTCTTAGAGTAATATCTTTCAAGTTTCCAATCGGTACAGGAACAATATATAGTTTCATTTTTTGTATACCTAGATGCATTCTAATTATAACTTAGCAACAGGAGGCATTACTCTTTTAAATTCAGAACTTTTCATCAAAGCCTTTACCCTATTAATATTATCAATTGAAAATCCCAATTTTTCAATTTCCAGATCATTGCTCTTAATATCCACCAAATTATATAGTATCTCATCGAGATGGTTATATGAAAGCCCAATTTCACTTTCATCTGTCTGTCCGATCCAGAGATCAGCAGATGGTTTTTTATTTAATATACTCTCAGGAATATCAAGCAATTCTGAAAACTTAAAAACCTGTGTTTTATACAGCTCTCCAATCGGCAGGAATGCTGCTGCTGAATCACCATACTGTGTTGCATATCCAATTAATATCTCACTCTTATTCGATGTTCCAACTACAAGCGCTTTTTTGCGTACAGAAAAGTCATATAAAACTGACATTCTCTCTCTTGCACATTTATTTCCTATTTGTAAAGGATTATTTGTAGGATATTTTTCAAAATAAGCATCAACTGAAGGTGATATATCAATCACTTCATATTCAACACCCAGTTTTTCACAAATTTCTTTCCCATCACTTAAACTATCATCTGAAGAGAGTTTGTAGGGCATGAGTAATGCAAAAACATTCTCTTTTCCAAGTGCTTCTACTGTCAATGCCAATACCAAAGCAGAATCAATCCCACCGGAAACTCCTACAATCCCATTTTTAAAACCATTTTTAAAAGTATAGTCTTTAATAAAATCTAATATTTTTTTTTTTATAAAAATATAATCCACTTTATTCATACATTACCCCCAAACTGTTTATTGAAAAGATTTTATATCACAAAGGAGAGAGATAATCAATATAGTCAATTTCAGACCTTTGTTATTGTGAAGGATTAATTATTTCATTCTGTGAGAAATATTTTACAGCTTTAAAAAAAGTTGGAAAATACAAATCATAAAGATGGGTTTCCTGTTTTGTAAACCGGTTCGTCTCAGTTGAACATAAAATGAGAAGAGAAGTTAATTTAGCTCCATGAAAAAACGGTTTTACAAAATAGGATCGGATTCCATAGGGAATAAAAAACGCCCAATCAATTGGGTTTGTACTTTTCATTGTATCTTTGATAATAAAAAAATCCAATTTATTTCCAAGAATTTCCTTAGTTAATCCAGTATAGTCATATGGAATACCTAATTGGTTCTGGTTAATAACATCACCTGATGCAAATAAATTCCTTTTCCCCTTTTTTTTTCGAAGATCTATATAAATAACCGCATCAAAAATAAAGCTATTATATTGATTCTTCAACATAACATCAAGTATCTCATTTATACTGTTTTTTTTTTTCATTTTTGCCAGAAGATTTAGTTTAAATCCCTCTTTATCTGCAAAAAACTCCTCTTCTGCTCCAATAATACTTCTACCAATTCCATAAATTGATATTTTCATCAGGCTTTTATCCCTGAGGAACAATTGGCTTATATTTATTGTACCTTCAAATTGCCTATTTCCTCTCTTTACCAATAATATATCTCCATCCCATTTCCCATCAATCAGGCAGGTCTCATATATCTGGGTAAATGTGGGATTCTGATCAGGTTGGAAAATATCTTGAAATTTCAAATCATTAAATTCACGGAAAGAATACTCAAATAACCTGTAAGCAGAAGAGTTACAGGAAATAATAGATCTATTTTTCATATCAACTAGTATGACTGGATATTCCTCATGCTGAATCATCACCTGAGTTTCCAAATCTTTTTCAAGCATCCCGTTAATTAAATCTACATCATTGGTAATATTCCGGATATATCCATAATATACATTTTCAGAAGAAACCATTGGTAAGCCGGAAGCCTTTAACCAGTTCTTAAGACCGTTTGAATTCCAGACTCTAAATATCACTGTAGCTTCATTTCCATTCCGGAGTGCTTCTATAAATATTTTAAATTTAAAAAAATCTTCTTTTACAACTACTTCCTGTGCCCTTATTAAGCTTTTTAGTAGATCTTCAACACTTCCATTAATCCCTTCAATATGATCTCCATTCAAGAATACAAAATTGCGCGTTTCCAAATTAAACTGAAATAGTATACCAATATTATTATCTGAAAATAGATCAGTTTTTTCAATATCTATAAATTTCTCAAAGTTTCCAATTTCTTTATTGCCTTCTTTGACATTGCCCATGATCTATAATTTAAACGAATTTGAACACTTTGTCTACCCCTTATTTATCAAGTTATATTATTTCCCTGACAGCTTCTTTAGGATAATTTGGATTAAACCGTATTAAAGATAGCTCTGGTCCATCGTGAGAACCATTAAATGAAACTGTTTTTGAAAATTGGTCTTTCCAGGAACCCGTTATTCTTGCTGACTCATGAATATGTCCATGTAAAGTAATTAACGGTTGCTTTTCCTCTATAAATCTTTGAATGGCAATACTACCTACATGAACATCAAGAGGTGCATAATCAACCATTTTACCATCAAGTGCCGCTCTATCCAATTTACAATTATAGGGAGGAGAATGAAAAAGCAGAATAGATTTCTGACTATCCATATTAACTGTCAATTTTTCTAGGTCCTCCGAAATAGTTGAATACTCCAACTCATATTCGGAAACTGGCATAGATAAGACCCCATCCATAGGGGCTATGCACCCCGGATCTATATATCTGGAGACATCATAACGTTCCCAATCTTTTAAACGGAAAGGTGTTGGAGGTACAAAGGAATATCCATAGACTGAAAATCCCTCCCAATTAATATGACGGCTATGACAGTATGTCCAGATACCCTGAGTAGAAATATCAAGCATTGCCGCCTCTTCCATTCTACCATCGTCATTCCCCAGTATTATAAATAGTTCAGGATAGGCCATTCCCAGCTTTTTTTGTATTGATTTTAGCTCTTTAGCCAGAAAACTATTTACAAAATCCTGATATAACATATCATTTGAACTTAATGACATTAGCGGAGAAGGAAGTAGATCACCGCCAATGAAAACTGCATTTGGACGTCCCTCTAAAATCTTTTTAAATAATTTTTCATATCTGTCAATTTGCCCATGAAGATCCGTAACAAAAAAACACTCTAAGTTATTCCGTTCAATTGCCATTATTATCTAGACCATTTTTCATTGGCAAAAGATGAGCTGCATCTGTAACTGCACCAATTTTTACGGCATAACTTGTTTTATTCTTAATATCTTCATCAGTTACAAAATGAATATCTAGAAGCCCTTCAGTTTTATAACCTGTACGTTGAAAATTAATATACGCCAGGGAGAGACTCCATCCTTCCAGCCAAATCAACAACTCTTTTTTTTGTGCTTTTGTTCCATAAAAATGGATCAATATATCAATATCACTTGCGGGTCCACAAGTTGCATTCTTAACACTCCCAAATAGATAGAACCCTTTAACACCAAAACGCTCAGCATCCAGATGCATTGCAATATTTTCGACCATGCGATTGCGCCAGCTCCAGAACTCTGTACTTCCTCTTGAAAAGGGTTCACTACTCTCATCCGTTTCAGATATCCTTATCTCAGGATCTGAGAAAATGGCGACTGCCTCATCCAGATTAGAATTCATTAAAACCCTTAAGATAGCACCTTCCATATTTTCGGGTACATCAATGACCCGGACGGTATCTGCCAGATATGAATATTCAGGGATTAGATCTCCCAGGATATTTGTACTGCGAGCAAAGAATTCTTCATTAAATACAGTATCATCATCATCCGGATATAGTGGAAGATAACGGATAGATGCTTCAACAAGATCCTGAAAAAAATGTGTCCCGAAAGACAGCTCCGGGAGGTATTTACCTTTTTTCTTTGCTATCTCAATCAGAACTGCTGTATTATTTATATCTGAATATGTCACATCCACTCCAAGCTTTATATCACCCCGGCTTCCCCAGCGCCCTGGTCCCATTAAAATAAATTGTCTCTTGGGTAAGATTTTATTAAGCTTTCCAACTGCCCTTCCAACTGCTTTTAAGTCTGAAAGACTTGAAAGCTTTCCATAAGATTCGGGATCCACATATACTATATGTGTAATATCAGGAACAAAACCATTCGAAATATATTGATTGGCCGAAAAAGCGATCTTCTCCTCTGGAATATTTTTTGGTATAGGAGCCGGTTGAATGTTATGTGAGTAACTTTGAGGTCGGCATTGAAGTAAATAAAGATTTTTCCCATCATGTGCAAATTCTATATCAACAGGAGTTCCCATTTTTTCTTCTAATAATTTAAGCATTCTAAATATCTTTTTTACAAAATCTGTATTATGCAGAAGTCCGTCAAAAGTCACAAATAACGAATCCTCATCAAAATCAATATTAAATATGGAAGTCACTTTCTGCATCATTGTATCATTCGCAATAGAAACAATATTATGAACACCCGGTATATCTTTTCCATATTTTTTTATTAGAATATTAATGTCGACTGTTTCAAAGATATTTTCTTCTAAATTAATAACATCAATATTCTTTGGAGCATAACGAATAATCTCATCTGTAGTGACATTTGCCCGTAAATTCGGCTTTCCCGGTGCAATTAATACAGGATAGTCCTCAGCAACTCGATCGACTGCCCGTGTTCCTAAACCGGGAACAATTCGAATCAAGCCATCCTCTCTATTGATACGGGGAGACCACCTGAACTCATTATTGCTTAAAGCCACTCCAGCAGAAGTAGGAAAAAAATATTTCCCAACTTTCGTCCCAACTACTTCCTGGATCATTATCCCCATTTCTTCATAAAAATCCAATAACTCTCGTTCAGAACGGTATTCAATCGGGTCCGGTCCAAATGTAGATGCATAAACTTCAGCAATTGCATCTGTCAATGCTTCTAATCTTTTTTCTTTTGTTCCCTGATTTGCTAAAAACAAACTTTTATACTTCCCGGAAAAAGCTGCTCCTAAACGATCTTCCAATAAACTTGAACTTCTAACAATAATTGGATTATCACCAAAATCATCAATTGCTGTAGACAGTCCCTGAACAATCTCAGGAGGGAAATGTGAGTTTTTAAATATTTGGATAATATTTTTATATTCCACATGAATTTCATCAAGTTCCTTATATTTTTGTTCAAAAACACTTTCCAGATTATTATAATGTAAAAAATTTATCAAACCATCTGATGTAACATACCACGTTTTTGGAGTTTTTATAGTTTCAAATAGTTTCTTATCCTCATCAGATGCATTAATAATACAGTTGGCAAGAAAAAGTCCGGCACTTTTCCCACCTAACTTCCCATGACTGCCGGAAGGGAAAATGATTTTTTTTACAAGATCCCGATAATCTTTTATCTTTATGTAGTTCTTTGCAATATTAATAAATCCCAGTTGATCAGAAAAAAAATGGCGAATTAAAGATACACGCAAACTCTTTTCAAGGGGTAGTGATAATTTAACGCCTTCATTTTCCAGATAGTGAAATCTTGTAATTGCATTAATTAAATCAGAGACAGATGAATTCTGTGCTTCAAGTGCCTTTATTAAAAAACGGGATTTGTCTTCATCAATCCAGCGTCTGATGTTTTCCAGCAGCTGTTTTTCTCCAAGGTTTTTTTCCGCAATTCTAAAAACCTTATTATTTATAGAGAGAATATCATCCATTGATTCTTTTCTACTTGGCTGATTTGTGTCACTCAAATTTAGAATTTCCTGACTGTTTGATGGATCTCCAGCATGTTGAAGCAATTGTTTTGCTTCTGTCACCCCATTCCAACATAAATAATGAAGCATTTTTTGAGATAGATAATTAAAGAGTTTTGGATTTGAATTCTGTAAAAGATTGACAATTACCCGCCATTCACTAACCGCCTTAACTGAAAGCTTTTCTTCTGCATCCTTCCATTGCCTATACACATTTTTTAATTTTTTATGCAGCAGCATATGCCCGATCCGGTCTGCAATCGTTTCGATCAGTTGCTCTTCTTCTTTTAAAAATAGTCCATCTTCACTAAGTGGTACTTCATTTCTGTAGGATACGGTCACCTTCCCAATCGTTTCGTTTTGTTCCTTTATCAATGCACTCTGTTTCCATGCAGTTTCTACAAATTCGATCGAAGTATATATTTTCTCACCATATTCAATTTTTACCTGTGCTGACTCGGAAAACTGCCATCCAGGAGGGATGATATCAATAATAGATCTAAACAGATCATCTTGTGATTTATCCGTACTTTTCAATAATTCCTCAAGCTGATATAAACAATCCAGTTCTTTTCTGCGTTCCCGTAGATCACGCATTAATATGTCTAAATTATTATTAGAATTATCTTTCATTTTTTCTGTCATTTTAATATAACTCCTTTTCTATTCCGCCCATCAACCTTTAAGGTAAGAGATGACTCCAAACTGACATGTTTAATAAATTTACCATGTCCTTCCACTTTTTGTTTTTTTAGCCACTCCCAGTCAATAATAACATCACTCTTTTCATCAAGAGAAAAATATAAAACTCCCAGATTTGCCATGTTATGGAAGAAATGAGAACCCTGACTGAAATCTATCCCTGAGCCGGGAAGTTTACATTCAACTATTCCCTTCGCTCTGGATATCTGTCCCCAGTCAACTGGAATTCCAAGCCATGGATCTGAAGAGCCCCATCTACCAAAACCAATCAACAGATAGGGTTTTTCATTTACAGTCATCTGCCGGTTCATTAATTCAATCTCATAAGCAATGTCCATAGAATTCTTAAAACTGAATGTATCCGGGTCAACAAATATTATATCTCTGATAACATCAATTTGTCCATTACCAATAATTTTATCCGAACTTAGAAGTACATTATCTCCAATTAACTCACCTTCCTCGATTTCTACATTTTCACCGGGCCCGGCCATGGGTCTTACCTGAAGTAATCCAAACTGTGACGGTTCTTTTCTATCATTATTAATGGCCATAGCAAATTCTATTTCAACTCTCTCATCAAATACTTTTTCACATAATTTTATGACAGATCGGATTATTTTATTGACAGGAAGCAGATCAATTTGCAGAAGCGGTGCAAAATTAATGATCCTCGGTCCCGGCCTTCCAATCCCCATAATGACGCTGTCATTCTGATAATCATATGTGGATGCAGTATATTTTAATGTATTATCGTATTCAGCATCTTCCAAACTTGATTTAATCAAATACTCTGTCTCTTTTGCTGGATTATATTCCTGTGGTTTACCCATATTGACTGACCAGAAATCCAACTGTGTCTGCTTCATTAACTGGGTATTAGAACTAAATGGAGGAGAAACTGAAGGATATTCTGCGGAATAATTCCAGACAGAACCGCCTTCTACAATTGATTTTCCCAATCCCAGGGCCAGATTTACAACCCCATCTTCCGGCAAAGCAGGATCATTAGGATAATAATTATATGAGCGCGCAACACCTGAAATGTCAGGATAGTATCTGTCATAATGCCTGCACCCTACTACCTCCTGAATAATTACTGCCATTTTTTCTTTTGATAAATCCTGTGATACACTTTTCATATAAGATTTTGCACTTTTAAAAAATGTAGAAGAATATACAAATTTGACTGCATTTACCAAATTACGGAATCTTACGTCTATATCGGGTTGGTTATTTGGTATCATCTTAGTCTCATAAACGCCGGCAAACGGAGAATCAAGACTATCTTCCAATAAACTGGAGGAGCGTACGGCCAGGGGTGAATTTACTGAAGAAATTAACACTCTTAAATCTCCAAGTAAATCACCAGGAAGTTCCGCTTTTAAAAAATGATGCGTCATCCTTTCATCCCTTAAGTCTGAAAGTGCCATATCGTAAAGATCATTCTGTTTCATAAAAAGATCAAAATACTTTGTTGTAATAACTGTCATTCTGGGAATATTAATCCTGAATGGGGAGAATTCTTCAGTCGCATATTTTGATACAATATTCTCTTTAATAAAAGCCATACCAGTTGCCTTTCCACCTAATTCACCATCTCCGATATATGTAAAGTCATCAGTTTCAGAGTAAAAGTTGCGATTGAACGGCTTTACAAATTTGCTCAATTTTATACTAGGTTTTTCTCTCATTTATTACCTCTCCAATAATAATTTTAAGTAAAAGGTTGAGAAATAATAAGACCTATACAAAAACTGAATGTTCTTAATATTATCCCAACCCCAACCTCAAATTTTAAATTTAATTATACCCATCCTCTAAGTTCACACGCCCTTGCAACACGATCAATTGCTATAACATAAGCTGCATCACGCATATATAAATCTTTCTTCTCTGCTAATTCACTAACAGCTATAAATGCAGCTGTCATTTTTGAGTCTAACTTCCCTAATACTTCATCTTTTTCCCAAAAATAATTCATATTACTCTGAACCTGTTCAAAATAACTGCAGGTAACGCCACCTGCATTGGCCAGGAAATCAGGAATCATAAAAATTCCACGTTTTTTGATCTCAACATCTGCTTCAGGAGTTGTCGGACCATTTGCACCTTCTGCAATTATTTTTACTTTAGGGCTGATTCTTTTAACTGTTTCTGCATTAATCTCATTTTCAAGAGCAGAGGGTATTAATATATCAACATCCTGTTCAATCCAATCTTCTCCGGGGAGAATTTCATATCCTGCCTCTTCCGCTTTCAATTTATCAATACCGCCAAATGAATTAGTCATACTTTGAAGTTCAACAAGATTGATACCTGTTTTTTTTCTAAATGCATATGCTTTTTGTTCTTCCTGATCCCAACTTGATACAGAAATGACTTTTCCGCCTAATTGAATATATAATTGCGCCGCATATTGTGCCACATTTCCAAAACCCTGAATAGAAGCTGTTGTGTCCTCCGGACGTATATTCATATCTTTTAAAGCTTCTCTAACAGTGAAAATAACTCCATATCCAGTCGCTTCTGTACGTCCGAGAGATCCACCCATGCCAACCGGCTTTCCTGTTATAAATCCTGGATGTTTTTCACCCTGAATTGCCTCATACTCGTCCAGCATCCATAACATATGCTGTGAATTTGTCATAACATCAGGAGCTGGAACGTCTGATAAGGGACCTACATTTTTGGAAACCTGCCTTACCCATCCACGACAAAGTCTTTCCTGTTCTCTGGTACTAAGGTTGTGAGGGTCACAAATAATCCCACCCTTTCCACCGCCCAACGGGATATCAACAACTGCGCATTTCCAGGTCATCCACATAGATAATGCCCTGACTGTATCGATTGTTTCCTGAGGATGGAATCTAATACCGCCTTTTCCCGGTCCTCTGGCATCATTATGAAGAACTCTAAATCCTTTAAATATTTTTACTTTTCCATCATCCATACGGACAGGAATACTGAAATGATACTCTCTTAAGGGCTCTCTAAGCAAATCCCTTGCTGAAGATTCCAGGTTTAATAATTCTGCTACATTATCAAACTGATGTTGAGCTGTTTCAAATGCATTATAATCTTTTTGTTCCATATTTATATCTCCTTATTTATATTTTTCTATTTTTTAAAAACATCCGGCATTTCTGTACAATAATCAGTTCCCTTTATCTCAGAATACAACCTGCAGAAATTTTCTATATTTTTTGTTGCTTTCTTTATCGCATTTTTGCTGTCTTTTTGGTTTACAGCATTGACAATTTCGATATATCCAGCAAATATCACATTGTTATCAAACATATCATTTTTTAAAAAATATTCCCAGAAAATTCTATTTGCAGGTAATAATTGCTCTATAATACTGAGAAAATTATAGTTTTCAGTTATTACTGCCAGAATTTGATAAAATTCACAATCAGCTTCAATTAAGACTTCAATCTCTTTTAATACAATTGCACGGCTCATCTTCACAATACATTTTTGAAGTTCTTCAATATTTTCTTTATCAGCTCGAGAAGCGGCTATGCCGATTATGAGGGGAACAAATGCAAAACATGCCTCAAAATGATTTTTTATTTTAGCTGACTCATCTAAGTCTTTTAACTTACTTAAAGATTCGATCATTTCAATACTTTTTGCTAAATATATCCCACTTCCCATCTTTACTGTCAGGATTTTTCTCTCTTTAAGTATACTGACAGCCTCTCTAATTGATGCCCTGCTGGTATTCAGTATTGACGACAATTCCCTCTCAGAAGGAAGTTTCTTTCCTTTCTTTATTTCCTGCTGTTTCACATAATCAATTAACAGCTTTATAATTTCTTCCTTTTTCATCACATTTCTCCAAAACAAATATATTGCATTTTGGCAATACCAAATAATAGTATTATGTTTGAATTTCGTCAACAATTATTTTTTTGTTGCCTTATACACAGATTGGTGCTACCAATCTATATGTCAAAAGCCAAAACATTAAAAAAAGCAGGAGAAGGGCTTAGGAATACTTATCCGGGCATCGTCCTGTCATGCAAGCAATGAGACCAAAGAATAACACTTCATTTAATTGAATAGAATGGTTGAACATAAAAAAAATACTCTTTTTTAAATATAATTATATATAATGAACATTTAGTAATTGATAATTTTTATCAACTGAAAATTCCTCTGAAAAACCTGCTGTTTCTTTTTTTTGTGAATTAATTTTTTATACCTGACTTATACAAATGGATTTTTCATTTTAGAAAATATCACATCATGCATATCACTAATAGATTCAGAGCAGGAATTTGATCAGATAGTCATCCCCCTAATATTTTTGATGGAAGAAGAAAAATAGATTTGATCAGCTCAAATGCCCCTGTTGTCACAATACCCAACAATCTAAAAGGCAAAAGTATTAGCCAGATAAACGGATACAGTATTAATGCAATAACAGCAAGTGGCCAGCATAGAAGAAGAAGAATCAACCATATTAAAAATTTTGTCATTTATAACCTCTCTTAATATAGATAAAACGGATAAAACGAATAAATGGTTCCATAAAAATCAATTTAAGTGTCAAGTTTAAATTTATCAGGACAAATCCTGAAGAGACACATTTTTGCTGAATTTAACCTTTTTTTACCAAAAAAATCTAATTATTCCCGGTTTTTGATTGACAATTATGGCAATACAAAATAAAATGAGCAATAATTTAAATAGGAGGCAAATTATGGCACACACTATTACCGACGAATGTATTAGTTGCGGAGCATGTGAAGCAACTTGTCCTACAGAAGCAATTTCAGCAGGGGACGAAATATATGTTATTGATGCAGCAAAATGTACAGATTGTGGCGAATGCGTATCTGTATGTCCTACAGATGCAATTATTCCACCTGCGTAAATTAAATATTCAATAGAAAATTTATAGCAAATAATCTGAATTAAAAAGGCGGTCGTTATAAGTTCTGATATAGTGATCGCCTTTTTTTTTACACAAAGATCAATCTTAATAAAATTTAGGAGAATTTAAGTGAAAAACGTTTTAGTAACAGGCGCTACTGGATTCACCGGTGGTCATCTCTGTAAAATATTAATAAAAAAAGGATATAATGTAAAAGCCCTTGTAAGAGAAGAGAGTCTTGCAAAACTCAAAGAAAAATTTGGAGAATCAATCTCTTATATAATTGCAGATCTCTCAAATCCGGAGTCAATTAATGGGAAATTCTCAGAAATAGACACAGTCTACCATATTGCTGCTCTTTATCGTCAGGAGGGTGTTTCAAAAAACTTATTCTTTAAAGTTAATGTTGATGGAACAAAATCACTATTAGATGAATCCCTAAGGGCTGGAGTGAAAAAATTCATTCATTGTAGCACTGTAGGAGTTCAAGGAGAAATCGCAGATCCTCCAGCGAAAGAAGATGCACCCTATAAACCGGGGGACCATTATCAAATATCAAAACTTGAAGGCGAAAAGCTGGCACTCTCTTATTTTAAAGAGGACAAAATAGATGGAGTAATTGTAAGGCCTGTTGGAATATACGGTCCGGGAGACGATAGATTCCTAAAACTGTTTAAACATATCTATAATGGAAATTTCAAAATGATCGGAAAGGGCAAGGCACTTTACCATCTTACCTATGTTGAAGACCTTTGCAATGGAATAATTCTGGCAGGTGAAAACAATACCACACCTGGCGAGATCTATACACTGGGTGGAAACGAATATCTTCCTCTCGAAGATTTAGTTAAGCTATTAGGGAAAATAATGGACAAACCAGTATCAAAGCTCAAAATCCCTCTATTTCCTGTATACATTGCTGCTTTTATGTGCGAAATACTTTGCCGCCCATTTGGTATTGAGCCTCCATTATTTAGAAGGAGATTAGACTTTTTCACAAAGGACAGGGCTTTTGATATATCTAAAGCCAAAAAGGAGTTGGGTTATTCTCCCCAAATGTCATTAGAAAAAGGTTTAACTCTCACCTATAACTGGTATAAAGAAAACGGATGGTTAAAAAAAAAATAATGAAAAACACAAAACTCTATATAGACGGACATATCCATTTTTATGAAAATTTTTCTCCTGAATTATTTTTCAAATCAGCAGAAGAAAATTTCTTAAAAATGAAAAAAGATGAAAAAGAGTGTAAAAACGTTTTGATATTTTCAGAAGGTAAAAAAAATGATTTTTTTAATCTTTTTAAAACAAGCCCGAATATATATGAAGACAAGGGTTATACATTTCACAATTTAGAAGAAGAAAACTCTCTATTAATAAAAAAAAATAATGTCGACCTTTTTTATATTATTCAGGGTAGACAGATCGTCACAAAAGAGAATATTGAGATCTTATCCATCGGAACGACTCAAACAATAGAAGATGGGAAACCCGCAGAAACAGTCATCGATCAATTAATAGATGAAAAAAAACCGGCTGTCCTTGCCTGGGGATTTGGAAAATGGCTCTTTAAAAGAGAAAAGGTCGTTCACGACCTTATTTCAAAAAAGCAGTCACCATATCTATTCATTGGTGATAATAGTGCAAGGCCCACATTTTGGGGAACGCCAAAACTATACCAATATGCAAAAAGCAGAAACTATAAAATTATCAACGGATCTGACCCCCTTCCCTTAACAGGGGAAGAAAATAAACCGGGTTCCTTTGGTTTTTCGGTTGAGGGAGAATTTGATAACCATAAACCAGCCGGATCCATTACTAAATTATTAATCTCAGAAAATGTAAAAATAACTTTTTTCGGCAAAAGAGACAGCATATTAAAGTTCTTTACAAGACAAATAAAGATGCACTTAAAAAAGTATCTATAAAAACGAAATAGAACTATCTTTATCCCTATAAAATAAACATTGCATCGCCATAGGAGAAGAATCGATAATTTTTTTCTATGGCAACTCTATAGGCTTCCTGCATCAGCTCAACCCCGGCAAAGGCGGAGACAAGTATAAAGAGAGATGATTTCGGCAGATGAAAATTGGTAATCAAGCGATCCACCATTTTAAATTCATATCCGGGATAGATAAACATTTCCGATGAAAAATTCTCTGTTTTATTCTCCTGCTGGGCATAGGTTTCAAGAGATCTGACTGAAGTTGTTCCAACAGCTGTTAACTTTTTATTCTGCTTTAAATCATATATTTTCGCTGCATTTTCTTTTTTGATAGTAATATACTCACGTCCCATCCTATGATCCTCAATATCATCAACCATAATTGTCTGAAATGTAGCTGTCCCGACATGAAGTACCACCTCAATGATCTCTGTCTTTTTTTTTAATTCGGACAAACTTGTTTCAGAAAAGTGCAGCCCGGCAGTGGGTGCTGCAATTGAGCCCGGTTCATTTGAATAGAGGGTCTGGTAGCGCTGAAGATCGTACTCTCTGTTCTCCCTTGCTTCTTCATATTTTCGTTTTATGTATGGCGGAAGCGGCGCATAACCCAGAGAAAGAATTTTCTCATAGTCACAGTTGAATTTCAATGTCCGTATCCCCTTCTCTCCAATTTCAATCACCTCAGCCCTGACATCATTTTCAAAAAAAATATTGACGCCAATCTTTAATTTTTTTGCCGGGAGGCCAAAGACTTCAACCGTATTCCCCGAAATATTTTTTATAATCAGTAGTTCAACCGGTTTACCATTCACCATTCCAAAAAGCTTGGCTGGAACAACCTTTGATCTGTTTACAACAAGAAAACTGTCATCTGGAAGTATATTAACAATATCCTCAAATATATGGTGGGAGATTTTCCCTGTCTTCCGATCCACCACCATCAGTTTTGAATTTCCTCTCTTATCAGCCGGGAACCTTGCAATCCTGTAAACAGGCAGTTCAAAATCAAATTTATTAATATTCATATCCCAATTTTACTACAAATCCCCCTATTTGAAAAACTATTTTTTAAAAATCTTCAATTAAAATTTAAAATTAGAATTGAGATTTTAGCCCCAAATTCTTGACAATTACAGTTATCAATAGTGAGGTAAAAGAAATTGAGGGAATTGTGAATCAACTTAAAGCAGAAGGAAAACCAATTATATTGGATTTAATTTTCTTGTAGAATAGAAAACTTCCTGTTTATCTGCATTTATTATTACTTTTCGAGGGATTATATATTTTCTTTTAAATTTCTCCTGAAATTCCGACACAAATTTTTTTGAGCCAAATGCAATACCCTCTGTTATATTTCTATATCTATATACAAGTATATCCCCAATTCCAAGTCTTTGGAATAATGATTTTGATTCTCTATAAGCCTGATCTAATATTTTTGCACTACCTTCCCTTTTTACTTTACCTGATTCATATACAAACTCTCTATAAACCGGAAAAGTTATTTCCTTTTTTGTCCGGGACACTTCCTGTTTAAACCTGCCTGTAGCCCTATCTTTAAAAGTCTTTATTTCCTCTTTTACTATATTTATAGTCTTTAATAGTTTCTTCATTTTTTTTGGATTTCTTATTCTTAATCCAATACTGCTCCACCTGTAATCTTCAGGCTTTTTAACAATGCCGGCTCTGACTGAATTCAAATCTATATAAGCACTGCATATCAGTTCTGCATCTCCCTTGCTTATTGCTATTCCCTTAAATCTGTCTCCCCAGAAAGCCCCCTTGCATTTATATTTATGATTATACCATTTGGAGAATCCCTGCTTGAGTTCCTGAACAAATCTGGATACAGAACCAAGTCGTTTTCTGAGTCTTTCAAAACCTCCATCATCATCATAATCTATTTCAAAAGAATTCTTTATAAAAGAACCTTCTGGAGGCTCTGCATTATCACCAAAAGCGTCTTTATATCTACCAAAAAGTTCTTTTTTAGTCGCACTCTGTGCCTCATCTCTTCTATTGGACAATAAAACATGAAAATGATTAGACATAATTGCAAAGGAAGTAATATCAACAAAAAAAGCTTTAGAAAGCTTAAACATCAATTGCATAAAATACTCTTTACCCTCACTATCAAGCAAAAACTCACCTCGACTTGTCCGTGAAATAACATGATAAGAACTATGCTCAGCATCAGTAAACCATCTATAAGGTCGCCCCACGTCTACCCCTCTCATCTCTCTCTAAAGTAAGTATGTTATAAAAAAACAATTTTTTCAACTTCTTGCCTGGCACTAAAAAAATTATAAATAATTTTTCGCAAAAGGGATAAAGCTGGATCAGGTCTATTTAAAAGTTCTACTATTTATACCCATATACCTTCAACAAAAAAAAATGAGCTCAGGCTAAAAACAACTGATCAGCAAAGTAAGAATAGAGATACCAATATAAATATTGATTATGTTGATATTACTTATTATCAGGAAGACACTTTTTTTTTAAAAAACTAAAGTTTATAGTATAATTATATTTAAATCAGATCAACAAAATGTATTTTATAAAAAACAAAAATGATATGAAAATAGATAAAAAACTTGAGAAAATATTAAAATCTCTTGGATATCCCGGTGATAAATAATTACCTTTTTTTCTAGATTTTTAAAATTGAAAATAAATAAATGGTTTGTATGTATATTGAGAAAAATAATTAATAAAGAAAAAAAGAACTCCACTTAAAAAAGAAAATAAATAAACAGGCATTTTGTTCACTATTTTTTCAAGAGAAAAAAAGCTTGTAAAAGAATGAGATAAAAGCAATATAATAATAAACAAGAGAAGATAAAATGGAAAGTTTTTGTTTCCAATACTGTCAAAAGTCAGATATGATTTTAATAGTGAAAAAGCAGTATTAGAATCAGGACTACGAAAGATAATCCAGGTAGCACTAACAAAGTAGAAAGTAAGTGGTATTCCAATAATATTCATAATTCTCTTAAATATTTTCTTTTTTACCTTCCTGGACCATAATCGATGAATTAGCAGGGCAACTCCATGTAGACCACCCCAAATAACAAAAGTCCAGGCAGAACCATGCCATAAACCACAAAGAAGCATAGAAAGCAAAATACCAACACCATAAGCCCAAACATCGGCAGCGATATACATGATTTTTGGACTACTTATCCTTCGGGAAATAGAATATGTTATTGGCAAAAAAAGATAGTCCATAATCCATGTAGAAAGGGATATATGCCATCTTTTCCAAAAAGAGCCAATGTTGGAAGCGAGGTATGGAAAATTGAAATTAATAGGTAATTCATATCCTAACAATCCGGCAGTAGCAATAGCCATATCTGAATATCCTGAAAAATCGCAATATATCTGAATTGAATATGAAATTACTCCCAATATTGTAGCGAAAGTCGTAAATTCATCAGGGTTTTTAAATAATTGATCTGAAAAATATGCAATATTATCAGCTACAACAACTTTTTTAAAAAAACCATTTAAAAACATTAAAAAATACTTGCGAGTTTTAATATCCTTAAACATTCTTAAACTATTTAATTGAGGTAGAAAGTCTTTTGCACGAACAATTGGACCAGCTACAAGTTGAGGAAAAAAGGCGACAAATAGAGAAAAATCAAGAATTGATTTACTTGGCTTCAAACGTTTAAAATAAATATCTAATGAATAGCTTAAGCTCTGAAAAGTATAGAAACTAATTCCCACAGGTAATATGATTTTTAAAGTGGATACATTTGCTTGGAATCCAAGAAAATGTATAAACTGTGTCATAGATTCTAAAAAAAAATTAAAGTATTTAAAAACAGCTAAAAGTCCGAGGTTGATTACAAGACTGCAAATGAGCCAATAACGTCTGTATATAGGTTTTTTGTGCCGGTGTATCTGTGCGCCTGCTATATAATCAGCTATGGTTGAAATTATTATTAATATGAGAAAACGTTCATCCCATGAACCATAAAAAAAATAACTGGCCAGTAACAACCATATTTTCCTGGATTTATTACTCTTAAGTGTCCAGTAAAGTAAAAAAATGGCTATAAAAAAAATTAAAAACCTGAATTCAGTAAAAATCAATTACTTAACTCCTTGCTTTTTGAATCTATTCGATTTATTTTATTCTTTTTTGATATAAACTGGACAAAAAGCTTTGCTAAATAACGAGAAGCTTCAGTTGCCCCCTTGATGTTTAAATGAGTAAAATCAAACCAGCGGTTTGTTTTATAAAGTGAAGGGTATTTCTTTGGATTACTTAGTTGTAATACAGGGTATTTTTTTTTCATAGTTGTTACTGAATAATCCAGATTTCCTAAAAAAATTGAAGCAAAAAGTAGTTCTACGTTCATTTCTTTTGACCATTGAATTAAATGATCATATAAGTATTGTCGAGAATTGTAGATATTATTTTTTTTCGTTTTTGATTTTCTGATTTTATCCATGCTTTTTGAAAAATTTTTAATTCTTTTTAAGAACCATTGGTGTCTTTTACTTTTTAATCCATACTCTTTATCAAGGCTGAGAGTACCATTTTTTATTTTCTTGTTATACATTGAATACAAATTAATTTGTTTTTTCTTAAATTTATATAAATAATTAAGTGCATAAAATCCATTACCTTTAGTAGCAAGGTTTAAATAAAAAGCACGTAAGTGATAATAAAAAAATTTAATTTTTCGTCCTAGATTTTTATTATATTCATTTTCGATCATCAATGCTTTTATTGTATTGCCAAAATCGTGCCAAAACACAAATTTTCGAGTATTATGAAGTTTTATTGCAAGACTATTTTGATCAATGCCGGTTTCCATAATAATAAATTGTAATCTCTTTGGTTTTAACTTTCGAATTTCTTTTAAAAGGTATAACACTTCACCATATTTCATATTTGGAATACCAAAATTATAGGAATTATAGTGCAAATTAGATTTTCTGATTTCTTTGTCAAATATCCAGGTAATCATATGTCTCCAGGTTATACTGGTTCCAATAAAGACTATGTCAATATTATCTTTTATTTTTAAAAACTTTTCAAGTTTTACTTTATATAACGGTTCAAGATTATTATATCCAGAATTAAAAATGGAAGAAAGGATTAAAATTGGTAGTAAAAAAAAAAAAACTATTAATAGTGATTTTGGCAGATTTTTCATTTTTTTATAATATATTCTTTGAAATTAATGTTAACAAATATAAATAATGTTGTCAACTACGTGTTGCCTCAAAAAAAAACACTATGAAAAAAGAAGTTAAAAAAAAGTCTTTTTAAATGGGGTTAAAAATGCGTAAGAAGCAGTCAGTAAGAAGAGAATATGCAAAACGTTATAAACGTAGTAATAAAAAAAAAGGAGTATTATACAATGAAATATCTGATAGGATTATAATGTGTTTTTTTTATGACGAAACCGGAAGTGCTTTTAAGTGTTTTTTTATGAGTCAATTCGGTGTCTTGACAATAGATAGGAATCCCATATAATTATTTTATGAAGAAGCGGGAAACAGGAATTAGTTTTTTTGAAAGATACCTGACAGTCTGGGTATTTTTATGTATGGTAATAGGCGTAATGATTGGAAAATATGCCTCTGCCATTCCAGAATTTCTCAGTAAATTCGAATATGCTCAGGTCTCAATTCCAATTGCAGTCTTGATATGGCTCATGATCTTCCCAATGATGATGAAAGTTGATTTTATCAGTGTAAAAAATGTCAGTAAAAACCCTAAAGGTCTTATTATTACATGGATAGTTAACTGGCTTATAAAACCATTTACAATGTATCTGATTGCTTATTTTTTCTTCTTTGTCATTTTCAAATCATTGATCCCTGCTGATCTGGCAAGGGATTATCTTGCCGGGGCAATTCTCCTGGGTGCTGCTCCATGTACTGCAATGGTTTTTGTATGGAGTCATCTTACAAAAGGAAACCCTGCATATACCGTTATTCAAGTCGCAACAAATGATCTGATAATACTAGTGGCATTTACACCAATCGTTGCATTATTACTTGGAATCAGCGGCATTTCAATACCATGGAATACACTTCTGCTGTCTGTTATACTTTTTGTTGTTATTCCGCTTGCAGGTGGAATTTTTACAAGAGCTATGGTAATAAAAAAAAAAGGATTAGAATATTTTAATAAAACCTTTATAAAAAAATTTAACAATATTACAATAGGTGGATTATTACTGACATTGATAATAATATTTTCATATCAGGGCAATATAATTTTGAATAATACACTACATATATTATTGATAGCCATACCACTCACGATTCAAACTGTTCTCATATTCTTTATAGCCTATCTAACCAGCAAAAAACTGAAAGTTCCTCATTGTATTGCGGCACCATCCGGAATGATCGGTGCATCAAATTTCTTTGAACTTTCTGTAGCAGTGGCAATCGCACTATTTGGTCCAACATCTCCAGTTGCGCTTGCAACTATTGTAGGTGTACTTGTTGAGGTCCCGGTAATGCTTACCCTGGTAAAATTTGCCAATAAAACAAAGCACTGGTTTCCTGAATCTAATGAGAAATCATATTGAAAAATATAATTTTTGTTTGTATCCATAACTCTGCAAGAAGTCAGATTGCAGAAGCCTATTTGAAGTATTTTGCCGGTGATAGATTTAAAACTTTCAGTGCAGGTTTGGAGCCGGGAAACCTTAACCCTCTTGTTGTAGAGGTGATGAATCTGGATGGGATTGATATTTCAAAAAACAGAACAAAATCGGTTATTGAATTTATTGATGGAGATATAAAATTTGATTATGTCATAACTGTCTGTGACGAAACATCCGCAGAAAAATGTCCCTATTTCCCGGGGCAGCAAAAACGGCTTCATTGGGGTTTTAAAGATCCTTCGTCTCTTTCCGGTAATAATGATGATAAATTAAAGCAAACTCTCCAGATTAGAGACCAAATTAAAAAAAAGATCAAAGAGTTTCTTAATATTTCTAAATAGCAGAATATTTATATAGATTCAATAATCAGTTTCAGTAATTCAGACTCCTGATTTGTTTTATTTCATTTTTTTGTTGACAAAATCAAAAAACCACTATACTATAGCATATTGAATGACCGCTAGTCAGTTTTTCGACTACAGTTATTTTTTACAAGACAGTTCAGTGGAGGTAGTTATGGGTATTAATGAAAGACGTGAGAGAGAGAAGCAGATAAGGAGAGAGTCAATTCTTGATGCTGCTGAAGAGATTTTCTTCAACAAGGGAGTCGACAACTCATCTATGGATGAGGTTGCATCCAGAGCTGAACTCAGCAAGGGGACACTTTATCTTTATTTTAAAAACAAGGATGAATTGTATCACGGCATAGTTCACAGGGGATTAACTATATTACTTGAAATGTTTCAAAAAGTATCTGAAAACAGAAAAAGCGGGCTTGAGAGAATGGAGGACCTTGGAAGAGAATATTACAGGTTTGCTGAGGAATTTTCTGACTATGCATTAGCAATGCTTCATCATGAGAAAACGGGTATTGATTGTACAACCCTTGAAGAAAATCCAAATCTAATGGCATGCAATACAGATGGAAATAGAATTTTTGGCATTATGCAAGGCATTATCGCTGAAGGGATTACAGATGGTTCAATTAATTCTGAACTGGATCCGGTAAAACTCTCAATGGTCTTGTGGGCTCACTCTTCAGGAATTATGAATTTAATTCAGATGAAGGGTGATCTTCTGAAGCACATTTCAGGTGTGGATAAAGAGTCGATCATGAACTATTCTCTTGAAGTGATAGGAATGTATTTAAGAAATAATGGAGATAAAAATGATTAATAAATCCAAATACTTCTTAATTATAATTTTCCTATTTACACTCCTGCCAACTATTGCTGGAGAATCAAAAATATTGCGTTCTTATATCAAACAGGGTATTAAAAATAATCTTGCCCTTCAGCAGAAAAATATTGAATTAGAGAAAAGTATCGAAATTTTAAGAGAAGCAAAAAGTATGTTTCTTCCATCTATCTCAATTGAAGCCCGGTATTCAAAAGCAGGAGGTGGTAGAACGATAGACATGCCAATCGGGGATCTTATAAACCCTGTGCATCAAACTTTAAATCAATTATTGCTTGCTCAATCGCAAACTCCCTATTTCCCCGGTAATGTTGAGAACCAATCAATACCATTTCTCAGGAAGACAGAACAGGAGACTAAACTTAGAATTATTCAACCTGTTTTTGTTGCCTCATTATATTATAATAAAAAAATTAAAAAAGAATTTGTAGATTTAAAAACAATCTCTGTTGACATCTATAAAGAAGAGCTGAAATTTGAAATAAAAAGAGCATACTTTATCTATTTAAAAACGCTAAAAGTAAAAGAGCTTCTATTAGAGACAGAACTCTTACTAAATAATAATATTACATTTAGTGAATCATTATTTAGAAATGGAAAAGTAACTGAAGAGGTCCTTTTAAGATCTAGAGCAGAGTTAAGCAGCTTAAAGAAAGAATTGTATAGTGCAGAAAAAAACATCATTCTGTCCGCATCATATTTCAATTTTTTACTAAATCAACCAATGGACAAGAATATTCTTATTGATAACATAATATCCACTCCCACTTATTCTGAAAAAAAAATAGAGGATTTGATATATGCTGCCTATAAAAAAAGAGGTGAGATTAAAAAATTTAAACATGCTATCTCAATTAAGGAACAGTCCATTAAAATACATAGATCTTCTATACTGCCAACTATCACAGCAGTATTTGATTATGGAATTCAGGGTGAAAATTACAGGATCTCAAAGGACTCAGATTACTGGATCGGCTCACTTGTGTTTTCCTGGAATATTTTTAATGGCGGCAAGGACAGTTCCAGAAGAAAACAGGCTTTACTGGATAAAATGATTTTACAAAAAAGAGAAGAGGAAGTTAAAAAACAGATATCATTGGAAGTAAAAAAGGCCTATTACAATTATTTTGAAACAAAAAAAACATTTGAAGCCGACATTGATTTACTGGAAACAAGAAAAAAAGGATATGATATCGTATCCAAAAAATACAAACAAGGCATGATTCCCCAGATAGAATTTATTCAATCAAGAAAGAACTATACAGATGCAAAGATCAAACATACAATGACTCTATATGATCTTCATATCAGCAAAAGTGAACTTGAAAAAATCGTTTCATTAAAAGGAGATAAATAAAAATGAAAAAAGCAATCATAATAATTATATCAATATCAATCATTGGATATATAGCCTGTAACTCAATAAAAAAAACGGAAGTAATAGAAAAATCAATACCCGTGAAACTTGTTCCAATTATATCAAAAGATATCTCTATCCCTATTCATTCCAGCGGAAGATTATTTCCAGAGTCGACTATAAAACTCTCATTTAAAACCGGGGGACTTATAAAAAAATTATATGTAAATGAGGGTGATCTTGTTAAAAAAGGCACTCTTATTGCAGAGTTAGATCTTTCAGAGATCAAGGCTTATTATAATAAGGCTAAAAATGGACTAATCAAAGCAAAAAGAGATTTAGAAAGAGTGACAAATTTATTTAAAGATAATGCTGCAACTATTGAGCAAAAACAAAATGTAAAAACCGCATTTGAGATTGCCTCTTCTAACTTTGAAATCGCAAAATTCAATTTGTCTCATTCAAGAATAAAAGCACCTGAAAAAGGAAAAATATTAAAAAAATTCGCTGAAGAAAATGAGATTACCGCAGCCGGATATCCAGTTTTTTTATTTGGCTCAACTAAGAATGACTGGATAATAAAAACCGGAGTTTCCGAAAGAGACCTTTTGAAGATAAAAATTAATGATAAGGCTATGATAAAGCTATCAGCATATAACAAAACATTTTCAGGCTATGTTTATGAAATTTCAGATAGACTCGACCCGGCAAGTGGCACCTATGAATTAAAGATAAAAATTGCTGATGAAGGAGTAAGGTTTGTGACTGGATTTATTGCGTCTGTTGATATTTACCCTTCAATTAAAAACAACTATTCACTTATACCCTATGATTGTTTAAGTAATAGTGATGGGAATACAGGTTATGTTTTTTACATTGACAATAATAAAGCTAAAAAAATTCCAGTAAAAATAAAGCACCTGTTTAAAGACAAAGTAGCCGTAATATTTGAGAAGCCAATTCCTGCAAGTATAGTCTCTGAGGGTGCACCCTACCTTGTGCATGGAAGCAAAGTTAAGGTAATGAAATAGTAAGGAGCAATAAAATGAATTTACCAAAACTTGCAATAAAAAACTACCAATTTACAATAATCATAGTTATCCTGCTTGTTGCCTCAGGAATAATTTCCCTACTAACCATGCCGCGATCAGAAAATCCTCCGGTTGGGAAACCCGGCACAAGTATAATTGTAATCTATCCGGGAGCAGACCCGTTGGATATGGAAAAAATGGTAACAATCCCAATTGAGGAAGCAGTAAATGAGTTGGATGACCTAAAGAAAATAAACTCAAAATCTCAGGACGGACTTGCAATAATCCAGGTTGAATTTCTAGCCGGCAGCGATCCTGATGAAAAGTTCTCAGATGTAAACGAAAAGATCAATAGCATAAAAAGCAATCTCCCCACAGATCTCCAAAAATTAATTATAAAGAAATGGACAATTGAAGACTCTAATTTTCTACAGATCGCACTCACATCTGAAACTGCCACCTATAAAGAACTGGAAAGAAACGCGGAAAATCTAAAAAAAAGTCTGGAAAAAATAAAAGGAATTAGAAAGGTAAATACATGGGGATATCCGGACCAGATAGTAAAGGTATCGATAGACACAGAGAAATTAAGCCGGCTTGGAATTCCTCTTGATCGAATATTAAATATCCTTAAAAGTGAAAACATTAATATCCCGGGAGGGAGCATCAACTCTGGAGGTAAGAAGTTTAATATTATAACCAGTGGCTTTTATAACTCCCTGGAAGAGATAAAAAACAGCATTATACATTCAGATGGCACTAAGGTAACATACTTAAAAAATATCGCAGATATTCATATGGACTATGAAGATGAAGACCATATAGCAAGATTTAATAAAAACAGAGCAGTTTTCGTAACTGCCAATCAAAAAAAGGGTACAAATATTTTTAAAATTATGGATGAAGTTAAAAAAAAGATTCCTGTTTTTAATGAAGCTCTACCGGATGACGTACAATTATCCTGGGTATATGACCAGTCAATCGGAGTTGATAAAAAACTTTCCAGTTTTTTTTATAATATGCTTCAGGGAATAGTGCTTGTTGGATTAGTGATTTTTCTTGTAATTGGATTTAAGGGTTCATTTATTGTAATGGCCGCCATTCCAATATCAATTTTCATTGCTCTTGGATTTGTTGATCTCAGCGGTTATGGTATAGAGCAAATGTCAATAGCCGGTCTTGTTATTACGCTCGGGCTGCTTGTTGACAATGCGATAGTTGTAATAGAGAACATAACCAGATTTCTCCGGATGGGAGAATCAAGACTGAATGCAGCAATAAAAGGAAGCAGACAAATAAGCTGGGCAATCGTTTCAGCAACAGCGACTACAATTCTTGCTTTTCTGCCAATAGCAATGATGCAGGATGTCTCAGGCGACTTTATCAGAAGCATGCCCATCACGGTTATATATACCCTGTCAGCATCACTTTTTATTGCATTAACCCTTACACCATACCTTTCATCCAAAATACTGACTAAAGAAAAAAAAGAGAGTAGAAGTCGTAAAGTGCTAAAATCATTTATTGCAAATCACTATAGTAAATGGCTGCAAAAAGCAATAAATAACCCAAAATCCATCATTGCTATTTCTCTAATACTTCTGGTAGCGTCACTCGCTCTATTTCCTGTTGTTGGTGTTAGTTTTTTCCCAAAAGCAGATAAATATGAATTTTTTGTTGACATAAAAACTCCTGAGGGAACTAATATTTATACTACTGACAGAATAAGCAAACAGGTTGAGGAAATATTATTGTCCAAAAAAGAGGTAATCAGCATTGCGTCCAATGTAGGGAGAAGTAATCCCCAGATCTACTATAATATAATTGAAAAACAGGGTAAACCTAATTTTGCACAAATATTTGTAAAATTGAAAGAGATAGGAAAATTAAAGATGGGAACATTTATTAAAGATCTTAGAAAATCACTAAAAAACATTCCCGGAGCTAAAATTGAAGTAAAAGAATTAGAGCAAGGTCCCCCTTTTGAAGCACCTGTCGAGATTAAAATACTTGGGAAGAAAAATAAAATTCTAAAAAACATTGCTATAGACATTGAAAAAATATTTAAAAAAACTGAAGGGCTGATTAATATAAACAACCCATTGTCCACAACAAAAAATGATCTTGAGATCAGAATAGACAAAGAGAAAGCAGCATTATTCGGAGTATCCCTGATAGACATAGATAAAGCAATAAGAATGAACATTGCAGGGATTAAAATCTCAAATTTCAGAGACAAGGAAGGTAAAGATTATAATATAGTAGTCCAGGCAGATTATAAAAATAATAATTCTAAGGATCTGAAGCCATCAATTAGAACATTTGACAGTATATATATAAATTCTATAAAAGGAGCAGTTATTCCACTCAGTCAGATTGCGGAAATTAAGTTTAAAAACAGTGCAATCCTGATCAGCAGGTATAATCTTGAGAGAAGCGTTTCAATCACTGCAGCTGTACTACCTGATTATTCAGTAAATAAGCTTACTGGCCAGATTGAAAAAAAGCTGAAAACCTATCGATGGCCATCAGGATATACATTTCATATAGGCGGTGAAAAAGAAAAACAAGAGGAATCTTTCGGCGGAATGGGAAAAGCGGTTCTTATCGCAATTGTTGCGATCCTCGCAATTCTAATACTGCAGTTCAAATCATTTATGCAACCAATGATTGTTTTTGCAGCATTGCCACTTGCGATAATTGGATCAATCCTCTCTCTATTTATAACAGGATATACTTTTTCATTTACAGCATTTATTGGATTAACTAGTTTAGTCGGTATTGTAATTAATAATTCAATTATACTTGTAGATTACACCAATCAACTAATCAGTGAAGGAAAGAGTCTGATCTCTGCGATCATAGAGGCAGGTGAAACAAGATTTACACCTATAATCCTGACCACCCTGACGACTATCGGAGGTCTCCTACCTCTTACTCTTCAGGGCGGAGCTCTCTGGGGACCGATGGGCTGGACCATTATCGGCGGATTAATTTCATCAACATTCCTTACACTAATAGTTGTACCGGTACTCTATAAAATATTTACAAAAAAAAGTATTTAGAATAAATCATAGTAATCACTCTAATGAAGGGTCGTATTAAACATTTAGGGAAAATTCCCCTAAATGTTTATTGGAACCCTTTATTTCTTACGAATCTCAACCTCAAAAACTGTTAATTTTTTAATAGATTTAATAAAGATGACAGATGCGGATTTTGAAAACGAATGTAACTTATTGAATAAGAGTTTTTGTGTTGCTTGCCAACGCAAATGCTCTATTGAATTAAATCCGCTTTTTAATTTCCTTTGTATTTTTAATATAGATTTGATTGATTCTTGAATAATTTATTTATTTTTTTTTTAATGAATATTAAAATATTAATGAAAGATCTTCTTTTATTTATGAATATTTCTGTTTTTATTAGATAATTCTTCTTAAAATGATATAAATAAGAAAAAAACAATAAATGTGTCCCTATATTATTCAATAAAAAATGGATATATAAATGTAAAGTTGATGGAATTATCAAATAAATAATTAACATGGGGGAGCCCTCCCATTATTATATTTTTTTAATCGAGGTATTCTTTTAATAATTATCATACAGCCATTCATACATTCTGTGCAATTATGATTCTCTGGTTCTTTTATATTATCATCTTTGGAATTTGAGGCAGGCTCGCTTAATTCAGAGTTTTTGTTTTTATTCATAATATCAAAATATTTTTTTATCTTTTTTAAAGATTTTTTATTAACCGGACTAAATAGGCCATAATACCTTATTTTATGAAATCCTTTATGAAGAACATGCTGAAGATATCGTCTTATAAACTCGATTGCATCAAGTGTCATAAATTTCCATTTATTATCTTTGGAGTCTCTGTATTTGAAAGTGACAAAACCATTCTTTTCAGAAATAATTCTATTATTAGTAATTGCTATTTTACATATATATCTAGATAAATATTCAAGAATTTTTTCTGTTCCATAAATACCAGATTTACTATAAACAACCCATTCTTTTTTCCATATACTTTTAGGTAGTATTATTTGGGGGAGCTCTTTTTTCAATAACTCAATAAATCGGCCTCTGAATATTCTTGATAATACTCTGACTGGAAGAAAAAACTTTGTTTTTGATTCAATCCAATATTTATTATCACTCGAAACACCACCTCCTGGAACCAAACAATGAGCATGTGGATGATAAACCATTGTTCTGGTCCAGGTATGTAAAACGGATAAAATAGAGATTTTTCCACCCAGATATTTTGGATCAAGTGCCAGCTTTTGCAAAGAATAGGATGATGCTTTCATTAAAATATCCAATATTTTCTGATTAGATCTGGTGATGTACCGTAACTGACTCGGTAATGTAAAAATAATATGGAAATAATTTACGGGCAATAACTCTGCTTTTCTTTTCTCAAACCAGTTCTGAGATTTAAATCCATGACACTTGGGACAGCTACGATTGCAGCAGGAATGATATACATACTCTCTGTGATCACAACTATCACACTGCTCAATATGTCCTCCCATATTCTCTGTTCTACATTCTATAATATCGTTGAATGCTCTTATATGGCTAGGTAACATTCGAGAACCGAATTTAATAAAATATTCAGATCTGTATTTACTGAATATATCAGAAAGTTCAACCATTACTTCAAATTATTTTTTAAATCTGATCAATAATTTTATTAATTGCTAATTTCATATGTTGAGCAATCCTGTTTGTCAGTTGTGTATAAACAAAAGTAGTTCTAGGGCTTGAATGTCCTAGTATCTCTTGAATTGCTCTGATACTAACCCCATTTTCCATTAAATGAGTAGCAAATGAATGGCGTAGATTATGAATAGAAACTTCTTTTTTAATACCACTTTCCCTTAAAGCTTCCTTAAAAATATTATGTAACGTGACCCGGGAGACTATTTTTTTTACTCTACTTGGGAAAAGCCATGGATACGGTTTGTGTTTTCTCCAATACTTTTTGAGAAGAATGTATGTCTTTAATGGTAGTGGTACCAGCCTGTCTTTCCCATTCTTACTATTAGTAATTTTCACCATCATTCTTTGGCTATCTATATCAGAAACATTTAATCTAGAACCTTCAGTTACTCTTAATCCACAAGAATAAATCATGGTAAGACACATCTTATGTGAAGGAATCTTTATTTTATCTAAAATCTTTTTTACTTCTGAGATAGATAATATTACTGGAAGTTTCTTCCTCTTTTTGGGCTTTATTATTTTAAACTCCATCCAATCTTTACCAAGTGTTTTTTCATAAAGAAACTTAATACCACATAAATATAAAGTAATTGTACTTCTTGATAGCTTTTTTTCATTTACAAGATATAGAAAAAATTTGCGAATATCATTTTGATTAAGTTTATCTGGTGAAGCATTGTAGTATTTTGATAATTTCTTTACAGTAATTAAATAAGAGTTCTGCGTACTTTTAGTCAATCCATGAAGCTGCATATCCTCAATCATTTTTTTTCTTAAATAAGTCATGAAACCCTCCTTTTTATATTGAATTGGTAATTTAAAAAGGAAAATTCTTCAAGGATTAATTTAAGGAATAAAAAATAACTGGGTTTAGTCTACCGCGAAGCGGTTTAGTTCAATGGTAATTGTGTTTCATTGGTGGCACAACAACTCTATTTTCAAAACCTTTAAATAATTATTTATTTAACTATAAATTTGAATATTTCTATCTCATTTTCTTCATTTAGTAAATATAAACGATCTTTATTTTTAATAAAAATATCCTCTGGTTTTCCATTATATTCAGTAAAATTTATATATTTTTTACCTTCAGGATAAAATATTACTCTTAATAGTTTTCCTTCATTTGATACTACAAGAAATCGATCCTCTAATAAAAGAGCAACTGAATCATCCCAATTTATCACACCCAAAAAGTATTCTTTTCTTCTTGGAAAAATAACTGATTTTTTCGTTTTGGGATGAAAAACTTTATGACTATGTAATTCACAAGTTTTAAAAAATAATTCCTTATCTTTATCGGTAATAATTATTTCCTTTAAATTAAAATCAAATGAAGTTTTTTTTAAATTATTTTTATCATATATATAAAAGTAATTTTTTTTTGTTAGAAATACCCCTATTTTATTATCTTTTAGTTTTAAAACAACTGGTCTATTAGAAAAAGGATTTGGAAACCATGGAAACATATAATTACCTTTTGATTTCGGATGATAAGCATTAATTTTAGAATCATCTTTAATCGAAAAGAGTGTTTTTTGTTTGGTAGCAAAATTTATTACTTGGGAAGCTTCTTTCTTTTTTTTGTTTTTATTAACAACCCACTTATTATAGTAAAAAAATAATTCATTTTCTAATTTATATATACCATTTACTAAATTTTTTCCTATACTATATTCATCCAGGAATTTACCATTTAGATCATACTTAATAACTTTTCCATTTCGATCAGCTGCATATATTTTGTCTTTATGTAAAGAAAAATCTATAAGATGTTCAAAATCTCCTGGACCTTTTCCTTTTTGCCCAAATTTGTTAATAATTTTTCCACTTTTATCTAGAATAAATATGGAAAATTCTGAAATTGCAAATATTTTTTTATCATGAAATTTGATTTTTGAAAACAGTGAAATCTCATTGATTTCAATTTTTTTTTCAAAAATAAAGTGACTCGGAAATAGTAACACATTGCATATTGTTAAAAAAAATAAAACAATCTTAAATTTATTAAATTGTATAATCACTATATTTCTCCAGTAATTTATCTAATGACTCTGGTGCCTTCTCATTTATTTCTAAATATATTTGAAAATAATATCTAAATAACTTACTGCGATGAATACTAGGAATAAAACAATTTTGATTTTCATATATACCTTTTTTATTTTAGAATTTATAATTATAATTGATAACCAGAATTTTTACCAATCTGAATTTAACTCACTGTGGATTGTGTTATAACTCAGAGTCCCTTGATTCTTTATGTTTTATATCTATAATAACTTTTTGGAATAAAGCTGCCACTCTTCTGTGTCTTCATTTTCAGCTAAGTAATAAAGATTCCCATGAAAAATATAATATTTTTTTATACTTTTATTTATTAATAGTTTGTTTTTTATTAATCCTTTTGTATCAATTACCATTAATTGATAATAATTAAAGTTCGGTATATCTCTAAAAATATAAATGAAACTATTATCAACTTTATAAAAGCGAAATGGCGGGAAATATTCGGGGAATGAATATTTTTTATCTTTTGAAAATTGTTTAAATATGCCCTTCAGGTTTTTTTTTGAGGACTCTAATAATGACGTTTTATAACTATTGGGAATTTGTACTTTTTTATATTGTATATTAAGAGTTTCGATTTGATTACCTTTATAATTATAAAGATCAAAAACTAAACCTTTCTTATTACTAGGAGTTCCAATGTAAATAATATCATTATCAACTTCAACAAAAGTACCTTTTGGAAAAACAGTAAGAGTTTTCTCATTCTGGCTAAATTTGCTTTTTTTTTTTAACAATGTTTTTTTGCTTTTTAAATTAGTGTCATAAAGATTCACTTCAAGTTCGTCACCAATATAATTCTTGTTATAAAAAAACTTATACTCACTACATACATAACCGGAATGAATGGGATATAAAAAAATTTGTGAAATATTTTTTCTGTTTTCTTTTATAAAATTCCCCTTTTCATCAAACCATAAATATTTACCAAATGCTGAAACAAATATTTTTTTTTTGTAATATTTTATACTAAGAGTTTTCGGAAATTCTTCAGGTCCCTGTCCTTCTTTACCAAATTTTTTAAAGAACTTTAAATTCTTTCTTTCATAAATATATATAGATCTACCATCAGCGAAATCCGTTATATAAATTAATTCATCGGATAAAACAATTTGGCCAGGTTTTAATAATTCAGGAAGTTTTCCTAAATAAGTGTCAGGCTTTAATTGAAGTGAAAATATTAATAATATAATTATAAAGTATATAGTACTTTTTTTCATTTGTTATTTAAACACAAAAAACTAAAATTTTCAAAAATTTTCTATATAATTTTATGAATTATAAAAAAAGTGGCCTGGCACCTTTATTCATTCTTATTAAAATTATCAAATCTCTGAATCCACCTTATATCCTGTTTCTCCATAAATGAAGTGTAATAAAAAAGCAAAAAGTTGTCAAGTTAAATAAAAATTAGTTGAAGAAAGTTTATTGGTTAATTTATTGAAAAAATCTGGCCTGTCACCTATTTCAATTATATAATATATTTAAATAAATATTATTTTTTTAGTGGCAAGAATTATTGCTGAGGTGTAATTATGAAATTAAAAATTCCTATTATCTTTATTGTATTAATGTCAATGTTTATTTTATCTTCTTTTAGTGTTTCTGCAGCTATTGTTCGTTGTGGCGAAGATGGTTTTCCCGCTTGCGATGTTTGCGGGGGACTTTGTGGTCCTAAAGAGTATTGTGATGAGGACTTACGGGATTGTATAACTTTAGTAGGTTCAGGAGGGGATTGTTCTGGTGGTGAACGATGTGTTTATCCTTATGATTGTATAAATGATAAGTGTATTGATTCTGCTAGTGATCCTGAATGTAATGCAGGTTATGAGAATTGTAGGGATGATCCTGTACAATGTGCTTGTCTTGGAGATACGCGGTGTGTTTCAACTAGTTGTGAGAATTGTTATCCTGATTATGATGCTGCTGCGGCTGGTGAGACTTGTGGTTGGAGTGGTACTATAACTTTTTGTGATGGAAGTTCTAGTTATGTTTCAGGATTATCTTGTACTGGTGGAGAAACTTGTGACTTAACATTTGATCCAGATAATTTTGGTGAAAAAGGTCTTGAGTGCGTTGCTTGTACTCGTGATGATGATCCTAAATGTTCAAATGGTAATCTTTTAACTTGTGAGAATAATAATTGGGTAACTGATAATTGTGCAGCTGATGCTCTTAATAATGATTGTATTGATTCAAGTACTTGTGCAGTTGTATCTGGAAGCGCACAATGTGTTGAAGTGTATGCTGATTTAGGAACTACTTGTACAATCGGAACTGAAGTAAAAGCTTGTAATGGGGGTGGTGCTTGCGATCGTACTTGTGTTCCTTATTGTCCTGACAGTCGTGAATGTGGTGCTAGTCTAAATACTTGTGATTTAGGTCCTAATGCTTGCGGAAGTTGTGTTACTGGCGAAATTTGTTCAGATGGTATATGCGCTACTGATAGTTCAGGTACTATTTGTATGAGTGATGCTGATTGTGAGGATAATTTTTATTGTTATATTTTAGATGATGGTAGTGTTGATAAAGGAGAGTTATTACCTTTCCGTGAAGATGGTGTTTGTGAACCTAACCCTACCAGTAGTGCAGGTGCTTGTCCAGGAGGAAATATTTATTATGTTGGTAAACATGAAATTTATCCATTTTTAGCTACCTCTGTAGGATTCATACCAGGCACTATTGATGGAGTTTGTACTGGTGGCGGTGGTACCGATTGTTCATATTGTTTAGATAGTGATTCTTTTAGAAAAGAAACTTTTAATGGTCCAGAAGTAGAATATAATAATAACTTATTTTGTAGTGGAGGAAGTTTTAGTGGTGTTTGTTTAAGTACATCAGGACATGTTAGAAATGATGAAACATCAACAACTAATCCTGATAAGTGTATTTCTGGTTCGGATTCTATAGTTAGAAAATATTTTATTGATGGAATTAGTGCTAATCCTGACCAAACAATGTGGGTAGATATAGAATGTCCAAATAGGTTAAAGTGCGTTGGCGGAGCATGTCTAACCGCATGTATTACTGAGAGTGATTGCGTTGGAGCTGCTGTTTGTCGTGATGGTAAATGTGAGGATGGTTCTTGTAATCCTGCAACTGAGTATGTTGCTGGGCCAAATGGGGAATGTTGTGATATTGGAAGTGAGTGGAGATGTGCAGGAGGAGAATGTGCTTGTGAACCTAACGAGCCATGTTTTCTTCCAAATTCATGTCCTTATAGACCTATGACTGCTAGTTGGTGGACTCATTCAAATTGTATATTTAAAACTACGGATCCTCAAGCATGTTGTGGGCCTTTTGATTTATTTGGATATGTTAATGATCCTGATAATTGGTATACTTATACAGATATAGTAGTATATTAAGAATAATATGCTTAGAATAAATTTTCTAAGCATAGTAAAAATTTAAAAAAATATTTTTATTTTCTCATTTTTTTAGATGTGTTTTAGGATTACCTTCTCTTTGAGTATAATCTTTGTCTCCAGGATTTAATCCTTTTGAACCAGGCATAATTCCTTTTGATCCTCCTAAGTAATTAGGATTTTCTCTTTGTGTACCTGCCATTGAAGTCGAAGAGGAACTTGTTGTTGAAGAGTTTCTTTTTTCATATCCTTCAGAAAAAAATTTATCTCCTATATTTCTATCTAAACAAAAATTAATAATATTGTATGCATCAGATATATTATTAGCAAAATTTTGTTCTCCTCTGATAGTAGCATCTAAAGTTTCGCCTTCGCATTGAGCAATGCTTGAATGCAGAGGATTAATCAGAATTGCTGATGCAGTAATATTGCCTTTATCAGGTTGGGAAGCATTTGACACTCCTGAGCTAATAGGATCATAAAATACTGCTATAGTATGTGAATCAAGTGCTTTGTTTGGGTCGACAGGTGTATTTTCTTGATAATTAAAATTAACTTTTCCTCCTGTTGCTATAGAAATTTTATCAAAAGTATCTTTAATTTTTTTAATTCTGTCTTTATCTAAATATTTATTTCCGCCTTCTGTATCAATGCTGCTAAATTTAACTGTATAAGTTCCATGTTCAAGTCTTCCTTCGATTTCTCCACTTTGAGCAACTTGATTCATAAAGTTAGAGTAATCAAAATCTAATTTTCTAAGTGTAAGTTCAATATCTGTGTGTCCACTAAATGTTTGGTCGACTAAAGCTCCTAAGTGGCCGTCACTTGTACCAAGAACGGTTCCTGTTCTTGATTGTCCTTGACCTACTTCTCCATGATATCCGATTTCGCCGAAGTTTTTTTCAGTTTCGACTGTACCTGTTTGGCCTCCAATGATCACATTTGAAATAGTAGTTTTTGATTTTCCAGAACTAATATTATCTCCTGATCGTTCACCTTTAGCAATAACTGTAGATGATAACTGTTCTAGAATAGGATCGGTGGTTCCTCCATTATCAATAGGCTTAGGTCCACATCTTAAAAGAAAAGCTGATCCTCCTACAATTATAGCTGTTTGAAAAGCAGGTTTTACATAACTTGTCCAAGTCTTAGTACTTTCAGGTATATTTCTTTCACTTTTTTGACCTTGAGTTCCCCATACTCCGTGATTGTCTAATTGAGATAGTTTTCTCATTCCTGCATTTAAGTTTTGTCTCATTCCTTCGACAGAATCATAATTACTCATTAATGGAGCAATTTTCTCTTTAAGTTCATCAAGAGTAAATCCTCCCTTTTCTTTTAATCCCGATATTGCTTGAGAAAGTATATTAACATAAGGTTCGAAATTAATAATATTACTGGTGAGTCGACCAGGGATTTTCACCCCAGCCTCTCTTAGAACGGTACGTGA
>CBDUZW010000005.1:0-126370 GCA_965371805.1 uncultured bacterium | reverse complement strand
CCTTGTAAACAAAGAACTTTATTTCATTATAGAGATTTTTTATAGGACACTAGTGGTTTTTTTCATCAAACTCTTCTATTTTCTTAAAAACTTTTTTTTTAAGTTCCTTTTTCTCTTCTCTTGAATACTTTTCTAAACCATTTGCTATTAAACTCTGCAGTTTATCCCTGCTTTGTAATTCTTGGGGAAGTTTATAAATTGGTTTAGATGATTCTTTTTGCTCTTATTTATCTATTTCAGATACTATCTCATCTAGAGACTTATCTAATTTTGACAACAATTTTTTGAGGTCTTTTTTGTAAATAGCATTTGCTTTAGAAGCATTAGCATATATTTTAGTTCCATCAATTGCTTGCAAGGCAAAACCTACAAGATTGTTTTTTATAGCTATATGAACAGTCTGCTTGAACACATTTTTTATACAACTTTTATTTTTCTTAAAAAATCTCCAAATAGTATTATGGTCTGGATAATTCATACCAGTTAACCATATCAGCGCCATCCTGTCTTTACAGGCTTTTTCTAATTCTCGGGTGCTATAGATCTTCTCAAAATATCCATAAAGCCAAACCTTGAGTAATAGTTTATTTGAATAATTAGGCCGTCCTTCTTGATTTTTTCGTTCTTGGAACTCTAATTCACATAAGTTTAATTTGTCTACGAACTCTTTAATGAATCGGGAAGGATGATCTGTGGGTATCCAATTTTCAATTGATGGTGGTAATAAAAAACACTTGCTATAATCTGCTTCTATCTCGTTTATGATTTAGTTAAGATTTAGTATTTATTTTTTTAAGTTGTGAGACAGCCACACATATTAGACTTAAAAGAATTTTTAATAACCATATTCATATAATACCTTAATGGAGTTAATTTGTTAATAGCCCTATGCGGTTTTTTTGTATTATACCAAATTAGATACTCCATTAATTTTTTATTAAACTCCTCAATATCATCAAATAAGTCCTCCTTTTCCCAAGAGATAAACTGTTCTTTTATAGTTCTATTAAACCTTTCAATCCCTCCATTACTCTGTGGTCGCCTTGGATAAGTAAAAAAATGATTAATAGGTTGCCCTCTAATATACTGTTTAAAGTCTTTTTCAAACTCTTTTCCATTGTCAGTTTGTATGTTTTTAATTTTAAACGGAGCAACTTTAGAAAAATTGACAAAAAACATTTTACTTTTTTTACTATTTAATTTTGTAAATGCCATAGCAAAGGCAAATTTTGTAGATAGGTCTATGCCAGTAATTAAATATCTTTTCACTCCTTCAAAAAAAATAGCTATTGAATCCATCTGCACCAGATCTCCTGGTTTTTTAGGTTTGTAACCTTTTCTTTGTAATTTCTTTATTCTCTTTTTCTTTTTAAACATTAGGTTCCCACTTCCTCCATGAACAGTTATTTTAATATTATTATCTATTAACATACCTAATTCTTTTAAATCCTTTATAACTCTACCTATTGTAGATTCAGAGACACTTTCAATATCATTGTTTTTACAATATTTATCTAAAGCAGGCTTTATTGCTTCTTTGCCAACTCCATGATATTTCCATCTATAATTAATTATAAATTCTTTAATTAATCTGTTTACTTTCCTTTTTCTTTTATTTTTAGGTGTTCTACTTTTTGAAGCTAAACCGCTTAATTTTCCATCTGATTCTTTTAATTTCCTCTTTCATATATAAATAGTTGCTCTACCAACTCCAAATGCTTCTCTGGTAGCGGCAAGACCATATTTATCAAAAAATTCAGTTACCTTAATCCTTCTCTTTATCTCAAACTCTTTGGGATGTCCTACAATATCCTGTAAATATCTCATACATTTATTATAGCCTTTTGTAAAATTCTTTGTAAATATTAAATGCATATTCCTAAATACTCCTATTTATTAATATTATTGTTTTAAAAAACGTAAAAGAGTAAGGTTCGTGGAAATGCCAGGATTGATTTAAATATTGAAATCTAAAAACACGATTCCAACATTTACTTGAAAAACTTTCCAAGTTTTTCACAATCCTTTGGAAAACTCTACGAATTTCACACATTCCTACAAATGTTGGTTTTATTTTATAAAATATCATTTGGGTTTTTTTGGAGGGTCAGAGTCTAATATGTTTCTGAACTTCAACAATGAGAGTTATATTTGATAACATTTGATGGTCTTCTAGCATTCTAAAGTGCTAATATATAAATAAATTCTTATTAAGTCAGGACTGTTTTTCAAATTGATTTTCAGGCTTTATAAAAAAAAAATACGAATTGCTATCCCTTTTTAATATAATATAAAAAAAATGTTGGTTTTTTATAAAAAGAATTATACTTATTATAGAGGAGGGACAAATGAGCAAAATATATACTAAAGATGGAAAAATAAATTTTCCTGTGGATATTGCTGTAAACTTACCGGAAAATAAATATGGTATGCATAAAGAGAAGGTTGTCCTGTATAATGCGTATTGTCAAAACGGGCATGATATGATGAGTGATGTTCTAATTGATGGAAATAAAGGGATAAATCTTATTTATAGAAAAAAAGATACTAGAGAAGAAACTGAAATTGTAATTTCTCCTGTTATAGGAGATAACTCAAAACAATATATAAAAGGAAATCCATTTATTCAGGGAGAAGAGGTAAAGGTTTACTGTCCGGAGTGCAAAAGTGAATTACCCATACTATTGAACTGCTATTGCAAGGCTCCAATTTATATTTTTTATATGGACAAACAGTTTCAAAAAAGCTATGCCCAATCTTTCTGTTCAAGAATTGGTTGTTCCCAGAGTAGTAAAATCAGGTTCTCTCAAGATATATTACAAGAATTTCTAGTTGAGCATTCATTTTAACTTATTTGGCCCTATAAATAAAAAGAGAGATATTAATTAATTGGCTCCTGATTACTATGATAGTTCTTAAACCATTTTTCTTTACTATAAAGTTCTGTTAAACATGTGGGACATAAACTATGTGAAAACTCTGCTTCAGAGTGTTCTTTAATATACACTTCAACCTGTTGCCAATAACCGTCATCATCTCTAATTTTTTTACAGTGAGCACAAATTGGGAACATACCACTTAACATTTTTACTTCATCTAATGAGTCCTGTAGTTTTGCAGAGACAATAAAGTTTTGTCTGGAAATATTCTCAACAAAATACCCCATAAATATAAATATTAGTATCATTCCAAATAAAAAAAAAGTGTACACTAGAAAAATAGCAGGAGAAATTGGGCTAAACATACCGATAGCAATTTCAAATGATACAAGGATCGTTAATAGAGCAATGACGCTATACTTGAAACCTGAACCTGTAGTTGCAAACATTCCAGTGAAAGCAAAAAATAATCCTGTAAAATAAGGTGTGAAAGCAAGAGGATCACTTATAAATATAAGGAAAATACAAAAAAAACCGATAATCATAATAATCAGAAAAGAGTTTAATTGCTGGTATTTTCTTAGTTGTTTAGTAAAAGTTGTCCCTAAGATAATGAAAGAAAGTGAGATGATGATTATGCGGGCAAGCAATACAATATTACTTTTTTCTTTGAATACCTGATTATCCAGCAGAGCAAATGCACTACCCAGAAAGATCACAATCCCCCATGCAATTTGACAGAAGATGAGTGTTTTTTTTAGTATATATTCCCGATAAATTGATTCAATTGATAAATTATAGAATTGTAAAGTAAACTTATTATATGTATATTTATCTTTTTTCACATAATCCTCTAAAAATCAACGCATAATAATTCCTGTATACACACTATTGATAATAGATGAATCCAAAAAAAATGTCAAATATTAATTTTTATTATTTTACTGATTAATTAGATGATACTCTTCTGTTTATCAAATCTCTTTCTTTCATGGATGTTAAGTAGTTTTTTTCTCATTCTGATATTTTTAGGAGTAATTTCCAGAAGTTCATCATTTTCAATATATTCTAATGCCAGTTCTAAGGTGAATTTTCTTGGCGGTACCAGTTTTATTGCATCATCAGAACCTGATGCCCTCATATTTGTGTGTTTTTTAGTTTTACAAATATTAACAACAAGATCTTCATCTTTACTATGTTCACCTATTATCATTCCAGCATAAACTGGTACTCCGGGATCTAGAAAAAGTGTCCCTCTGGGTTGAAGATTAAATATTGCGAATGGCACAGAGACGCCATATTCGAGTGCTATTAAGACACCCTTTGTTTTTTTGTTAAAATCACCTTTATAGGGTCCATAACCATGAAAACTATGGTTTAGTATTCCTGTTCCGTGAGTTGCAGTTAAGAACTCATTATTAAATCCTATCAATCCTCTCGATGGGATGTGAAATTCAACTCTTGTATATCCGCTAACTCCGGAGGTCATATTTATCAATTCTCCCTTTCTCATACCGAACATCTCGATCACAACGCCACTATATTCATCAGCAACATCAACGATAGCATGTTCAATAGGCTCACATTTTTCACCGTTTACATCTTTAAATATTACTTCCGGTTTTGATACCTGAAACTCAAAATCCTCTCTTCGCATATTTTCAATTAAAATTGAGAGTTGAAGGGCACCTCTACCTTTAACCAGGAATGTGTTTTTTTTATCTGTTTCTGATACCTTTAAACTTACATTTGTTAGAAGTTCTTTCTGGAGTCTATCCCAAATATGTCTGGATGTAACATATTTTCCTTCATTGCCTGCAAAGGGTGAGTCATTTACAATAAAATTCATAGCGAGGGTTGGTTCATCGATATCAATTGATTTCAATCTTTTAGGATGGTCTTTATCTGATATAGTTTCTCCAACATCAATGGATTCAATTCCGGCTATTGAAACTATGTCGCCAGCAGAAGCCTCTTTAATGGCAGTTTTTGTTATTCCCTGGTAAGTGTAGAGCTTCGTGATTTTACAAAGTTTCTGCTCTCCATTTCTTTTTAAAAGAAGAATTTCCTCACCCTGTTTTAATGTGCCATTATGAATTCTTCCGGTTCCCATCTTTCCAAGATAATTATCGTACGAGATTGCAGATGTTAAAAATTGTACCGGTTTATCTTTATCACCTTCCGGTTCGTCAACATGTTTAATTATTGTTTCGAAAAGTGGTTTTAAATCCATGTTTTCATCTTCTGCCTCATATCTTGCATATCCCTCTTTAGCAGAAGCATAAATTATAGGGAAATCGAGCTGCTCTTCATTTGCATTTAATTCTACAAAGAGGTCAAAGACCAAGTTTAAGACTTCATCAGGCCTTGCGTTAGGACGATCAATCTTGTTTATAACAACTATGGGATCTAATCCCTGTTCCAATGCTTTTTTCAGGACATATTTTGTTTGCGGCATTGGACCTTCAAACGCATCAACAAGCAGTAATACTGAATCAACCATCCTTATTATTCTCTGTACCTCTCCTCCAAAATCAGCATGTCCCGGAGTGTCAACAATGTTTATCTTATATCCATTATAATCAAGGGAAGCATTTTTTGAGAAAATGGTTATGCCTCTCTCCCGCTCAAGGTCATTAGAGTCCATAACTCTTTCCTTAACCTTCTGGTTTTCTCTAAAAACACCTAACTGTTTTAAAGCGGCATCGATCAGAGTCGTTTTTCCATGATCGACATGGGCAATAATTGCTATATTTCTTATTTTTTTCATAGTCCTCTCCACTACTTAAATCATTTGATTTAAATATAAATACACATTTCCCTTTAAAAAGTTTTTTCATCTTGATTTGAGAATTAGTACCTTTGAAGGTGTATTATATCATATTTTGAGGTTTTGTCGATTATATTGAAGGAGTAAAGATATATTTACCCCTTCAATACATCAATGATTAACGATTATATGCAATATATGCTTGTTTTATCAGCCAGTATATAGTGTAAATACCAATAAGTAATGAAACTGCAAAGAGTATTATAGGTGAAATCTCAGTATTGATTTTCAGGCTTTCAAATGAGAAATATTTTTTCAAATATGAAGATCTTGCAAAATCTCTCATAAATACCATCAGGTATACTGTAATTGTAACCAGTATTGCAGAGGTATATGTTTTCTTCTTATACCCAAAATGCAATAAAGATATTGCTAAAATCAATGCAATTATGAATATTATACTTGCAATAATGTTTTTACCCATAAATACCATCATAGTTTCTTTTGGTAATGATATTAAAAACCAGACTCCAATTAAAAGCTGAACGGAAGTGAATATGAAAAATGTTTTCATTCCAGTATTCTCTGCTTTTTTTGCTAGTTCAGGGTCCTTTTTTTTCATTAGTTTTCCAAGTAATGACACAAACAAGCCACCCACTGCAATTGAGGCTATTAGAAAATGAAGCAATCTGGGTAAAATAGTCGGCTCACTCAAATTGAGAATAGTACCTGATTTATTTGCAAAATATGCACCCCATTTTTCCGGAGACAGCATCAGGGTCATATTATTTGTAAAAAGGAAACCGATGAATAGAAATATCGCGACTCCAATTGTGAGTACCCAGACAGCTTTTCTCCCCAGAATTTTAAATTTGAAATCATATAGATAACTTGCATAATATCCCAGGATTAAAATTACATACATACTAATCCAGAATGCACCCATTAATATTGAACTTACATAAATAAAATTACCATAAATGACTTGTAGAAATAGAAATGGTGCAATACCAAGATTAACTGTAAATGCAATAGTTAAAGGAAGAAATTTTGCAATCAAATGCGATAGATCGTTTGATTTTTCTCCTTTTTTGAAATGTTGATATAGTGATATTATAGATGAACCAATCATTGCGTTCATCATAAGCAGGTGAAGCGGAAGTGTCAACATCAATAAGAGATAAAAAATTCCTGCTGGAGCAGGCAAGGTATCAAGTGTAGGGATTAGATCTGTCATTTTGAATCTCCTTTTAATTTAATAAGAAAATCAGCCAGGACTTTCCTTTCCTCTTCAGTGCCTTCAAAATCGGGCATATCTTCATTTAATTCACTTAATTCAGGTAGAGTTTTAAAAATTTTATTAAAATCCCAATTCGCAATTCTTTCCTGCATATCTTCAATTTCATGGCAGGAGGCGCAATTTTCTTCATAGATATCTTTCCCTGTTAAATTAGATTTTTCAGTTTTTTCAGGAATTATTATCTCTTTTCCATGCAGTCCTTTTGCGATAAAAGACGATAATGCCTCCATCTCTTTTTCCGTTCCGATAAAAGGCGGCATAAATGGTCTTATTGTATGCATTTTTTTTAGATAACCAAGTAAACCCTTAAAGGACATAGATTTTGTTCTTGAAACTAAATCGTTATTGAATCCATTGAGAGTATGACAGGCATAACATTGGTTTATGAATACTTCTTCACCGGCCTTAACAATATTAGAGGCAGTGACCTCTTTGTTTTCCACCCATTTTGAATTCTTCAAAAAACCTTCTGCATTTAGTCTCTGAACATCTTTTACCATTATTCCATTCGAATACATAACCTTATTTATAACATAGGGCCTTCTTGCTCCCTCTCTGCTGTACTCAAAGGCTCCCATGAGAATGAATGCACATATAAAGGCTGTAAAGGCGACAGGTTTGATATTTAACCTTGGTTTTATTATTGTGATCAATAATGCAAGAGTCATTAACACTAAGATGGCATAAAATCCATATTGAAATGCTGTTTTTATTGTTGGGGACTTTCCATCAACCAGGGATCTTGCTGTTTTTGGCAGAGAAGAGATATACCATAGGCCTGTTGGAATTGCTAAAATGAGAGATGTAAGTGTCCATTTTCCACAAAACGAGGACATTTTCTCTTTTAGATTAATCTCTTTAATAAATGATGAAGTAAGTAATCCATAAACACCAGCTAACATTGTTGACATAAAAGTTCTAAAAATCATTGATGGCAGAAAAGATGGATTTAAGAATCCATTCCAAAAGTTAGGGGTTTCAACCCAGGAACCGGGAGTAAGCATAAATGCGATTATCCCATTTATTAAAACCAGGCTTATCCAGGCGGCAATAAAATAGATCCATCCGACAATTAAATGTTTTTTCTTCTCCATTTTGCCAAATGTATAAAAATAAACAAATGCAGCGACGATCTCAATCAGGAAAAAAACCCACTCTATTGCCCAGGCAAAAACAAAGGTGTGTATTAACGCTGAAGTAGCTGCCGGTTGGACAAGTGAGATTATCAGCCAGATACCTACACCTGAAATGCTGCCAAAAACCATTGTGATGAGGATGAAAAATTTTGCATGTTTTTTTACATAATCGATAATAGAATTATCATTTTCCTTATAGCCTTTTTTTTCAGCAAAAATTAAAAATAAACCGCCACCTACAGCAAAATGAGATACAAAAACATGGGTTATTGCAATTAAGGCAATTAAAAAACCTCCACCAATTGAGGGCAAATACCAAATCGGATAGTTCATATAGTTCTCCTTTCTATCAAGTTAGTTTTAATAGTTCTCTGCTTGAACCTCAAAATAAGCTTGTGGATGTTTACAAACCGGGCATACTTTTAGTGCTTCAGTTCCTTCGTGAATATGTCCGCAATTCAGGCATTTCCAAAAGACTTTGCCATCCTTCATAAAAACAGACCCTTTTTCAATATTCGACAGAAGTTTTTTGTATCGTTCCTCATGCTCCTTTTCAACAGCAGCAATTCCTTCGAACATGGATGCTATATCATTGAATCCTTCTTCACGGGCATCCTTTGCCATATTTGGATACATCTCTGTCCACTCATAATGCTCACCAGAGGCGGCAGCTTTAAGATTGGCAATTGTATCTCCCAATTCACTCAAGGCTTTGAAGTGTAGTTTCGCATGTTCCATCTCATTCTGAGCAGTTTCCATAAATAAATTTGCAATCTGCTCATAGCCTGCTTTCTTGGCAACTTTGGCAAAATATGTATATTTGTTTCTTGCCATTGATTCGCCGGCAAATGCATCCCAAAGATTCTTTTCGGTTTTTGTTCCTTTTAATTTAGACATTATTCCTCCTTTAATAGTTTTTATGGTAACAAAAAAAAAGATAAGAATCAAATGAAAAAGAAAATTGTTTTTATTTGAAGTTATTTTTTTTATATGCTAAAATTTTTTCTATTTCGAATCGCTTCTATGGCTTATTTTAGTGGTTAAATTAGTAGGTGGAGGATTTATGAGAAACAGGCATATTGTTGGTGTTTTCTTAATACTATTATTTACTTTTAATGTTTTATTATTGGGTGAAAAAGCAGAAAATCCGATCGCAATTGTTATTCATGGTGGAGCTGGATATATGGATCCTTCTAAAATGACTCTGGATAGAGTTGCAGCTTATAAAAATAAGTTGAAAGAAGCATTAAAAACCGGACATGAGATTTTAAAAAATGGAGGATCAAGCCTAGATGCAGTTGAAGCAACCATAGTAATTTTGGAAGATTCTCCTCTCTTCAATGCAGGAAAAGGTGCTGTATTTACAAATGAGGGTAAAAATGAGCTTGATTCATCAATAATGGACGGGAAAACGAGGAATGCAGGAGCGATAGCAGGTGTAAAAAAGGTTAAAAATCCTATTAAATTGGCCAGACTTGTTATGGAAAAATCAAAACATGTATTATTGTCCGGAGCAGGTGCTGAAACTTTTGCAGCTAAGTGTGGAATTGAACTAATCTCTAGTAAATATTTCTATACAAAAGACCGGTGGGATTCTCTAATTCGGAAAAAAAACAAGAAGAAGCCTAAAAATGAAGATAAGAAAATGGGAACAGTTGGCTGTGTCGCATTAGACAGTTCAGGGAACCTTGCAGCGGGAACCTCTACAGGTGGGATGACCAATAAAAAGTTTGGCCGAATAGGGGATTCTCCTATCATTGGAGCCGGGACTTTTGCTGACAACAAATGTGGAATCTCCTCAACTGGACATGGAGAGTTTTTTATAAGATGGGTCGTTGCATATGACATCTCCGCCTTGATGAGATATAAAAACATGAGCCTTAAGGAAGCAGCGGAAACGGTCATAAAAAAAAAACTTGTTAAAGCAGGTGGAGAAGGCGGGATAATCGGAATTGACAATATTGGAAATATCGTAGCCGTTTTTAATACTAAGGGAATGTTCAGAGGCTGGGTTGATAAACATGGTAAATATTCTATAAAAATTTTTAAGAACTAAAGTTTTTGTAACCTTTTTTGTTTTTTAAAGTAATAATAATATAAGTTAATTTGTGTAAGTTAGATTTAAGGAGTATTATTTGAAAGACGAATTGGTTATGCAGAAAGTCAAAAATGGCGACGTCCAGAAACTTGCAATATTATTTGAAAGGCATCATATTAAGATTTTTAACTATTTTTTACGTTTATGTGGGAAAAGAGATGTGAGTGAAGATCTGACTCAGGATGTTTTTTTTAGAGTATTAAAATACAGACAAACTTTTAGAGGTGAAAGCAAATTTACAACCTGGATGTATAGTATTTCCAGGAATGTTTATTTTGATTTTTACCGGAATAAAAAAGGGGATATATCCTTAGAAGATCAATATTATGAAGAGCTGGATACAAAGCCCTTACCGGAAGAAAAATCAGAATCGGAACAGGATAAAGTAATCTTACATAAAGCATTGGAGACATTGTCCTCTGAAAAAAAAGAAGTTCTTATATTAAGCAGGTTTCAAGGGTTAAAATATGAGGAAATATCCAATCTGATGGATTGTAGTTTGTCATCTGTGAAAACGAGGGTACATAGGGCAATAAAAGATCTTAAAAAAGCGTATACGGTTATGAGTCTTAGGGGAGGATTATAATGAATAATCAGGTAAATAAAAAAAATAAAATAAGTAATTGTACAGATATTAATCAATTATTTGCGGATCATCTGACTGGAGATTTATCAAATTTAAAAACGACTGAGTTAAATAATCATTTAATTACCTGCTCATCCTGTAGTCAGGAATTTGAAGACTTAACGCAAACCTGGACAAAGCTTGGAATACTACCTGAAAAGCTGCCATCTGAAAATCTCAGAAAGAATTTTTATACGATGTTGGACTCCTTTCAGGAAGGGAATAAAAAAAAGATGTTTGACTTTGGCGATTTTATTAAAAATCTCTGGCCGAAAAGACCTGTATATCAATTTGCATTTTCACTGCTATTTCTCATTATTGGTTTTTATGGTGGATATAAAATTACATTTGATAAGGTTGATATGGGTAAGATTGAAGTTAGGAAATTGGAGAGTCAAAGTGACCAACTGAAACATCAATTATCCCTTACCTTATTAGAACAGTCATCTCCAAGCCAGAGACTGAAAGGTTTAACCTGGATATCAACAGTTCAATCTCCGAATGAAAAACTGATAAACTCAATTTTAAAAATATTAAATACAGATTCCAATGTGAATGTTAGATTATCTGCAGTCGAAGCATTATATCTGTTCTCTGATTTTGCTCAGGTAAAAACAGGTTTAGTGAATTCTCTTCAAAAACAATCCTCTCCTCTTGTCCAGGTAGCTTTAATAGACCTCCTGGTAGAATTAAGAGAAAAGAGAGGAATTGCGGCATTAAAAGAGTTAATGAAAAAACAAAAATTAAACTCAGATGTAAAAGATATGGCCCAGAACGGTCTGAAACAATTATTGTAACCTTTTTCATTATTCCATGTCTAACTTATATTAAAACAATGGAGGGTATAATGAAAAAGTTTTTATTAGTCTTATTAATGTTTATGACTGCCTGGGTGACAATGGATGGGTCAGATTTTGGAGATTTTGATAAGGTCGAAAAAAGTAAGATCGAGAAAAGTTTAAAATTTAATGGTAGTAGAAAAAGTCTTGAAGTTGATAATGTTTTTGGTGCTGTAAAAGTTACAGGATATAATGGAAAAGTCTTGAAATTGGAAATATCAAAAACGATTAAAGCAAAAACAAACAAAGCATTATTAAAGGCAAAAAATGAAGTTAAATTGGATATTACAACAGATAATGGAAAGATTTTATTATATGTTGATGGACCATTTAGAGATGATGACCATAGAAGAGAAGGTCGGCACTCTAAAAAACTGGAATACATAGTTCAATATGATATGGAAATTCTGGTACCCAGAAAAGTTGAATTGTCTATAAAAACAGTCACTGAAGGTGATATAGATATACAAAAAATTATTGGAAATTGTAAGGTGCGGCATGCAAATGGGAAAATTTTTATCAAAGACCTAAATGGGAATTTTAATTTAAAAACTGCAAATGGGAAAATCGAAGCAATAAAAGTAAATGGTTCAGGTGATGTTCATACTGCAAATGGTAAAGTCTATGTACAATTTACTAAAAATCCTCTATCTGACTGTAGTTTTAAAACTATTAATGGGAGTGTTAATGTAAGATTTCTTTCTGGCATGAAAGGAACATTTAACTTAAAAACTTTGCATGGGAAAATTTTAAGTGATTTCCCCTTTGAGTATTTACCAATAAAACAGATGAAAGGGACAAGAAAAGATGGAAGATTTGTCTATAAATCGAATCGATTTAATAGTATAAAAGTAGGAGACGGCGGTCCTACAATATCAATGGACACCTTAAATGGGAGTCTAATAATAGGAAAAGGAGTGTAAAATGAAAAATATTAAAAATTATTTAAGAATTGTTTTAAGTTTAATGGTTGTATGGACATTAGGGATTGGAGTATCACTAAATGCGCAGAAGGAAAAAATAGTTGATACAATTGATGTACCACTTAGTAAGCCTGGAGCACCTGTTTTTCTAGAGGTAAAGTTAATGAATAATGATCTTAATATTAGCGGTTATTCGGGAAAAAATGTCCTGGTTGAGGTTGTTAATATAGAAACCCTTAAAAAATTAAATAGTGAGAAAAGTCGGGAAAGGCGCGAAAGATCCAGAGAAAGAGTCGAGGAAAGAGGTGAAAGAGCTGAGAAAAAAAAGAATGATAAAGCAAAGGGTATGTTTAAAATTTCAAATCCCGGCATAACCCTCTCTGTAGAGGAAGAGGGTAATCATGTTGTTATTAAAAATAACACATATTCTTCCCGGAAGTCTCTTTTAATCAGAGTTAAGGTTCCCTTTAAAACTTCAGTTAAACTTTCCCTCATGAATGGTGGTACCATACTGGTAAACGGATTGGTAGGAGATCATGTTGTTAAACATCATAATGGATCTATTAAAATGACCAATATCAGCGGGTCGGTTGTGGCCAATACAATGAATGGAGAGGTTACTGTTGCCTTTAATAAAATATCTTTAAATAAACCGATGGCTTTTTCATCTTTTAATGGTGATGTGGATGTAACTCTCCCAGGTAATTCAAAATTTAAATTAAAATTGAAAACTAATCGTGGAGAAATATACAGTGATTATAAATTAATAGTGGACAAAAACAGTTCTAAATCAAGAAAAACAGTTGATAAAAGTGATTCAGGGAAATTCAAAGTTAAATTTGACAATACTGTTTACGCAACACTGAATGGTGGTGGAGAAGAACTTTTTTGTAAAACCTGGAACGGCAATATTTATATCAGAAAGAAAAAATAGTTTTACTTCAGCTCAAGGGATTTCTAAAAATCCTTTGAGCTGACTATAATCTCAAATATTCCATTGAAATATAAATAAAGGCCAGTTGTTTTCTTTAAAAACGGAAATGAATTGTACCATTTAATGCCGGACCTTTTATGTCACTTCTGGTTTCACCAACAATCCTGTAACCCAGTCCGATTTTAAATTTAACATTCCTATTTAAATTAATGACTGTAGATAATTCAGGCTCAAGGATAAAAAAAGGTTCTGCATCCTCATTTAGAAAAGGATCGTAGTCCCAACTGAACAAATCCTGTTTTTTTGCTTTAATTTCGACTCCGGCTCCCCAGAGAGTTGTTAAACGTAGATTGATTTTTTTATTCGAAAAAAACTCATACCCAAAAATTAAACCACCATATCCACCGATTGTATAATTATCATCAAGTCCCTCTGGGACTTTTACTACTGACAGGTTTCCATATCCCCCAAATCCGAGTATTAAATTATTATCTAACACAATTCCGGTATTGGCTCCAAAGAGAGTTTGTTTAACATTATTTGTTTTTAAGGTGCTTAAATTCATCTCAATAAAAAAGTTAAATTTTCTTTTTTTTTTGTGTTGAATATTTTGAGTTTTTCCTCCTCTGGATCTAGTGATAATACGATCTGTATGTAAGAAATCTGTTTGAAAAACGAATGATTTTTTTCCGGATTTTAGATTTACAAAAAATTCACTGGTTTTGTTATCAGCAATCATTGTTATTCTGTGTTTACCTTCATCAAGTCCTAAACTGATTTCCTTACCTGCATGCTTTCGAAATTCAAGTACAAGATGATCATCTATATCGTGTATAAAGATTTTTCCGAAAATTTCTTTATTCAAGACCAAAAGGGTTTTGTTTTTTCTCAGGTCAGTCATCACTACATCGCCGGTTCCACTCATTTCTATATTATAATTGGGATGTTGAGGACCACTAAAAGTATGGGTTGTCTGAGTTAAGGTTTCATTAAAAGCATACTGATATGCTTCACTCAATGTAACTTTCTGATCTCCACTCATATCGGCCGCACCCCGAAGTCCGGCAACAAGATTATGTGTAAAAAAGGATCCTCTTAAATTTTCAGATTCCTGAGATGCTTCATCAGAGGAGCTGGAGGTCATAACTGCATACCCAGTCATATTATAGGCATCATCAATTAAAAATGCAGCTCTCTTTTTTCCGCCTTTGATACGTGTAAATGCACCGGATGAACAGGAATCCAGAATAGCAATTCTTACATCTGCATCCAACCTGCCAATAACTTCTTTAAGCTCTTTATAATAGACCCTTTCCTGACCCAATAATATTCCTTCGTTATCAGAATGGCCTGAATAATATATGATTACCTCTACTTTATAATTTTTACTTAATTCATTTACCCTGTTTTTTAACCTCTGAAAAGTTTGTAAAAAAAGTACCCGGCTTGGATCTCCAAGAAGCATATTATCCTCAGGTAAAATACCACCCATCTCCTCCATGACCTTACTTATATTTCGGGCATCAGAGACTGCATATTTTAATTTAATTCTGTTGCCTCCACCACGATTACATCCGACCATTAATGAAATTCTTTTTATGTTTTTCTTATTAAGTTCATTGCTCTGGGTGTAATTTAATTGGGATATCATCAATAAGATAACTAAAAAGAAAACAGAAAAAGTAAAGAGCTTTTTCATTGTATCCCTCTCTTCTTGACCAATATTGAGTGTTGAGAAAAATGATCTGGAAGTGAAAACTTTGCTGAAGTGTCCATTAAATCTTTAATTTTCCCTTTTTTTATCATCTTTATTATCCCTGCTATGTCAATTTTTATTTCTGAACTTATAAACCAGAACTGTTCAAAATCCGGTGCATTATCCAACTCATATGAGTGTTCCAGATATACCAATTGCCCCTGTTTCAACCTGCACTCTTTGTCTTTTGTTTCAGGAAAGTGGAGAGTATAAGCCCCTTTCCCATCCAGAGAAAATATTATACCATATTTCTTAGTACCGGCAGTATAAGCGATTTGAAAGAGATCACCTTCTTGCCCCAGAGAATTATTTTTTACATTTTCAACCTTTTTAGTGTCTGTTTTTTTGAATAAAAATATTTTTGGATCTTCTTTTAATTTCCCACCTTCCCCTTTTACTCGAAGAATATCTTTGTCCTGGGTTGTTTTATGGACCGGTTCTTTATTAAATTGAGTGAATATCGTAATAGATACCAGTACTGTAATAATCATTATAGGTACCAGTACAGGGGAAAAAGAAAATTTTCTTTTTGATTTGATATTTTTAGATTGATGTTTATTTAGAATATCTCCAATCATCTCTTCAGAGGATATCTCTTTGTGAAATAATTTTTCCTCTTCTTCAATTTTTTTTAATCTATTTTGTAATTCAGAATCTAATTCTATTTTTTTTTTAATTAATAACATTTCTTCATCATGGAGTTCGCCCAAACGATACTGTTCTAATTTTAGATCGTTTATTTTTATATTAACCATTTAAAACCCCCTCCTGTTCTTTTATTTTTTTTGTAAAAACTCTCATTCTTTTTCTAACCCCTGAAACTGACATATTAACCGTACTTGCTACCTCACTCCAGGTCATTTTATCCACAAAGTATAGCGTTGCAATTACTCTTGTAGATTCATCCTCCTTTAGAAATATCTGATCCAGAAGAATTCCGAATATGGATTTATTTTCAATTTCATCATAGGTAGCAATTGTATTTAGAATCTCTTCACTTTGAGGATGAATATTTTTTTTCTCATCCCTTATGATATTTAAACATAAATTAGTTGCGATCCTATATAAAAGCCCGGAGGGATATTCATCTTTAATCCTCTCTTTATAATTCAGGACTTTCACAAAAACATCCTGCATCGCCTGTATTGCCAGCTGCTCATCTCTAAGCAGTTTCATACATCTACGCATTACCATAGGTCCATATTTTTTATACCATTCTTCAACATCAACAACCATATTATCCATTCCTTTTTTATCACATAAGTATATAACACAATTCTTGTAAGAATGTGTCACCAATAAAATAAAAAAAAACAGATTTTGTTTAATAACATCAATTTAAGAATAAAGTGACATCTTTTCATTAGATCAGTGTTTTAATAGTTTGAGAAATTATTTAAGGAGAAAATAATATGAAAAAGTTAAGTTTTTATGTATGGGTGATTTTATTGGTTTCAATATTCTCACATGGATTATCTGCAATGCTGCAGGATAGTAATAATGAAGAAATTATAGTTCAGTCTACTGCTACAATTGATCTTTTAGAAGATGTAGAGGGCAGGTTAATTGCAAAAGACAAATCGGGTGAAATAGTCACAGAAATTAGTAAAGAGTACGGAAAGGTGACATCAATTTCATTCGAACCAGGTGAATATCATTTTACGCTATTATCAAATGGGAAACATTTTTATATCCGGAATTTGATACTTATAAAAGATGGAAGATTAAATTTACAGATGAGCGATTTTAGCAAGAAAAAATCGTTCAAACGCAAAGTTAAAAAATATTTTAAAGAACGTCGGATCTCTAGAAAAAGTCTTCTAAAAGGAAAACATAAGGTGAATTTTTTCCTGGAATCATCTGTTAAATCAACTTTTTTAAATGACAAGAGACAGTTCTTAATGGGAGGGAGTATTGGTGTAATATTAGGAGAAAAATTATTATTGGGATTTGGCGGATACGGGAATATTTCACTTGCAACCAGGGATGATGAACTTGAAGATGAGGATGTACTACTCGGCTATGGTGGGTTTATGATTGGATATAATTTTAATCCCGGTGATCTGGTTAATTTCAGACTTTCAGCCTTATTGGGAGCTGGATCTGAAAGTAAAGTGGGAGATGATCATGGCTGGCATAATGACTGGTGTGATGATAACCACTGGGATATATTTGATTTTGATCTCCATGATGGAAAAATCTTTTATATCTTCGAACCGCAAATTGATGTCTTTATCAATTTAAATAGTCATTTGAAATTAAGTGGAATTCTTTCTTACCGGTTTGTTGACAGTTCAAGAAGTGATTTGAAGGGGTTTGCATTTGGCTGCGGTTTTCAATTTAATTTCTAATAATATTCAGATATAACGTATAGGATCTACTGCCTCATAACAATAGAAATCTCTGTTTTGAGGCAGTTTTTTTAACCAATTTATTTCCTTTCATTTCATTAAGTCAATAAGGGATCAGAAATGATTTCTATGATCGATGGTCCATTATAGCTCAATGCCTTAAAGATTGATCCGTCCAATTCCTCATTTTTAGTAACTCTAATGCCAAAACCGCCGCAGTTATTTGCATATTCAGCAAAATTTGGATTATTAAGTTTTGTCTGCCATTCCGGCATTTTTACATCCCTCTGTTCTTTAGATATTTTTCCTAATTCATTATTATTAAGTAAAACATGGGTAATATTCATTTTATTGAGAACGGCAGTGTTGAACTCGGTCATATACTGCCCAAATCCGCCATCACCACTTATAGATATTATAGGGGTATCTGGTTCAGCATAATAAGCACCCATAGCTGCAGGAAAGCTAAATCCAATAGAGCCAAGATATCCTGATAAAATAACCCTGTGTTTTTTACATTCAAAATATCTTCCGAAAGAATAAGTATTATTTCCTACATCCAGGCTGATAATAGCATTATCCGGCAAAAGTTCAGATAATTTGTTCATAATATGAAGAGAGTTCAGTCCATTATTATTGCTTTCCAGAGAGCGCTCCCTTTTTTCCTCCTGCCATGCCAGTTTTTTTTCTGCTATCTCTTCAATGGTAATTTTTGACTGGGAATAGTCTGCCAGTTTATCTGAAAAAAGATCTGAAGTAATTCCAACATCACCCCATATAGGATTGTCAACTGCATGAAATTTTCCCAGGGCCATCTGTTCAAAATCAACCTGTATTATTGGTTTTGATTTATCGATTCCCGTATGTTGTGAGAAAGAAGCACCAAAAACGATCAAAAGATCAGCTGAATTCATATAGTATGCAGATAGAGGTGTGCCGCTTTTGCCCAAAACACCAACAGCAAGACTATGGCTATCTGAAATTTGTCCTTTTCCTTTAAAGGTAGTCAAAACTGGTGCTCTTAGTTTTTCTGCAAAATTTATAATTTTATCCATATCATTTCGAGCGCCATATCCAACAATAATTGCCGGGCGTTTTGTTTTCCAAATTCGATACATTGCTAAATCTACTGAATCTGCAGATGGTGAGATCCTTGAGTCAGTCAGCCGGCCATCGGGAAAACCAGGCCCACTATTTCCAGCATCCAATGTTTGAACATCATCAGGAATGATCAAATGTGATACATTGCGTTGAACAATTGCATGTTTCATTGCAAGGGAGGCCAGCTCAGCATGTTTACTTTCCGGCAAAACCAATTTACTGAATGGAGCTACTGTCTGAAATACCTCTTTCAAGTCAAGTTCCTGAAAAGAACCTGGACCAAAAAATTGAGTGTTAACCTGTCCGGTTATAGCCAATACCGGAGTGCGGTCAACATGAGCATCCCATAGCCCTGTGATAAGATTGGTTGCTCCAGGACCTGCAATCGTAAAACAAACAGCTGGCTTTCCACTAATTTTGGAATAACCTGAACAGGCAAATGCTGCGGCACCCTCATGCCGTATGCCAATGTATTTGATCTTTCCTTTTTCTTCCTGAACCCGAAGTGCTTCGGCTATTCCTAAATTGGAATGGCCCACCATACCAAAGACATGCTTAATGCCCCAGTTAACTAGAGTTTCTGATATTACATGGCTGATTGTCCATTCAGATTTTTTAGATTGTTCAACCTTAATATAAATACCATCTACAAATTCTTCTACAATATAGGTTTTCAGATTCTTGTCATTTCCCAGAGATTTTCCACTAATAGGATCAAATGGATGCCCGTGCCATGGGCAACGAATAAGTCCTTCCTCAACTTTTGAGTCAATAAGAGGCCCACCCTGATGAGGGCAGATCCCTTCAACAGCGCCATATTTTCCATTAACTTTAGAAAGAAGGATTTGTTGAGAGAGCAGGTTAAGTTTTTTGGTGCTATTATCAACTAATTCATTAATTTCAGCCACCTTTATCATTTGAGGTTCCTGGTTCTCCCTCTGCCGGTTTGCTGCAGAAATTGTCAGGGCTTCATCATCCTTAAATGCAGCGTACCAGTGGGCACCGTCACAACGAGGTTTGTTTGCTGATTTTCCACAACGGCATAAGCTGTAATGTTCTTTTGATGCATCATCTCCTAAATGGGTCTCTTTTATTTCAATATGTCCCCTTATATCAAAAGGTCCATTTTTTGATACAATTATCTCTGCATCTTCAAAAAAATCTTTAGTTTCAGATTCATTTATGCTATAGCTCAATGCACCTGAAGGGCACATTTTTATTACTCTTATAATTTCTTCAACATCAGCTGCTTCCGGATCGATCCATGGTTCTGTTCCCATTCGAAATACACCCGGGAGATTGTCTGTGCAAAAAGCTGCATGTGAACAAATTCCACGATTATCATGAATTGTTATCTTTTTTCCTTTATATGTATCTTTCCTGTCAGTTGTGATGCCTTCTTCTTTATTATCAGTAAAACCAATGCTCAAATGAGTTCCATCACAGGTAGGCTTTGTTTTGGAAGCGCCACATCTGCATAAAGCAAAACTGGGTTTAGTCTCAATTTTTTCACCTCTTGAATTATAAAAATTCACCAGATTTTTTACAAGTAAGGGGCCATTCTTTAATGGAGTTATACTTGGCTTTTCTTTTGACATATTTCCCTCCAGATATATTATTCTAATATTAAAAATTAATATTACTTAATTAATATTATTATATCAAGTTTGGTGACTATTTATTTTTATGTCAGTATTTAATTGAAAATATGATTAAAGTTAATCAAATAGTGACCGGTTAAAAAAGAAAAAACAATATATTGAAACATTTTTATTACTTAAATCGTTGTTAATATATGAAACAATGAATTTAATTTGGCATTGGGTTCGTATTGGTTGAATTTTATTTTAAATTATAATAGGAGATGATTTATGAAAATTAAGATTTTATTTATATTTATTTTACTTTTTTCACTAACTTTAGTAAGCACTACCAGAAATTCTCTAGAAGAGATTATGCCTCCTGAGCATATAAATGTGGATAAAGACTATCTGTATTTCACTTCAGGTTCGACAGTTTCAATTTTTTCTTTAAAGAACTTGAAATTAATAAAAAGTTTTGGAAAAAAAGGTGAAGGACCTGGGGAATTTATTCTTTTTGGTGATGACCTTGGAATGCTTTTAGATGTCCAAACTGATAAAATTGCAGTTTCCACACGGAGAAAGATATCTTATTTTACAAAACAGGGGAAATTTGTAAAAGAGATTAAAGCGTTGAAGGGCTTTTACCATATTCCTGTTGAAGAGAATATTGTCGCCTTAAGAAATACTGTTGAAGATAAAATAGTATATTCATTAGTCACTATATATGATAGTAGTTTTAATAAACTCAAAGACATTCATAGAAAAAAAAACTGGTTCCAGCAGGGAAAGGGTATTAATCCTGTCAATGTCAGACCACCAGTGTATTGCAGCCATAAAGGGAGAGTTTTTACAGAGGATGGAAAAGGTAATATAAATATTTTCAGTAAAAAGGGTGACAGGCTTTCAACAACAAAAGTGAATATCGATCAGGTAAAAATTACTGAACAGGATAAGAAGGGTTTTCATAATTACTACAAAACTCATCCTGTTTATAAAAATCTCTATGCCCAATTAAAACACCTTATTAAGTTTCCAGAATACTACCCACGGATTAAATTTTTTGATGTATCGGATTCAAAAATATATCTAATGTCTCATGTAAGAAAAAAGAATAAAAATGAGTTATATGTTTTTGATCTGAATGGTAAATTGCTCAAAAAATTATTTGTAGAGATGCCTGATTTAGATCCTCAGGATGTATTTCCTGTTATAAGAGTTAGAAACAATAAAATTTATCAGATTATTGAAAATGAAGAAGATGAGGAAATTATCGATCTTTTTATAACTAAAATAAAATTATAATTAATTCTCATGTAGAAAATTTGTTTTTAGATTAATTCTAATCTGGCACATAAAGTTCCAGATTAGAATTGCATTTTATTACCCTGAATGTGAAGCTTTACCCATATTTTTATAAACTTAAATTCCTATTTTCCATATGCCCTTTTCTAAGAATGCTTCAATGGTTTGCCGGTTGGCTTTATTTATCAAATTGGAATGTGAAATATTTTCTTTTTTTGAATAATCAATAAGTCTTATAATTTCTTTCTCCTCTAAATAAGCCAATCTTTTATGATAACTATTACTAAGTGCCTTTCCTACGATTTCTTCCATGATCGAAGTTTTGCCCCTGTCATCAAATTCTCTTAATGCTTTATAATATAATTGCTGATCTATATATTTAATATTAATTGGAACATACCCCTCTCTAATTAATATATAATTGTTAATTACTCTTCCTATTCGACCATTTCCATCAACAAAAGGATGGATGTTTTCGAAATATAAATGAAGATATGCTATTTTCTTGATTATATTTTCATTAGTAAAAGAGTTATATTCAATCAGCATCTCTTCCAGCTTCTGTTTTACTAGTTTTGGACCCACTGCAATATGGTTTCCCACTTTAACCCATTCATCACCTTGTCTTAAACGACCGGCAATTTCATCATTAAAATTGGATAATAAGATCTTATGTAAAAAAAGGATCATATCAAGGTCTAGTTCCTTTTTTTTTGCATTACTATTTATATAAGATACAACTTTTGCTAAATTTTTTGCTTCAAATAGTTCTCTTTCCGAAATAAACCGATCTAAATCTATTTGGGAAAGTATTTTTTCAGTCTCTTCAAGTGTTAAGGTGCTGTGTTCAATTGCGTTGGAATTATATACATGTTCTGAAATTTCTGTATCATTTAATAACTCAATTAATGACTGTTTTTTTAATGCAGCTTTATAATATCGTGCCCTTAAGCTCTCTATTGTTTTATAAATTTGTAATGTTTTTGCCATAAGTTAGTTATATGTTATTTTCACGATTATGTCAACATAATCGTGAAAACACGCTCTTTTTATCTGGCTTTTCACGGTTATTACGGGGATGCCTTAAGAAACTGAACAATAGTGAGCCCGGAAACAGGCAGAAAGGTTTTTGATTAATAAACTCTAGCCGGAGGCGATATCCTGTTTGCTGAATTTTAAAGTTGCTATAATAAACATTATTAGTGAAACAGCGATCAAAGATATTGATGTAGTCATATCAATACGGTTACCCATTAGTATTGCCATAGGTTTATAATAGGTAAATGGACTTATGGGTGCAATATATTTTAGAGGTTGCCAGAGAGGAACTGCAAAACTGAGTAGATAGAGAAGAAAAAGGGAAATTCCGCTATATGTATACATTTTTTTGCTGTTTTCAGAAAAAGCTGCAAAGAGAGCTATATATCCTGCAACAAAGATCATTAGTAAAAATAGATTCCATGAAATATTGGCAAATGGAGCAGAGGAAAATTTATTTTTATGAAATAAAATTATACCTAAATATGATGCAAGAAAGGCAAATAGAGCGATTATAGCAGTGCCTGCATATATTATAATTCCAAGATTCAAGTATATTCTTTTTCTTGAAATCGGCTTGCTCAGGGTAAAACCGATAGTTCCTGTAGTTATCTCTGATGTGATCATCTGAGAAACAGCCATGAGTATAAAAAGTATAAAAATGACTAAAGCTGCAGGATGAAGATATCCGACTGTTATTATTCCATATTTTATTACTGATTGAGCAAATCCTTCACCCATCATCTTTTGTGCAAATTTTGGCATCTGGTCAAGATCCTGAAGCATGTTCTGGTTTACTTTAACAGAAGTTCCTAATACGGAAAAAAGTATTAGAAAAGCAAATAATGCCAGGCATAATAATATCAACTTGAACCGCAATCCCCTAATTGATTGTTTTAGATGAACATTACCACTCATAGAAACCTCTATTTTTCATTTTCTTTTTTTTCTTCTTCAGTTATCTGCTGTTCTGAAGTTTCATCCTGGTAATAATCAAGAAAGACATCCTGTAAATTTGGATTTGGCAATGACAGATCTTTCACCTCAAAACGGCTTAGCAGCTTAATGATATTGTTAATGTCTCCAGTCAATTTGGCAGTGATTTTGTGGTTGGTGTTCTTTATTATTTCCCAATCTTTGGATTCCAGCAAAGACACTTTTACTTCATCTTTCAATGTTACATTTATAGTCCGGGTCATATGTTTCATTATATGCTGGATCTTTTCTACAGCTACAAGTTGCCCGTTGCGGATAATGCCTGCCCGGTCACATACCTGTTCCACCTCAAATAGATGATGGGAAGATAAAAACACAGTGCCTCCGGAATAACGGTACTCTTTCAATAATTCATAAAAAGTATGCTGCATGACTGGATCAAGACCTTCAGTCGGTTCATCCATTATCATTAGTTTTGGTCTATGTTGGAAGGTTTGAACCAGAGAAATTTTGCGGGCCATTCCGGAAGAATAATGTTTAACCTTTCTTTTCAAATCCTTATCTGAGAATTTAAATCTATCCAATAGATTCTGCCTGTATTCTTTATCCCCATTACCTGAAAGCCGACCCATATAATTCAGGAAGTCTTCACCAGTCATATGCTTATGCGGTTGTACTGAACTGGGCAGATATCCAATGTCCTTACAAATATCCCTGTGGTATTTTACGACATCCTTTCCAAATATTTTGGCACTACCGCTGGTTGGAAATAATAGATTAAGTAACATACGAATGGTAGTAGTTTTACCTGCTCCATTACTGCCCAGAAATCCATAAATTTCACCCTCTTTAATAGTGAGTGAGAGTTCTTCCACTCCCACGACACTATTGGGATAATGCTTAGTTAATCCAAAGGTTTCAATTGCATAATTCATGATTTTAATACGTACTATAACAAAAATGGTTCAAATTTAACAGTCCTTAAAAGTAAACTCTGAAGGAAGAATAAATTATTGATGGTGAGAAACCGAACTCTGATGTTGGGAGGACTGGAGAGGGAGGTAAGAGACTTGGAAGTACTCTGGCCTTTTTGCCAATGGCAAAATAACCGCCTAATGCAATGTAAATATTCTGTGATATATTCAATTCAATAGTAGGGGAGAATATCATAGAGTGGTCTTTTACATTATAGATGATCAGTCCATTAACAGGAGTTAAAGGTGTCAGGGTATAGGTTAGTCCAAGATTAATATAATGCTTTCCTGAAAGATACATTGACCCCTCTTGAAATTCTTGAGAATGTGTTATGGAAAGATAGTTATCCGGATCGTTTTCTCCAAGAGAATTAAAATGATACTCAGCGAAAGCATATATTTTGTCTGAAAAACTATATTCAAGACCTGCCGATAGTCTAAAATAGTTTTTTAGTGTGGTGTTTTTTTGATTAATAGGGGAGTCTCCAAATAGTGATGATAAAACATATGCACCCTCTATCCAGAAACCGGCACCTCCGATGGCACCGGAAACGTCGGCGCCTATGAGCATATTTTTATAAAATTTTATCAAAGAAATTGAAACATCAGAGTTGAAAAGTTCTGTCTTACCTCTGACAAAGAGTGCACTTGTCTCTAATTTCATTTTATCATTTGCAACATATCCGATATCCAATTCACCCATATCACCAATCGGGATTCGAACTCTTATTGCATCAACCCCTCTTCTTTCTTCCTTATCCAATTCATTAAATGTAAAAGGCGATAGAATATCTGTTGGATTTATAACCCTTGCGCTGCCCCATGCAACCGGCTGCCTTCCAATAAATATATCTGCAAAATCAGTTTGAATTGAGAGGAATAATCTATCAAGGTTCTGATAGATCCCAAAACTCGTTGAATTTTGTATCTTTTTCGGGTATAAAAGGCTTTTCAAATCGCTGAGCCTATAGCCTGATCCAAGAGTTGTATTTTGAAATGCAGATCCTGAGAATAATTCAGGATCTTTTACAGTTGGAATTATATTATAGGCTGCTTCAAAACTGAAAATATTGTTAAGTTTAATGACTGATTTTAATTGAAGATTATTGCTGACAGACCCGATTGTTTTCTTAAATTCGTCAAACATACCAGACATTTCATCCGGGAGACTAAACACTGATAAAAAGGATTTATAATAGCCAGTAAATTTTATTGTGGTTTTTCCAGATAAATTAAAGATCAATGCAAAACATATCAAAATAAGCATGAATTTCTTTTTCATAATTTTCCTTCTACTAAAATAGGTGATTCAATCACTTATTTTACTTCGTCTTTTTCAATTATTCCATCTTTTAATGTGATTACTCTGTCCGCTTTTTCCATAATTAAAGGATCATGGGTAGAAAAAAGAAAGGTCATATTCGTCTCTTTATTCAGTTTTTTCATCATGTCCAGTAAACTATTGCTTGTTTTAGAATCAAGATTTGCCGTTGGCTCATCTGCCAGTATCAGAGTCGGATTAGAAACCATAGCCCTTGCAACAGCCACTCTTTGCTGCTGTCCTCCGGAAAGTTGGGGAGGAAATCTCTTTTCGAATCCAGAAAGTTCAACATCTTCAAGTATTTTTTTTACTCTTCTTTTCCTTTCAGCCTTGTCTACACCCTGAAGCATCATTATGTACTCTATGTTTTCCTCCACTGTCAGTACTGGAATAAGATTATATGACTGGAAGATAAAACCTATATTATCCCTTCTCATATCTGATAACTCCTTTCCATTCATCTTGCCCAGGTCTTTTCCATTTAATTGGATTTCTCCCTCAGTAGGAGTATCAAGGCCGGATATAGAATTTAAAAAAGTCGTTTTTCCACTTCCTGAAGGTCCCACAATTGCTGTGAATTCTCCTGACTTTACACTTAGGTCGATTCCTCTGACTGCAAATACCTCAACGCCATTGTCCTTATATGTTTTTTGTACATTCTTTACTTTAATTATTTCTCTGTTTGTTGTTGTCATTCTACTTTCCTCCATTTATAGACTTTTCTTTAATGCTTTTGTAATAGACATTTTACCGGCAACATATGCTGGATACATACCTACAATCAGGGTAAAAATAAATACTCCTGTTGGATATAATATAAACTGCCTTAAACTGAATACCGGGTATATCATATCGCTAATCATTGTTCCTGCCATCTCAATACCCCTGTAATCTATGCCTGTTTTAGTTAAAATATAAGTTATTATATACCCTAGTATCAACCCGATTATAATGCTTACGATTGATAGAGCGCCTGCTTCAAATAATAGTAATTTTCTTATTCCTGATGGTCTTGTGCCAACCGCCCTTAAGACGCCTAGCTCAAACATTCTTTCGAATAAGGACATAAACAAGGTGTTTATTATTCCGAATGTTATCATTACAAAGAGGATTAATGCTGTAACAAAAAGACTTATTCCTGTCATATCAAATACTGCCTTTAATTGTGGCAATAGCTCATCCCAGCCAACAATCTCATTATCATTTATTGATAAGTCATTCCAGACTGAAAGGCCTTTATTTGTAGAGTTTTTTATGTTAAAAAACTTTATAGCTATTTCATGTATTTTATCTCTAAGGTTTAGGAGTTCTTGAGCTTTATTTAATCTTATGAATGCCATTCCTGAATCCATTTCATTAATATTGAAACTGTATATTCCAGAAATGTAAAATGCTTCTTCAACAGGTCCCTCTTCGTCATCCCATTCATCATCCTCATTTTCAATTTCTTCTAAGCTTTTCTCTTCTGTTTTTTTGATCTTTGATCCATTTACTGTAATGATGATCCTGTCTCCAATCGTAACTTTAAGTTTGTCTGCTAACTTTGATCCAATAACAATATCTGTTGATTTATTTCCTTTGAAATACTCACCTTTACCATTTTTAACTGCCTCATCAATTTTTGAAACATGTTGCTCAAGCTCAGGAGAAATTCCAAACAAAATAATTGGACTAATTTCCTCGGCTGACTTAATGGTGCCCATTGTAATTGTTCTCTTTGAATATTTGTTTATAAATTTATTTTTTTTAATTTTGTCAATTGCCATATCAGGCTTATTAATAGTTTTTTCTATATCAAACTCATCTCTGAAACCATTGGCATGAATTTGTGCTTCTCCTAGAAAAGAAGCGGTGGCAGATCTAATCATATTCTGCTCCATTCCAATCATAACAGCATCTGTCACTATCAGAGAGGCTAAGCCTAACCCAATTGCAATTGATGAAATAATGGTCCTTCGTTTATTCCTGAATATATTTCTCCAGGCTAATTTTATATAAAATTTCATATTTCCTCCTAAAACATTCTCATTGCTTTTGCCGGGTCGATTTTTGCGGCTCTCAGAGCAGGGAAAAACCCTACAAATGATGCAGTAAAAAGGATAGTTATTGCAGGAATTACAAAACTCCTCAAATTAACTTCCCCTTTCATAGTCTCAAACATCATACCGCCATATGAAACAGGATTAGGAAGAGTATATCCGTATTTCGAGAAGACCGTGTTTATTACAAAACCTATTCCGATGCCCAGTATTATACTGAAGATTGCAATTATATTTACTTCAATAAGAACCAGTTTAAATATTTGTGCCGGTTTTGTTCCAACTGCTTTTAAAACACCGTACTCTCTTGTTCTCTCCAAGACAGACATTAAGACTGTGTTTAAAACTCCAACTGCAACAATCAAGACAATAATAAGAAGCATGATCCACATCCCTTCCTGATCAGCCTTCATTGCATCATAAAATGCTTTTGCAAATTCCTTCCATGTGGTTACTTCAAGTTCAGGATTATTTATACTTTTGATGATTTTATTCTTTATTTTATCTACAGTTTTTATACTTCTTGAATTGATAGCAATTTCATGAATTTTTCCTTTTAAGGAGAATAATTTGTCTGCCTCTTTGATGTGGATATAAAATGACATTTTGTCATCCATCTCACTACCACTATCTACCAGTCCAATTATATTAAAGATATCATATGCAATTTCACCTTCGGCTCCCTGTGAAACAATAACAACTTCCTCTCCTACTTTAGTTTTGAGCAGTTTTGACAGTCCTTTTCCTATCAATACCTGTTTGGAACTAATCTTTGAAAGAGGTTTTCCTCCCTTCATGATACTTCGATTGATATTTGTGGTTTTGTTTTCCAGAATAGGATCAATTCCGATAACCCTTGCTCCGGAACTTTTATCTCTTACAGATACTAATCCTGAAGTGTATATTCTTGGAGCGTAAGACTCAATATCACTTAGTTTTCCAAGCTGTTCAAATATATCCTTATGATTATTAATTGATTTATAGATCGAAGGATTGTCAAGATAATCTTTTTGATGTATTTGAATATGTCCAGTTTTATTTTTTGTGAACATATTGATAATATTGCTATATGATCCGTCAGAAAAACCTATGAAAAAAGCTGATAATACAAAACCGCTAAGCATACTAAGTGCAGTAAGCACAGTTCTTCTTTTCTGCCTGAATATATTTCTAAATGCTATTTTAAAGATCATTTTAAATCCTTTTTCTCAGGTTTTTTCTAGAAAACATTTTTTTGTCTATATCAATATCAAATTTTGCATCTACATAAATAATAGTGGTTTTATTCCCTTTTTTTGATGTTGAAATAAGGTCAATTACTGAGGGGATTTCTTTATTTCCAAATTTTTTAATATCTTTATAAACCATTTCCCGTACAAGTTTTCCTTTTCCATCATAAAACTTTTCCCATAAGGGAAGGCTTGAGTCTTTGTATACTGCAAGCATTCTCTTGCCCCAGACAATAGGCCTTCCTTCCTTGGGTATACACTCAATATAGACGACATTCTCTTTTTTTTTGTTTTTATCCCATTCAATAATTTTAAAGTCATAATCTTCTATAAATGTATACATCTTTACAAAATCGTCATTTGTGAAATCAGAACCCATCCAGGAACTCATCATCATTGAAGGTGGTATCTTCATGATTTTGTCAATTTTGGGTAGAAAGTTCCACATTTTATTGCCAATTTTTAAGGTTGCTATACCCCTTTCTTTTTTTGGCTCCAATATTCTTAAAAATGTTTTTTTATTTCCTAGACTCCATGATCTTATTTTCAGGTTTCTTTTCCAGTTAGGGGTTTCGATCTTCATTATAATCTCCGCATAACTGGAGCTGCTCCTATAGAGCTCATCCATCTTCTTTACGATCTGAGTTACATCTGAAACCTCCTGGGAAAAAAGCCCAAAGCCGGTTAAAATAATAAAACCAGATATAACGGTTAAAATCACAAGTTTCTTTATCATGTTTCCTCCTTAAAAAATATATTTACCCATTTTCTATTCCCTTTAATATCATTTCTATAAATGAGTTAATTATTTTTGAAATATTTATTTCATCTCTATCCAGGATCCATTGAACCAATAATCCATCCAGCATTCCAATAATTGCTGTCGCCAAAGAATCAGAGTCAACAGTATCTTTGAAACATTTTTCTTTTATCCCCTGATCGATTATTGTACTGATTAAATGCCTATAAGAGGTGTACATCTGTCTCATATCTTCATGTAAAATACTTTTTGCATTATCACTTCTGAGCCCTTCCGCCCAGAAATCCATCATAATATCAAGCAGCTCACCGGATTTTCCATCTGTTATATGGCAGAATGCATTCAACATTTCAATAAACTTTTCCTTTGCATTTTTATTGGAAGTGAGAATATCTTCAAATCCACCCATCATGGAACTTGTGAAGTAAAGAAATGCATGATGGATTATTTCATCCTTGCTATTGAAGTACTCATAGACAGTGCCCTTGCCGATATTGGCTGTCTTTGCAATGTCGTTAATAGTGGTCTTTGAAAACCCTTTAGAGGCAAAGGACTGTATTGCTGAAAGCAGGATATCTTCTCTTTTTTTTTTCTTATCAACCACAAGAGCTGTCATTTAAATCTCCTTGACCGAACGGTCGGTCAAAAATATATTATTATGTTTTCTTGATTTTGTCAACTAAAAAAAAATTATTTATTTTTTTGTTGACAAATGTGAATCGTTGTACTATTATAGTGGTACGGAGAAAATATGGGAAATGAAGGAGAAAGGTTAAATATTAAAATTGACACCGAGTCGGCAAGACCGGTCTATGAACAGATAAAGCAGGGGATCCAGGTCGCAATACTGTCTGGAGACTTAAAAAAAGACGATAAATTACTCCCAATAAGGACTCTTGCTAAAACTTTGAAGGTTAATGCGAATACAATTGTTAAGGTTTATTATCAGTTGGATGTTGAGGGGTTCATTTATTCCAGGGCAGGTTTAGGGTATTTTGTTGAATCTGCTCAAAAAGATAAAAAATCAACAAGTTTAGAAGTTTTCAAGCAGGTTACTGAAGAGTATGTCTCTCAAAGTTCTAAAATTGGTTTTTCAATTGATGACATGGTAGAAGAAGTAAAAAAGTTTAAAAGTAAATTAACCGTTGAGAAAACATAGGAGAAATAAGTGAAAAAAATATTGTTATTATTATTGATTCTTATTTTGGTGTTATTTAATATACTTTCAAATCCCCAAAGAGAACAAACTGAGAATAAATTGTTAAACAAATCTCAATATATTGAAAAAAAAATTTAAAAAGAATATAACTTAGATGAATTTAAGTTATAATAGTCCTAATAAAATTATTAAGACTTAAAAGGAGTGAAAAATGGAAATACTGGGAATTTCAATGAACATCATATGGTTTTTAGCGGGAATAGCTTTTATTTTTTTTGAATTTATTATCCCAGGGCTGGTTATTGCATTTTTTGGGTTAGGTGCTATTATTACAGGGATTCTAACAACGATATTTGATATTTCGATTGCAACCCAGGTTTTAATTTTCTCTGTGTCTTCAATTATCTCTATCATTCTACTACGGAAATATTTCACTAAGATATTTTCCGGAAAGGAGTTGAATGCAAAAGATGATGAGAACTTTAATATTGAGATGGGTAAAATTGTACCGGTTATTGAGCTGATAGAGCCCAATGTAATTGGAGGAAAAGTTAAGTACCAGGGAACTCTCTGGCCTGCAAAAGCAGATCATACGATCTCTCCCGGAGATAGTGTTGAAATAATAGGAAGAGATAATATAACATTGATTGTAAAAAAAAATGAAAATAAATAGAGGAGGAAACATGAAAAGAGCATTATTTTTTTTATTAACATTAACGCCATTACAGATTCTTATGGCTTCCGGAGGAGAAGGTGAAAATCCAGCTCCATTAATAATTGCTGGACTAATTGCTGTATTTATTATAGTCACTTTATTTAAAACAGCCAGAATTGTACCCAATAGGTGGGCTTTTGTCATTGAACGACTTGGGAAATATAATAAAACCCTGGATGCTGGATTTCATATTCTATTCCCTTTTATTGATAAAATTGCATATAGACATACTTTAAAAGAAGTTGCTGTTGATGTACCTCCGCAGAATTGTATAACAAAGGACAATATCTCTGTAGAGATTGATGGTGTCCTTTATATGAGAGTTATCGATCCGGTTAAGGCCAGTTATGGAATAAGGGATTACAAATTTGCAATCACTCAGTTGGCCCAGACAACCATGCGTTCTGAGATAGGTAAGATAGATCTTGATGTGACTTTTGAATCAAGAGATAATATTAATAATCAGATAGTAAGTGCCGTTGATGAAGCTTCAGATCCATGGGGTATTAAAGTTACAAGATATGAAATAAAAAATATTGAAACTCCTGCAACGATTAGAGAAGCAATGGAAAAACAGATGAGAGCGGAGAGAGAAAAGAGAGAGCAGATTGCACTCTCAGAAGGTGACAGACAGGCAAAGATCAATAGAGCTGATGGGTTTAAGCAGGAAGCTATACTAGTATCTGAAGGGGAGAGACTGAAACTTGAGAATGAGGCTAAAGGTAAAGCTACAGCTATATTGGCTGTTGCAACTGCTACTGCTCAGGGTATTAAAGAGATAGGACTGGCCATAAAAGAACCAGGAGGAAAAGATGCCGTTAGTTTAAGGATCGCAACCGACTGGATTGACTCCTTTGCAAAACTGGCTAAAGAGACAAACTCAATGATAGTTCCAACAAATGTTGCAGACCTTGCAAGTGTAACAGGTATTCTCAAGAATGCCTATGATTTTGCAGATCCAACAAAAGGTAAAAAATAGTAAATTAACATAAACATACATTATGGAGGGAATGGCATTTGTGATTCCCTCCAATCAAATATAATTATATAGTCCTTCTGGAGAACAACACAATAAAAAGAAAACTAAAGTCATTTTTTTATCCATTATTATATTCAATTTCTATACAATATTTTTGTTGATTGATTTATCTCTAAATTTTAAATACCTGATTCTAAGAGCCTTTAGGCCCTACGACAGATTTTTCCAAAATGTGCATTTTTACTCATTATTGCACTACAGTTAATAATATTTAATAATAATTAATATTGAGATGTAAGAAAAATTTAGAAAAAAATTGAATATTATTAAAAATTATGTATAATTAATAATTGGAGGGAATGTGAGCGATTTATTAAATTCAAATAAAAAAGATTATGAGAGGATTTCTATTGCTTTTAAGGATACGGAAAAACCTTTATTAGCTGGATTAAAAAAACTTGCAGAAAAAAACAGGAGATCTGTGGGAGCAGAATTAAAACTAATGATAGAGCAAAAACTTAATATATCTAAATCTATTCTTAAGGAGTCTAATGCCTCACTAATTTCAGATGAAATATTTTTTGATGAAGATTAACTTTTATCGTCTTTATCTCTTAAAAAACTTTTCATCATATCAATAGGTACAGGGAAAACTATTGTTGAAGAATTTTCTGATGAAATATCTGAAAGGGTTTGCAGGTATCTTAATTGCAGGGTTGAGGGGTCCTGGGATATTTTTTTTGCAGCCTGAAGAAGTTTTTCTGAAGCCTGATATTCACCTTCAGCATGAATGACTTTTGCTCTTCTTTCTCTCTCTGCTTCAGCCTGTTTTGCCATTGATCTCTGCATTTCTATCGGAAGATCCACATATTTGATCTCAACCATTGATACTTTTACACCCCATGGATCAGTATGTTCGTCAATAATTGACTGGAGTTTCATATTTAGTTTTTCTCTTTCTGAGAGCAACTCATCTAGCTCAACCTGTCCCAGTACAGATCTCAGTGTTGTTTGAGAAAGTTGTGAAGTTGCATATAGATAGTCTTTTACCTCCATTATTGCTCTGTTGGGATTTAGTACTCTACAGTAGACAACTGCATTGACTTTTAAAGAGACATTGTCCTTTGTAATAACATCCTGAGGAGGTACATCCAGAACGATGGTTCTCAAGCTTACTCTTACAACTCGGTCTATAGGGAAAAAAATCAGAGCAAGACCTGGACCTTTTGGTTTATCCACCAATCTCCCAAGTCTGAATACAACTCCTCTTTCATACTCATTAAAAACTTTAATCCAATTTAAAAGCAGGAATAGAAAAAAACCTCCAATAATAGCAAGTGGATACATCGTGCCTCCTATTACCTGAATTGATTTAGGGCTCAAGTATAAATAACTTGGATTTTACACTTGATATTGAACCGATCTTCTTCGTTAACGAACCATACACATATACCTAATATGCTTAAGGTTAGTTAATACCAGCATCACTGATGCCGCTCAAATATCGACCCACTATCATCGTCTAATTACCCAACTAATTTATACTCGAGCCCTTAGTCTCAACTCAGGTATTTTATTTTTCTTCTGCAACGGTAAGTAATAATTCCTTTACAGATATAATCTTAACCTGTTTACCTCTTTTTATATGATCCTCTGAAATGGCATTCCACCATTCTCCATTAATAAAAACAGTTCCTCCCATAGAGGAGACTTCAGATTTTGTTATCCCAATCCTGCCTATAAAAGCATTTCCACCTGAAAAAGCTTTTTTCTTCATTGCCTGAAAAACTTTATAAGTAAGAAAAAGGATGGTCGATCCGAAACATATAGATAAAATTGCTATAAGTGACATAGATGGCCTCATCTCAGGGATCGGTCCATCTATGAGCATAATAGAACCAAGAAAAAATGATACAATTCCTCCGATTCCTAATATTCCGAATCCCTGAATTTTTATTTCTGCAATAAATAGCCCTATTGAAAGGAGGACTAGAAGTAAACCTATATAGTTTATTGGAAGTATTTGGAATGATAGAAAGGCAATTAAAAGACATATACCACCAATAATTCCCGGAAGTATAGCTCCGGGATGAGTAAATTCCAGATAAAGTCCTGCAATTCCAAGTATAAATAATAGATAAGCCAGACTTGGGTTTGTAATTGTTTTTAGAAACTTTTGACGAAAAGTCAGTTCGATTTCAATTATGTTTTTGTTTTTTAGACTCAGAGTAAATTTTTTCCCATTAAGCATTATAATCTCTTTTCCATCGAGTTTTTCCAGGAGCTGCTTAATATCTGCTGCTATATAATCAATTAAGTTGTTTTCAAGGCATTCATCTGCTGTATATGATTTGCTATCACTTACAGCTTTCATAGCCCACCGGGTATTACGTCCACGGGTTTTAGCAATGGATTTTATATAGGAGATTGCATCGTTTGTAACTTTATCCATCATTATACTATTATTTTTTTGGGACTCTTTTTCCGTATTTTTTTTATTTTTCTCATCCTCTTTTGGCTGGCTGATGGGAAAGATTGAAACAGGGTGTGCTGCTCCCATGTTTGTTCCTGGCGCCATTGCAGCTATATCTGCAGAAATTGAAATAAAAAATCCAGCTGATGCGCCTCTTGCACCCTGAGGGGAGATGAATGTTACTACCGGGACAGGAGAACTGAATATGATTTTGATTATAGACCGCATAGATGTATCAAATCCTCCTGGAGTATCGATTTCAATTATCACAAGATCAACTTCGGACATTGAATTTATTGTTTTAAATGAGTCGGTTATATATTCGTCAGTAATAGATTCGATTGGACCCGATATTTTCAGTTTTACAATATCAGCGTGAAGTGAAATACTTAATAAACAGATTATTAAAAGTATCATCCTTTTCATAAGAATAATTATAGGACAATAAACTTTTTTTTTCAATTATTTTTAATGAAAAAGATTAGTTATAATTTTGTAGAAAATGAGTGCTATACATTTAGTTGAAATTTGGTTATTATTTATAAACTGATTTGGAGGAAATATGAAATTTAATTTTGAAAAAAAAAGGGTTTTGATAACCGGATCATCCAGAGGCATAGGACTTGAAACTGCTGCCATGTTTGCAAAAGCCGGGGCGAAAGTAGCGGTTCATTATAATTCAAATGATACTATTGCAAAGGATGCACTGAAGAGTCTTGAAGGTACGGGCCATATCTTGATAAAAGGAGATCTCTTTTTAGAGGAGACACCACTAATTCTTGTTCAACAAGTTGTAGAGAAATTAGGCGGAATTGACATAGTTGTAAATAATGCCGGGATATTTGAAGAACATCCTCCTTCCGGGACCAGCTATGAGGAATGGAAGAAAAAATGGGATCGTACAATTAAAATTAATCTTATTGCGCCTGTAAATATTACTTATTGTGCGGCAAAAGAAATGCAGAAAAATGGTGGCGGCAAAGTAATAAATATCTCATCCAGGGGGGCATTTAGAGGGGAACCTGAGGCACCTGCTTATGGAGCAAGTAAAGGTGGTCTGAACTCTTTTAGTCAGTCAATGGCTAAAGCTCTGGCAAAGGATAATGTTTATGTTTATTCTATAGCTCCGGGATTTGTTGAGACTGATATGGCATTAGATATCCTGAATGGCCCGCTTGGTGACAGTATAAGAAATCAGAGTCCATTGGGAAGAGTTGCAAAACCTGAGGAGATTGCAAGAACTGTGTTATTTCTTGCTTCTGATGGAACGGAATTTCTCACTGGAGGAATTATTGATGTAAATGGTGCATCATATCTTCGTTCTTGAAATAGCAAATGGAAATAAACAAAATGAAAATTCCAAGTCAAGATGACATTATAAAAGCAGCGAGTCTAATTAAACCATATATTCACAATACACCTGTATTAACAAGTTCGGCAATAAATAAAATTACAGGTGGAAATATCTTTTTTAAATGTGAGAATTTTCAGAAGGTTGGAGCATTTAAGATAAGAGGTGCTGTAAATGCAGTGTTTTCTCTAAGTAAAGAAGAAATCAAAAAAGGTGTTGCTACACATTCCTCCGGCAATCATGCAGCAGCTCTAGCATTGGCTGCAAGATACAGAGGCGTAAAAGCCTATATAGCTATGCCGGAAACAGCACCGGAAATAAAAAAGAGGGCAGTTGAGGGTTATGGCGCAATAATTACATTTTGTAAACCAACTTTAAAAGCGCGAGAGGATACTTTAAAAGAGATAGTAAATAAAACAGGAGCAACATCTATCCATCCCTATAATAATTACCAGATCATCAGCGGTCAGGGGACTGCAGGTATGGAGTTATTAAATGAGGTGGGAAAGCTTGATAAAGTAATTGTTCCTGTAGGGGGAGGAGGATTAGCAAGTGGAACCGGAATTATTGTTAAATCAATGTTTCCTGAAACAGAGGTTATTGCTGCTGAGCCGGCTATGGCAGATGACGCCTACAGATCATTTTATGAGGGCAAAATATTTCCTTCTGTAAACCCAAAAACTATAGCTGATGGTCTTTTAACCTCACTGGGAGATAAAACCTTTCATATAATAAGACACTATTTTGACAGTATTGTCAGAGTTGATGAGGATTCCATAATTGAAGCAATGAGATTGATATGGGAGAGGATGAAGATCATAGTTGAGCCTTCTTCAGCGGTCCCTTTAGCTGCTATTTTATCTAGTGCAATAGATGTGAAAGACAAGAAAACAGGAATTATTCTTTCTGGTGGAAATGTAGACTTAGATCAACTTCCATGGCTGAAAAATAATAAGCGGCTCAGTTAAAAAAAGTGAGTTTTTAAAAAAATATTACTAAAACGCAAGATTTTTTTTCTTATATCCTAAAATTTTCATCAAAATTGTCACGAAATGCTCAAGATGATCGTTATAACAAGTAAAGCGATTAAATCGAATGAATAATAGTTTCACTATTTTGAAATGAAGATGATTGAGGTTTATGCAGTTAGAATGGGCATATTGAGTATTGCAGTAGGTTTTGATTAAAAATTTAGGTATATATTATAATTGTACTTTTTTTTTTTTTTGTTATAATAAAATAATGAAAAGAAAAAGGTTTTTTCTTATTCTTCTTTATTTTATTTCCTTTCTCTTTTTGCTTTTTTGGAAGAATGAAAAGAAAAAATCAGAAAAGAGGTTGGTTACTTTAAAAGAAAAATTAATATGAAAAAAAATCACAAACATAATTATAAAGAACTTGCACTAGTTGTTGATGATGAACCAATTATAAGAAAAGTCGCTGCAGCTATTCTTTCGGAAATGGGATTTGATGTTATCCATGCTGAGGATGGAGAGGAAGGTATTAGAGTTTTTATTGAAAATAAAGAAGAATTGAGTTTTATAATTCTTGACCTTATGATGCCAAGAAAATCAGGTATTGAAGTTCTAACTGAGATAAAAAAACATAATGAGGATATAAAAGTCTTAATTGCTTCCGGCACAAAAAAAGATGATAGCATAGATGAAATTTTAAAATATAAGAATGTCAGTTATATTGAAAAACCATACTCATTTGATCAGCTTACAAATGTTGTTAAAGCATTAGTAAATAAGTAGTTTTGGTAAATATCTAACATCATTACACACTACCAATTAAATATTATCCCATATCTGAGAGTATTTATGACCGCTTCCTGTGTTAAAAAGTACGACACTGTCTCCATTTTTTATAAGTTTTTTTGATATCATTTTTATTAATGCAGCTAAAGTTGCTGCTCCTTCAGGAGCCGGAAATATACCCTGGGTATCTCCCATTAATTTTGAGTATTTTAATATATCCTTATCACTCACAGTAAGGGCAAATCCATTACTTTCCTCCAGTGCTTTTAAAATCAGAAAATCTCCAACAGCTGCCGGGACCCTCATCCCATCTGCGATAGTAGCGGCATCTTTCCAGAATTCTGCAAACTTTTCACCTTTTTCAAATGCTTTTACTATTGGAGCACAGCCTTCTGATTGAACTGAAACCATCCGGGGCCTTTTTGATCCTATCCATCCTAATTGTTCCATCTCATCAAAGGCTTTCCACATTCCAATTAGTCCGGTTCCACCACCAGTTGGATAAACAATTACATCTGGAAGTTTCCATTCCATTTGTTCGGCCAGCTCATAACCCATAGTTTTTTTGCCTTCAATTCTATATGGTTCTTTTAGAGTGGACACATCAAATCGGTTGAATTTTTTAAGCTCAGAAGCAGCAGCTTTTCCACAGTCAGTTATGACTCCATCTATCAGTGTAACTGTAGCCCCGAGAACCTTACATTCGTTTATGAATGGTTTTGGGACATCTGCGGGCATAAATACATGTGCTTCCATTTTAGCAAGAGAAGCATAGGCACTCATTGCACCACCAGCATTCCCGGCTGTTGGGATCGAAAGTGATTTTATTCCCAGTTCGTGAGCTCTGGAAACGGCCATTCCCAGTCCTCTGGCTTTAAATGAGCCTGTTGGATTAACGCCTTCATCTTTTATATAGACATTCTTGAATCCTATCAGATTTTCAAGGTTTTTAGCCCGGTGAAGTGGGGTTCCTCCTTCTCCAAGGGTAACGATCTTTGATGCATCGGCTACCGGCAATAACTCTCTATATCTCCACATAGTCTGGTCTCTTAGTTTAAGCTGATCTCTGTCAATTATTTTTCCTGCTCTTTTAAGATCATATCTTGCAAGTAAAGGCTTTGAGCAATCCGGGCATAGATTCCAAATTTTGTCTTTATTGAGAATCTTTCCACAATTTCCACATTCCAGATGAGTAAAGTAAGTCATTATTGTCTCCTTTTTAAATGAAAATTTATCAAAAAAACAATTTAAAGTCTATTAAATTAAACCTTTAATTAATAAAATCTCGTATGAAGAAGGCCAATCTAGTATTTCTAAAGGAAAAGAGGAAATTGCCTATGCATATCTGAAAAGGATATAACCTCTTAATCTATTCCCTCAGGTAAGGATATATCTAAAACATTTTTCTAGATTTTTCTATTCAACATATGGGGACATTCTTTTATTGATTTTTTGTTATTGGATGTGTTTTTGTCAGAATATCTACTATCTATTATTCTTATATAGGCAGAGATACGTGATGATTTTTTTATCAATTTGTAAGAATTTATAAAAGTAACCCATCTTGTTCTTTTTGAGGGTAGATCAGAAATCCTTTTTATTGTTATTTTTTTGTTGGCAAGATTATAGTATGTGAGTGTTGTTTCAACCTTTACACTTCTTGTGTGTTCATTGTAGAGGATAACTGCAACTTTTTTAGGTGCGAGGGCATTAAAATTGCGGCTTAAATCATTTTCACAAAGACATTGCTCAACTGAAATTGCCCTTATATAAACGTCTACAGCAAACTTTAATGGTTTTATGGGTTTCTTCATTACGTTTGCCTGGTTAAAAGCTGAAAGCGGCTGCATTATTACCAATACTAAACACATTGTTCCAAGAAACATCAAAACTTTAATTTTTTTTTTCATTTTTTTCTCCCTTTAATTAATATATTTCAATGCAAGTAATATGCCAAAGAAAAATTGTGAAAATGTCTTTCTAGTAACGTCCTATATTGCTGTTTAATTATTGTGAGACAGGTTTTGTGTTATGTAGGGACTGACAATTTTGTCACTTTGTTTACATTTATGTAGTAGGTGGAATTCAGAGGGATTTTGCAATATTTTTAATTTAAGTGTTAACAATTTGTTTTTTTTAAGGTATTATATTTGTATGCTTAGAAAAAAAGATAGAGTACTTTTTTTTTTGATTGTAATATTTTTTGTAGGTTTTATCTGTACTGTTCAAGGGGAAAATAATATAAAATTTGATAGTCTGTCAATTGATAATGGTCTTTCACAAAATTCTGTATTTTGTGTATTACAGGATAAACAGGGATTTATGTGGTTTGGAACTGAGGACGGTTTGAACAGATATGATGGATACTCATTTAAAATATTTAAAAATAATTTAAATGATATTAATAGCATTAGTAATAATTATATCCTGGCAATTTTTGAAGATAAAGATGGGATAATATGGATAGGAACACATGGTGGGGGACTTAATAGATATGACCCTCAAAATGAGAGATTTGAACATTATAAAAATATTTCTGGTAATCCAAGGAGCATAAGTGGTAATTTTATTACCTGTCTATATGGAGACTCATCAAATACATTGTGGATTGGAACCCGGAATGGTGGGGTGAATAAATTTTCAAAAATAAGAGGTGACTTTTCACATAATAAAAATGATCCTCTCAATTCCAGAAGTTTGAGTCATAACTATGTTACTTCAATTTGTGAAGATAAATTTGGAAACCTTTGGGTTGGAACTTATGGTGGTGGATTAAATAGATATAATCAGAAAAACAATATATTTGATGTTTATAAGAGTCAAAAAGATAATCTTGAAAGCTTATCTGATAATTATATCCAAACTGTATTTATGGATAGTCATAAATCACTTTGGATTGGTACTGCATTGGGAGGTGTCAATCTATATAATTCCAAAACAGATCAGTTTATTAAATTTATAAATAATCCAATTGATAGTAAAAGTTTAAGCAATAATAGTGTTTCAACAATCTATGAAGATACAGATGGAGATCTATGGGTTGGTACATATAGAGATGGATTGAACAGATATAATCGCAAAACTAATACATTTACACATTTCAAAAATTCGATAAAAAACTCAAGAAGTATTAGTCATAATTCAATCTTATCGATTGTTGAGGATGATTCTGGTATCCTTTGGATAGGGACATTTGGTGGAGGGGTAAATAGATTAGATTTAAATAGGAAGAAATTTTTACATTTTTGCAATGAATCAGATGGTGAAAATGAACTTAGTGATAATTATATATGGGCTCTTTATGAAGATCGTTCAAAAATAATATGGATAGGCACTTATCTGGGCGGTTTAAATCGATTTGATAGATATAAAAATAAATATAAGCAATATCTTCATGATCCAAAAGATCCATATAGTTTAAACAATAATGCTGTGGTATCAATATTAGAAGATAGAAAAGGCGTTTTATGGGTTGGTACTTATGGTGGTGGATTAAATATGTTAAACAAAGAAACGAACCAATTTGTACATTTTCTATCCAATAGTAATGATCCGGATAGTTTAAGTGATAATTTAATTTGGAAATTATATGAAGATAAAGAAGGCATTATCTGGATTGGAACAGAACTTGGAGGTTTAAACAAATTTGATCCAATCTTAAAAAAGTTCACACATTATAAAAACATTCCTGGAGATCCGACAAGTTTAAGTCATAATTATGTATTATCCATATACAATGATAAACTAAACAATTTCTGGGTTGGGACATCCGGAGGAGGATTAAATAAGTTTGATGTTCAAAAAAATAAATTCACTCATTTTAAAAATATTCAAGGTGACAAAAATAGTATAAGTAATAATATTATCACTACTATTTATGAAGATAAATCAGGCTCTTTATGGATTGGAACTTATGGGGGATTAAACAAATTTGATAGAGAATTAAAAAAATTTGTTAGATTTAACAGTAAAAATGGAATGAGCAATGAAGTAATTTATGGATTATTGGAGGATGAAAAGGGCCTTCTATGGTTCAGTACCAATCTGGGCTTGTCAAAATTTGATCCAAAATCTGAAACATTTAAAAATTATGATCAAGGGGATGGTTTGCAGAGTAATGAATTTAATCAGGGAGCTTGTTTTAAAAGGAAAAACAATGAAATGTTATTTGGCGGCATCAATGGGTTTAATATATTTAAACCTGAAGAAATTGTAGATAACCAATATAAACCTGAAATCTTGATTACTGAATTTCAATTATTTAATAAACCTGTTGATCATGAATCCAGTTTATTCTTAAAAAACCCAATAAATTATACAAATAAAATTGTATTATCATATAAAGAAAATTTTTTTTCTTTTAAATTCGCTGCTCTCGATTACCGTATTTCCGGGAAAAGCAAATATTCCTATCAATTAGAGGGTCTTGACTCTGAGTGGATAAATTCAGGTGCTCGTAGATTTGTCTCTTATACAAATCTGGATCCGGGAGAATATGTTTTTAAGGTTTTGGGGACCAATAATGATGGCATCTGGAATAAGAAAGGGGCGAAACTTCTTATCACTATTACACCTCCTTTCTGGCAAAGAATATGGTTTAAGGGAATATTAGTCTTAGCATTTTTATTTATTATATTTACTTTTTATAGAATAAGAATAAGGGTAATAAAATCAAGATTGAAAAGAGATCATTTAAAAAGTGAGCTCAAGTTAAAGAAAGATTTTGTTGCTATGCTCGTACATGATCTTGGAAGTCCTCTTAATAATATAGTGGGATATTCAAGTGTTTTAAATGAACAACCTGATAAGGAGAATATCAAAAAAATAAATAATGTTATTACAAAATCAGCAGACATAATGTTGAAAATAATTGATGATATTTTAAATGTTTTTAAATTTGAATCAGGAAAAATGATTCTATCTAAAGAGATAATTCCTTTTCAGAGCATTATTGAAGATTCTGTATCTTTGATGATACCCCTTTTAAAAAATAGAAACCTCCAAATCAAGACTGAATTTGAAAATCTGCAGCCTATTTTACTGGATCAGATGCGTATGACCCAATTAGTTAATAACCTGTTGACAAATGCCTTAAAATATTCTCCAAAAAATGGTTGGATTACTCTAAGATTAAATAAGACCATCAAAGATAATGCTGTTTTTCAAGAGTTTTCAGTGATTGATGAAGGATCAGGAGTTGATAAAGCAAGTGTCCAATACCTTTTTGATAAATATTATCAATTAAAAAAAGACCAGATTTCCTCAATTAAGGGTACCGGTCTGGGCCTGGCAGTAGCCCGGCTTATTATAGAAGCACATGATGGAACAATCGGTTATCTAAACAATTTTCCCAAAGGAAGCATTTTTTATGTCCTTCTTCCTGTTAAAGACAATTATTCTACATAATTTGATTTAAAACAAACAGATTGAGCTATATGTAAATCCAACAAATTTGTTGAAAAAACAACAAAATTGTCAGAATTGAATTAATACATTTTGAAATCAATTATAAATTAACAAACAATTATTTTTGTTTGACAAGCCCAGAGCTATATATAGCCTTGTCTATCTCTGTTATATAAAACAATATTGATTTTTTAAATAGAAAATATTTATATCTGGCATATTTTTTGCTGTATGTTTTATGTGAGAAATTTGAAAATACATTTTTGGAGGGAAAAATGAAAAGATTATTATTATTTATGTTAGTTATAATTATAACTATGGGAATGTTGTCAGCTGCTACTATAACAGTTACAAAACCTGCATCAGGTGAAACTGTAGTAAAAGGGAGTCCTTATACTATACAATGGACAAAATCTGGATCTCAAGATGCATCAGTAAAGATCCGCTTGTATAATACAGCAGGTACAATAAAGATTTTAGATATTACAAATAGTACAGCAAATAATGGAAGTTTTTCTTGGCCGGTCCCAAATAGTGTAGCAAATGGCAATTATGTTGTTAGAGTAAAAACCCTTGACAATGTAACTTGGGATGATAGTGGAGTTTTTACAATTTCAGATGTTCCATCTCCAGCTGCTACAATTACAGTAACAAAACCAGTATTAAGTGAAACTGTAGCAAAAGGGGGCTCATATAACATCCAATGGACAAAATCTGGACCTCAAGATGCATCAGTAAAGATCCGTTTGTATAATCCAGCAGGGACAACAAAGATTTTAGATATTTCAAATAGTACTACAAATGATGGAAGTTTTAGCTGGAATGTCCCAAATAGTGTTGCCAATGGGAGTTATACAATCAGAGTCAAAACAATAGACAATCTTGTTGGAGACGATTCTTCCATTTTTAGTATAGCTGCATCACTTCCGTCGTCAATTACTGTCCAACATTCTCAAGTTCTGAGAAGTTCCAGGGGTGCCACCATATCAGGAAGATGGCGGGCAGTAGGAATTACCGGAAATGTAAGAGTCAACTTAAGAAAGGCCGATGGATCAGGTGGAATTACTATTATAGAAAGTATAAGGTATAACGCATCTGGATTTGACTGGCAAATCCCTTCAGATTTTGAATCTGGAAATTACTTTATTAGAGTTGAACAGGGAGAAATTTCCGGTAGAAGCAGAGACTTTGAGATTAAGACAACTGATGTTAGTCCCCAGCAAGGTGCTTCTACAGTCACAGATCTGGAAATAGTAGAAATTTTTGCAGATAATGGAAGGCTTCATGCCAGAGTAAGAAGCAATAATTCAAACTTTAGAGGAAATATTGAATTTATGGCTGTTTCTCCCGTAAAACGAGTCACTAAATGGCTAAACCTGAGCAAAGGTGTTATTAAAGATGTATCATTAATTGGATTAAGTCTTTTTCTAGAAGGAAGGGTCAATAAGACTATCTCATGTATGATAGATTCAAATTTAAGAATACCCGAATCAGATGAGAGCAATAATACAAAAACTATTTCTGTTTCTTGGAAAAACCTTACAATTACATGTTTTTCGGTAAGAGTTACCAAAATTGGCAGAAAATATAAGTTTAGTGGTAGTTATGGAGTTGATTCAAGTGCAAGTTTACGAAACGTTAAAGTAAAACTTGAGATCAAGTCTGTTGATGGCGATGTATTTTGTGAAAAGGAACACGATTCAATTATCCCATTAATAACAGGTGGTCAGACTTATCATCTAAACATCAAACTTACAATTAAAAAACAAGGTGGAATTTTATTTGATACAAGATCATTTTCATGTATATTTAAAAAAGGAAAAAGGTATAGAATGATTGTGACTGTAGATCCTGACAATACTATTGAGGAAATTAATGAACGGGATAATTCATGCAGTAAAAGGTTCACAATTAACAGATAGAAAGGAGAAGAAAAATGAATTTTAAAAAAAAATCTTGAAACAAAACAAATTTATTTTAAATAATAGCTTATAATCTTTTATATAAAGGAATGAGGAAATGAAGAAACCATTAATATGAATTATTGGAAGTACTGGAGATTAATAATATATTATTAAAATCAATAACATGTAAATGAATATAATCCTTTAATCTGATTGACTATTACTCTTATCCAGGCTTCTAAATTATAAGTAATGGATTAGCTGGACAACCTGTAGGGATAAAGAATTTAAAATGATAATTTTTGATGAGCTGTATTATAAGAGTTGTAAAACTGGCAATTTTTATATTTTTATGATATAAAAATATATGGATAAGAACTTGATTATTATAGGCATTATTGATGATGAAGAGTTACATAGAAATCTAAGCAGGGATATTCTTGTTAATGAAGGATTTGATGTAACTACATTTAAATCAGGCAGTGATTTTTTAGAAAGATTTAATGAAAAAGTTTTTGATATTTTATTGCTTGATTACAAATTGGGTGATATGACCGGATTGGATATCTTACCAAAGATACAGGAAAACTCTCCGATAACTAAAGTTATAATGGTTACTGCTTTTGGAAATCTTGAACTGGCCGTAGAGGCAATGCAAAATGGTGCATTTGATTTTATACGTAAACCGGTAAAAAAAGAAGAATTATTATTAAGAGTAAAAAAAACAATAGAATTTTTAAACTTAAATCTTGAAGTAGAACGACTGAAAGAGTTGGTAAAGGATGTTTTACCTGATAAAGAGTTTATTTGTAATTCCAGAAAAATGAAAAAAATAGTCAAAATGGCATTGAAGGTTGCTAAAAGTGAAGCAACAGTATTGATTGGTGGAGAAACCGGGACTGGAAAAGATAGAATTGCAGATATAATTCATAATGCATCAGACAGAAAAAGCGCTCCAATGGTTAAAATTAACATTGCAGCAATTCCAGAAACCCTTTTAGAATCAGAGCTGTTCGGAGCTGAAAAAGGATCCTTTACTGGAGCTGATAGAAGGTTAATAGGGAAATTTGAAGCTGCACATAAAGGCACTTTGTTTTTAGATGAAATTGGAGACCTTGCTATATCATCTCAAGTGAAAATATTAAGGGCAATTCAAGATAAGGAAGTGTATAGGCTTGGTTCTTCAACGCCAGTAAAAACTGATGTGAGAATAATTGCTGCAACAAATCAAAAGATGGAAGATCTTGTCAGAGAAAAGAAATTCAGGGAAGATCTGTTTTATAGACTAAATGTGATCAGAATAGATGTCCCAAGTTTGAGAGAAAGAAAAGTAGATATTCCCTGTCTGATAGATTTTTTCATTTTAAAATTTTCAACGAGGGAAAATAAAATAATTAAGGGAATAAAAAGAAATACTTTAAAAAATCTTATTAATTACCATTTTCCAGGAAATATAAGGGAGTTGGAGAATTTGATAGAAAGAGCTGTGATTCTTACTAATTCTGATTATCTGGACGATGAAGATATTGGGGTATTTCTCAATAAAGACGATCAATTTGAACTGGATCTGGTCCATTCCGGTAGAAAACTACCTGAAGTAATTGAATCTATAGAAAGAAAATATATCGGCGAGGCTTTAAGACTAACTGGCGGTATTAAAGTAAAGTCTGCAAAAATTCTTGGGATTAGTGAGCGTATATTACGCTATCGAATGGAACAATTGAATATAATAGAAGATAAGTCTACAGATCAATGAGTAAAAAACTATATTGAATTCTATATCATTATCATCTGGCAGGAGAATTTATTGTTTTCTGCTACCAGATGATATTTCAAACTAATATAATTATTTAAGTCCTCTTTTTTTCAATATTGGTTCTACTTTTGGTTCTCTGCCCCGGAATTTTTTATAAAGTGTCATTGCTTCTTCTGTACCACCTTTTTCAAGAATATTCTGTTTGAAAGATGTAGCTGTTTCTTTGTCAAATATTCCTTTTTCTTTAAATGCTTCAAATGCATCAGCATCTAGGACTTCTGCCCAGATATAACTGTAATAACCTGCAGAATACATACCCGAAAAAATGTGTGCAAAATATGTTGAACGGTAACGGGATGCGATTTCTGGAATTAATCCTATCTTTTTCAAATATTCATTTTCAAATTTATTAACATCTGTTATTCCTTCTATACTTTTTAATTGATGCCATTTTAAATCTAAAAGTGATGCTGCCAGGTATTCAACTGTTCCAAAACCCTGATTAAAAAGACTGGCCTTTTTTACTTTATTTACAAGCTCCTGTGGAATAACTTCACCTGTTTTATAATGTTTTGCATACATATTCAATACTTCCGGTTGAGATGTCCAGTTTTCCATGATCTGTGAAGGTAACTCAACAAAATCCAGGGCAACAGAGGTACCTGAGGTTTTTCCATAGGTACATTGTGATAATAAACCATGAAGGGCATGACCAAATTCATGATATAAAGTATTTACCTCTTCGAAATTCAATAATGATGGTTTGTCGGCAGTTGGCTTAGAAAAATTTCCATTATTAGAGATTACAGGCCGGATCATTTTTCCGGATCGATTGGATTGCTTTCTGAATGCTTCCATCCAGGCGCCACCCTGCTTACTGGCTCGTGGGAAATAATCTACATATAAAACGCCTACATGAGCGCCTTTGATATCTTTAACTTCAAATGCTTTTGCATCTTTATGATAAGTAGTAATGTCTTTTAATTCAGTAAATGTAATATCAAAGAGTTTTGTCGCAACAGCAAAAGCCCCATCTCTTACATTTTCAAGTTTGAAATATGGACGTAATTGCTCATCATCCAGAGCATATTTTTCTTTTTTTAATTTTTCTGAATAATACCACCAGTCCCATGCTTCTAATTTGAAATTTCCCCCATCCTTTTTTATCATTTCCTGAAGCTCTGCTCTCTCTCTCTTAGCTAGTTCCAATGCAGGTGTCCATAATTTCATAAGGAACTCTTCAACCTTTTCTGGAGTTTTTGCCATATTATCATCTAAAACGAAATGAGCATGAGATTCAAATCCTAATAAATTAGCCTTTTCAGCCCGTAATGTGATAATTTCCAAAATGAACTTTTTATTGTCTAATTCGTCATTTTTATCACCCTTGCTAGTATAAGCTTTATACATTTTTTCTCTTAATTCACGTTTTTTTGAGTATTGGAGAAAGGGAATGAGGCTTGGCTTCTGGATTGTAAAAACCCATTTGTTCTCAAGTTTTGATTCTTTTGTTGTTTGGGCAGCCGCATCAATGCTGGATTGGGGTAGACCGGCAAGATCTTCTTTTTTATCTAAAATCATTTTGAAGTTATTTGTTTCTTTTAAAATATTGTCTCCAAATTTTAAACTTAATACAGAGAGTTCTTCATTAATTTTTTTAAAACGAGCTTTTTGCTCACCCTTTAAATTAGCGCCACCTCTTACGAACTCTTTATAATAATCATTTAACATTTTTAATTGTTCGCCTGACAAATTAAATTTATCACTCTGATCTTTTACTGTTTTTATACGATTAAAAAGTTTTTCATTCAGATTAATACTATCAGTATTTTTTGATAATAATGGTGCAATTATTTTTGCTACTTTCTGCATATCCTCATTTGTCATGCATGATATAAGTATACCAAATATGTTATTTGTACTTTTTAGCATTGAACCACTTTTTTCCAAGGCTTCAATTGTGTTGGTAAAAGTAGGGGGCTCGGTGTTATTAACGATCTCATCTATTTCAGTCTGCTGTCTTTTAATACCCTCTTTTATGGCTGGTAGATAATGTTTTACCTTAATTTTATCAAATGGTGGAACATTAAAAGGTGTATCAAAATTACTGAAAAATGGATTAGTTTCAGCTTTTACTTCAGTTTTCATCTCTTTATTTACCTCTTTTTTCTGCGTTTTTACTTCTTCTGATTTTTTTTCTGTTCCACAGGAATAGAAAAAGATTAAACTTGCTAGAATTAATAATAAAGTTAATTTTTTCATTGTTTTACCCCTCCTTAAAATCTATATATAAAGTTGATTTTATGGTCTTTATTTGCAAATGTCAAGTTATAGAAAAGTGTATGCAAATCTACATTTATTTTACTGAGTTATTCACAAAAAGTAAGAGTGTTTTATTCTTTAACATCAAAAAAATTAAAGTTTATTTAATGTAAATTATTAATAGAATTTACAAATAGACATCTTCTAAAAAAAGGCGTAGATTTATAAAGTTTTTATTAAACTATATTAGTTCTTTTTTTCTTTCTTTTTTTTCTTTTTAACTGGTTTTTCGTCAGGAAGATAGTAGCCGGTTCTATCCAATTGATGTTTCAGGTTTGCAATACCATAAATGACGACTGCATTAACTATGGAAGCATGGTTTTGGTATTCGGCAATGCTTTTCTGATAATAATCATTTTCTGTATGCCAGATCTCACTGTAACGGAAATCATAACCTTTAGGATCACCATTTCTAAAACCCATTGATGGAACTCCTTTCATTGCAAATGGGACATGGTCGGAACCGCCTATATTTTTTGGTCTTGTTCGTGGTTTTCTTTTGGTTAGTTTAAAAGGAAAGTCCGGGTTTATGTTGTTTACAGGCTTACAAATTTTTTCCATATCTTTCCACATTGCTTCTGAAACACTTAAACTTTCCGGTACAGTTGGTCCACCGTCCCGGTTGAACATTGCTGAAATTTTTGCTAATTTACCTTTGTATTTTTTTACCCAATGCTGGGAACCTAGAAGTCCAAACTCTTCTCCTGCCCATAAACAGATAAGAATTGTCCGTTTAGGTTTCCCACCGGCAGCCATAATTAACCTTGCTGCTTCCATTGATGTTGTTGTCCCATTACCATTATCGACTGCTCCGGTTGCAACATCATATGAATCCAGATGGCCCCCTAATATTACATATTCATTTGGATATTTTGTCCCGGGAATAATGCCAATTACATTATGATATTTTACCGGACCCATTTTAAAATAATTTCGGATGTCAATTTCCAGAACGACTCTCTGTCTTTCTATTATCATTTGTTTGATTTCTGCAAATTGATGTTCATCTAATTTGATTTGACAAATATTTGGAAGATCATTCCATGATTTCCATTTAAAAACTTCTTTATTATACATTGCCTGTATTGGGATCTTTGCTGGTTCAATTACGCCTAAAGCACCTGCTTTTTCCAGTTTATCTATTCTTTTCTGTATTTTTTTTCTCTCTTCCTCTCTTATTTTTCTCCGTTCCCAATAATTAACTTTTTTAACTTTTTTTGTTTTGTCGATCTCAGGAAAGTTCAGCAATACCCATGCGCCATTGATCTTTTTTTTTTTTCTTTGAAATTCTTTTTCATCCTTAGGTTCCAAGACTGCCGGAGCAACCTGCTTGCCTTTTGTACCAGCTGTATAGGAGGGGGTTGCAAAATGCAAGTGCATAGTTCTGGGAGATGTCATTTTTCCGGTCCAATGTCCTCTGTTAAAACCAACAGGGAGTGTGCCTGCCTCATCATATTCAACCTTCATACCCCATTCCTTGAACTTTTTACCGACCCATTCTGCTGCATTATCATAAGCAGCTGATCCAATAGGTCTACCACCAAATCTATGACAGAGCACATCAAGATGTTTCATTGTTCTGTTATCGTTTTTTCCAATTTCAATGATCTTTTTAACTACAGAATTAGTTTTTCCATATCCGGTAGTAGGAAATAGAAAAGAGCAGATAATAAAAGCTATAGGTATAAGTTTTTTCATAGATATTACTCCCATATTTTGAACTTTTTGTTGTTTGAATACTCAAACGGTAATTAAGATTGTACTTTAAAGTGTTGAAGAAAGTCAATAAATTAATTAGAAGTATTGTTTTTGACTGTTTTAAACCTTGATTGAATATTAAAAAAACTATAGTAATGATTGCTTTTTATAAAAACTTTATTTTACTGCATATAGTATATATTTGAATTGTTGTTGTATATAGGGGGAGATTGACTTTTTTTATTTTTTTTATTGACAAAACGAGGTTTTTGTACTACAATTCTAGTACACTAAGACAAGGAGAAGAAGATGAAAAAAATTATTTTAGTTATTTTAGTTTTATTAAATTTAACTTTTTTGGCAACCGGAATGGTTTTTGGAGAGGTTATTGCGACATTAGGTGAGGTTATGAAGCCGGAATTTATAATCTCTGATAGTGAAAGACTCTATGTTGCAGAGGGAACAACTGTTTATATTTATTCATTAAAGGATTATAAACTCATTAAAAAATTTGGAAAAAAGGGTGAGGGGCCTAAAGAGTTCATTGGTAATGTAGCTAGAATTGTTCCTTCAGCTGAGTCTATCCTGATTAATAGCCAGGGAAAGGTTTCGTTCTTTACAAAAGAGGGGAAATATTTAAAAGAGATAAAGACCACTGGTGCCATGTCTATTCCAAATTATTTTCCATTGAAAAAGGGATTTGTCGGATCCAGTATGACTTCTGTGGAGACTAAATTATATTCAATGATCAGTCTTTTTGACAAAGACTTAAAAAAGGGCAGGGCATTATCCAAATTCCCTGTTGGAAGTTTTAACAAAATGGATGTGTTCGGAATGGCAAGTTCAGTACTCTTTTATGTCTATAAGGACCTGATATATGCAATGAGTGATACAGGTGATCTAGGGGTCTTTGATGATATGGGAAAAAGAAAATTATCAATACCACTTGTTAAAAAGAAGGTGAAACTTTCAAGTAATACTGAAAAAGAGATGCGAAAATTAATGAAAAAAAATATGCCTGTCGGGATATATGATAGAATTAAAGACAGGTTTGTTTTTCCAGAGTTTTTTCCAAAACTTATGAATATAATTGTTTCAAACGATATTCTTTACTTAATAACCTATAAAAAAGAGAATAAAAAGTATGAAACATTAATTTATGATTTAAAGGGTAAATTGATTAAGGAGGCTTTTATAAACTTAAAGCTAAGAGATGGGATTCGCCCATATCCATTTGATATAAGAAATGAAAAATTGATACAACTTATCGAAAATGAGGAAACCGAAGAGTGGGAACTTCATGAGAATAAATTTTAGAAATAAGATATAAAACAATAACAGGAGAAACTAAAATGAAAATGAAGCTATTTATTCTATTCATTATAATTATTTTAACTTCAAGTATGGCGTTTGTAGAAGTGGTGGCAACTTAATGTCAATGAAATTAAATAGTTTAGGATAAAAATTACTCATAAGAGACTTATTCTTCAAGAACAAGTCTCTTTGTTCTGCTATTTAAATGTATAATGTTAAAAATAAATTTGTTTTCAATGTTCTTTTGATAAGACCTCAGATATCAATTTCCCCATTTCAGGATAGTTAAAGGGTTTGCTTATAAAACCGGACAAATCAGCTTTATCCAATTCATCAAGCACCTCTTTTTTTGCAAAACTGGATGCTATTATCACCTTGCAGTTTTTGTTTATCTCTTTCATTTTTAAGAAAGCTTCACGTCCATTCATCTCAGGCATAATCATGTCCATTATTATAATGTCAATTTCTTTATACATATTTCTGTATACATCAACACCTTCTTTACCATTTTTTGCTGTGATAACCTTATATCCCATCTCTTCAAGCATTCCTTTGCCGGTTTTTCTGATGATTTTTTCATCATCAATGAGGAGGATCTGACCTGTCCCATATTGTATTTCAACATCACTGTGTTCAGGATCAGCAGTTTTTTTTGAACATGGAAGAAATACATGAAAGGATGTACCTACATTTAATAAACTGTCTATTGTTACAGCTCCTTGATGAGATTTTACTGTTCCATAGACAGCAGCTAAGCCGAGTCCGGATCCTTTACCCTGATCTTTTGTGGTAAAAAATGGCTCGAAGATTTTCTTCATATTCTCACTTGAAATTCCACAACCGGAGTCCCTTATTTCAATTTCAATATATTCGCCAGGTTTAATATCAAATGGACTGAACTCACAATAAGATTTGTCCAGTTTACTGTTTTTTGTTTTAATCTGAATTATGCCACTATCAGTCATTGCATGCGCTGCATTTATTCCCAGGTTTAGAAGAATATTTTGTAAGCTTGAACTATTACCAATTACGTTATGACTTTCTGCTTCTTTTGTTAAAATAAGTTTTATCTTTCTGTCTATTGTTCTATTTAATATTGCAATGGTGTCATCTATGATCTTATGTATATCTACCACAGTTGAAAATACTTTACTTTTATGACCAAGTGCTAATAATTTAGCTGTTAGATCTGCTGCCTGTTTCGAAGCAATAAGAATAAGATCAACTAATTCTATCCCTTTCTGATCAATATTTCTTTTGGGGAGTTTTAAGAGCTCGGCAGCTCCCATTATTCCTCCAAGCATATTATTGAAATCATGTGCAATACCGCCTGCAAGTTGTCCGATTGCATCCATTTTCTGGCTTTGACTCAATTGCTCTTCCAGTTTTTTTTCTCTAGTAACATCGTCAATCCTTATCACAGCACCTTTTATGTCGTCAGCTGTTAAAGGATAGACCGTCAAGTTTTCAAATAACAAGTCTTCATTATTATGGGTCTTTTTTAACTTCCGGATTGTTTCCCGGGATTGAATACTGTCAATAATATTCTTTATTTCAGATTCAATCCTGGGGAATACAACGGAAAGATTTTGTCCCTGAGCAGCTGAAGCACTAATTCCAGTAGTTTGTTCTGTGGTTTTATTCCATTGAGTCACCTTACCAAAAGCATCTATTCCAATCAAAATTGAAGGCATTGAATCAATAATATTGCTCATATAATTTTGAAGTTTTTTTGTCTCTTTTTCTGCAAGTTCTTTTTCTAAAATCTGTCTATTTAATTGTTCATTATGGTTGCTGAGTTGGATATTTTTTTTTTAATATTGTATATTCTGACTCTGTATAGTGAAAATATCACTAAAAAGACAAACATGGAAACGGCTATTCTAAACCATATTGTAGTCCAAAAAGGGGGATTTATAATGATTGTTATCGATACTCCATTTTCATTCCAGACATGGTCACTATTTGAACCTTTTATGTTTAAAATAAATGTTCCTGGAGAAAGATGAAAATCAAGTTCGTTTTTTGTGCCAAGGTAGTGCCATTCATTGCTTAATCCTTTCATCATATAGGCAAATTTATTGTTTTTTGTGCAAGTGAAATCTAATGCTGTGAATTTAAAGGAGATATAGTTTGCATTATAAGGAAGTACTATTTTTTCTGTCAATTCTATTGGCTTACTTAATATGGTTTTTCCATCGATCCTTGAGTGTATGGATATTTTTTCAGAAAATAATCTGAACTCAGTTAAGACTACAGGCGGAATATAGCTGTTATCAGTCATTATTTTTTCCGGGTCAAATATATTTAATCCATTCATTCCTCCAAAGTACAAAGTTCCCTTATTACTTTTGAATGAGGCGCCTGAATTAAACTCATGTCCCTGCACACCATCTTTTATATCAAAATTTCTAAATTTCAATTTTTGATCTTTTACTGATGAGTCAATGTTTTTTAAGCTATTATATGCCTTTGTTATGCCTTTATCAGTACTGAGCCATAAATTATTGTCGTTAGATTCAAGAATGCAGTATACAATATCATTTCCCAATCCGTCATGTTCTGTATAGTTTGTAAATAGACCTGTTTTTCTGTTTAAAGCATTTAATCCTTTTTTTGTTCCAATCCAAATCAGACCTTTTTTATCTTCTAAGATACTATAGATATTATCACTACTAATGCTATGCGGGTTTTTGGGGTTGTGTTTATAAATGAAAAATTCTTTTGTTTCTGGATTAAATTTATTTAATCCATTCTCAGTGCCTATCCATATAAGACCGTCTCTGTCATTTAATAATACTCTGACTGTATTTGATGAAAGACTGTTTTGATTATTTTCATCATATCTATAATATGTAAATTGTTCTTTTTTTTCATCAAATGTACAGATCCCATTTTGTGTTCCTATCCAAAGTTTTCCTGAATTATCAGCAATAATTGAACGGATTATGTTCTGCCAATTGGATGAATAGTTCTTAATGGTAATGGCGTTTCTATAGATAGAAAATGTCTCATCCTCTCTATTAAATTTATTTAGTCCATTATCAGTTCCTATCCATAAATTTCCTTTATCATCTTTATAAATAGCTCTTGCAACATTATGACTAATACTTTTAGGGTTGTTTTTGTCGTGACTATATACTTTAAAAAGATTATTCTTACTATCATATCTGTTTAAACCTGTAATAGTGCCTATCCAGATTATTCCATTAGACTCTTCATAAACTGAAAATACTGTACTGTTACTGAGGCTGATTGGATTCCCAGGTTCATTTTTTAAGACATCGAATCTTTTTTTACTTTTGTTAAGTGTGTTTATCCCTCCTGCATAAGTTCCAATCCATAAAACCCCTGAATTGTCCTCATACATTGAAAGAATACTGTTATGACTAATGCTGTTTGCATTTTTGGGATCATGTTCGTACAGGGTGAAACTGTTTGTTGCAGAATTATACTTGTTTAAGCCATTTGCATTGGTCCCAATCCACAGATCTCCTGATTTTGTTCCAAATATCGATTGTATGTCATTACTGCTTATAGATCCCTTAATCCCGGGGATATGTTTGTAAAAAGTAGGTTCTTGATTTTGACTGTTATATTTGATTAAACCTCCATACTCTGTGCCGATCCATAATATGCCGGATTGGTCTTTGAATAGATTTCTAATACTTCTGAAACTCGGGTTTTTTGAATGTTTATATTTAAAAGGAACAATTGAATTTGTTGTTTCTTTAAATGTATATAAACCGTTATGTTTAGTTCCAATCCAGATTTTTTTTGAGTTATCTATGTATACTATGGTTATGAAAGTTTTCCTTTGAAATTTGGACTGAGTTGAATTTAATTTATAGTTATTATATTTTTTTGATTTAGTATTAAACTTTATCAATCCGGATTCAGTCCCGACCCATAGGAATCCATCATTTATAGCCATTGACCATATTATATTTTGTCTTGATTCTATATCAGGATGAAATGTATAGGAGGCAAAGCGCCCTGTTCTAATATTAAATGTATTTAATCCACCAAATGTCCCAATCCAGAGATTCCCATCCTCATCTTCGCATATTCCTCTAATGCGATTACTGGAGATTGTTCCAGGTTTTTCAGGATCATTTAAGAATATTTTAAAATTATAACCGTCATATCTGTTTAAACCATCATCTGTTCCAAACCATAAAAATCCCCTGCTATCTTGAAAAATGCAATTTATAGTGCTATGCGACAATCCGTCTTCCAAAGATAGATGTTGGAAATTTATTGTATTATTTTGAGCAGGCAGATTTGAGAAAAGGATAAAGAGGATAGATAAAATTGTAAATGGATAGATTTTGTTTTGTTGTTTTATCATTGGTTGTCTTTATAATGACTGCTGTTTTTCATCATCATTTTAAATTGTACTATACTTTTTTCTTTTTTTAAATAAAATTTTATCAGATATAATTATTTTATAAAGTAGAGAAAGCACTATCTGTACACAAATGCTAAAACTTAGGTTATAATTAAAATATGAAAACAAATTATAAAATATTGGCGGAAAAGCTTGATGAACTTCCAAACCGGTTTCCTGAAACTAAGAGTGGTGTAGAACTGGAACTTCTTGCAGAACTCTTTACAAATAAAGAAGCTGAAATTGCAATCTTGCTAAATGACCAGCCTTCAATATCTAAATCGATCTCGGAAAAAACAGAAGAATCGGAACGAGAGGTTTTTGTGATATTAAAGGGAATGGTGAGAAAAGGGCTAATTGAAATTGAAAAAATGGAGACCGGGCTCGGCTTTAAACTGATCCCCTTTGTAGTTGGTTTCTATGAAAATCAGAATGGGAGAATAAGTGAGAAATTTGCCCATCTATTTGAAAAATATTATAAAGAAGCTTTTGGGAAAATCACTGATATTGTTCCTTCTGTTCATAGAATAATACCTGTAAATTTGACCATACCTGTTAATATAGATATTTTACAGTATGAAAATGTGAATGAATATCTTGATGGCGCAAAATCATTCGGTGTTCTTGACTGTATTTGCAGAGTACAAAAAAGGCTTATTGGTGAAGGTTGTGATCATAGTGTTCATAATTGTCTTGCCTTTAATACTAAAGAGAATGCATTTAAGAATACTGACAAAATAGAGACTATTTCAAAAGAGGAATTCATAAAAAAAATGAAAGAGGCCAGTTTAGAAGGTCTGGTCCCTACTACCAGTAATAAGCAGGATGGGATTACCTATATATGCAATTGCTGTACATGTTCCTGTGGGATAATAAGAGCTGCAAAAGAATTTGGGACCACAAATTCAGTTGCAAAATCTTCATATATTGTACAAGATGATACTGACCTCTGTATTGGCTGTGGGTTATGCACGCAAAAATGTCAATTTGATGCATTAAGAATCATAGATGAAAAAGTAGTGGTAAATACCAGTTTATGTTATGGATGTGGTGTTTGTGTTGTCTCCTGTCCAACGGATGCTTTGAGTCTGGTAAAAAAATCAGAACAGGAAATAGAAAGTATTCCGGTTAACCAGAAAGAGTGGAATAAACTCAGGCAGGAAAACAGGTAGTGCTCAATATTTATTCTTCCAAGTAAGAAAAGGAATTGCATAAAGAGGAATATTTGCAAAACTACCATCTTTTGTAAAATTTCTTGGTGATAGTCTTATAGATATTTTTGGTTTGTAATTTTCAATATAAACTTTTAAACTCTTCTTTTCCCTGCTAAACCCACTTTTTACCTCTATTGGAATAATCTCATTGTCATTATTAGATATAATAAAATCTACTTCTGCTTTGTGTTCACTTGTCCAATAATACAATTCTTCATATCTTGTTTTAATTAGTTCAGTAGCCACATAATTTTCAATAAAAGCACCATTATATTCAGAAAAAAGTTTGTTGTTCTTTATACTATTTATGTGCTAAAAAATGTCAAATCATCTGAAATATATGTGCTAATAAATGTAATTTCTGAATTGCAGACAGATTTAGAATTTCTATATAGTCTTATGATGCAACGGTCTTATGCAAATTCAGGGAAATTACTTAATTCGATATGGATAAATTACAATCAATTGTAATAATGGCTAAAGTTATAATAAAGAAATGAAAAGGAATTAGAAAATATTTTATGACAGGAAATTGAGCAGGATTGAGAATGCTCTGTCTATGTCCTTTCTGCTTAAAATGACAATGAACTCGGTAAATGTTGATACTACTTCAACTACATTTATTTTGTTCCATGCTAGTTGTTTTAGTATGGAGTAGTGAACCCCCGGCTGATCTACAGATTCAGGGGGGAGTTTTATAATGATGGCTGACAAGTTTAAGAGTTTTTTTTTAAGGGTTTCTCCTTTAAAAACATCTTCAATCTGCTCTTCGAGATCGGTTCCGGATATTATTGTAAGCTCATAGATTCCCTGTGTAAAAGTAAAAAAATTATCTCTTTTGTTCTCTATTCCCATCATTAGAAGTTTCTGCTTTTCAAAAATAGTATCTGACTTTAGAAAAGTAAATTCCATAAGATTGGATCTTACAGAAATATCGCCTAATTTTTTTTTTGTTTCAATAGCAATAAATGTCTCTCCCTCCAGGTTATCAGAAAATCTTTTCAATGCCATTAAAATAGCACTGTCACTCAATTTTCTCATAAGTGTTTTTTCTATTTGAGGTTTTATCTCCCTGGCCAATGCAGACAGGTTTATAATCCCTTTCAGTATTCCCTCTTCCAGGAACGGAGAGGACAGAACAATCTTTTTTATCTCTTCTGAAATTGTTATCATGTTATATATTTAACATAAACAATAAAAATTGTCAAAATATTCGTTTTTTTTGACACAAAATCCTATTTATACTTAAAATGGTTTTTCAATATGAAAGGTATTGAGACTAAAACAAATAAGTTATAAATAAAGGAGAATATTATGAGTAATCAAACAGAATGTCCGGTATGCGATTTTTTATTGGAGATGTCAGATGGTACTGTTTCAGGAGAATTAATCGAATGTACAGATTGTGGAACTGAGCTTGAAGTTATTGGTACAAATCCGTTTAAAGTCCAAGAGGCACCTACTGAAGATGAAGATTGGGGTGAATAATGGTTAAAATACTTGATTCAACACTTCGGGAGGGGGAACAGACTCCCGGTGTTTATTTTGATGTTCATATAAAAACTAAAATTGCAGAACTTCTAAATGAAATAGGTGTTGATATCATTGAAACCGGTCATCCGGCAGTAACAAATGAGATCTTAAATGCAGTAAAAGGAATTTCTAAACTTAAATTGAAAGCAAGAACAGGGGCACATTCACGGTCTTTAAGAAAAGATGTTGATCTTGCTCTAAAATGCGGGGTTGATTTTATCGGAATATTTTATTGTGTCTCCGATCTAAGATTAAAAGAATCCTCAAAAAAATTAAAGGATGTTGTTGAAAAAATTACTGATATTATCAAATATACAAAAGAGACAAATCCGGAAATACTTATCAGATATACACCGGAAGATACTGTAAGATCTCAATTTGACAATGTTATCTTTGCTGCGTCAGAAGCGGTTAAAGCTGGAGCGGACATTATAAGTGTTGCAGATACAACCGGCTATATGGTCCCGGGTACAAAAAAAAACATGTGTGATTATGTAGCTAGGTTAAAAGACGGGCTTTTCTCGATGGGGCTAAAACCGGAAATTGCAGTTCATTGCCATAATGATAGAGGTTTGGCGCTTGCAAATGCGATTGATGGCCTTAGGGGAGGAGCAACTATTATAGATACATCAGTTATGGGATTAGGAGAGAGGGCTGGGATAGTTGATCTGGCTACCTTACTTGCTGTTCTGGCAACAGATTTTGGCTATGATAAAAAATGGGATTTTGAAAGACTGGTTGAACTATATGATCTGGTCAGCAGGTATTCGAGAATCCCGATTCCTGTTAATTTTCCAGTTACAGGGAAGAATGCATTTACTCATTGCGCTGGTGTGCATACTCAGGCAGCGATTCGTAATCCAATACATTACCAGAGTCTTTCACCAGAGTTACTGGGAAAAGAACCTGTTATATCGCTGGATCATATGTCAGGAATTGCTGCAGTTAGATACTCAATGGAAGGGATTGGTTATTCAGATCCCGACATAAGTCTTTTGGAAAAGGTTTTAAATAAAGTTAAAGAAGTAGGACAACGGGGTAGAGTTGTTGAGAATTCAGAATTACAAATAATTGTCAGGTATATATTAAATGAGACAAAACAAAAGGTCTCTGCCTGAAAGGAGATAAAATGAAAATCGGATTTTTACATTCTCTTATAAGAAAAGAGGAAAAATTACTATTGGAAGAGTTTAAAAAATTTGAAGATATTGAAATCGTTATGGTTGATGACCGTGAGGTTGTATTTAATCTTGGGAAAAATGGTTTTGATTTTGATGCAGTGATAGAAAGGAGCATAAACCACTCCAGAGCGCTTCATGCATTAAGATTATTCGAGAGTATGGGAATAAAATGTATTAATAGTTCTGATGTGGCGACTGTTTGTGGAGACAAACTGCTTACGTCTATTTCTCTTAAAGAATATGGAGTAGCACAGCCTGAGCTAAGAATTGCATTTACTGAACAATCAGCTCTGGAGGCAATAGAGGAGATGGGATATCCGGTGGTATTAAAACCTGCAGTTGGATCCTGGGGAAGGCTTCTCTCAAAAATAAATGATAAGGACAGTGCTGAAGCGATCCTTGAGCATAAAACTGTCCTGGGTACATATCATCATTCAATCTTTTATATACAGAAATTTGTTCAAAAAAAAGGAAGAGATATACGTAGCTTTGTGGTTGGAGATAAATGTATTGCTGCAATATACAGAACATCTGATCATTGGATAACCAACACTGCAAAAGGTGCTGTTGCAAGTAATTGTCCATTGACTCCCGAGCTTGAAAAACTATCTCTGGATGCTGCAAAGGCAGTCGGAGGAGGCATTGTTGCCGTTGATCTTTTTGAGTCTGATCAAGAATTAATGGTTTGTGAGGTAAACTATACTATGGAATTTAAGAATAGTATTAAGCCGACAGGTGTTAATATTCCTGAGTTGATAGCAGCTTATGTTGTTAATGAAGCTCGTGAGAATAATGGAAACAGATAGAAAACTGAAGATTGCCATAGCTGGAGGATCCGGTTATGCTGGAGGTGAGTTGCTAAGATTATTGCTTTTTCATCCATATGCAGAGATTGCTCAAGTTACATCTGAAAGATATGTTGGAAAAGCGGTCTCAAAAATCCATCCGAATCTAAGAAAAATCACAAATTTGAAATTTTGTTCCATAGATGATCTGGAAACTTGTGACCTGTTATTTCTATCCCTGCCTCATGGTAATTCTCAAAAAAATATAAGAAAATATATGAAATTGGCGCCAAATATCATTGATCTGAGTGGGGATTTCAGGGCAAAAAATCCATCTCATTATGAAAAATGGAATGATACTCCCCATCTGGAACTGGACCTGCTTAAAGATTTTGTTTACGGAATACCTGAACTGTATAGAGAAGAAATGAAAGAAGCAAAATATATATCAAGCGCTGGATGCAATGCTACCGCGACTATTCTTCCACTCTATCCTTTATATAAAGAAGGAATAGTTGTGACGGACAGAACTGTAACCGAGGTAAAGGTTGGGTCCAGTGAAGGGGGCAATCTTCATTCAGCTGCATCTCATCATCCTGAAAAAAGTGGTGCCATTAGGACTTATAAACCTTCCGGACATCGGCATATTGCTGAAATGGATCAGGAACTCGGGTTTTCTGAGGATTTCAAAATTCATTTTTCGGCTACCTCTATCGATATGGTAAGAGGTATCCAATCTCTGTCCCATGTTTTTTTGAAAGAGGATCTGGATGAGAAGGCGATCTGGAAAATATACAGGAAACATTATGGGGCAGAGCCATTTATAAGGATCGTAAAGGAGGGAGATGGGATCTATAGATTACCTGAACCAAAACTATTGGCCGGGTCCAATTATTGTGATATTGGATTTGTAAAGGATAAAGGAACAAATCGTTTAATTGTGATTGGTGCAATAGACAATCTTATGAAGGGAGCTGCAGGACAGGCATTACAGGCATTAAATATAATGATGGGTTTTGATGAAAGAACAGGACTGGAATTTCCGGGACTGCATCCAGTTTAAAAGAACTTCTATGTGCAGACTTTTATTAATAAATTCAGAAAATGAATTTGATATAGCGGAATATTTACATAAATTTGCAGAGATAGCAAAAACCAGTAAAGAATATCAGGGAGATGGATGGGGCATATGTTATTATAAAAATAATGTACGAAACTTTTATCATAACCTGAATCCTATATGGGAAGATAATCTCGATCTCTTTGGAAGATCAAGTTTGATACTGGTGCATGCACGAAGTGCGTTTAATGATGTATTAAAACCTATTGAACATAATATGCCTTTTCTTGAAGATGATTATAGTTTTGCTTTTAATGGGGAGCTAAGAGGGGTTAAACTTAAAGTAAAGGGCCGTATTGGGGCAGAAAAAATATTTAATTTTATAAAAACATTTGATAAAAACGGATTACTGGAAGCCATAAAGAAAAGCAATAAGATAATAGAAAAAAGAACAGAATATATTAGAGCAATGAACTATATAATGTTAGATTCAGAGAATATTTATATTAATAGTTTTTATAATGAGGATACAGAATACTTCTCTCTTCAGAAAAAAGAGACAGGCTCTTCTATTATAGTCTGTTCAGAGAAGTTCCCTATGGACAGTGGATGGGAACCGGTAAAGAATAAAACAATTCTGGTGATAGAAAGGAGATAAGAGATGGAAGATAAGATAATGATAATTAAAATTGGTGGAGGAGCCAGCATAAACCTGGAAGGTATTATTGAAGGACTAAAGGGGATAAACAAGAGGTGTATAATTGTGCATGGTGCAAATAGTCTAAGGGATGAACTTGCTGAAAAAACAGGATATACAAAAAATGTGGTAACATCCCTTTCAGGTTATAGTAGTGTGGTTTCTGATCAGGAATTGATAGATCTACAAATGATGGCTTATGCCGGTATTCGAAATAAAAGGATAGTTGAACTTTGTCAACAAAAGGCTATTAATGCCATAGGTTTATGCGGGCTTGATGGAAGATTGATCCAGGGGAGAAGAAATAAGGGAATCAAGATCATGGAAAATGGAAAGAAGAAGATTCTAAGAGATTTTTCCGGTAAACCTGACAAAATAAATATTAAGCTACTACATAGCCTTCTTGATCAGGGCTATATGCCTGTCCTTACGGTTCCGATTATTGATGAAAACGGTTATGCCATCAATAGTGAAAATGATGATATCGTATCTTTATTACAGAAGAGTCTCAAATCAGAGACAGTCGTTCATCTAATAGAAGCAAAAGGTTTTTTGAAAGATCCATATAATGAAAATATGGTAGTAAAAAGAATGAATAGAGAAGAGTTAACAACCTGGGAAGCGGAATCAAAAGGAAGGATCAAACGGAAACTTTATTCATTAAAAAAAATGTTTGAAAATGAGGTAAAGAGGGTGATAATAGCTGATGGAAGGATAGAAAAACCACTTGAAGGTGCTTTTGCATTTGTGGGTACGGTAATAGAATGAATATGAGAATTCTTGAAGACAAATATTCCTTTAATGTTTATCCAAAAAGAGACCTAGCCTTAGTTAAAGGTGATTCGGCACTGGTTTGGGATGAAAACGGAAAGGAGTATATTGATTGTGTGGGAGGACATGGTGTGATGAATATTGGGCATAATAATCCGTACATTTCTGAGGCCTTGAAAACCCAGGTCGATGAGCTCATTTCCTGTCCCGGGACATTTTATAATGACATCAGGGGGCGGTTTATGGAGAAGTTGATATCTTCTGCTCCGGAAAATTTAACCCGGGTTTTTCTCTGTAATTCCGGTACTGAGAGTATTGAGGCAGCTATTAAGTTTGCAAAATTTACGACTGGGAAAAATCATTTTGTAGCAGCTAAAAGGGGCTTTCATGGAAGGACTCATGGATCATTGAGTATCACCTTTAATCCTGCTTATAGAAAACCTTTTGAGCCACTTCTTCCGAATATCAGCTTTGCATCTTTTAATAATATAGAGAGTTTTAAAGAGAAAATAAATGAAAATACAGCAGCAGTGGTAATTGAAATTGTTCAGGGTGAGGGAGGAGTAAATGTTGCGGATAATTCATTTATTAAACAATTGAGAAATCTATGTACAGATATGGGTGTTTTATTAATTATTGATGAAATTCAAACTGGCTTTGGTAGAACTGGGGAGATGTTTGCTTCTGATCATCATGAGTTGGAGCCTGATATCTTATGTATAGCTAAAGGGATTGCCGGCGGTATGCCCATGGGAGCAGTTCTATGTTCAGATATTATTAAGCCTCCACTTGGAAATCATGGGAGTACCTTTGGTGGAAATCCATTAGCCTGTGCTGCTGGGCTGGCAACACTTAACTATATTGAAGATAAGGAGTTGATAAAAAGTGCAAAAGAAAAAGGGGTTTATCTATTTGATATTCTAAAGCAAAAAAATATGTCAAAAGTGAGAGATATCAGAGGACTTGGACTAATGGTAGGAATTGAACTGAAAGAGAAAGTGAAATCCTATATTTTAAAACTTATTGAACAAGGCGTTTTAACATTACCAGCCGGATCAACAGTATTAAGACTTTTGCCACCCCTCACAATAACAAATAAACAATTAAATAGAGTAGCAGAAATTATTGGAGAATTATTAAAATAATAAAGTTTGTATCTTGAAATAAAATAAGATTATTTTATTCTTACGACTACTAGTGTTATGTCATCTTTTTGCTCTACACCCTCACAAAAAATATCCACATCTGTTAATATTGAATCTAATATTTCCTGCACATGAATTTTTCCTGAAACCAGATTTTTAAAACAATCCAGAAACCTTATTTCATCATATTGTTGATTATCTGAATTCATCGCTTCGGTTAATCCATCTGAATAAAACAGAAAAATATCATCTGTCTTGAATGGAACATCGATCTCCTTATATTGAGCGTTGTTTCTACTTCCTAATGGGAGGGATGGCTGTCTGATCTCGTTTATATTCTCATTTTGTGAATTATAATGTAAAACAGGCGTATGGCCGGCATTTGCCAGAGTCATAATATTATTTGAAAAATTAAATGAAGTATATACCATCGTCATAAATGTCTTTTTATCTGTTGTTTTTTTCATCATTCTGTTCAGGCGAATCAGAACTTCTGCCGGTGTCGTTTTACTATCATGAAGTAAGTGAAGGCCTGCTCTGGTTCCTGATAAAACCAAACCACTCGCTAATCCATGACCTGAAACATCTCCAACAACCAGCGCAACCTGCTGCTCACCTAATTTAAAAGAATCATAATAATCTCCACCTACTTCAGTAGCAGGTAAAGATCTCCAGGCAATATCTAATTTATCTGATGATGGCAATGATTTTGGAAGCATTTCAAGTTGAATCTCTTTGGCTCGCTCTAGTTCCAGTTTCATTCTTAAGCGATCTTTGTTTTTTTTAACCTCTTTTCGCCAACTTTTAAGAAACTTTTTTTTCTTCATTATTGCCATGCTAATGGCAATCCCAAAAAAAACTGCATATGTAATGATTAAAGATAATAGCATTAAAATACTTTCTGGTTGATATGGTATAAAAAAATCAAAAAGGTTTATAATAAGAAGAAAAAGATAGATAAATATAGAATCAGAAGGTCTCAACCTGAAAAAGATCAATAAAAAAGGATATATATAGGCTATACCAATTCTTATTTCTGTTGGAGTGTCTAATAGATTAAGACTATTACCTAATAGAAAAATATATAATAATATCAATGAAATTCTTAATAATATATTGAAATTATCACTTGTAAATTTTTTATTTCGCAGAAACCACATTGTACCCAAAATAGGCGCTGCTATCCACGCACCTAAATATTTTAAGTAGTAAGAATTGTATATTAGAAATGGGAGAAAGCAAAGTAATGGAAAAAACAATAGTGATACCAACCATCTATATAATTTAATATTTGATATTTGAAAATGGTGTCCTACTGCTCTATCTTCAGAAAGTAGCAAAAACGTATCTTCATTCATTTCTATTTTCATATCTTATTTTATCTAAGATGAAACTTTAATTCAATAAAAAATGTTTTTTATTTCCATTTTAATTTATCTTGTCTACTTCGTTAATTTTGTTATAATTGTATTCTATGGAAAAGAAAATAAGTGGTATTAAGATACATGGCGCATTAATGATTGCTGTTTTGTTCTGGGCAATTTCTTTTATTGCGACAAAGGTTGCATTAGCCTCACTGCCGCCACTCTTTGTAGTTTTTGCCCGATTAGTAGTGTCTTCTATATGTTTTTTGATTTGGGTTTACATAAAAGGAACAAAGATCAGGTATTTAGGGGGATCCTGGCTCAGGAGTATTATTGTTCTGAGCGTTTTTGGTTCGGGTTTACACTATTCCTTGCAAACAATCGGTTTGCAGTTTACTACTGCTTCGAATGCAAGTATTTATGCTGTTACTGCTCCTCTAACAATAACAGTTATAGCAATTTTTTTTCTTGGTGAAAAACTGAGTTTAAAAAAATTTACCGGAATTATGCTTGCCTTGATCGGTGTTTTAACTGTTATTGGTTTTGATACTTTACTTGATTTTAATTTGGAGGGACATCTGCTTGGGGATCTTCTAGTGTTTTCCAGTATCTCTATGTGGGGATTATTCACTGTATTGGGGAAGAAGATGACCCAAAAAATGGGTGCTCTCGATCTGACAATGCTTATAACTCTAATTGGGACATTATATATGGCCCCGGTAGGTATCTATGATCTTACTAAACATTCTATAATTCTTTCTGAAGTTCCAATAAAAGCCTGGGCAGCTGTATTATTTCTTGGTATAACCTGCTCTTTTCTTGCAACACTTCTCTATTTTTTTGCCTTACAGCATACTGAATCTCAAAAAGTTGGAGTATATCTATATGCAATACCTCCAACAACACAGATATTTGCAGCTATCTTTCTTGGAGAGATTATTGGACTCTCTCTCATCGCTGGATCAATTGCTGTTTTATATGGCGTATACCTGACAGAAAAAGGATAAGCTTGTAACTATATAGTTTTACTTATTTTGATCATTCTGCCACTTTTTTTTCTGTTCTTTTTTGATTATGCTCTTTACTTTAGAATATAATTTTTTCTGAGATTCAGTTAATAGAATTTCTATCTCTTTAAATTTTTTCTTATTAAGGCTTTCCATTGGGCTGTTTTTTTTCATACCCCGACTTCCGCTCATTCTTCTGCCTCTACCTCTGCCTCTAATACCTCCTCCATCATCGGAGTTCATGAAGTATTTTTCTTTTCCCCTTGATTCTAATAATGCCATCATTATTTTTGCTTTTTTTTTATATCCTTCAAGAATGTCTTGTATAAGTAGAGATTGCTTTTCATCAGGAAAAAGAGTTTCATTAATAATGAAAAACTCATTGTTCTTATCTCTTAATAATTGTAGATGTTTAAACCTTTGTCTCTGTGTTGTATCAAGCAGGTTTAAAATGATAGTGTCCTGCATCCGAATTCTTTGCTGTGCGGTTCTATAAAGAGCAGTAGGATTTGATTTATAAAGTTGGTAGTCATTGATCTTCTGCTTTTTCAACATTATAAATAGTTTGACTATTTTGTCTTGTTGTTGAGATGTTAATGTCAGTTCAAGATTTAGATAGGTCTTATTAAAGGAGACAGGAGTTAAACTACTGGACCATCCGCACAAAAAAAATAATATAGATATTGCCAGGATTGATAAGATTTTTTTACTTGCTTGCATTTTAATTAAAACCTCCTACTATTAAAACTTTCTATTTACATATCAATTTCAAGATTTTCATTTAAGGAATAGAAAAGTTTATAATTTTAAAGCATATCATATTAACAATTAAGAATAAAGAATCTTGCAGATTGTAGTCTTATTATTGGAGCTTCATTATATTCCATATGTTAATTTTGCTACCTTGACATTCAAAGTCTATTCTTCAGGTGCATTAAATGACCAGGCCTCTGCAGGCATACAAAAAAAAGTTTTTGCTTTAGACCAGGTAGCTTTAAAAAACTCGGAACTTCTATAAGCATTTAGATTTTTCTCAGTTTTCCAGATACTGTAGGAAAAAAAAATATTATCTTTATGTATCTCCTGTAATATTTTCAAATGCATACAACCCTCAAATTCTTTAATCGAATCAGCAATTGAGTCTGTGAATTTCTTAAAATTCTTACTTCGGGATTCTTCTATAGTCATTTTAACCATTCGAATAATCATTTAGTGTTGCCTCCAATATGAGATGATTATATAAGTATTATAAAGGTAAATCAAGTAGCTCTTTCGGAGATCCACTAAGAATTATTATAGTCTCCACAGGTATGAAACCTTAAAAAAGAATGCTCTATGATTTTCCATGAATCTATCACTATTAACATAATTATTGTCATCCCATTTCTGCTTTTCAAAAATTGATCCATAGCCTATATGCACTACGGTACCGGGTATATAGGTGAAGGATGCCAGAAAATCCAATTGGAGAATTTTTTTATAAAAATTATATTCAACAATACCTCTGAAAAACAGGTATTTATTCAATTGAAAAGTTGTATAATTTCTCACAATAGTATAATCATATTCTATTTCACTATCTGAGCTTCTGATAAAATTTGAGTAAGAAAGACTTATACTGTTGCTGATTTTTTCAAATGGCTGATAATCAAGAGAAAGTGACGCCCTATTAGCACGTCCGGCAAAGGGGTTTTCTTCATCATAAAAAATTGCTCCTGTGTTTCTGAAAAATATATGAAAAAATAATTGTTTGGTTATCTGACTGTTTAATTGAAAGCCGATCCCGCTGGTTTTGAATCGTTCACCTGCGAATACTTCATTAGCCAGTATAAGATCCAGTCTGAATTGTGAGCTATGCGGCATTTGGGCTCTGATTGAAAAACATTTTAGTATATCCAATATATTTGCCATTGAGAACCAAAAAACCTTTATCGCTGTAAATTTAGCCCTGCATGCAAAGGTATTATTAGAAAAAGATAAGGACTATATTATAAAGGATGGGAAAATTGAGATTATAGATCAATTTACTGGAAGAATTGCTGATAAAAGAAGATGGCCTCATGGTATTCATAAGGCTGTAGAACTGAAAGAAAATCTTTTTATTAATGAAGAAGGAATCATATTTAACTCAATAACCATACAGCATTTTGTAAAACTGTATCCAAATCTTTCAGGTATGACAGCTACTGCTGTTCAAGCTGCCAGTGAGTTTTTTTCTTTTTATAATTTTAAGATAACGATAATTCCGCCTAATAAAAAAAATAGAAGAATAGATAAAACGGATAGGATATATTCCTCAAAAGAAGCGAAAGACAAGGCTTTATTAGAAAAAATAATTGAAATAAATGAAAAAGGTCAGCCGGTGTTAATCGGGACTGGAAGCGTCTATGAATCGGAATTATTAAGTTCGCAGTTAAGAGACAGAGATATCGTTCATAGTGTTTTAAATGCAAAAAACCATGAACAGGAAGCAAAAATCATTGCTGAGGCAGGGAGACCCTATAAGATAACAATATCAACCAATATGGCAGGTAGAGGAGTTGATATTCATCTGGGGGCTGGATCAAAAGAGGAATATAAATTTGTATCTAAAACAGGTGGGCTTTATATCATCGGGACAAACAGACATGAGAGCAGGCGGATTGATAATCAGCTGAGAGGAAGAGCCGGAAGGCAGGGGGATCCTGGAGTATCCGAGTTTTTCATTAGTATGGATGATGATTTGATAAAAAGATATCGTCTGGATAATATAATCCCAGAAAGATTCTGGCCCCGGGATAGTCAGGAAGCAATAGCAGATCATTTTATTGCAAAAGAGATAAACAGGGCTCAGAGAATAATAGAGAGCGATAATTTTGAGATCAGAAAGACTCTATGGGATTACTCAAATATCACAGAGTTGCAAAGGGAAATATTTGAGAAACTAAGGACAGATATTCTAAAGAGCAATACTAGTATATTTAATGTGTCAGTATTGAGTTCCAATAAGTATGATTTACTCCTGAAAAATAATTCATTAGAGAAAATTAGAGAGGTAGAAAAATATGTTATTTTGTTTTATATAGATCAAGTATGGAGCAACTTTCTTGAAAGGGTAATTGCAATAAAAGAGGGGATACATCTCATGAGATATGGAGGCGTCCAACCATTGGATCAATATAGAAATCAGGTTCATAATGAATTTAAAACATTAATTGCAATAATTACAAAAAAATCAAAAAGTACCTATGAGGATTTGGAACTGTCTCTGGATGATTTTGATCCCAAAAAGGAAGGATTGAGCCGGCCATCATCAACCTGGGCTTATCTCATTAATGATAACCCATTCTCAAACTTTGGAATGGATCTTATTTTAAACAGAAATGTTGCCGTAACTTCTTATGGAGGAATTATTTTTATATTTTTACTGCCTTTTCTAGCTATTATAAAATTGATATCTAATCTTAAAAAGAAAAATATGAAGAATAAATAGTTCTGTTGGAATATTCGAAAAAGTAGCAGAAATTAAGTTCAATTTCTGCTACTTCTTCTAAATCATATATTTGTTATTTTTTATTATTTCCTCTTATTGGAAATGGTGGTCGTTTTGGTTTTTTTACTGGATTTTTTTTCAATTCTTTCATTACCTCTTCAATCGCTCTATCAAGTTGAGGATCTTTGCCCATAAGCATAAGTTTTGGTGTCTGTTCCACTTTTATATCAGGAGCAACTCCTTCATTTTCAACTGAAAATCCTTCTTTTTCAGTCCAGAATCCTACATTAGGAGCAGTTATTCTTCCGCCATCCATTAAGACCGGATATCCCAATACGCCAACCAGTCCACCCCATGTTCGTGTGCCGATCATTTTACCCAGTTTGGCCTGTCTCCACATCCATGGGAAGAGATCTCCACCGGAGCCTGCCATTTCATTTATTAATAAAACTTTGGGTCCGAAAATACCGGAAGATGGTGAATGCTGGTCCTTTCCATAACGGTAAGCCCAACTGCAGCTGTAATCCTTTTTCAGCATATCGATATAATAATCCGCGATCTGACCGCCGCCGTTAAATCTCTCATCAACAATGATCGCTTCTCTATTGCTCTGCGGGTAAAAATAACGTTTAAAATATGTATGCCCCATTCCTGCTGTATTTGGTACATAAACATAGGCTACTCTGCCATTGGTCTTTTTTGTTACATAGGCAAGGTTTTTCTCTACCCAGTCTCTATTTCGTAATGTAAATTCCTGGTTTACAGGGACAATATTCACTTTTCGAATTTTGGTACCCTGAACATCAGAACTGATGGATAGTTCTATGATTTGACCTGTTTTGTTTTCAAAATATTTAAAGACATTTTCCGGATATTTTATTGCTTTGCCATCAACTTTAAAAAGAAATTCTCCGGCTTTTACATTAACTCCAGGTTCTGTTAGTGGCGATCTTAAATCAGGGTTCCAGTTTAATCCGCCGTAAACTTTTTTGAATTTGTATCTATTATTTACGATTTCATAATCTGCACCCAATAATCCAACCTGGATTCTTTTAGCTTGATCTATAAATTCTCCACCACCGCCTCGATGATGCCCTACACCCAGCTCACTGCACATCCATTGGATGACTCTATTCAAATCCTGTCTGCAACTTAGATGGGGAAGGAATTTTTCATATTTTTTATACATGGCATTCCAATCAGCACCATGCATATTGGTGTCATAAAAGTAATCCCTGTTTATTCTCCATGCTTCTTTAAAAATTTGGTTCCATTCAGCTTTTGGATTAACTTTAACAGAAAATTTGCCTGTTGATAACTTGCCCTTTCCCGGTTTAATCTTTCCAAGTGGAACAATTGACCATCCTCTTCTGTATCGGACCAGCACTTTTTTATTGTCAGCAGAAAGTTGGTAATCACGTATTCCGGAACCTAAAACCTCATCCTTTCTTTTTTTTAGGGAATAATGGTGTAAAGCACTACTTCGGCTTTCAGGATCAAACTGCAGATAGTAGATATCGCCAGTTTTTCCGATTTGTAAATTGAAGTATATTCCTTTTTTTATTGGTAAGGCAATAATACGCCGCTCCAAATTTGCAAAATCAATTTTAAACTCTTCTTTCTTCTTTGCCTTTTTCCCTGCCTTTTTTTTCTTATCATCAGTTTTTTTCTTTTTTTCCTTTACTGATTCTTCGTCACTCTCCTTAGCGAGAGGAGAAAGTGTTTTTTGTTGTAATGTGGCAAGATAAATAGTGCTGCTCATCCTCTTATCTGAATTGGACATCTCAAACCAGTGTTTAATCGGGCCCGCATCAGTAGAAACCAGAAAGTACATGTATTTACCACTTGGGTCAAATATAGGCTCAGATATATCACTGAGGCCATCAGTTAGTAATCGAGATGTTCCCGACTTTATAGAATATACATATACCTGACTCATTTTAGTTGTATTATTGAGATGGTATGTAATCCATTTAGAATCATGAGACCATCTACCTATCATGGATCCATAGGTTCCCGGAGCATAATGAGGCTCACTGTCGATTTTTAAGATCTTTCCTGATTTAATATCCAGCCAAAAAATGTTACGGGCATTATCCGTAAAGCAAAGTTTTTGATTATCGGGGGACCATGAAATACTTGTGTAAAAACCAGCACCTGGAATTTTATAATTTTTCGATTCACCCTTTCCGGATTGAGGGGCAATTTTAAGTATATATTCTCCTCCCATATCTGAAAAATAGGCGATTCTTTTGCCATCCGGTGACCAGGAAGGAAATCTTTCATGTACCGACACTGTATTTGTCAGATTTCGATGATCTCCTTTTTTGGCAGGGACGGTAATTATCTCGCCACGATATCCAAATACAGCTCTTGCACCACTGGGGGAAATACTGCCTGAACGAATAAACCTTGGATTACTACTATATCTTATCCTGACCTCTTTCAGATCCGATGCAATTTTAATTTGTATAGGGGTTGAAGAATTGTTTTTTAAATTATATTTTATGATTCTTCCAGCCTGTTCAAAGACAAGGTTTCCAGCATTTGCATTCATATTTAGTATTGGAAATTTTTTATACCTGGTTAATTGGACTAATTTTTGGCTTTTTACATTATAAGAGAATAGATTAAACTCTCCATTTCGGTCGGATCTAAAATAGATCTTTCCGTTTAGCCAGAAAGGATCAGTGTCATTGCAGCGTCCCGCGGGTTGGGGAACTTTTACAATTTTCTTAGTTTTGAGAGAGAATATCCATATTTGAGTATAAGTTCCTCCTCTATAATTTTTCCACTGATTATAAACCTCTGCATAAGGAATGTAGGCAATATAGGCACCATCAGGGCTGTAGGTGAGTTTGTTTGCGAAAGGCAATTCCAAAGGCATCGGATATCCACCTTTTAAAGAAACTGAATATAATTTTGCTCTTCCTCTTGTTGCGGCAAAACGATTGGACGCAAAGATCACTTTTTTTCCATCACTGGAAAAACCTCTGACAGTATCTCCAATTGGATGCCAGGTCAGACGTTTTGGTATTCCACCCTCTACAGGGATCAAATATACATCTGTGTTTCCATCGTAATTCCCGCTAAAGGCAATATATTTGCCATTTGGAGAAAAAAATGGATTTGTTTCTACACCTGAAGCAGAAGTTAAACGTCTGAGATTTTTCCCATTCAGATCTGCAACCCAGAGATCATTTGCATAACTAAATGTTATGTTTGTTTTACTTACGGCCGGTTGTGTGAGCATTAATGTGGATTGGGATGCTCCATTAGAAACTAAAAAAAACATTAATAACATGGAAATGAAAATTCCATTTTTAAAATTTAACATAAATCCTCCTTATTTTATTAATTAAAAGATATAATACCTAAATTGAGTGATTCTTTCGGCGAATAGATCAAAGCTTGTTGCACCATAAGGGTTTTCAAAAATCCTCAATGTACTCAATAGTACATTTGCGGTTTTGGTAAACCTTCTGGCAACAACATTCTTAACCTCTTCATCCAAAACAATCGCTAAACTTAGGTAATAAATAAATTATACGTAAAAATTGGGGAAAGGTTGTCTGTTTAAGAAATAAATTAATGCTATCATTGACTTTTTTTTTTATTTTTTTTACAATCTTTTTATGAAAAATATAAAGTTAGTACTATTGCCGTTAGTTTTAGTTGTATCTTTTTTTGTTTCATGTTCAACATCTTCTGTGCCGCTTGAGATACTGGTACCAGCAGAGATTAGCATTACAAAAGAGATTAAGCATATAGGTATTATCAATAGAACTATACCTGCACGTAGAAGAAAAGTGATCAATTTTCTTGAAGGTTTTGTCACTGGTGAACAGATTTTTGCAGATAGAGAAGGTGCGGATAAATGCATCAATGGCCTTGCCGGCAAATTAAATGACTCTCCAAGATTTACTTCTGTAATTATCAGGGGAGAGAGGCTGAGAGGGACAGGTACAAGAAGATTTGCAAGGCAGTTAAACTGGAGCACAGTTAGAAATATCTGTAATAAGTATAGAGTAGATGCTTTGATCGTTCTTGAAACATTTGATTCAAATATTTCTATTGATGTTGAAAGAAAATTAAAAAAGAAAAAAATTAAAATAAAGGGTACAGATAAGAAAAAAAAAGTACTGGTACCCAAATATTATGCGGATCTATATATTGATGTAAACTCAGGGTGGAGAATATATGATCCTGCAACCAGCAGTATAGTTGATATGAATACCTTTCGTGACAGAAAAGCATGGAGTTCAACAGGCAAAACAAAAAGAAAGGCTCTATACAGATTACCAACAAAAAGGGAAGCTATCAATGTTTCAGGATTTAACTCAGGTATTCAGTATGGAATAAGGATCTCTCCAACCTGGATAAATGTTTATAGAGATTTTTATGTCAAGGGGGATCCGGGTTTAGAAGAGGCAAAGCGTTATGTTAAAGCAGATGACTGGAGTGGCGCTACTCGAATATGGAAATCACTTCTAAAGCATGATGATCCGAAAATAGCTGGAAGGGCGGCATATAATCTTGCCTTTGCTGCTGAATTAAAGGGGAAATTTGATAGAGCATACAAATGGGCTCAAATGTCTTATACCAAATTTGGCAATAGAAAAGCATTTACCTATATGCGGAAACTGGAAAGCAGAATGTCAGATAAAGAGAGATTGAAGGAGCAACTTGATTAGACCCTTAATTTTTAATTAGATACAGACTGAGGAAAGATATTTTAATTATTTACATAGTAAATATAGTTGAATAATTCTTAATTCATGATGGTTTATTTGTCCATTCATTTTTTCATAAACAGGTGATACGTTTTCTGTACCGAGTTCTCTGAAACATTGTATTGCCTGTTTCTGGCTCTGAGTATCAAGTCCTGAATAGGCCAGTATCTGGTCCGGATTGATCGTATGTCCATCCTGAAGGTATTTGTAGAGATTATTAAATACTGTGTCCTGCTTTATCTTAAAAAGAGAGCATAATTCATCCATATCTACACCATCATTAAACCTGTCTCCAACCAGTGTGTATTTTCTTATTTTTGGTTTTTTCTGATATTTGGTATTTGAATCTGTTTCAACAATATCAAAACTATTCTCATAATATGATTCTGGATCTTCTTCCGGAAACTCTTCCTCTTTGCCATTTTGTTTGTCTGAAGAGTACTTTTTGATGACAGAGATAAAAGACTTGCCATATTTCTCCATCTTCTGGTTTCCTACACCATTTATCTCTAAGAATTTGTCATTGCTCAATGGTTTTTTATCTGTCATGTCAACTAATGATTTATCTGAGAATACGACAAATGGAGGGACATTCAAAATTGCAGCGATTTCTTTTCTTTTTTTTCTGAGGGCTTCAAATAGATCTAAATCCTGTTCATCAAGTTCAATTGTGATACCTTTTTGCTTTTTTGATTTTTTTATTTTCTTCTCTTCCTTTGGGATTATTCCGAAATAGGTTTCTCCCTCATAGATGACTTTATTACCTGTCTGAGTGATTTTCAATCCACCATACTCCGGATCCTGATATAGAAGCCCTTTTTTTATAAGTTGCCTGGAAATTGAAAACCACTGTTTTTTTGATAGATCATTCCCTGTCCCATATATCTCTAAATGGTCATGATTAAATTTTTTTATTTTTTGCGATTGAGATCCTCTTAATACATCAATTAAATGTGTTGGACCAAACATATTGCCTGTTTGAATGATACATGTAAAAAGTTTTTTTGCTATATCGGTCATATTGACCAGATCCTCTTTTTCTTCAACACAATTATCGCACATCCCGCAATTTTCTTCCGGATAATGCTCTCCAAAATAGTTTAAAAGGGGGATTCTGCGGCATTTTATAGAATCAACAAAGCTTAACAACTCTTTCAGATGATTAATAGCATTTATTTTTTCATTTCCCTCTTTCTGTTCAATAAAGTATTCAATCTTTTTTGAATCACCATATCCAAAAAGCAGTAAGCATTCTGCTCTAAGTCCATCACGTCCTCCACGCCCGATCTCCTGGTAATATGATTCAATATTTTTAGGAAGATCATAGTGAATAACAAATCTTACATTGGTTTTGTTGATTCCCATCCCAAAGGCTATTGTTGCAACGACTATCTGCACCTTATCTCTCAGGAATTTTTCCTGATTTTTTTTTCGATCTTCTGTATCTAATCCCGCATGGTAGGGGCGTGCCAGGTATCCATGTTTATTTAAAAATTCTGAAATTGAATCAACCTGTTTTCTTGAAAAACAGTATATAATTCCCGGGTCATTCCTGCTGAAATTTTTTAAAAAATGTAATAATTGGTTTTTGGGATCATTTTTTTCAATTATTTTTAGAAAAAGGTTTTTCCGGTCAAATGAAGAGATAAATTCACTTGAGCCCTGGAGATTAAGTGTGTTCTTTATATCGACTCTAACTCTCTCAGTTGCAGTTGCTGTTAAAGCTATACAAATTGTATCTGCAAACATCTCTCTTACTTCCATTAATTGTCTGTATTCCGGTCTGAAATCATGTCCCCATTCAGATATACAATGTGCTTCATCAATTGTAAAACAGGAGACCTTCCGGGTTTTTAAAAGTTCTATTGTTTTATGCATTAATAATGTTTCCGGAGCAAGGTATAATAGTTTTACCTCTCCATCTCTAATTGAATCCACATTGAGTTGATACTCTTCATAAGACAATGAACTATTCAACATGACAGCGTTAATTCCGTTTTGTTTAAGTTGCTCGATCTGATCTTTCATTAGCGAAATTAATGGTGAAATAACTATGGTTAATCCATCAAATATTAGAGCCGGGATCTGATAACAGAGGGATTTTCCGCCACCTGTAGGCATTATGATAAGAGTATCATTTCCCTTTAAAATATTTTCAATTGCCGCTTTCTGTACGAATCTGAATGAATCATATCCAAATACATCTTTAAGTAAATTTTCAGCTTTATCTATCATTTATGCTCCAATAATCAGGTTTTATAATTATACATTAATAGTTAAAATGAGGGAAGGTTTTTTGATAGATTATTTGCCTCATCAAGTATATTGGCATATAAAATGCAATTTATTGATATTGATAAGACCTTCTGTGATTTAATGTTTTTAATTCAGGGCGTATTCTATACGCCCTGTTTAATGTATTAGAATTGTTTTGTTAATCCTTAGCTATCTCTTTTACGGCTACAAGTTCTTCTGTTGTAAATATTTTTTCTATATCCAGAACTATTACAAATTCATCATCATGTTTACCCATGCCTTTAATAAAATCCGTATCGAGTTTTGTCCCTATCTTTGGTGCAGGTTCAATATTCTCCGGCTCAATAGTAATAACCTCTTTTACCGAATCCGCCAAAGCACCGATAAAGGTCTTTTCTCCATCAACTGTTATATCAACAATAATGATACAGGTATCAACGGTTTTTTCTGTCTCATCCATCCCGAATTTTAATCTCAGATCAATAACAGGAACAACACCTCCCCGGAGATTAATCACGCCCTTCATGAAATCAGGCGTCTTCGGTACTGTTGTTATCTTCTTAAAGTCCATAACCTCACGGACTTTAGATATTTCTATTCCATATATTTCATTACTCAACATAAATGTGAATAATTGTCCGTCATCAATTAATTCATTTTTTTCCATTATTTTCTCCTTCCTTAAAAAGGGCAGACAAAATATCTACCCTTTTATTAATTATAAATTTTAAATAAATACTTTAAACTTTGCATCCTTAAATGTCAATAAGTCTTTTTAAAATCTCTCAAAATCACCATCTTCTTTGTCTGTGCCTGATCCCATGTCAAGTTTCATTCCACCTGTTTTTGGTTTCAGCTGCTTTGCAGGTTGAACCATAGTTGCTCTTGCTGGAGTTTGAGGGGCTCTTTTCTGCTGGAAAGAGGTTTGTGCTCGTGATCTTTCATTGCCAATATTAAAAAATGATATTGTTGATTGTAACTGCTGTGCCTGGGATGAAAGTTCCTCTGATGTTGATGCCATCTCCTCTGACGAACCTGCATTAGCCTGCACAACTTTATCAAGCTCATTTATGGCCTTTACGATCTGACCCGCTCCCTGATTCTGTTCGGTACTTGATGCAGTTATTTCTGAAACCAGATCAGCTGTTTTGCCAATATCGGGAACAAGGATATTTAACATTTCTCCAGCTTTCTCCGCAACTCCGAGACTATTCTTGGTAAGTTCGGTTATCTCTTCAGCAGCACTCTGACTTCTTTCAGCCAGTTTTCTGACTTCTGAGGCAACAACTGCAAATCCCTTTCCGTGTTCCCCTGCTCTTGCAGCTTCAATTGCTGCATTCAAGGCAAGCAGATTGGTCTGTCTGGCTATCTCCTGAATTATATTTATCTTGCCGGCTATCTCTTTCATTGCTGAAGTTGCTTCGGTTACTGCTTCCCCGCTATCCTTTGCATTTGCAGATGCTTTTGTTGATAGTTTTTCAGTCTGGTTTGCGTTATCTGTATTCTGTTGTATATTTGCTCCCATCTCTTCCATTGAAGAGGATATCTCCTCTGCTGATGAAGCCTGTTCTGTTGAACCTTCGGCTAAAGATTGAGCCGATGCACTCAACTCTTCACTGCCCGAAGCAACATTTTCAGAGGCTGTCTGTATTTCAAACACTATGCCCCTCAAATTTTCAACCATAAGTTTTAGGGATGCCATTAATTGTCCCGTCTCATCTTTTCCCATTTCCACTATTTCCATACTCAGATCACCTTTGGCAAGGTCATCTGCTATATTCATAGCTTTTCTTATTGGAACAGTGATCATTCTGGTTATAAAAAATCCCAGCAATGAACCAATTATTACTGCAAAGAAACCTAGAATTAGAATAAACTTTACTGCAGCTTTTTCATCTTTTTCAGCGGTTAATGTAGAATTTTCGGTAAATTTTTCAATTTCATTTAGGAGTTTCCCCAATTCCTCATTCAACTGTTTCTCTTCCTTTTCAATATTTTCAGATTTTGCCTCTGCCTTATGAAGCTCTCCCCGGTTGAGAAATTCAAATACTTCTGCAACATGTCTCTCATAATTGCCATGTTCCTTTTCGATTACCTTAAGTTGATCTGAAATATCTTCGAATTCTTTTTTTTCTTCAGGATGTAAGGATTTCTTTACTGCCTCTTCCGCCACCTTTTCGGCTTCTTTAATTTCTTCATCAACTAAACTTGAAATTTTTTCGAATTCTTTTTCTGCCTCTTTGAGACCCTCTTTGTTTTTGGTCTCACCAAACCGCAGTGCCCTTTCAAACAAGACCGACTGCTCCAATTGATGCATTGTAACCTTTGTTATAGACTCAATTAAAGGTATATCCTCATGTGCAATCTGTTTTATCTCTTCGCCAATAGAACCCAACTTTCCTATACTTACTATTGTAGTTATTACTAAGAAAATTAAGATTATCAATACCATGCCAAAGATCTTGGTGCCTACTTTTAAATTTTTTATACTCATATTCTCGCCTCCTTTAAATATAAATAATAAGATTCCTCCGGCAAATGTTATTCCAAGAAAAATAAATAGCCAGGTGATTGCAGAGTAACCGGAATCTCTGCTCTGGGCTCTTTTCGATTTGCTTAATATATCTTTTTTTATATAACTGCTTTCCTTATGAGCACTTGTTGTACCCTGACTTACATTTTTTGTTTCATGTTCACTTTTTACTTCATGGGAAGTAGTTTTATCCTTTCCTGACTTATGTTCAGATCCTGCCATTGGTTCAATCGCACGTCCTGAGGACAAATTTACCTTTCTCAGGATTTGATCAGTTTTCGATTGTGGAAGCCACTCCACCTTTCCGGTCCCAACATCATAAATCGCTCCTACTACCTTGACTTTTCCACTCTGGACAAGATTTCTGGTTGAAGGGCTTTTCATAAAAAGGTCATCTATACCCTGCCAGACATTCTCTACAATTGCATAAGGAATAATATTATCCCCTTTAATATCTGAGTGAGCGGAGATTGCACGGCGGACTGCCGGTTCGATATTGTCTACCAGTGGTGGTATATTACGTTCAAGTGCATGTCCTGTACCAAAAACAGCATGAGTTACAGCAGTCACATCCCCACACTGTTTATGACCAAGAACAACAAGGACGGGAGTATTTACATGTGCAAGGCCATATTCGATCGATCCGACTTCGTCCACATCGCATACATTACCTGCAACACGGATAACAAAAATATCCATAACTCCTGCATCAAATAGAAGCTCTACAGGTACCCTGGAATCTGAACATGTGATTACAGTCGCATATGCATGATTTCCCTGGTTTTCAGTACCTGCCTGCCTTAGACGGGCTGTACTTATATTGGGGTAGATTCCTTTGTCTGTAGCAAATCTGTTGTTTCCATCCTTTAACATTCTGATTATTTCATCCGGACTTGGTTTTTTTGATGTACTCTCCCCAAAAAGTTGTAAGATTGTTGAACTAAATAATAAAATCATAATAACTAAAAATATATTTTTATTTATACTCTTCATACTAATCTCTCCTTACTTCTAATGGCCACTTTTTGCCATTGCATTCATTGCTCTTTTTGATGAGGAGTTTACTTTATTAAGTATGTTTTGAACTGTTAATTCTGACAGCCAATGTACCTTTCCTGTGCCGACATCATAAATAGCTCCAACAACCTTAGTTTTGCCCTGTTTTACCAGATTTCTAGTCGAAGGACTCTCCATAAACAGATCCTCAATACCCTGCCAGACATTTTCTTCTATGGCATATGGAATAATATTATTCCCTTTGACATCAGGATGAGCAGATATCGCACGGCGTACTGCAGGCTCAATATTATCTACTAGAGGAGGAATATTTCTTTCTAAAGCATGTCCAGTTCCATGAACAGCATGAGTAACAGCAGTTACAGCTCCACACTGAGTGTGGCCTAGAACAACAAGTACTGGAGTATTTACATGGGCTAGCCCATATTCTATTGATCCTATCTCATCTACATCACAGACATTGCCGGCAACCCTGATAACAAAAATATCCATAACGCCTGCATCAAATAAAAGCTCTACCGGTACTCTGGAATCTGAACAGGTAATAACAGTTGCATAAGCATGATCTCCCTGGTTTTCTGTCCCGGCCTGTTTTAAACGGGCAGAATTTGTATGTGGATGTATACTTTTTCCTTCAACAAACCTTTCATTTCCAGCTTTAAGCTGCTTTATAGTCTGATCAGGACTTGATTTTTTTACTTTAGATTCTCCAGGTAAATTTGTTGAGAACATAACTCCCAGAATAACTAAAACAAATGAATAGATCACTGTCTTAAAATTTCTCATTTTTTTTCTCCTTTTTTAGTCTAATTTATAGCTTAAAATTAATTTATACAATTCTTCAACCAATTCTTTTCCCTTTGGGTCTATAACTGTATTTGATAGTTCCAAGGTTAACTCCTTCATTTTCGAAACATCAGAAGCGAGAACATCGGTCATTTTTGAAAACGAATCGGCTAATCCACCTAACTGATCTTTAGCCCTGATATTGGAATATGGTTTAAGGTTTTTATTTTCAATTTCATTGAGCGCTTTATTGAAGCGAAAGAGTGGACCTGCAATTTTATGTGATGCATTTAATACAACCATAATAATTATAATTGATGTGATCAATATTGCCAATACAGACAAAGTCACAATTATAGGTAGAAGCATCTGAGCTACACTGGAATAGGCCGCTGTAGCTGATTTTAAGTTAGTATCTATTTCGCTATTAAAAAAAACATAAATAATAGCTCCAAAAAGAGCTAAAATTAAGCCATTTATTAATATAAATTTAGCCATTAACTTATACTGAAAGTCCCTGTTAATTAATTTAATTTTTCTTTTTTCTTCACTCATTTTTTCCTCCATGTGATTTTATTATTAATGACAATATTTACAAAGTTTGCCTTTCCTATTATTTAATATCAGATAATAGGACTTATATTTTGATTTACCCTTGAACATTCTTCCAAATAGACTCTGTGATTTCCAAGGCTCTTTTGAAAATCTCTGGTTTTTAAGATCATGACATGAGACACATGCCAGCTTATTCTCAAATAGAGCAATATCTGGTGGGATCTTAAAGCTGATCTCCATTCCTACCTTATGATGTGAATCATCCAGTTTTTCATTATGACATTTATTGCAGAAAGTATTACAGCTTTTGGTCAGATCATTACCCTTTGCTTCAAGTTCATTTGATGAATGACACTCCAGACAGGATGAATTATCTTTTACAAAAGGCATGACTTTAACAGTTTCGTTATCAATTTTAACCGTTTTGTCAGATTGTGCAAAATTAAAGGTGATAATAAAACTGCAGAAACCAATAATAAAAATCAACCATCTCAATAATTTTTTTACATACATTTTTATCTCCTAAAAGGTAATAACTATTTGAGCAAAAAATGAATTTCCTTCAAATTCTTCGTTATCTTGAAGAAAATGGTGAAATTCAAATTTTAAAACAGCAATTTCGAATAGATCAAAATGAAGCCCGGCAGTTATCCTGCTCAAGACATTCTTCTCTTCCACATCATTTAATTCACTTTGAAACCAGTCATAGCGACCAAAAAGAGTTATTGGTATATCGATGATTTTTCCTGCATCCATTACTGCTGAAATATGAAAGCCGGAGTAGTAAACTCCATCAATATCATTGTCTCTCTTCATATACTCGCCACGCAAATGAAACGGTCCAATAGCACTCTCAAAATCAAATGCAAGGGCTTTTTCTTCACGGTTTCCATCACGTCCCTGGTCATATATATAGGAAATACCAAGTTCCAGCTGCTGTAATTCTTTCTTCTTCAAAGAATATGGGTTGTTAAAAGGTGTTAATCCAAATCTGCCCCCAAAAGAGAACCCTTCTTCAATTCCTCTTAACATGTATAGGGTATAATTATGAGATACTGCTCCTCTAAGAATACGTAAACCAACATCATTATATCCACCATCCATGACAAACTCAGTCGTCAGGGGTGCAGTTATAGATTTCCTGTCTACTGAAGCATAATACTGCCAGTCGTTTCCAAAGGGGACATCGTATCGGCCGATTTGAATATGAAGTCCCTTTTGTGTGAACAATCTACCACGAGCAGCTATAGCTCCTCCAAAGAGATGGAAATCAATAAATCCTACTGCCAGTTCTGCACCATCATCATTAAAAACCAGCGCAGCAGCTACCTGGAAATTTTCTCCAAATGATTTTTCAATATCAAGCTCAAAATCTCCAAGAGCAAAAATATTTGGATTGTTTTTGTAGGTAGAGACAGAAACGTCAAAAAAGCCACTGAACTGAACGCCGCCACTCAGCTCTTTTAGCTCTTCTTTTACATCTTCGATCTTCTGTTTTAACCTGTTGATTTTCCTTGTAGAATCAGAGTTGACTTCCCTGTTTTCTTTTTTCTCTAAGGATTTTTCTAGTTTCTTAATGATTTGTGAAAATTTTTCTGTTTGAGAAGGAGGTAGAGTTTGCAATAGTTTCTGAAGTATCAGTTTTAACTCCCTTATCTCTTTTTTCAGTACAATAATCTCATCTTCAGGTTTACTGTTTTTAGTATTATCCCCAAATGTATATGTTGGCAAAAATACTAATGCACAAAAAAAGATCATTAAAATAAATTTTTTATTCAATTTATCCTCCTATGTTTTTTGAACACAACAAATAATTTAAAATATGTATATTATTAATCATTTTTCATCCAATATATGTATATTATAATTTGTAAAAAAAATCTGTAGGGAAAGTTTGACTTTTTTTGTAGTGGTTTGGACTACAAAACACGGTTTTTACAGTTTTTGTCCGGGAATAGGGCTCATTTTTTTTAATCCCCTGGTAATTTATATTAAATCAATAACTTTTAAATATTGACTTTTTTATTTTTTAATTTTATTATAAATAAAGATAATATAGGAGGGGAAAATGGGAGTGTCAGATTTAGTTAAACCCGGTGTTGTATCAGGTAAGGATGTACAGAAAGTTTTAAGGTTTGCAAAGGATAATGATTTTGCATTACCCGCAGTAAACACGATTGGGACTCATTCAATAAATGCAGCTCTTGAGGTTGCAAGAGAGGTTAACTCTCCGATAATTATACAGTTTTCAAATAGTGGTGCTCAGTTTCTCGGTGGGAAATCCCTATCAAATGAAGGACAAAATGCAGCCATTCTTGGTGCAATTTCAGGTGCTCTTCATGTAAATACCCTTGCAGAAGCTTATGGTGTTTCGGTGATCCTTCATACAGACCATGCTGCTAAAAAACTTCTACCCTGGATCGATGGCATGCTTGAATATGGAGAAGAGTATTTTAATAGAACAGGTAAGCCCTTATTCAGCTCCCATATGCTGGATCTTTCAGAAGAGAGTCTGGAGGACAATATTTCGATTAGTGGGCAGTACCTGAAAAGAATGAAAAACATGGGAATGACCCTTGAAATTGAACTTGGCGTTACCGGCGGTGAAGAGGATGGAGTTGATAACACAGAGGTTGATAATAGTTTATTATACACTCAACCAGAGGATGTGGCATATTCTTATGAAAATTTAAAAAAGATAAGTGATCAATTTACTATTGCAGCTTCGTTTGGTAATGTACACGGTGTTTATAAACCCGGTAATGTAAAGTTGGAGCCAAAAATATTGAAGAACAGCCAGTCTTTTATTAGAGAAAAATTTCAAACTGCACAAAATGAAGTTGATTTTGTTTTTCATGGAGGATCAGGCTCAAGCAGAGATGAAATTAGAGAAGCTATCTCGTATGGTGTAATTAAGATGAATATTGATACAGATACACAATGGGCCTTCTGGCATGGCGTTATGGAGCACTATAAAAAAAATGAAGCTTATCTCCAGTCTCAAATAGGGAATCCTGAAGGTCCGGACAAACCGAATAAGAAAAAATACGATCCAAGGGTATGGGTAAGAGAGGCAGAAAAATCTATGGTAGAAAGGTTAAAGATAGCTTTTGAAGACCTCAATGCGATAAACAGGAATTAATAAATACTCCATCTGCGTTTTATGACACCATAAGGGCGTTTTGCCAAACGCCTCTACATATATTATTTAATTCTGATTTATATTTTTTCTCTTTTTGATTCAACAATAAGTAGTATTGTAACGATTGCTATACCTGCAATTGTTGTCAGTAATGTAATATACTCATTTGAGCCAATTGTATTTGGGATCATATTGGAAAGAAATACAGTTTTTTTTCCAACTAGAGCAGTTGTTTTAAATGGCCATATCATCCAGAGGGAACCGGTTACAAGACCAACAAGAAACCCCATCGTAAGATCATGCCATTTTTTTAAAAGAAAATTTATCAGTCTGCTGAATAATGCTATCCCAATAACACAGCCGAAGGCGAATGCAAAAAGGACAGGAAAGTTTCTTGTTGCAACTGCGTTTAGTATATCAATATACCCACCCATTAATAGAAGTAAAAATGATCCACTTATTCCGGGTAATATCATTGCTGATATTCCAATAGCGCCAAAAACAAACATAGTTAATAGATGTCCGATATCAATATTGGCTCCTTGGCTTATGTTTTCCTTAACCATTTTATTCTGTTTCAATTCAAGTTTTTTTTGTTCCTTTTTTAAAAGTTTATCTCCGGATGCTGCATTTGTAACGGAGACAATTAAAATAATTGCAATTATTGCTATTATAAAAACAGGTAGGCTCTTTTTTTTTATAAGTTTGTAGGGAGAAATGGCAGAAACAAGGATAAGTCCAAAAAAGAATCCATAGGTTGGATCATGGAAATCCTGTAAAAGTATAGGCATCAGCTTCGCTAAAGATACAGCTGAAAATAAAGCTCCAATTAATATAGTAGTTAAAAAAGAAGCATCTATACGTTTAAGCTCTTCTTTAAGATCTTCGATATTTTCTTTTTTCAATCGAAATGCTTTTAGAACTATCATTATTGTCTGAATGGATATATTATTAATTGCATCAATCAGTCTCTCATAAAAGCCTAGTATTAATGCCATTGTTCCGCCTGAAACTCCAGGAATGATATTTGCAACTCCAATTATTGCTCCATTAAATAGATTGTTAAGTATTTTCATATTAATTACTCCGTAATTTGGGATATTTGTTCAAAAACTTTTCCATATTCTGTGTCTTTACAGCTCAGATCATATTTGAGTGTAGAAAGCGAGATGTATCCGTTTTTGATAGCATGAGAATCACTTCCAAAATTTTCTGAGTATAGGGGGTTGCCGGTGCCAAGCCAATAGTATTTCCTACCTCTTGGGTCTGTTTTTTCAATTAGATCCGGGACATATTTTTTTTTTTCAGGATAAGTTGTTAATACTGTTCCATTATTTGGGACTGGAATATTAAGATTATAAACCCTATTATTAAAACTTGTTTCAATAATTTTATCAATTACTTTTATAGAAATAACCGCAGATTCTTTTAACTGTTCCGTTGAAACAGTTTTTATCTTTTTTCCGATTGCAAAAGAAATGGCAATTGAGTTTATTTCATGGAGATGTCCCGCAAAAGCTCCGGCAACTGTGCCTGAATAAAAAATATCCTCAGAAACATTTTCTCCATGATTAATACCTGAAACTATAAGATCCGGTTTTACTGGAAGTGCAATCTTTAATCCAAGATTAATACAATCAATTGGAGTACCTGTTGTAATGAAATTCTGTTTTCCTACCTGTGTTATTCTTAATGGGGTATTCAAGGTTAAACCCATACTAATGGCACTTCTCTCTCTGTCTGGAGCGACAACAAAAACATTATATTTTTTCCGAAGTTGTTCTGTTAGTAAAATGATTCCTTCAGACATGTAGCCGTCATCATTTGTAATTAAAATTGTCTTCATTATTCCTCATTATTTGATCCTAAATTTGAATGAATAAAATTAATGGTCGGGACGAGTGGATTCGAACCACCGACCTCACACACCCCAAGCGTGTGCGCTACCAGACTGCGCTACGCCCCGATCAATTACCTTTTCTATCACTATTTTTAAGAATTGTCAATATTTTGTGTAAGTCCTGTTTGATGATACTAAGCTGGTTTTTATTATTTTTTTGTTTTTTCTTTTCCTCTTTTGGCTCTTGTATAGGGTTTCTTTGCTTAATATTTTTGATATTTGGAGTGGATTCAATTGGATGTATTGTTTTTTGCTTGATTTCTTCAGGGGGTTTTTTTTTAAAAGAATTATTTTTTTCAGTATCTTTCTCAATCAATTTATTTGTGATTTCAATATTTTCTTTTAGTTTTTCTTTAATTTCAGCTTTATTTAATCTTTCAACTGTAAGGTATTGTTTGATTTGTAATATTATTAGTACATCTTTATATAAATAGGTCTTTGCTCCATTTTTGTTTTTGGGAAAAAAAGCAGAAAATTCTCCTTCCCAATAATCCAAAACATTTCCAGATAAACTTGTGATTTTCTCAACTTCCGCTCTTTTAAATTCAGCTCTATCCGGTATTATTTCCATATCAGAATAATTATACACTAATTACTGTTATTATTAAACCTACGTTTCTGAAGTTTTCATCAAAATTGTAGCGAAATGCTCGAGATGTCCTTTATAACAAGTAAAATGATTGAGTTGAATGAAGAATAGTTTCACTATTTTGAAATGAAGACGATTGAAATTTACACAGTTAGAATGGGCATATCGGGCATTGCAGTAGGTTTTGGTGAAAAATTCAGGAAGTTATATTTATTTGCAAAAATCCTTAATATCAGGTTAAAATCATTTTTGGAGATAAATTATGACTGATATAAAAAAAAAGATCAATGATGTGAGTAAGATATTAAAAGACCTTGGCGAAGTTGTAGTCGCTTTTTCAGGTGGTAAAGATTCCTTCTTTATGATGAAAACAGCTATAGAAGTATTGGGCAAAGAAAATGTAAAAATTATTTTTATAAATTCTGATTTTATTGCTGAAAATGATAAAAAAAGAGTTGGGTATTTTGAAAAAAAATATAATTTGGATATTATTATAATTGAATTAAAAGTTCTGGATAATCAAGAAATCAGCAAAAATCCAGAGAATAGATGTTATTTATGCAAATCTTTTATTTTCAATAATATTATTGAAAAGGCAAGAAGTATGGGAGTCGGAGCAGTTCTTGATGGTACAACCTTTTCAGATCTGGATGAGTTCAGACCAGGACTTTTAGCCCTCGAAGAATTAAAAATAATATCACCATTAAGTGATGCAAAAATTACTTCATCTGAGATAGTTAATCTATTAAAAAAAGAGGACATTGAGGAATATTACCTTACATCGTCAACTTGCCTTGCAACAAGATTTCCTTATAATTTAAATCTTTCAGAGAAACAAATAAGAAAATTTGACAGAATTGAGGGCTTTCTAGTTGATAATGAGGTCTATCCTGTAAGAGTCAGATATATAGATGAGGGAATTAGAATTGAGACTGGAGATGGCAATATTAATAAAATTCTTAAAATTAAATCCCGGCTGTTAAACTTATGTAAAAAAGAGGGAATGAAGTTTATAACTCTTGATCTGGAGGGATTAAGGTCCGGAGTCTGGGATAAAAAATAATTGGTAGGAATATGAGCTGAAGAAATGTTATAGTATTGAGGGGATTTTCTTGACAAATATTCAACATTTGTTTAATATTTAACTTAAAAAATCAATATGGAGAGATAAATGAATAAAAAATTAACTAAAGAAGAATGGGTAGAAAAAGGAAAGGAGATGATGGCTGATAGAAGCAAACGGATAGAGAAGGCCAAAAGCTGGAAATTTGATACTATTGCAACACATGGTGTTTATGATTTTGAAGAGGCAATGAATCATAATTACGGATCAATAATGGAACCTGTTTACCTTAGTCCTGCGGAAGCATATGTAGACAGCAATCATATGGAAGCAGCTCTTGCCTATGAAATGCCGACCTGGTGTTATTCAAGAATTGCAAATCCCACATCTCTTTACCTTGAAGAAACTACTGCCTTGCTTGAAACCTATGGTTCAGACATTTTAGCCAGTTGCTGTGCAACCGCCAGTGGAATGGCAGCCATTAGAACTGCGACAGATCCATTTTTAGTTAAGGATGATAATTATAAAAAACCAAATATTGTTGCGTCAGCAAAGGTATATGGCGGGACATTTCAGCAATTCTGGGTAAGGCGATTTGTAGAAAATGGAATTGAAGTTAGATGGGTAAAAGATTCAACAGATATTAATGAGTGGAAATCCTTAGTTGATAAAGAAACTCGATATGTTTATGGGGAGTTTCCTTCAAACCCGGCAGTAGCTATCTTCGATATCGAAGATGTTGCTAAAATTGCACATAGTTTTGATTGTCCTCTTATTGTTGATGCAACATGTGCATCTCCCGCTTTAACAAGACCAATTGTTCATGGAGCCGATATTGTTATACAGTCTGCATCAAAGGTTATTGGAGCAAGTGGTACCTCTATAATAGGATTATTAACTTCAAGAAATAATATAGTCAGTAAAATAGGTTCAGAGGAAATGAAGGCGAATTTTGCATTCTGGGCAAAGTTATGGCCATTCAGAGATAACGGACCGGCAATAAGTCCAATGTCAGCATTTTTAACATTAAATGATTTAAGATCATTGAGGATGAGGGTTGACCAAATGAGTAAAACTGCTCTTAAAGTTGCAAAATTCCTCCAGAATCATCCTAAAGTCGATGTGGTTCATTATCCAGGATTAGAAACTTATGCAGCACATGATATTGCAAAAAAATATATGAAATTGGCTGATACCGATGAAAATATGTACGGATATATGATGGTTATTGAGATAAAAGAGGACACACCGGATGGTTCAAAAAATTCACGTATTTTTTATGATAACCTTAAAATGATCTGGAGAGCAACAGACCTTGGTAGAGTAAAAACTGTTGCAACATTGAATGCAATCTCAACTCACCAGCAGCAGGGAGAAGAGGGACGGGCTCTGGCAAGTATTAAAGCAGCAACCTGTAGAATCTCTGTTGGAATTGAAGACCCGGATGATATAATTAAAGATCTTTCTAATGCTTTAGATAATATTTAAAGCAAAATTATTCTCTGTTATTTTTTTTTGTTAAAGTAAGCGAAACTTTTATTGGCATTATTGCATCTAATGTTTTTTAGGCTTATTTGATATTTAAAATATTAGATAAAATGGAGTAATTATTATGAAAAAATCGTTAATATTCTTTTTGCTTTTTATGGGATTTATTTTAAACGCAGAGAAAGTTGCTAATCTACCAGAATTAGAAAAACCAACTGATATTCTTCTTTATAATGATAAAGGTTTTATTATGGATGGAGCTTCTGTCAAAGTTTTTGATATAAAATCCGGTAAGTTCAAATTTAAATTTGCACGAAAAGGAGAAGGGCCGGGTGAGATCAAGACAAGCCCCTTCCTGACAAATACGCTTACCCTGCATAAAGGAAATATAGCAATAGACAGTCTTGATAAGGTGATATTCTATTCTCAAGAAGGGAAGTTTCTAAGAGAGAGAAAAAAGGGAAGATTCTTAGCTCTGCAGGTTAAACCAATTGCAGACAATTTTATAGTTAAGGGAATTGACCGTCTGGATAAAAAGACAGAATATATAACGTTGAGCCTATATGATGGAAAGATGCAGAAGATCAAGGAAATTGCCAGACAAAGATCTAATATTCAATTGGATTCAGTAGAATTGATCCCGGACTCTCTTCATTTTACTATAATTGGAGAAGAAGTTTATGTTGAAAAGAGTTATAAAGGTTTTTTAATTGAAGTCTATAATAAAAGAGGAGATCTGGTAAAAGAGATTAAAAATAAATCTCAAAAACTAAAGGTAAGCACTGAAAATAAAAATTATGCATTAAATAGATATAAAAATGATCCCCTGGTAAAGCAATTTGGATTTGAACAATTAAAAAGCCGTATCAGTTTCAAATATTCTAAAATATTTCCTGAGATACAGGATATTCTTGATAATGGAGAAAATCTAGTAATTAAGACTTTTAAAGAGAAAGACAAAAAAATACAATATATGATCTTTAATAAAAAAGGAGATTTACTTAAAAATGTTCTTCTCCCAAAAACCTGGGAAGGAGAAATGATCTCACATTTAAATGGAGTTGAGCCAAAACTGTTCAAATTTAATGAAGGTTTTTTTTATTATCTCAAGGAAAACCTGGAAAATGAAGAATACGAACTTCATCGGGAAAAAATACAATAATAATTATTTTAGATAAAATTTCTTTTTATTTTAAACAAAACGGATGTAATTTCCGTAAAAATAGATTAAACTTAAAAAGGGAAACTTTTTAGTATGATAAATATAGCAGGAAACAGGCAGAGTAAAATATTTTTTATAATTTATATATTTATTTTTATAAATGTTTTTTCTCTCGCAAAAAAAGATACTAACTATTTCAAAAGGATTTCAATCGAGCATGGTCTATCACAGGTAGACATTAACTGTATCATTCAGGATAAACAGGGTTTTATGTGGTTTGGAACAATGGATGGATTAAATAAATATGATGGGTATAAGTTTACCATCTATCGTCATAACTCTGATGATAATACTAGTCTAACAAAAAACTACATTACTGCCCTCTGTGAAGATGAAGACGGTATCCTATGGATTGGAACAGATGGTGGCGGACTTAATAGATTTGACAAAAAAAGTGAAACTTTTTTAAGTTATCGGCACCAAAAGAATAATCCTAACAGTCTCAGTAATAATTTTATCAGCTCAATTCTTGTAGATAAAGACGGTATATTATGGATTGGAACATTTAGCGGCGGTCTTAATAAATTTGATACAAAAAAGGAAAAGTTCATACATTATAAACATAGTGCTGATAATCCTAATAGTCTCAATAATGACGAAATTGGAGATATTTTTGAAGGCAGGGAATATATATGGATTGGTACTCGAGGCGGTCTCAATAGATTTGATAAAAATAAAGAGACATTCACTCACTATAAACATAAGATTAATGAGTATTATCCTGTATTATCTATTTTTGAGGATGCGAAAGGTATCTTGTGGATTGGTACTAAGGGGGGTGGGCTCAGTAAGTTAAACACATCTACTGGCACATTTGTCAATTATAAAGCGAACCCTAAAAATTTCAGAAGCATCAGCAACAACTTTGTATTATCCGTCTTTAAAGATAGAGAGGGCATTTTATGGATCGGAACATATGGTGGCGGCCTTAATAGATTTGATAGAAAAACGGGAATATTTACAAAATATCAACACCAAACTGCCAACCTTGATAGTCTAAGTAATAATTCCATTGCTTCAATTTTTGAAGATGCAGAAGGAATCTTATGGATTGGAACATATGGTGGAGGACTAAATATACTTGATAAAAAAAAAATGCTTTTTTCGAAGTATAATCAAAAAGCAGATAGTGCCAATAGCCTTAGTGGTAAATCAGTTAGTTCTTTTTATAAAGGTATAAATGGAAATGTATGGATAGGAACATCTAATGGTCTTAATAAAACTGATTTAAATTTAGAGAAATTTAAGCTATATCAATTTCAGCCGAATAATAATAAAAACATAAACAATAATTATGTTTATAGTATTAGTGGAGATATAAAAGGAGATCTGTGGGTAGGCGCTTTTAATGGTCTTTATAAATTTGATAATAAGAAAGAAATTTTTAATAAAATTCAATATCATGATAATTTTCCTGCAAGGGGGATTACTCAAGTTTTTGAAGACACAAAAAGGACTCTATGGATTGCAACTGATGGTGATGGTCTTTATAAATTTGATCAAAAAAAGGATCTATACACCTCTTATAATTTTGACCCGGATAATCCAAAAAGTCTCAGTGGCCCTTATGTCTGGTCAGTTCTTGAAGATTCTAATGGTATAATCTGGATAGGAACAGTCGGTGGCGGACTTAATAAATATAATAAAAAAACAGAAACATTCACCACTTTCCAACATCAAATTAATGATCCTCAGAGTCTTAGTAGCAATCATATTTTCGATCTTTTTGAAGATAGGGGAAAAAATTTATGGATTGGAACAGATACCGGATTAAATAAATTTGATCGAGAAAAAAAAACATTCAAATATTATGGACGAAAAAATGGCTTGCTCAATGAAATTATACATGCTGTACTGGAAGATAATGAAGGATATCTATGGGTAAGTACAAATTATGGGATCAATAAGTTTAATCCGAAAACAGGCATATTTATCAATTATGATAAACAGGATGGGCTACAGGGCAATGCATTTAATGATGGTGCAAAATTCAAAGATTCTTTGGGCAGACTGTATTTTGGAGGGGAAGAAGGTTTTACTGTTTTTGATCCGGAAAAAGTTGTAGATAATAAATTTATTCCACCGGTTTTAATTACTGATTTTTTACTGTTCAATAAATCTGTCAACGTTGCTAAAAAAGTAGTTGATTCTAAACAATTTCAACTGAAGCAGCATATAAATTTTACAAAAGAGATTACTCTGGAGTATACTGATTATATTTTTACCTTCGAATTTTCTGCATTAAATTACCGGCAGCCAGAGAAAAATATGTATAAATATAAACTTGAAGGATTAGATAGTAACTGGATAGAAACTGATTATAAAAATCGAAGAGCTACTTATACTAATTTATCCCATGGAGAATATACTTTTAGAGTAAAAGGTTCAAATGATGACGGATATTGGAATGAAGAGGGGACAAGTGTTAAGATTATAATACTTCCTCCATTTTGGGAAACTGTCTGGTTTAAAGCATTAGTACTTACGATGGTGTTGATATTAATGTTTTTTTTATATCGCAGCAGAATAAAAAAAATCAGATTAAAGATTCGCTTCGAGGAAAGGGTTAAAAATATATGTTCTAAAAATAATTTAACTAAAACAGAAGAGGAAATCTTGTTTTTAATTCTAAAAGGAAAAACGAATAAAGAGATTGAGGATATATTATTTATATCTTCTGGAACCATAAGGAATAGTAACTCAAAAATATATAAAAAACTGAATATAGATAATAGAATGGCCTTAATTAAAATGTTCAAAGATTTAGAATAAGACTGTCCATTCTCCTATCCAGCTTATTGCTTCATCCATAGATCTGAATATATATGTGTGTCCTGATGTTTTAATAATATTAACAAAAATTATAAACAGAGTTTAAGTGAAATAATTATACTTGTATGTTTTGTCGAGTACTATTGATTTTTAGAATTAATTACTATAAAATTTATTTTTATCCGACAATGTTAGGTAGTTTGTCTAGATTTGAAAAAAAAAATTTTATAAGGAATGGAATGAAGAAAAATATAATTATTAGTCTTGTATTATTGTTTATATTAAACATGATCTTAAGTGGGCTGGATCCAAAACAGAGAATTAATAAATATTTGATTGATAATTGGACTAATAAAAATGGGCTCCCTCAGAATTCTGTAACTGCTATTATTCAAACCAGACAAGGGTATCTCTGGCTGGGAACTCAGGAAGGAGTGGTTAGGTTTGATGGAATCAATATGACTACTTTCAATATTAAAAATGTTCCAGAATTTAAGAGCAGTATGATCACTTCTTTGATTGAAGGTAAGAATGGACTTTTGTGGATTGGTACATATGAAGGCCTTATGAAGTATAATAATAATAAATTTGATTTATTAACAGTTGAGAATGGCCTTACATCTAATTTAATCCGATGTCTGAGATTTGATGATAAAAGTGATTTATGGGTAGGTACAGATAATGGGGTCGTTAAGCATAAAAATGGCAGCTTTATTAAATACCCACTTCCTATTACAGATGGAAGCAATTATATTACTTCAATGATTCTTGATATAGATAAAAACCTTTTAATTTCCACGAAGGATGAACTTTACAAACTTGTAGATGAAAAATTTATATCACTGAATTTCCAGGATGATTTGAAAAGTGAGATTAGTACTCTATATATGGACCAAGTAAAAAACATCTGGATAGGAACAGTGAATAAAGGATTGTTTAAAAAAACATCCGGAAAACTTATTCGATTTGAAGGGAATGATAAATTATCGGGAAACTATATCACAACTATTGCAGAGGATAAACAAAATAATCTCTGGATTGGGACACAGAATGGGGGGTTAAACCGGATTTATAATAATGAGATAAGCAGTTTTTCAGAAAAGAGTGGAATGTCAAAAAACTTTATACAGGCAATTCTTGAAGATAAAGAAAAAAATCTCTGGATTGGCAAAGCAAGTTCAGGATTAAGCCGGCTGAGGGATGGAAAAGTATCGGTTTATGGCCCGAGTGACGGTATAATATCGGATATTATCCGAACGGTTTTTGAAGACAGTCAGGGTACTTTGTGGATTGGATCCAATCAAGGTGAGATTTATAAAAAGCAAGGTGATACATTTATATCTATAGATGGGAAAGATGTTGTAAAAGGTAATGTCGTCCGCTCAATTATGGAAGGTCCGGAAGGTAATATCTGGATTGGAACAATTGGCAGCGGCTTATGCATCGTTAAAGGTGACAAAATTGAAAAATTTGCTCCTGCACATAGTTTACCCAGTGATCAGATATATTCATTATTTAAGGGATCGGATGGTGTCATGTGGGTTGGCACAGGATCCGGAATTGGCAGATATGAAAATGGTGTATTTAAGAATTATGTTTCAGCTGGGGGTGCAGCTATAAATGCAGTTCGCGGGATGGCTGAAGATCATCAAAAGAATATATGGTTTCAAATTGAAGGAAGAGGCTTGGCTAAATTTGATGGAAAGGAATTTGTCTTTACGGATATGGATGACGGTTTGAGTAGTAATATTGTAACAGGTCTATATTTTGATGACCAGAATATTGCCTGGGTTGGTACAATTGGAGGTGGATTAAATTGGATCGATTCAAAGGGGATCAATCATATTACTATTCAAAATGGATTACATGATAATGTCATTTATACGATTCTTGAAGATGCAGGAAAACTCTGGATGAGCTGTAATAATGGTATTTTTTATATTGAGAAGGAACAATTATTTGAATTTGCTGCAGGCAGAATAGACAAAGTTACCTGTGTTGCTTTTAATGAAAGCAGCGGTATGAAAAACCGGGAGTGCAATGGGGGTAATTATCCAGCTGGATGGAATGATAGAAATGGTATTCTCTGGTTTCCTACAGTAAAAGGTTTGGTGAAAATTGATCCCAAAAACATTAAACAGGATGATGAATTTCCACCTATTTTGATCGAAAAAATAATAGTGGATGGAAAGGAAATTGATTTGAAAAAAGGAAAAATTGTCCCTCCTGGATATAAGAGGATAGAATTTCAGTATACTGCCCTGAGTTTTACCAATCCAAAAGACATTAAATTCCGGGTCAGACTTAAAGGAGTGGAAAAAGAGTGGGTAAATATGGATATAGCCCGGAAAACCTATTATACTCTGGTCCCTCCCGGGAAATATACTTTTGAGGTTAGTTCTACCAATGGTGAAGGTATATGGAATAATATATCTGTTAGTTTGGAGATATATTTGAAGCCGTTTTTTTACCAGACTAATACATTTTTAGTTATTGTCGGTTTGTTTTTAATTCTTATTACTTTCTTGTTTTTCCAATTTCGTTTTAGAGCATTAAATAAAAGGAAAACTGAGCTTGAAATTGAAGTTAAAAACCGCACAATCGAATTAAGGCAGAAAAATATTGAATTAGAAAAACTCTCGATAGTTGCCAGGGAAACAAATAACAGTGTCATAATATCAGGTGTAGATGGAACTATTGAATGGGTAAATGAAGGCTTTATCCGCATGTATGGGTATACTCTTGAACAGCTGATTAAAGAGATAGGAGATAATGTATTAAGTTTCAGTTTAAGAGAGGACTTTAAGGAAATTTTTAATAAATGTGTAACGGAGAAAAAACCCTTTTCTTATGAATCTTCAAGTAAAACACGGAATGGAAAGATTATCTGGACTCAAACGGCAATTACACCTATTATGAATGAAGAGTTAAAAATTAAACAGCTGGTCTTTGTTGAGACAGATATAAGTAAGCTCAAACAGGCATATGATAAAATGAAAGAGATGTCTTTGACTGACCCCCTTACGAAACTTAAGAACCGCCGGTATTTTCATAATTTGATTGAAAGAGATGTTCAAATATCAAGAAGAAAGTTATTTAAAAAAGCGAAGGCAGGATTGGTCTATTCAATGCTTTTCTTAATGATAGATATCGATTACTTTAAAAAAGTCAATGACAAATATGGACATAATGCTGGTGATCAGCTATTGATTCAGATAAGTGACCGAATGAAAAACACTCTTAGAACAAGTGATCTTCTTGTCAGGTGGGGAGGGGAAGAGTTTCTGGTTATGTCTAAAGATGATAATTTTGAAGGTGCCCGCCTTCTTTCAATGAGGCTATTAAAGGCAATTGAAGAAGAGGCTTTTAATTTGGATGGAATTAAAGTTGATATCACTATTTCAATTGGATATTGTGGATTTCCAATTCTCCCGAATGATCCAAATCAGTTAGGCTGGGAAAATATTATTCATCTGGCAGATTCAGCTCTCTATATTGCCAAGAATGATGGGCGAAAAAGATCTGCAGGCGTTAAAATAATTGAAGAAAAGATTACAGATTCTAATGCAAAAATGTTAAAGGATGATTTTGAAAAAGCTATCAAAGAAGGAATAGTAGAAATAATTACATCAAAGACGGATTCCTGAAAATAGCAGGATCATTATTTTAGTTTCAATTTGATCAAAAATTTAGATAATAGATGTTATTATTTTTCATTTTTTTTTCTAGAGAATTTCTCATCTAAAGAGATCTCTCCAGGGCCAATAAATATGAAGCTTAGAAATAGAATAGCCGCTTCAAGAGCGTGAGAATATCTTCCAAATGAGTCTCCCATGTTTAAATGCATTAATGTGGCAACAACCATTGTGGAAAACAGAAAAAAACATGCAGGTCTTGTAAATAAGCCAAGTATAAGTAATAGACCTCCAATAAACTCTGAAATCGCTGCCATGAAACCCATCAAGGCTGGAGCAAATCCAATTCCTATTGTAGATAAAGCACCACCGATTTTTGCCCAGACTTCCTGACCTCCAATCAGTTTTGGATAACCATGAATCATAAACATTATTCCAATTCCAACCCTTAAAAGAAGAAGACCGAAATTGTGATACTTATTTAATTTATAAAAGATCATTTCTGACTCCTTTATTGAATAATCTCAGGGACAGGTGAAATCTGCCCCTGAAGACTTACTATTTTGATCCTAATTCTACTTTAATTGGAAGTTTTATTTTTTCCCAGAGAAGACAAAGTGTGGTTGATGTTCCTGCCAGATCTTCAAAGCAATATGTCAGCCATTCCTTGTGTTGAGCTTTAACAGGAACTACATTGATACGTAAGGCATCCTGTGTTTTGTCATAAGCATAACTTCCCCAACCCTTGTTTACTTTGTTAAAGATTACGATGAACTTTTCTTTTGAAGGAATCATGTGAAGTCCATATTTTCCTGCGGAAAGTTCTTTACCTTCAACCAGAACAGGTTTACTGAATTCGACAGTTGTCATTTCATTCGCTCCAGCTCTCCATGGGAATGGTTTGTTTTTTGAATATTTATTTCCAGGTGTCAAACCATATGGAACCAGTTCTCCCCAGATTTTCCTGCCTTTTACTCCAGGCCTGCTATAACTGATGTTAATGTTAGTGTCAAGTCCGATTGTTTGAGATACATCGGCTTTTAGACTTGGTCTTACTTTTGTCTTTCCCTGTGCCTGTATCATTGGTGATCCCAATACAAAGATCATTGCAATTAATAGTATAAAAAATAATTTTAAATGTTTCATTACTTCCTCCTTTTTTATATTTTTATTAATAAAAATCTAATATACCAAATAAAGAAAAATTTTAATAGTTAAAAATAGTTTTTTATTTTTTATTAAACTCATGGAAATTTCAAATTCTGGTTCTTTTCTTTTAATCAATGCTGATTGCTTTTACAGTGATATTTTGTTATAACCATCAATAAGCTGTATTCTTACTTATTTAAGGTGTAATATAAAGATATGAATCATTTTTATCTATTTGCGTTAATTATCAATCTTTTGGTTGGATCGTACGTATTTTTTTTTATTAACCAGCAGTATATTAAAAATAGAACGGATTGTCTAAGAACTTTAAAGATTTTTACTCTTCTTTTTAATTTATTGATAGTTGCATTTTTTAGTACTAAATATGTCTATACAAATATTCTGCAAGGTATTTCGTCGTCTTCAAATCCAGTATCTATTTACAGGATTGTTGTTCTAGCCCTATATTTTTTTTCCGAATTTGGAGTTGGTCTTTATATATTCAGGACCACTTCTCAATTAAAAGAAAAGGTTTATTCAAAATTAATCAATAGGATCTACTTCTTATATGGAGGACTCTTTTTTATTCTGTATGTTATTGGTATGTATAACGAAATAAAATTTCATGATCATAAATTCAGACATCAATTAGATATGGTATGGGAACTGTCTGTCAATATTTTTATTATATTTATATTACTTGAGTTAATATATTTTTCATTTAAACGAAATAATAAGAGAAATGCTATGAGACCATTTGGATATATTTTTTTGGCTGGATTTCTAGCTTATTTGCTGCCAACTGTAACATATAATTTTTTTGGGAAGGCAATAGGCATATATGTCGATCCTATAAATCTACTCTATATTAATGCTGCCCCATGGATCTGGCTAAATTATTTTTATCTTAAACAGGTAAGTAGCAATGATGATTTTACAAAGATTGATAACCTATATCCACTTCTTAAAGAAGAGTTTTCTATATCCAAAAGAGAATTTGAAATAATCAAATATATAATGTTGGGAAAGAGTAATCAGGAGTTATGTGATATTCTGTTTATCTCGTTTCATACTGTAAAAAATCACATATATAATATTTTTAAAAAATTAGATGTTAATAGCCGCAGCCAACTAATACATTTTATAAACAATAAACTGGAAAAAGATTAAGTCTATCTATAAACTGTTTTTATATTGACAAATTATATTTATTCTTTTAATATTTAAGTATGAAAATTATATCTTCATCAAGAATTCCTTCTGCAAACGGTCACTATTCTCAGGCGATTTCTCATAATGGGACTCTATATATTTCCGGACAATTGCCGGTGGATCCAATAACGAAGCAAATCCCTGAATCTATAGAAGCTCAGACATTAATGACCTTAAACAAGGTTGACCTTATTTTAAATGAGTCAAATTCCTCCAGACAAAAAATAATACAGATGAGAATATATATATCTGATATATCGCTTTGGGATAAAGTAAACACTGTTTATGCATCCTTCATGGGCGATCATAAACCTGTTAGATGTGTCGTACCAACAAAGAAATTACATTTTGGATGTTTAATTGAGATAGAGGCAATTGCTGCTTTATCTGCCAAGATTTGATAAATAAGTAGATGGGACGTGTTTTGATTTTCGAAGAGGAGCACTTAATTATATGAGGAGAATATAATGGATATTCAGTGGAAAGATCGCTATAATATTGACTATAAAGAGATTGATTCTCAACATAAAAAATTATTGGGAATTATGAATGACCTGAATTCATTGATAATCTCCTCATCAACAGATTCGGCAGATGAAATAAGAAAAATATTATTAAGGTTAGTTGAATATGCCAGTATTCATTTTAAATATGAAGAGATGCATATGGCTAGATGTGACTACTATTTAAAAAAAGATCATATCAGGGAACACAGGAAATTTATTAAATATATAATTGACTTTAATGACTGTATTTTAGATAAGAGAGAGCTGGCATTAAGAGATATGTTTGAGTTCTTAAAAAACTGGTATTTTGACCATATAATGCAAGTTGATAAATTGTATGAAAAATCATTTAAAGAATATCATATGACTGCTGAAAAAAATGCAATAATATTTGACTACGGAAATGTTATAGAATCCTTCGATAATGATATATTTCTGGAGTTTTTATCTGAAAGATCCCCGATGAATGTAGATGAACTAAGAAAAAAGATCTATTTTCAATCTACAATTGTTAAAGATTTTGAGACAGGAAAAATTCCGACTGAAAAATTTCATGAAGGTATTTGCAAACTAATTGATATTCAATTAGACAAAGAGGAGTTTATTAAAGGTTTCTCGGGGATTTTTACTATAAATGAGTCTGTAATGGATTTGATTTTACAACTTAAACCGAATTACAAGTTAGGATTAATTTCTAATACAAATGAAATACATTTTCAGAATGTCATAAAACGAAATGAAATCTTCCCTCTTTTTGATGCAGTATCCCTATCGTTTGAAGTAGGTGTGCTTAAGCCCGAAAAGAAGATTTTTTTGGATATGATTAAGAAAATTGGTCAGATTGAGGAAGAGTGTGTCTTTATTGATGACCAGCCATTATATGTTAAAGCAGCCAAGGGTTATTGTTTTAAGGGGGTCGAATTCAAGTCATTAGAACTGTTGGTAGAAGACTTGAAATCACTTGGGGTAAAAGGGATATAGAAAGTAATAATCTCCTGCTAAAAATCGATTCTCCCTCTAAAAGCAATTTTATTATTATTCTGATTTGTTCCTTCAAATAAAAAGCTGTTTTCTGATATAGTGTCTTTTCTTATACTTATATTTTCCAATGCTTTAGTCTCTTTTATATAATTTACAGACAGTTTCTTAGGATAAAAATTTTTATGGAAATCCAGAGATAAAGTATCCATCATCCAATCTATATATCTGGATGAAGTTACATGTTTGTTCAAATCTAAATCATAATATTTTGACTCTATCTCAAATACTTCTCCTTTATCAACACTTTTAATTTTTTCTGGAGATTCAATTATCCCATGTTTATTTTTCAGTTTTATAAAAACATCAGTTTCCATACTATCGACTACACGTGCAGGTCGCTTTGTTTCAATATCGATTGCAAGCCATCCTGTTGTCGCTTTAATTACTATATCCTTATTAATGTCTCTTACTATAAAATCCCTGATAAAAAGAATCCCCGTTATGTCTTTCGGCCATGTTTCCACAGATAGCTTTTCATGCCATTTAATTGGGCGATTGATCTCAACTGTAAGTCGACTGAAAACCCAGAATAGATTTTGTTTTACCAGATTCTCAAATCCAAAACCTAGATTATCAGCAGAATTCGTCGCTGCTTGAATAAGAAAATTAATAAGAGATCCAATTTTGAGCCGTCCATTCATATCCGTTTCAGCAGAGCTAACTTTAAAATCTGTAATAAATATTGCCTTATCTTTGCTAATTGATTTTTCCATCTATTATTATACTAAAGATTATCCAAAAGTTAAAATTATTATAATATGTTTGATCTTGTTTTTTTTTTATGTTTAACTTAAAGATAGAGTAAATTAAATTATATATATGAATTTGTTTGATTCTAAAACAATTAATGGAGATGTAAAATGAAAAAAACTTATATACTATTTATTTCAGGAATATTGATGATAGCTGCCGGCTATATGATGGCAAAAAATAAAATTACAATAGATTCGATGCCCCCGGTTGTTGTTAAAACCTTTCCACAGGCTGGTGATATTTCTGTTGACTCATCTATAAAATTCATAAGTGTTACATTCAGTAAAGAGATGCTGACAAAAAAACAATATTCCTGGGTTACATATACAAATGAGACTGTACCTGAATTAACCGGTGAATACAGGTTTTTAGAGGATAAAAAAACAGCTGTTGCCGGAGTTAAGCTTAAACCAGGTAGAACTTATGCTATATGGATCAATCGTGGGAAATTTAATTATTTTAAAGATAAAAAACTTAATTCTGCCATACCTTATCTATTAGTATTCAAGACACGAGATTAATAATTGCGAACTTAAAATTTATCTAGTTTATTTTTATCCCAAAATTCCTTTGCACTTTGGTTTCCATTCTCATATGCTATTTTAATCCAGTATTTTGCTTTTTTGTAATCTTTTTTTGTACCCTGTCCTTCAAAATACATGTACCCAACCAGGAACTGTATGTCAGCATCACCATCTTCAGCTGATTTTTCCAGCCAGATTAGTGCCTGTTTAAAGTTTACTGTAACGCCTCTGCCATGATAATAAATATGCCCAAGGCTGTATTGAGCATCATGATTGCCCAGTTCAGCTGATTCTGTAAACCAAAAAATAGCTTTATTATGATCTTTTGCTACACCAATACCATCAATATACATACTCCCAAGCATAGATTGTGCGTTTGCATACTCTTGTTGTGCAGATTTTTTGAACCATCGAAATGCTCTCTTGTAACTTTTTGCTAACCCTTTTCCTGAATAAAATAGATAGGCAATGTTATATTGAGCCACTGGGTTACCTTTATTTGCAGATTTTAACAGATAGGGAAACGCAGCTTTATACTCTCGCTTCTTTAATAATTTAGACCCTATTTCAAAATTCTCATCCTTTTTTTTTGGATTTGATGCTGTAGATGTATAGGTAAATATTAAAAGGAGAAGAGATATTGATGATATTGTTTTCTTCATTTTTAGCTCCATTTTTTTTCTAGTTGTAAGAATAATATATAGCATAATGAAGTGGAAAATTATAGATCAATTTAAAAATATTTTTTTTTAGTTGACAAATTTTAAAACTTATATTAATATATCGTATGGCGATATAACGTAAGGCGATAAGTTGCGAGGCGATATATCGGGGAGTGTACCAATGAAGATAAAAAAGGGATTTCTACCGTTAACTGAAGCAACGTATTTAATTCTTCTATCCTTGCTCAAGCCATTGCATGGGTATGGGATAATGCAGAAAATTGAAATCATGAGTGATAATCGGGTAAAAATGGGCCCCGGCACACTCTATGGTGGTTTGAGTGCTCTTGTTGAAAAAAAATTGATCCGACGAAAAGAGGATGAATTGAGTGAGGACAGAAAGAAAATGTATGAAATAACAGATTCGGGTATGGAAATTTTAGAAATGGAATATGTACGACTCAAGCAATTGGTTGAGATAGGTGATGGTATTCTAATAAGGAGTGATGGAAATGACTAAAGAAGACAATAAAAACATTAAGAAGGTGACAAAATTTTATTTTGCATGGGATGAAGATAAGGAAGCGCACTGGTTAAATGAGATGTCAAATAAAGGGTGGCATCTTAAAGGTTATTCTCTCTTTAAATATACATTTGAAAAGGGAGCACCAAAAAATTTTATTTATCAATTTGATTACCGTCTTAAAACTGCTAATGATGAAGAGTATTTAGAATTGTTTTCAGACTCAGGATGGACATTTATTACAAAATTTAGTGGATGGTATTTTTTTAGGAAGATATATCAAGAAGGGGAGCAAAATGAGATATATTCAGATGATGAATCTTTGAAAGGGAAATATAATAAATTAATAAAATTTTCTATGTTTTCATTATTTCCATTATTATCGGCTCTCTTCCTTTTAATTATTCTGACAGTCATAGATTCAAATTTTGAAGGTGTATTTAAAATATCCAAATACTTTTGGATTATAATCGGCTTCATATTAATCGGATGGCTATACGCCTTTATCCGGATTGTACTTGTTAAACAGAAAAAATCAGATACTTGAACTATTAATTATAAATAGAGAGGAGAAAAAAATGGAAAAAAATTTAAAAGCATTGAATTTTATTGTAAATATTATTCTTCCGCCAGTTATTGTTTTTGCAATTTATAATTTTATTGACAACAACAATAACAAAATGTCAACAGGATTTGAAGATTTTATGGCAGGTTTGTTTTTAGGAATGAGTATCGTTGCTGCTCTAGTTTTAATTGTGAAAATTTTTGTTAATTTGAAATACAAAAACTCAGATTCAGCGAAAAACATTAATGAATAGAGAATATTGGATTTTTACTTATCGTTTACGGTGAATTGAGAATATAATTGTTACATATTTTTTAAACTTTATTTTCTGTTTTGCGTATAATATTGATTAAAAAAGGAGTCTGATTATGAAGAGATTAATGATACTAGTTATTTTAATCTTAGCCTTTACGGTTTCCATAATTACATCTGATAAGGAGGAAATATGAAAAAGGGATTAGTTTTATTATTGCTTTTATGGGTGTTTCTCGTAGGACCGGATTTTATGTTTGGAGAGAAAGCGCCTCAAAAAATAATAGATCTTGGTAATAATGAGTTTATTAAATATGGAACTCATCAAATTATTGTAAAAGCCGTTTTGTCGGAAAATGCTAAAGAAAAAACTCTAGGAAAAGTAAAAGAACTGGATAAAAAATGGTTGGCCACACCTGGAATAGATGAATTTATGAAAGCTATGATGGATTCTGCATGTAGTAAACATTTACAAAAATTGCAGGATGCTAAAATATATATATCTGAGATCTTTGTTATGGATAATCTTGGTGCTAATGTTGCAATGACTGACAAAACCTCTGATTACTGGCAGGGTGATGAAGCCAAATTTATAAAAAGTTTTAATTCAGGAAAAGGAGCAGTCCATATTGGAGATGTAAAATTTGACTCCAGTACAAGAACCTACTCTGTCCAAATCTCTGTGCCTGTAAAAGAGGGAGATAAGGTAATTGGTGCGATAACTATTGGTGTGGATGTAGACAAAGTAGTGCAGTAAAATGCAGATCCAAAAACAACTTCATATTTTACACCAAGTATTAAATCTGGATCTCATAAAAATGAAAAAAAGTCATTGTACAAAATATATTTCTATAAAAAATATTGACTTAAATCTTATATAATAATATAATCCCGTATTAAAATTATTTTCAAATTTTTATTGTTAACAATGAAGATTAAACTTGATTATTGAAAAAATTGAGTTAGGGAAAAATAAAGTGATAAAATTAATTAAATTATTCAGTTAATTTTTGTAAAATTCAAGTAATTAAATGAAATCCACAAAACAAAACTTCAACAGAAAAGCCTTATTAGATGCAAAAGGACTGTGACTTATGCTGTCAATTATAATTAAAAATAGAAAAATCAAATTAATTAAAGGAAAGAATCTATTATGAGAATTATGTCAACTGCTCAAGCTGGAACATTTGAATCAAGTGATATTTTGATACTGGTAGAACCAGGTGAAAACGGTAGAAAAGTAGAAATAGATTCCTCTGTGCTTTCACAATACGGGGATTCTGTTTTAGAAAAGATCAGTAAAATACTTGATAAATATCAGATATCAGATATTCATCTGATTGCTAAGGATAAGGGAGCACTTTCCTGTACGATTGCCGCTAGAACGGAAACAGCAATTAAAAGAAGTATTGGTGCACAAAAAGGGACAAGTTATGGAACATACTAAAATCAGAAAAAGGAGATCAATGTTGTATATTCCGGGTAATAACCCGGCAATGCTTCAACAAGGTGGGGTATATGGTGCTGACAGTATTCTGATGGACCTTGAGGATGCTGTTGCTCCCGAACAGAAAGATGCTGCACGTATTCTTGTTGAATCAATGATCAAAAACATTGATTACTATAATGCGGAAATAACTGTAAGAATCAATCATATAGATACCCCATTTGGAATGGAAGATCTTGAAGTTATAGTACCTTTGCAGGTAGATGCAATCAGGATTCCAAAAATTGAAACAAAGCATGAGATTCAGAATGTAATATTTATAATTGAAAAAATTGAAAAAGAGTGTGGTATTACTGATAGTAAAATGAAAATTCATCCAATGATTGAAACGGCCCTGGGTGTGGAAAATGCGTTTGAGATCGCCGGTAAATCAAAAAGAATAGATGCCATAACAATAGGTGGTCAGGACCTGACTGCAGATATGGGGATTATTAATTCCAAGGATGGTATTGGGGTTGACTATGCTAGAAGAAGAATTGTGATGGCTGCAAAAGCATACAAAATTGATGCCCTTGATACTGTATTCGTTGATCTTGATGATGAAGAAGGATTGAGAAAAGAGACAGAATATGCAAAAAAGATAGGGTTTACGGGCAAGGCTATTATTAATCCAAGACAGATTAGCGTTGTTCATGAAGTCTTTATTCCAACCGAAGATGAAATTAGAAGTGCATTGAGAATCATAAAAGAATTTAAAAAGAAAAGGGAAAAAGGAATTGGTGTTTTTGCAGTTGATGGCAAAATGGTTGATGCGCCTATTCTAACAAGAGCAAAAACGATTCTGGAACTTGCAGATATAAAAATTTAAATTACAAATAAAATGAGGAAAGTTATGAAGAATTCTTTAGATATAGAAATTCCTGAAAATATAGAAGGCTATGGACAATTAGAGCCTTTTAGTGGTGCATGGACAAAATTAAAAAAGGGATGGATGGATGAATCCGTATCACCACCTCCGGTTAAAGCAAAAATGGCTCATTTGGATAAATATTGTAATTCTCTGGAAGAGGCAATAGAAAAAGTTGGGATACATGATGGTATGACAATTTCTTTTCACCACCATTTGAGAAGTGGTGATAAAATTCTTGTTCAAACAATGAAAATAATCCATGATAAAGGGATAAAAGACATTACGCTTGCATCCTCCTCGTTGACCTCTGCACATGAAGAGATTTTGCCTTATCTGAAAGACGGTACTATTACAACAATATGGTCATCAGGAATAAGAGGCAAACTAGGTGAGGCTATATCAAATGGGATATTAAAAAACCCCATTATAATTCATTCACATGGGGGCAGGGTAAGGGCAATAAAAACCGGGAAAATAAAAATTGATCTGGCAATAATTGCTGCATCAGCAGCTGATGAGGAAGGGAATGCAACTGGTGCACATGGTAAATCAGCTTTTGGCTCTCTTGGATATGCTGTACCTGATTCCCAGTATGCAAAAAATGTAATTGTTGTATCAGATAATATTGTTGAGTATCCATGTATTCCAAATTCAATAAGACAGTCATTTGTTGATTATGTTGCAAAAGTAGATTCGATAGGAGATCCAAAAAAGATCGCAACAGGAACGACCAGGATAACAAAATCTCCTATGGATCTCAGGATAGCAGAGATTGCTGCAAAAGTTATAGAATTCTCAGGATATCTTAAACAGGATTTTTCTTTTCAAGTTGGAGCGGGTGGTGCTTCTCTGGCTGTTGCAAAATTTATCAGAGATATTATGTTGAAAAAAGAAATTGTTGGAAGTTTTGTTCTTGGTGGTGTGACATCCTATGTGATTGATATGTTAAATGAAGGTTTGTTTAAAACTGTTTTTGATGTTCAGTCATTTGATGCAGAAGTAGCATCGTCTATATTTAATAATAAAAGGCATATTGCAATAAGTTCAGGACTCTATTCAAATCCATATAATTGTGGTTGTATCACAAATAAACTTGATGTTGTTGTATTAGGAGCACTTGAAGTTGATGTAGATTTTAATGTAAATGTTATAACCGGATCTGATGGATGTATCAGGGGGGCATCGGGTGGACATAGCGATACTGCATCAGGTGCAAATCTGACCGTTGTAGTATGTCCTTCTTTTAGAGGTAGAATACCTATAATAAAGAAGAAAGTGTTAAATGTCGTGACTCCCGGTGAATCGGTAGATGTGGTAGTAACTGAACGTGGAATTTGTGTAAATCCATTACATAAAGGGCTTGAAGAAAAATTAATAAAGGCGGGCCTGAATATAAAGAATATAAATGATCTACAGCAGGAAATTGAATTAATAACCGGATTACCAAAACCTGTTGAATATTCTGACAAAATAGTTGGACTTGTTCAATTTCGTGATGGAACTATCATTGATGTTATAAAACAGGTAAAAAACAGTTGATAATATAAGAATCTCTTAATGGATATACTGGATAGAATTTTAGAAGGAAGGGAAAAAAGATCTAAATTAAGAGAATTCTATTCTGCCAAAGGATATCCGTCTTTGAGTCTTACATTAAATATTCCGGGGTATCCAAAATCGGATAAATGTATTAACTATTTATTTAATATAATTCTAAAAGACTTAATCCGATATCTTCAGGCAAATAGAGTCTTTCTGGATATAAAGAACTCAAGTTTAAATATTGATGAAGCGGGTGATTTTTTTATAGCTTCAATCATCAGTATAAATCAAAAAATTGAAAAAATTAAGGATCTCTGCGAATCTTTTGAAAAGGATTTTTATATTTCGCGTATAGTTGACATTGATATAACAGATGAAAGATTTAATAATATCTCTTCAAATAAGTTGAAAACATGCTATATCTGTAAAGATCTCCCTGCTGTACAGTGTATGAAAGAGAATAGACATACAAAAACTCAATTAAGAGATTATTTATTTGAAAAAGTAGATTCATATTTAGAAAAAATAAAAGAGAACAATATATCTACAAAATTAACTCAATTTTCTTTAAAAGCTATACTATATGAAGTTTCATTATCTCCCAAACCAGGTTCTGTTGACAGGTTTGACTCCGGTATTCATAAAGATATGGATTTTTTTACATATATTAATTCCTCTGCTGCAATATCACTCTATTTTATTGATCTGATAAGAGCCGGTTATTCTTTTAATAGAGACATGAACGACGCATTACCGATAATTCGCAATATTGGGCTAAAAATGGAAGAGGAGATGTTTATTGAAACTGGAGGCGTAAATACCCAGAAGGGTATAATATTTCTTTTTGGAATATCCCTTTTTTCAATTGCATATATATTGAGAAAAAAGAATGTTTTTGATAGAGAACTATTTGTAAAAACGGTTAAATGCATTGCTGCTGGTATTTCTGATAATGAATTGGTTAAAGATAACCAAAAGAACTCTCATGGAGAAAAATGTTTTAAAAAGTATGGATTGAAAATTGGTGGTGGTATTAGAAATGAAGTTGAAAATGGACTTCCAACTGTTATAAAATTTGGATTGCCGGTATTGCGAAGTGAATTAAAGACTATTAAAAACGGTATCTATACTAACGCAGATATAAAGAATCCTTTGATATCAACTCTTATGTCGATTATGGCAAATAATAATGACACTAATATACTTTATAGAGGCGGGGAAGAGAAACTTAAAGGAGTAAAGGATCTATCTTCTGCTTTTTTGAACTTAGTTAATAAAGATGAAAAAATGGCACAGTATGATTTGCTTATGAAATATTGCGAAAAAGAAAAAATTTCACCGGGTGGTTCTGCTGATTTACTTGCCCTTACAATTTTATTGTATTTTGTTGAGCAGGAGTTTATAACCAAAATTGATCTAATAGAAAAGGGTGTTGGAGTAAGTTGATGTCAATAGAAAATTCTGATTATCGCATTGAAGTACTGGACCTTGAAAGTGAATATGATATTAAGCTGATAAAAAAATTTTTAACCCCACTTGGATTTGATTTTTCAAAAGATATTGTTGATTATGCGATGATTCTGTATAATTTAAATAATCAGATTATCGGGACCGGAGCCAGTGATGAAGGAATTCTTAAATTTGTTGTTGTAGCCCCGAATTTCAGAGAAACCTCTGCATTTGCTCAAATAGTGACACATCTTAATAATAGAATCCTCTATATTGGGTATAAAACAATATTTGCTTTTACTAAACCTGAAAATTCTTTTAAATTTCAAAATTTAGGGTTTAATGAAATCGCTGTAGTAGAACCTTTATATGTTTTACTTGAAATGGGGTATAGAACAATTAAAGATTATAAAGATTATCTCAAAGATAATCTCAAAGTTTCTGATTCATTAAAAATTGCAGCAATTGTGGTTAATTGCAATCCTTTTACAAAAGGTCATCAATATCTTATAGAAAAAGCTTCAGCGGAAAATGATGTTGTTTATCTTTTTGTTGTTGAAGAGGATAGATCTGTATTTCCTTTTAAAACCAGAATGGACTTGATCGAAAAGGGGATAGCTGATCTTAACAATATTGTGATTTTGAAGGGTGGAAATTATGTTGTTTCAGGTGCTACATTTCCGTCTTATTTCTTGAAGAATGAATCTGTTGATTATATCGCCGAGAAGCAGATCGAGCTTGATGTAACAATATTTTTGAAACATATTGTTCCCGTATTAAAGATAAAGAAAAGGTATGTCGGGACCGAAGTATACTGTAATACTACTGCTGCATATAATGAGGCAATGAAAAAAATTCTTCCACCTGCAGGAGTTGAATTAATTGAAATAAAAAGAAAGTCAGTGAATCAGGATTATATCAGCGCGTCAAAAATTAGAAATGCAATTAATAATAATCAGATTGAATCTATTAAGGATTATTTACCTGAGACTACCTATAAATTTCTGAAGTCAGATGAAGGCCTGGAAATCATTAAAAAAATTAAAAGTACTAATTCACGTCATTAATCCTGGCTGATTTCCGAAGAATGATTGTCTTAATGTTTCATGTTTTGCGGCGTTTTTTCTTTTAGGATAAGTTTCCCATCTATACTTTTAAAAGATAAATCTCCATTTTCGTCGGTCGTATGGCAAGTTGTACAGGTGGTTTTTTTAACCTTATCTGAATTTGTTTTCATTTTTTCAGTTTCAGTTATAACAGGAGTATTTTTTTTTTCTTCTTTTTGAACTTTTTCCTGACCTGAACCGGAACAGGAAATGGCAGGAAATAATATTAACGCGATTCCCAAAATATTTAAGAATACTTCATTAGAATTTTTTTTCATTTTAATCATCCTCTTTATTTTCAATGTAGCACATTATACACCTAATGAGTGGTAGATTCAAAATATTTTGGAAAATATAAAAAAAGTTGACAAAAAGCAATTTCCATAATAATCTAATGGACCGGGTTTTTGGTTCTTCAGGCTCTCAGGGTTACAAGGCAACAGAGGAGGAGCTGGCTGAGATCAGAAAAGTTCTAAATAAGATGGAAGGAGAAAAAAATGAGCTTAATAAATAATATATTTTCAGAAAAACTAACAGATTCATTAGTGCTTTGTTTTCTACTTCTGATTTTTTCCACTGATATCTCGGCAAATAGGTTTGAAGGAAATGAAGGAAATGAGGGAAAAACTACGACTAATTCTTATAAGAAATATACGAAACCAATAAAGAGCAAATTCAGGCTTAAATCAGGTTTTCATTTAATAAAAAGAACAAATTTTAAGATTGAAGGTGTTTGCACAAATAATGATAAATTTTATAAAAAGATTAAACTTATCGATGTTAATACAGGCAAGGTTGTCTGGAGTTTAAAGAAAAAAAAACTGAATTTCTGGGGGCCTGTATATCGGTTTAGTGATAGTGTTAAATTAAAAAAAGGAATATTTGAAATTGACATTATTGATAAGAACAACTCCTTTTCGATAATATTTACAAACAAAATAGATGATGAACAGCTTTCTTCTTTTTATTTAAAAGCAGGGGAAAATAATCTTGCAGATAAAATGATTGATATATTTATTGAAGGTAAATCCAGTGAAAATTATTCCAATTTAATTCTGGAAAAACAGAAAAAAGAGTTGGATGAGATAAAAAGAGCTAAAGAAAAGGTCCTTATTAAATATAAAGAAGAAAAATTATTAAATAGAGAGATTGAAGCGGACGAAAAAATTAAGTACCTAAGAGAAAATGAAGAAAAATTATCAGCAGAAATGGAAGCAAAAAAAAAATATGAATGGGTATTAAAAGAAAAGGGAAAACTCAATAAAGAGAGAGAGGTACAAAAAAAACAATTAAAAGAACTCATTATTATTGAAGAAAAGATGAGAGCTAAAGAATTGGGGTTGATAAAAAAAGAGAAGAAACTTGATATTGATAAACAAATTAAAATGGAGTTAGAAAAAAGATCTAAAGTTGAGAGCGAGTTACTGGATCGTGAAAATGAATTAAAAGAAAAAGAACTGATTGAAATTGAAAAAGGTAAAATGGAAATAGAAAATGAGAAATTAAAAATTGAGAAAGATGAATTAGAAAAACAAGAAAAACTATTAGAGAGATTCCAAATAAAAATAAAGAAAGAACTAATAAAAGACAAATTAATTAAAGAAGATGATATATTCAAATTTGAACTGTCTCTAAAAAAAGGTTTTTACTTGAATGACAAAAAAATCAATAAAAAATTCTATAATAAATATAAGAAAATTTATGAAAGTCATTTTAAACAGAAACTTTCTGATATCCAAAAACTAATATTAAATGGAGAATATAACTAGGAACCGGGTTTTATAATTTACAAATAGATCCAGGGAAACTATATAATGCAACTTTTTTTGTATAAATTGCATTATATAGTTAATGAGTGATAAGAATGTTTTGGCCAGTGGTCTAAATCCTTTAAAATATGATAGTATTATAGATTGGGAAATTATGGAAAATGAAAAGGATATAGTAGAAAAAGCCAAAACTGATCCTCATTATTTTGGGCTTCTTTTTGATAAATATCATGATAAAATTTATAAATATATATTACATAGAACAGCGAATATAGAACTTTCCAGAGATCTTACCTCCGATACATTTTTTAAAGCCTTAAAAAATATTAATTCATTTACATGGAAAAGTGTTTCTATCTCATCGTGGTTGTACAGAATTGCTACTAATGAAGTAAATATGTATTTTAGAAAATATGGAGGATTTAATAAAACATCTCTTGAGGATATTATTAATATTGAAGATAGGTCTTACCCTCTGATCCAGATTGAGATAAAAGATGCTCATCGGCAATTGGAAGATCAAAACATGTTTCTGGAACTTCAAAAATCATTGGAGAAATTAAAGGCAAAATATCAGGAAGTAATTGTATTGAAATTTTTTGATGAATTAAAGATCAAAGAAATTTCTGAAATATTAAATAAATCTGAAGGTACGGTAAAATCACTAATTCATAGGGGCTTGAATAAATTAAGGACCCGGTTAAAACATTCTATACTTTTTAAAGAGGGGGAATAATATGTCAACAGAAAAAATTAAGAATATATTGAAAAACACAAAATACCCTGACTTTATTTTAAAAACAGCAAAGGAGAAGTTAAAAAAGGACTTATTGAGTGAGGCTGAACTAGTTTTATCAAAAGATAAAAAGAAAACTTTATTTAAATATTTTCTAAGTACAGCAGCTTCAATTATATTTGTACTGTTTTTGATATTCCAGATTATTCCACAGCAGGTTTCAGCAAAAGAAATTGCCCATAATTTAGAAAAAACATATTTAAACTCACTTATAAAAAATAGTGTTTACTATATTAAGAAATTATTTACTGTAAAAGGTAAAGAGAATACAACACTCTTGATGGAAAGCTGGAGATATAATAAAAACCTGCTACGCTTGCAGTTTAAGGACGAAAATGATGGCAAAATAATTAGTCATCTTATCGCAACTAATAAAAGAACATATGAATTAAAGGAAACAAACAGCAGATTAAAATTAAAAATTAAAATTGATATATGCGAAAAAGATGGGGAAGGTAGTCATAAAAATATAACAAAAAATGAAAATATTAAAGTAATTATTAAAAAATTAAAAAACATTAAAAATGAGGGAAAAAGATCAAAAGTATTAATTATAAAAGAATCACCGGATATGATCGATTATTGTAAACAGATCCCGAATGATATTTATGATAAATTAAAGTCAAATAAAAATGTCAAATATCTGGGTAAGAAAATAAATGAAGCTACCGGAAATCAAATGGATGTATTTGAAAAAATATCTTATCTAGACAGTACATTTTTTATACTTGAATATGAGGATGATCTGAATGAAAAAATGGAGTGGTTTTTAAATAAAATTAGAGATAAAAAAATAAAGTTAAATTCTAAAAATAAATCAGATAATCTCCCTGAAGCTGTGAGCAATAAAAAACTCAAGGCTATAGAGACAACACAAATTGATAAAACTACCGGAAAGATAATTAGAATGAGCTATAAATTATTAGATGACTCAGAAATAGTTCACCAATATGAATTGGATTTTATTGAATATAAATTTTTAAAATACGATTCGTCAATATTTGATCCTGAACTATATAATTTGAAATAAAAATTTTATTATGGAATATTAACTTCTGTATTTGAAGGGTGTAAATTTATGACATTTGATTTAAAACATTCAAATGATAAATTTAAGGTAAAAACTCATGGTAATGCAGTTTTGAGTGGGTTCTTTAGTGTTTTTAAGTAGATAAGTGAATTATATGAGTCCAGAGATGAAGCAATAACATGGTTTTCTGGTATATAGGTTGAATGATGTATAATAGTTATGTTAGTATGCGGCTAAAACTATAACCGCATACTTTTTTTTAATTATGAAGCGGGTTGGTTTATTTGATATTTTGCTACTTTGATCTCTCCCTCTTCATCTTCATAAGAGAGGATTAAGCTATCTTTACTAAATGTAATATTACCTAAATTAGATCCTTCTTCCAATTTAATTCCGGTTGAATATAGATACTTTCCATTATTGGAAAAAACATCTATTTCCTGGGAAGCATTATTATCTGGATCTGACACAAAAACATATACTAAACCATTTTCCTGAATTGCAATTCTCTGGAAAAATGATGCTTTTTTCGGAAGTCCATCAATAATTTTTTTCTTCATATCTTCAGGGATCTGTTTTAATCTTTTTGAAAAATCCTTTAGAAACTTTTTTGAAACTGGTTTTTGTTGTCTGTCTTTTAATAGAAAAGAACTCTCACTCTTGTTTTTCAAATCTCTTTTTGTTATCTTATACTTATCACTCATACCATAAAAGAGATTTCCATTTTTATAATCCAGATTCATTAATGGGGTAATACTACCTATGATGATCCCGACTCTCATTCGATTTCCACTATTACTACTGCTCGTTGAAGCTTTTTCAAAAGGTTTGAATTTTGAAATTACAGACTCAGTTTTGGTAAGAATATCATAAGACTTTATCTCCTCTTCCTTTTGCCCTGAATCCCTGATCATAATAGGTGCAGAGATGAATATATCCTTGGAAATAAATCTTCTTGGTTTTAGAAATGACGGTGTTTTTACCGTTTTTTTAAATTTTCCATCAAGAGAAAAATAGTGAATTCTTTCTCTGTCAACAAATATCAGATCATTTTTCAAAATAAATAGTTGGTCACCCTGTCTGAAATTTTTAAATTCGCCAGGTCCTTCACCCATCTCTCCGAATTCAGATAAAAATTTTCCATCCTTATCAAATATAAGAATTTTTTTTAGTTTATTATCAAGAACATAAACTCTTCCATCCTCTGATACTTTTAAATTTTGAACCTGTCCGAAATTTTTTGTACCCCCTCCTTCGATCTCCCAGAGTTTTTTTAATTGTAGATCCCATTTCCCTTTAAGAGGTTTGTCTAAGTTTTCAATTGTTAATCCATTTAGTATGAAAGACATAAATAATACTAAAACTAATAAAATTTTCATTTTTTTCATATCAGCTCCTTTATTTTTAATTTATTTTACTATAAATACAATAAATTGTTCATGAAGATATAATGCAATATATTTGGAATGGTTGCAAAAGAAGGAAATAAAAAAACAAAAAACTTGTGATTAGAGTGGATACAATTTGTATTTTAATTAAATTTGAAATGTGGGGAAATAAATCCCCACATATACCATTAGTGTTATTTTAAAAGTTCGTTAATCTTTTCTTCCAGTTTTTTTTCATCTCCGGAACCTACTGTTATTTCTGTAATAATTCCCTCTTTGTTAATTAAAACCATAGTCGGAATTCCTGCAACAAAATACCCTTCAAAAGCATTTTTACTCTCTGAGATTGCAACAGGATATTTGATAGCAAGTCTGTCCACAAATCCTTTGATTAATTTCTTCTCTTCATCAGGTGCAACTTTACCTTTTGAACCTTGCTCGTCACTATACATTCCATATAATTTGGTATAACCTAAAACAACCAGTCCTTTTTTGCTATTCTCATTATAGCTCTTGATTAATGTTGGTATTACTTTTCTACATGGACCACACCAGGGTGCCCAGAAATCGATCACAACAACTTTACCTTTCATATCTTTTAAGCTGAATTCTTTGGAGTTTATCCAGTTTTTTGCAGTCAATTCAATAGCTGGTTTTCCTATAAGTTTTAGCTGGTTGATTGTTGATTTCATAGATTTGACTGCTCTATCTCCTTTTACCTGTTTCAAACCATTTTCAAGTATTTGAATTGCTTTTTTCAGATCTCCTTTATCTTTTTCAATATTAGCGAGAAGTTCGAACATATATGCTTTATTATTTTGAAACTCTTTTTTATCGCCTGCAATTTTAATAAGGTTTTTTGCATACTTTGCTCTAAGATTTTCATCTTCTAATGAAAAAGCAAAATTCATTAAAACATCAATTAGTTTTGCCGAGGGTTTTAATTTACTCTCTATTTCATTAAAGATAACCAGAGCATCATTGTTCTTTTCTTTTCTTTGAAGTATTTTAACTTTGTAGAATTTTGCTTTTAGAGAAAATTCTGAATTTTTACTAATATGGTTGTCGAATATTGCTAAAGCATCATCATATTTACCGATATCAAACAGTATCTTTCCTTTTAAAAAAGATTTTCCCTCAACACCATCTCTCTTCTCTATCTTAATTAATAAACCTTTAAGTGATTCTGATTGAAACTTTCTATATTCATTATATGCTTTCCGGGATTTAACAGCTGCTCTCTTGGTTTTTAAATCTTTTTGGAGATTTTCATACGCCGTTTTAAAATCATCCCCTTTTTCTTCTGCAAATCCTGTTGTGGAAATTAGTGAAATATAAAACATTGTTATAAATAACATGATAAAATTTTTTTTCATTTTTTTCTCCTTTATTTTTTTATATATTATTGTATGTTTTTTTTTAATAGATTCCAATAGCATTTATAATTATTACAAAATTTCTTGAAATATCTAATCATTACTCTTGAATTGCAAGTTATTTTTGAGCTGCAGTTAACCCAATACCTGCATCGTTTATTAATTTCCGGATTTTAAGTTCCTCTTCAGTGGAGACAGGTAATAAAGGACCTCTCACAGGACCACCATATAATCCCAGATAATCCATTGCACTTTTCAATCCCGGTACACTACCAATCCGGGTTATTGCACTATTCAAAGTAATCAGACTGGTCTGCAGTTTTTTAGCATCTTCCCATTTTCCATCCAAAAATAATTTCTGGATATGTATACATTTTTCAGGTGCAATATTTGCCAGTGCCAATATTCCTCCAACTGCTCCAATACTCAGGGCAGGAAACAAAAAGCCGGCAGATCCAGCCAGAACCTGAAAATTTTGGGGGACTCGATGAATAATTTCACCCATTTTAGTGATATTGCCGCCTGAATCTTTTAAACCTATGATATTTGGATGATTTGAAAGTGATACCACAAAATCAGCAGAAAGATCTATGCCGGTACATGAGGGTATATTATAAAGAATTATTGGAATAGGGGATGCCTCACTCACCTTAACAAAAAACTCATATAATGCAGCGTCTGTCATCTTTCCTTTATAATATGATGGGGTTAAAACCAGAGCAGCATCAGCCCCGGCATCTGATGCAGCTTTAGTTAAACGAATAGTAGCAATCGTAGATTGACAACCTGTACCTGCAATCAATGGTTTTGCTTCCGGCATGGTTTTTCTAATGGACTTTATTAAACTTATTTTTTCGTCCTCTTCGAGTAAAACAAATTCACCATTTGAACCTAATGCAACATATCCCTGTAAATCAAATTTGTTAAAAAAATGAATATTGTTCTCGACTTGTTTTAGGTCTAGATTTCCATTTCTGTCAAAAGCTGTTGGGATTGGAGGGAAAATCCCAGCCAGGTTAAGTTTTTTGTTTTCCATTTTATATCTCCTTTAAAGATCTTTATCCATTGCATCACCGCCATTTCTATACCACTTTAATTTCTAATACATTTGGTTTTTATCAAAAATGTTTTTCATTTCTAAGATTCTGTTTTCAAGGTAACACTCTAAATTAAAACAAAATATGTCTACAATGTGAGTGTTTTCACAGGCCACTGTACTGGCTGAATGTGGACTGATTGTAACATTTTGCATATTCCAGAGAGGACTGTCAGCTGGTAGGGGCTCAGATTGAAATACATCAAGATATGCTGAATTTAATTTACCTGATTGAAGTGCTTTTATCATATCTTCTTCATCAATGATGGGGCCTCTTCCAATATTAATTAAAACAGCTCCTGGTTTAAGAGCCTCAAATGACTGTTTGTTGATCATTTTTCTTGTTTTTGCTGTATCTGGAGCACAGATAACTAATGCATCTGTTTTGTTTAACATTTTTTCAAGCTGATTTATAGGATAAAACTGGTCCAAACCTATTATTGGAGTCTCTTCAGCTTTATAATTAAGTTTTGTACCTATTACCCTCATGTTAAAAGCATTTCCGATTTTCGCAATCTGTCTGCCTATACGGCCAACTCCTATTATTCCAAGAGTCTTCCCCTCCAGGCTCTCACCACAGTATCGTTCCCAGTTATGTTTTTTTTGTTCACTCTTTAAATTAGAAAATTTCTTAATATGGTTCAGGATTCCCATAAAAGCAAATTCAGCAAGAGGTTTTGAATGGACACCCCTGGCAGTTGTGATAAGTAAATCCAAGTCACAGAACCCCAGATCATTAACTTTTTTACCAGCACCAGAACTTGTTGTCTGTATCCATTTAACATTGGGAGCATAATCCATACCGCCTATATTTCCAGGTGATTTTGGTGGAAAATCGAAGAGTATGTTGGCTTTAGAGAGATTTTGTTTCCATCTCTCTTCTAACTCAGGAGTTCTAAAGAAATTTTCTAATCCGTCATGATCATTTTGATATCGGGTTTCAGGTAATAAGTCAGGCTCATAAATAACATCAAGTCTTATGGGATCAACCTTCCGTATTCTCTCTACATGTTTCGCTTCCAGTGGAGTAGAAATAAATATTGTTAGTTTTTTATTCATAAAACACTTCCTATTTAAAAAATATAACTCATCATATAAGTTGTCAAATTTTTATAATTGATGTTCCGATATAAAAATATTATTGAAACTGCAAAAGGTATTTAGAATCTGAGGGAGAGACAGCTTAGTCCGCCGTCAAGTTTCCTGAATTCTGATATGTCAATAGTTTTTGTCTTATATCCAGCTTCTTTGATAAGCTTTTCAGTCTTCGGATAACCTGCAGGAACTATAACTGTGTCATTTACCCAGATTGAATTGGCAGCATAATTTTCATCTTCAGGAATTTCTATTTTATTAAAATCTTTAAAATCAGGGTGGTTAATAAATTCACCTGCGACAAGCAGATTATTGTTTTCCAGATAGGAAAGACCTGTTTTCAAGTGAAGCATTTCGCTCATTTCAACACTTGAACCTGTATATCCATATTTACTAAGAATTGTAATCAACTGTTCTGCACCATCGGGATTGGTTCGTTCAGATAAACCGATATAGAAATGATCTCCGACTCTCATTACATCGCCACCCTCACAACTTCCCGGCTTTTTTATCAATTCAATATTATTATAAAACTTTTTTAACTGTAATAAAATCTCTTCTTCTTCACCTTTTCTGCTTTCTGCTCCGGGATTTGTAATGACTGCCACTTTTTCAGCTAGAATTGCTGTGTCCTCAACAAATGTAGAATCCGGATAGTTTTCATCAGCTTCTATAATTGTTGCCTCAACATTACATGACTTCATTAGTTCTACATAGTTATGATGCTGAGAAAGTGCTTTTTTAAAATCAGGTTTTCCGAGATCTGCATTACTAATACCATTTGTCATATTGGCACATGGCTTTCTAACAATTATTTTTTTAAACATATTTCCTCCAATAATAATCTATTTTAACCTTAGTCTGCTACATATTGCAATAGAAAAAATGAATAATGAAATGAAAATTTTAAGTTTTTAAATTGCATTAACAAGGTTTTATTCAAATAATATTTGATCCAACCTGAATCAACTCATTATGGATTTTATTAATTGATTTTTTAAACTCTTCTTTTTTTATAAGAAAATAGTATGCTGAATCAGATGCTCCTGCAGATATCATTTCAATATTTATGTTTAATTTATTTAATATATCAAATAATTTCTGAAGGGCATTATTGCTTTTTTTAATATCCCTTCCAACAACTGCAATCAGTGTTAGATCTTTTTCGCTTCTTATCTCTTCAATAATCGGATCTTTTATTTTTGTTAATATTCTTATGCTTTTTTGTAGATCTTTTTGGTCAATAATAAGATTTATTGAGGTTTGTGAGGTTAAAATAGAATAGATATTGATCTCATTTTCACTTAAAATAGTTCCGACATTTCCAATGATTCCAGGTCTGTATCCAACACCTGCACCATTTATTTTTAAAACTGAAATATGTTCATTAAAAGTGACTCCTCTAATCTTATTGTTTTTTTCAGGATCAGCCTTAATTGTGGTACTCTTTTCGGCAGGATTCTTAAAATTTCTTATTACGATGCTTGTCTTTGTGTCCCGTATAGGCTCCAGGCATCTGGGGTGTAGAATTCCTGCACCAAAATAAGATAATTCTGCTGCTTCATCAATTGAAAGTTCTTCAATTAATAAGGAATCCTTTACAATACCGGGATCACTGCTCATGAAGCCCGGGACATCTTTCCAGAATTCTAATATTTCAGCATTAAATCCATAAGCAATGACAGAAGCACTGTAATCTGACCCATTTCTACCGAATGTTGATATTCTTTTGTTATGACTAATTGCAAAATATCCAGTTATAATTGGAATCACACCTTCTGAAATCTTAGGGATAATTTTACTTAGATTATTTTTTGTTTGAACAAGGTCGGCACAATTAAAATGCTTTTTATCTTTTTTTACTATACCAATATCATCAGAAAAATATGGAGAGGTGTTAAAACCCTTTTTATTCATGATTATTGAAAATAGAATAACAGAAAGCCTTTCACCGAAACTATGAATTGATGATTCCAGGGATTCAGATAGTTCTCCTGTATAGAATACTGCCAGGAAAAGCTTTTTAAGTTTATTCAAATATGGTTTAAAAATCTTTATCACTTCTTTGTTTTCTTCTTGAGAAGTGAAAACTTCATTAATTATTTTAAAATGAATGTTTTTTATCTTACATATTATTTTGTTAATATTATTTTCATTAAGTTTTTCAGGAGATAAATTATTGATCAAAATGTCTGTTACACCATATAATGCAGACAAAACAATAACTTTCTCTTTTGATGTATCCTTTTTAAGGATCTCTGATATTTTCATAAAATCCTTTGTGTTCCTTAAGCAGCTTCCACCAAATTTAATTACTTTCATCTTAGAGTCTCCCTGCTAATTCGCTTTTTACTACCAATTCTGCATTTAGAACAGAAGCACCAGCTGCGCCCTTAACAGTATTATTAAACAGGATAAATAATTTTAGAGTTTTTCCAACTTTTTCGACTCTTCCAACTTTTACAACCATTCCATTATTTTTGTCAAAGGGAATAGGGAAATCTAATGCAGGTTGAGGTCTGTCTAGCTTCTCAAAAATCTCTATTGAATTTTTTGCAGCTGTTGGAAGCTCTAATTCTCTTGGAATGTTTGAAAAAGCAGATAGTTTTTCTTTTATAGTTTTTAGTGTCACATCCTCTTTCAGATTGATCATCATGCTGATGAAATGAGAATATAGTATTGGAACCCTACAACAGTTTGTTACAATCTTAAATTCCGGTTCAATTATTATTTCATCTGTGATTTCTCCGAGGATTTTCTTTGATTCAATCTCTATCTTCTGCTCTTCATCTTTTATATATGGGATAATATTATTGAGAATATCAATCGATGAAACACCATTTAACCCTCCACCGGAAATTGACTGGTATGTAGATATATAAATTGAATCTAAACCGAATTCACTTAGAGGTTTCAAAATTGTAACAATTCCTGCAGTTGAACAATTTGGGTTTGTTACGATAAAACCGCCATATTTTTTTTTTTGTGATTTAATTAATTTAAGATGCTGGGGATTAACATCAGGAACAATAATAGGAACATCTTTATGCATTCTATATGAACTGGAATTTGAAAAAATATAAAAACCCTCATCTCTGAGTTCTTTTTCATAATTGAGGGAAACAGTTGAGGGAAGAGCGCTGAAAATAATTTTTATACCTTTGGACTTCAGTTCAGAAATAGAGAACTTGTCAATTTTTTTATTGGCTATAGATTCAGGTATTGCCCCGCCGGCTTTCCATGAAACCGCATCTTTATATTGTTTTTCAATGTTTTTTTCAGATGTTATAAGTGCATCTATTGAAAAAAAAGGATGGCCTGTTAAGATATTTATGAACTGTTGCCCAACCAAGCCGGTTGCACCCAGGATCGCTGTTTTAATTCTATTCATTGTTAATGTCTCCTATTGTAATAAATTTATGGATTTAAAGTAAAAATATGGTTTGATCTCTCTGAGATCGAGAAGAATAAATTACGCCCTGCAATCAGGGCTGGACATTATCATTAAAAATAAAATTAAATTAGTATTCATTTAAAGCACTTTATAAGATATTTTTCAATATTTGTCAAGTTATTGTCTGAATTTTAGTTTATAGTTACAAAAAAGAAGGGGCAAAAAAAGGTACTGCGTACCAGGCAGGTTTTTTTATATAAAATTAATTAATAGATTTACCTTATCTTTTTATGAAAAAAATCTCTGTTACAATTGTAATAAAATTAAATATTTTTCTGATATTGAAATTTAGGACGAATATTAATTTATATCTTCATATAATCTTGTTTTACTTTTAAGTATTCTATCCGATTTATGTTAAAATAGAAAAAAATGTTTAATAGGAGTTATGTTTAAAAAAACTTTGACAATTGGAACATAACTAAGGAGATTTTATAATGACAAAAAAAATTATTTTTATTCTTTTCATGTTTATGTTTTTAATCAAACCGCTATTATCTATAAACATCTTTGATAGTGCAAAAAAAGGAGATCTAAAATCCATTATTAAATTGGTTAAGGAAAATGCTGATATAATTAACAAGAAAAACAAAAAAAGTCTTAATACCGCTATTCACTATGCCGCCAGGTTTGGACAGTTGGAAGTGATAAAATATTTATATAAAATGGGAGCTAAGCTTACTATAAAAAATGTATCCGGCGAAATGCCAATTCATTATGCTGCTGGCGAAGGATTTACTAATATAGCTGGTTTTTTACTGGATCAAGGAGTCAATATTGATGTGATTACCAAATATAATCATACACCTCTAAGTTATGCAGTATTCTTCAATAGAAAGAAGATGGTCGAGTTCTTAATAAGGCGAGGATGCAAATTATCCATGAAAGATAAAAATGAAGAAACTGCATTAGATACAGCGATTGAATCAAGAAAAACTGAGATTGCTGAAATTCTTAGAAAAAATGGTGCCAAACAGACCCCGATATCGGATCCGAAAATAATTAAAGTTTCAGGGAATATTTACAGGATTGCCTTTATTGATGCTGGAAATCCGAATGTTGCTGTCTCTTCGGGAGAAGAAGGTGTCATGTTAATTGATACTGGATATTATCGGATGATAAATCAGCTAAAAAATGCAGTTAAAAAAATCAAGAGTGAAAAAATTAAATTTATAATTAATACTCATTTGCATCCGGATCATATTGGAGGGAACTCAATTGGCGAAGAGAAGAGTAGAATAATTAATTGGAAGACGTTACAAAAAGCGGTCTCTGACGGGCTTATCACGATTAATCATAAAATATTATCGGGAAAGATTAAGAAACATTTTAAAAAATCATATTTATTTGAGTTTAACGGTGAGAAAATCCTGATAGTCCCATCTCCTGGAGTTCATACAAAAGAAGATTTATTACTCTATTTTACTAAATCAAAAGTACTTAATATGGGAGATTTACTTATTTCTGAATCTTTTCCTTCAGTGTATGTTGAATCTGAGAAATATCTGAACTTATTGGATGAAGTGGCTGTTGTTTTTCCTGAAGACACTATTTTTCAAGGTGGCCATGGTAAAGAGTTATCCAAAAAAGAATTAATTGAATATAAAAATATGTTAAAAAGTATATCTGATATCACTAGTGTCCTATAAAAAATCTCTATAATGAAATAAAGTTCTTTGTTTAC
>CBDUZW010000004.1:0-147248 GCA_965371805.1 uncultured bacterium | reverse complement strand
TTTTATGAAGCAACGACCTATCGTTTATAGTGTTTTTTTTATGATGCAACACGGAATAGGTTTTGTACTTATTCAGTTTTTCTAAGTTATAAAAGAAAAGCCAAGCGTGAGGTGACTTTCTCTGTAACGTGCCCCGGAGTGAGCCCTGAAGCCTGGACGAATGAGGACCGAAGCTCCAAATTGAGCACAATTTGGAGCGTTAGCAACAGAGATATCACCGGAAGCGACATTAAACTAATTCTATTTTTGAAAACTGAATAAGTCCCAGGTTTTTGTGTTTTACTTTTTCTTTAAGGCAATTATCATATCAAGGTTCTTCATTTTTCCTGAAACTATAATTGTTTTTATAACACTCACATAGCCAGGTTTGATGATTTCCAGTGAATACTTGCCTGTTCTTAAAACAATATTATTTATCCTGCCTGATTTAGGTGAAATTCCCCAGAATTTTTTATTTATATATATTGCAGCATCTGATGGCGAGACACTTAGTGAAAGCGAGGTTTTATGAAAAATGATATCGTCTTCATCAGATTTTATCTCTAAATTTTTTATTTTTTTAGGTCTTACTGCAACACCTTCTATCTTTTTTCGTTGATCTGTTTCCTTTTGCTTTAATTCTCTCTTACGAATTACTCTTCTTTCCGGTTTATATTCATCATCCCTTTTAAGATTAACCTTTACAATAAATTCTCTTCCATCATACTCATAAAGATCAATAACCTCTTCAATAAAACCTTCTCTTTTGACTATTAATTCATTGTCTTTTGAAGAGATACGTAAAGCAGATTCCCATGTTGAAAACTCATATGCTTCACCTATCAATTTCCCATTCAGAAGAACAAGAGCATCTTCGGGAACAATTTTAAAAACTATTTTATGCTGCCTGCCTATTGTTTCATAATCATATGGAAAATGAATTGTACAGTAAGACAAAAATATTATTGTTAATAAACTAATGGTAAAATAAATTGTTTTTTTCATAATAATCTCCTCTAAACTAAATTAAATAATTTATAAAACAATCGTTCAATTTAACTTGTAAATATTAAGCAGCATTTTCTCTGCCAATATATTATAGCAAAATAGATTTTTTTTGTCATAAAAAAGTGACATTTAGTTAAAGTCTGTATCTATATTGTTACATTTATCACTAATATACCTTTATCATCAATTATTTATCTTGCTTTTTCCTTATCCCTCAAATCAGATTGGATATATATTGCATTTTGCATTATAATTCAATTATGAATAAAAAGATATTAGAATCTTCAGGAATATGGTGGATGGCAATTCGTCCAAAGACATTGCCTGCTTCAATAGTTCCTGTCATTATGGGTACTGCTATTGCTATAAAACATAATTCATTTCACTTATTTCTAAGTTTAACTACAATTATATGTGCCATTCTTATTCAAATAGGTACAAATCTGGTAAACGACTATTCTGACTTCAAAAATGGTACTGATGATGAGAAAAGGATTGGACCGGTAAGAGTTACACAAGCGGGTCTTGTTACAGTAAACCAGATGAAAAACTCTATTTATTTTGTTTTGTTTTTAATAATTATCAGTTCGATTGTCCTGATATTAAGAGGGGGTATCCCAATAATCATAATTGGAATATTATCTTTATTAGCAGGATATTTTTATACAGGAGGCTCCTCTCCTTATGGATATCTAGGCTTTGGTGATTTATTTGTACTGGTGTTTTTTGGGCCTGTATCTCTTGCTGGAACATATTTTGTCCAAACACTGTCTATAGACCCATTAATTATCATCTTAGGCTTTGGACCAGGATTAATCTCTGTAGCAATTCTCGCAGTAAATAATATAAGAGATATCAATAATGACAGAAGAACTGGAAAAAGAACTCTGGTCGTCAGGTTCGGTAAAGATTTTGGTATATATGAATATATTTTTTCCATAATAATTGCAGCATTTATTCCAATTATTATAGGATTATTTGATCAAAGTTATTTATGCTCATCTCTATCTGCAATAATACTCTTATTAATTTTCTATCCTTATAAGATACTTAAGACTTCAGAAGATGGAGAAAAATTAAACAAAATATTAAGTTTCACAGGTAAAATTCTTATATTATATGGGATTACATTTTCAATAGGCATATTTATCTAAAATCATTCTACATCAACTATTTCAGCATTGATCTTTGGAAAATACTTTAAAATTTTATCAATATCTCCAATTATAACAACAATCTCATTTTTGGAAAAAACCTTTTTAGTTTTAAAAAAATTTTTTCTCTCTTCTTTTAAAATATTATTAATTTTTAAATGCAGACTTCTGTTCTCTCGTTTATCAGGAAGTTCATCTCTGGAAAGAATAAATCTCCTTAGCTCCTCTTCAAGTTGATTAGAGAAGTTTCTGGAATTTACCTTAGACCTTCCATAAAAATAATTAAAATATTTTTTATAGCTTCTTCTATCCATTATTTCCATTTTTATTTTTCTAATTTCACTTTGTAAAGAATAAAGAAAATTCTTTAAAGACATGTAATTCATATTAATCGAATTACTAATCACTGCTAATCCTCTATGAGCCAAGATCTCTGTACTAATAAGAAAATTTTTTTTGATTTTGTATTTTAATGATTTATCACTAATTGTATCAATAGGATATTGACCAAATAATCTATCGTTTATAATAATATTTGAAACATAATTTTTATTTTTTATTTTTACTAACTTTATATAAATGACAGTCGGAGTTAATATTCCAGGAATATTTAAAACAATCGGTCTTGAGATTCTGGTTATTTTTATCTGAGTTTTTTTTTTAATTTGACTGAATCTTTTGGGTATTTTCCTTAGAAAATTTTTTACACTCCAAATCATTACGCTTGAATTTAATTTGCCTGTAATATACAGGGATGAATTTTCTGGAACATATGTACCTTTATAGTGAACAATAATATTATTAATCGTACATTCTTTTACCTGGTTAATTGTAAAAAAATTATTCCCAAGAATCTGATTTTTAAAAAAATATTTATAAGCAGAATACAGACCCATTTTTATCCTGAATTTATCATTTGTCCTATACTCTTCAATTATTTTTCTTTTCTCATAATTTAAATCTTTTTCTGATAATAAATTTGTTTTGTAAAGAGCTGAAAGAAATTTCATGAATTTTGGGAGTTTTTGCTTTAAAAAATTAATCTTAAGTATCAAATGGTCTGCCATGAATTGAAGTTCATAATCATTACCAAGTGCCTTTAATGATTTAGAAATAGGAGACTTTGACTGAAGAGATTTAGTGAAAACTGTTCTCGCTGTAATATATGGAATAGCAGATCCTATATTTTTAGTTTTATACAAAATTATCAATTCTGCATGAAAAAAGTCTATTTGATCATTTTTTAAAATTACAAATTTAAAATCGCGAATAAATATTGTAACTTTATTGTCATTGGATAAAGATTCTGGAAAAATCGGTTTAGAAATTATCAAAAACATTGTTAAAAACAAGACCTTTTGAAATAATTTTGTTTTAATCATTATATTCATATAACATAATTATTTTATTTTGTGTAAAATATTTTTTACACAGACCTATTATATTATAAAGACCAATCTTCTGAATTTTATTTAAAATGTTTTTATTGATATCAAGATTATTAAAGAAATGTTCAGATTTTGCTAGTAACTCACTTCTGGATACAAGCCCGGATAATTTTTTCCTATAGTCAATTTCCATCAGATTTTTAATATTTTTGATATCAATCTTTTTTTTAAGCATTAATGTTGGCAAATTTTTAAAATAACTTAGAATTAGGTATTTTGTTCTAACAATATTTATTTTAGTTTTTGAAGAAACTCCAATAACCAGACTATTCGATTCTATATTATCTGAAAGTCTAAAATCTATTGAAACATCCAGTTTATTTTTATCTTTTAAATAGTTGGAAATACTGTCTCTTCTTTTATCCAACAAAAAATATTTCATAAATAAAAATGTCTCAAAACTCTGATCAAGAACAGAAGGAGCTTGAATTCCAAATATAACAAAATGTTCGGAAACATTTTTAGAGAGACCGGTTGCAGATATAGATTCAGTCTTTAAATTCAAAGGTGAGTAATTTATAGTCTTATTCCCCCTGGATTTTATAGTTGAGAAATATTTCAATATTTTTCTCTTGATTTCAATAGTATCAAATTTACCAGTAACTATAAGTGTCGTTAAATTCGGATCAGAATATCTATTATAAACAGAATCAATATCATCTGTTTTTATATTAATGATCTTGTCAAGACTCCCCATCACCGGGTATTGATAAACTGAATTTGCAAATAATTTTGAGTTTACCCAAAGATATGAATTATAATATCGACTATAATTTACAAGTCTTTTTAACCGCTGAATATGTCTGTTTTTTTGGATCTGAAACCCTCTATTGCTGAGCTTAAGAGATTTAAACCTTTCTCCCTCCAACATCAATGCAATATTTAAATTCTCTGCTTGAACAATTTGATAAAAATATGAATAATCATATTCAACCTTACTGCCTGCTATACCACCTTGGTTTTTTGTGTATAAAAGCCCTTCAAGATAGTTGAAGTTTCTTGTCCCGGATTTAAGTCTTATGTTTTTAAAAATAGTTGATGCTCCCTTCAATTCAACAGGATCGTCTCTTACACCAGTTTTAAAATATGTAAAAACACACACAGAGTGAATATTTTCTATTGGGGATAAAATAACTCTCAGCCCATTGTTTAGTTGATAGGTTTGAACCTGAATTTGAGAAAAACCATAATCTCCAAGTATAAAAAAAGATAGAATTATAATAAATAGTTTTAGCAATCCTATATTTATTCTAATTTTAGATTTATTCAAAATTCTGTCTTTTAATTTTTAATTTAACTTTTCCTTTCTCGATCTGGAAAGCAATTTTAACATCAATAAGATTTTCTGTAATTAATTTCATCTTTATTGAGTTTATCATTTTTTCCTTTTCCATTATTTTTGCAGACTGTCCTATACTCAAATCTTTATACTTCTCATAAAACTGATCAAATGAGTCCTCCTCGTTTAAACTTACATTAATTGGCTTTATTTTCACTTCTTTCTTTTTAATCTCTTTTTCTACAACAGGTGTTGGTTTACGCTTATTAATAGTAAAGCCTCCTTCTATTGCATTTAATCTTTTTAACCACATATTATTATAAAGTGCAAACTTTGATGATATATTTTGTATTAACAAAGACAATCTTGGACTTTTTGTACCAGAATAAAAAATATTTCTAACTTTTTTTTCAAGAGATTCTCTCTCCTGTTCAGGTGGAACACGTAGATCGCCAGAAAAAAACAAATTATATTGGGCCTTTAGTGCTTCAATCCTATTGTCAATTGAGTGAAGCATTATTTCGACATCACCTTGAGAATTTCGGTTATTTTTCTCTTTCATCCTTATCTAATATTTAAGTTGTGGTTCTTCACCGGACAATACTCGTAAGGTTCCCTCTGCAAGTGCTTCAATTTCATCCTCACCAGGATAAATCTCGATTGGAGCAATAAAATTAATTCTTTTTGAGATAAGATCTATTAAAAAATCTACATATGCCATACCTCCGGTAATTAATATATTATCAATATTTCCATTTACGACTGTTGAAAATGCCCCAACTTCTTTTGCCACTTGATAAACCATAGCTTTTACAACATTTATGACTTCAATCTCACCTTTTTTGTATAATTCCTCAACTTTGAAAAAGTTTTTAGTCTGCAAATATGAAAACAAACCTCCATTTCCAAATATCATCTTTTCTAATTTTTTTATATCAATACCTGTTTTATCAATATATCTTATAACCTGAAGCACAGGCAAACCACCTGATCTGTCTGGAGAAAAGCATCCCTCTTCACTTGAATTTATAGCATCGATCATCTTTCCACCACTATGAATTGAAATCGAGATACCGGTTCCAAGATGAATTACAATAAGATTTAATTTTTTATAATCCAGGGATTTTTCTTTAGCAAATCTTTTTGCAACAGCCTTCATATTTAAAGCATGAGAAAGCATAATTCTTTCAAACAATTTATTGCCGGAATATCTGGCAATTGGCTCAAGTTCATCAACTGAAATTGGATCTACAACGAAACATTTGATATTCATTTTTTTTGCAATCGAGTATCCTATTTGAGCAGAAAGATGAGAGGCATGTGCCCCTCTTTTACATTCAATAAGATCAGTTATCATATCCTCAGTTACAAGGTATGTTCCACTATCCAGAGGTTTTAAAAGGCCTCCTCTTGCCGCTACTGCTCTCAACTGATTAAGTTCTATTTTCTTATCTTTCAAAAAACCGAAAATTAAATTTTCTCTATATTGCTTTTGAGAATTAATATCAGAAAATTCAGCGAGGTCCTCATCACTATGCGGAATGGATTCGTCAAACTGTTTTATTTCACCCTTATAAATCCCAATTTTTGTAGAAGTATTGCCAGTGTTAATTATAAGTATTAGATCATTCATGAATTTTATCTCCAGGTTCTTTAATGTATTTGCAAATAATAGGTTTTAGCCTTTTAAAGGTATTATAAGTAATTGATTTAGGATCTGTCATGATTGCATATTCGAGTGATGTCTCACATTTACAATCTGCATTATCAGAAGTTAAGCTGGTTGCAAGAAGATTTACTATCTTCTGTGCATTTGAAGTATTTTTATTAAGATTCTCAATAACCATATCCACTGAAACATTTTCCGTATCTTCATGCCAGCAATCATAATCTGTTACAAAAGCAAGGGGAAGAAAACACATTTCCAGTTCTTTGGCAAGTTTTGCCTCAATAGCCTGAGTCATACCGATTATGGAAAAATCATGATGTCTATACGCAAAGGATTCTGCTCTGGAAGAAAACTGAGGTCCTTCCATATTAAAATAGGTTCCACCTTTGTGCACAGACAATCCAATCTCTTTTGCAATTTTACACGCAATATCAGACAAAACCGGACAGGTTGGTTCAGCCATAGAGACATGTCCAACTATCCCATTTTCAAAAAATGTTTTTTCTCTCTTAAATGTATTATCATAATACTGATCCGGTATAACCAGGTCTGTCGGTTTCAGTTCTTCTTTCAATGAACCAACAGCGGTAAAAGAAACCAGGTTTTTTACACCTAATGTTTTTAAAGCAAATAGATTTGCTCTATAATTTACTTCAGATGGAGAGAACCGGTGTCCAATTCCATGTCTGGACAAAAATGCAATTTTTACATTATCAATTTTGCCAATCAGTATTTTTTCTGAAGGTTGCCCAAAAGGGGTATCAATATGAATATATTCCGCATCTTCAAACTCCATATCATAAAAGCCACTTCCACCAATAATTCCAATTTTTATATCTTCCATTTTTCCACCACTTATATTAATATATAATTCTTTAAAGAAAGTCAATAGAACCAGTAAAAAAAACATTGAAACATAGTAAAAAAATCTTGACTTTTTGTTTTTATTTATGTATAAACTTAAGTATGAAAGACTTTTTTGACAAATTAAACAGTTTGAACATAAAAGACGAATTAGAGATGGAATCTTTTTTTATTAAAGTAGAGATACTTTTAAAAACAATTAAAGAGGACATGATAAGTTCTTTTCAGAACAAACAAAATACTTTCTCATCAATTGTAGAACATCAGAAAGATGACTTAAACTATTATGAAAGTTTCTACATGATTTCAAAAGAGAGATTAGATGCACTTAAAAACACTCTAACTTATTTATTAATAGCCTCAAAAAAATATTGTCAAAGGTCAATTTCAAATGATAAAGAGATTGCAGAACAAAATCTGTTAACAGAAGAGTTTTTTCAATCAATCCCTTTAGAATATTCTGATTTCATAAAAAATTCCCATCTTCTAGGTGAATTACTTCTGGAACAAGATGTTAGAGAAGTAATAATTAAAAATTATCAGACAACTTATCCAAATTCCAGAACTTATGATATAAACAAATATGCAATGGAACACTTAAAACAATTTAAAAAAATTGCACCCTCTAAAAGTAATTTTAAAATAAAAAATTATAAAAAAATTCTGAAATCACTTCAACACTTATCTCTACTCTGGTTTAAGATTAAAGATGGAGATCTGGAAAATATCAGAACCAGCGACATCTATATGTATCAACTTTGTAGAGTTTTGTTGGGAGAATAACAAATAAGTGCTAACTAAGTTTAGTGCCCCTTCCCCTCGATCATTTTTTTCCCATGTTCCAAAATTGGAACAATTAATTTTGTACATAAGGTAACTGCCTTAACAGAACCGGGGAAATTAATAATTATAGTTTTGCCTCTAACTCCAGAAAAACCTCTTGAAAACACGGCATGTTGTGTTTCTTTCAAGGATTCATACCTGAGCATTTCCGATATCCCAGGAAGTTCAAAATCACAGAAAGACCTTGTGACCTCAGGAGTTATATCTCTGGGAGAAATCCCGGTCCCACCAGTTGTAATAATATAATCTGAGTCAAGGCTTTTTTGCAGTTCTTTTTTAAGGTCCTCTACTTCATCAGGAATAATAATATTTGAAATTTTACAATCTATTTTATTTTCTAGAATAATTTCTTTTATCTTTGGTCCTGACAAATCTTCATATATGCCGTTAAAGGCTCTATCTGACAATGTTATAATTGAAATTATAAGCATTAGACCTCCTTATAAAAAAATCTTTTTATACCTGAATTGAGCATTTCTTTCGGCGAATAGTCCAAACCTGTTGCACCATAAAGCTTCCCAAAAATCCTCGACATACTTATTAATATGCCTGTGGTTTTTGTAAAACCTTCTGGAAACAACACTATAAGACTCTTCATCCAAAACAATCACTCAATTTAAGTTATATATAAAAAAAATGAACTATTGGAAACGGACGATAAGCCGGGTTCTGTCAAAAAAGATCATTTATCTGGGCAATTAATTGCTTAATTGCTCGAGCGGCTAACCTAAAGGTATTGGCCGGGAAAGCCTTTGCACCCTTTTATTAAGCCTTGCACCGGGTAGGGTTTATCCTGCGTCAAAAAATCACTTTTTCAACCGGTGAGCTCTTACCTCACCATTTCACCTTTACTAAAGCAATAGCCTTAGCAGTCTATTCTCTTAGACACTTTCCGTAGTTTCCGTATATCGGAAACCCGTTCCTGTTAGGAACTACCCTTTCCCTATGGAGCCCAGACTTTCCTCCCTGAAGCAGAATACATCCACTTTAAGGCGATCCTTTATCCGTTTCCAAAGTTCATTTAAAGTTCACAAAGTTATAATATACTAACTTTTTACTTTAAGCCAATGCTGAAGCTAGAACAATTGAATAGTATTTAGAATCATCATCATCCGCTCTGGACACAAGTACAGTTGGGAATGGTGTCCCTGTCACAACTCCTGCAAGTTTTGCCTTTCCGAGTATAGTCGTAGTTTTATAGAAAACATTTCCAGCATCAATATTTGGAAAAATTAAAACATCAGCATAACCTTCGATTGGAGATTTCAGTCCTTTAATATCACAGGCTCTTTTTGATAAAGCAACATCTAAGGCCAGAGGCCCATCAATAATTGCTCCCTTTATCTGTTTTCTATCAGCCATTTTTGAAATAATAGCAGCATCAACTGTTGAAGGCATCTTTTCAGATACTTTTTCATTTGCAGTTACGATTGCTATTTTAGGATTTTTAATTCCCAATTTCTCGGAAATTTTAATATTGTAATTGATCATTTGTATCTTTTGATTCAAATCCGGATACGGGATCATTGCTACATCGGAAACTATTAAAAGTTTGTCATAGGTTTCAATTTCAATCACAGCTGTATGAGAAAGAACCTGACCCTTTTTTATAAGGTTAAATTCTTTATTTAAAATAGCCTTCAAAAAATATGGAGTAGATATCAGCCCCTTCATTAAAATATGAGCCTTCCCTTCTACAATCAATTCTACAGCTTTTGTACCACTCTTTTTTTCATCAGGTTCATTTATTATCTCAAATTTCTCAGGTAAAATATCAAGTTTTTTACAAATTCCCTCTATCTTTGTCTTATCCCCTATTAAAATTGCCTCAACAATTTTTTCATCAACAGCCCTGTTTACAGCAAGAATTGTATCTTCGTCCTGGGCAAAGGCAACAGACATCTTTGGTGTTGTTTTTTCCTTTACCAACTGTTCCAGTTCTGATAAATTTTTTATTGCATTCATAATTTCCCTCCATCTATATTTGGATTATATTTCCAATTTCTTGCATTCTCTTCTTTATTTAAAACTCTTAATACGCCATTAGCAAGAGCAGTCATTTCATCCTCTCCCGGAAATACCAGAACCGGCGCTAGAAACTCAACTCTTTTCTTTATTAAGTCTATAAAACCCTCATTATATGCAAGGCCTCCGGTTAAAACTATCGCATCAAGATTCCCATTAACAACAGGAGCCAATAAGCCTATTTCCTTTGATATATTATATGCCATAGCCTCATAAATAAGAGCAGCTTTTTTATCTCCTGCATCTATCCTCTTTATAACATCTCTCAGATCATTAATCCCAAGATGGGCAACAAGTCCACCCTTACCAGTAAGTTTTTTTTTCATATCAGGGAGAGAGAATGTTCCCAATGTAGAAAGTTCAACAAGACTCCATGCTGGTAAAGTCCCCGCTCTTTCAGGTGAGAAAGGACCGTCTCCATTTAATCCATTATTCACATCAACAACTGATCCCATTTTATGCATCCCAATTGAAATTCCAGCTCCAAGGTGAGCAACAATTAGATTGCAATATTTATAATCCTTCTTTAAGGATTTAGCTGCTTCTCTAGCCATAGCCTTTTGATTTAATGCATGAAACAGGCTTTGTCTTTTTATCTCGGGAATACCTGTAATCTTTGCAATCTCATCCATTTCATCAACCACAACCGGATCAACAATATAAGCCTCAATCCCAACTATTTTTGCAATGACATCTGCTATAATTGCACCAAGATTGGATGCATGTTCTAAATAACTGTCTTTTAAATAATCAACCATTTCCTGATTTACTTTATAAGTACCTGATTTCATTGGAGTCAGGATTCCACCCCTTCCAACTACAGCATTCAGGAGAGTAGGATCAAAAGAGTTCTCCTTGAAAAAATTCATTACAACTTTTGTTCTGAATTCTTTTTGGTCTATTATCCGGTCAAATTTTGAAATCTCTTCTACTTCATGTGATATTTTACTCTCACATATAATTTTTTCATCCTGGAATACTGCAACTTTAGTCGAAGTAGATCCTGGATTAATAGCCAATATATAATTATTTCCCATAACAATATATTACCCTAAATAGCAGGTTTTTTCAAGATGCAATGAGATATAAATATCCTTTCTGTTTTAAAGTTTTTTAAATTATAATATAATTTATCCAACTAGAATTTTAACAAATATATGCCTCTCCCTTGGTCCATCGAGTTCACATAAGAAGAGAGATTGCCATTTACCCAATAATAATTCCCTCTCTTCAATTATTATGTTTTTTTCAGTACCAAGCAGAGCAGATTTAATATGACTGTCTGAATTTTCTCCAATATGTTTATATTCTAATAAACCTTTTGGAATCAATTTAGATAAAGTATCAAAAAAATCCTGATTAGCATTCTCGTCTGAATTAATAGCTGTTATTAACGCTGCAGATGTGTGAGGCAGAGAAACATTAACAATGCCATCCTTAACATTGCTTTTTTCTATAATACTTTTCACTTCATCTGTAATATCAATTAATTCCAGTTTTTTTTTTGTTATTATCGAAAATTTTGTAAGCATATTTAGTCTCCTTTTTTACTATTATATATAAAAAAGATAAAATTTCAAAGTAAAATTTAAATTTATTTTTCAGACACCTGAATTTTCCATCAAAATTGGGGTAAAATGTTTAAGATGTCGGTAATAATAAGCAAAAGGATTAAATAGAATGAAGCATAGTTATACTATTTTGAAATGAAGAGATTGTATTTTATGCTGTCATTATGGACATATTGGACATTGCAGTAGCATTTGGTAAAAATTTAGGGGCATTAAATATTTGACTATAAATATTGTATATGATATAAAATTTTTGTAAATACAGAATAGAATAGATATAATTTAGTCGGGAGAAAAAAATGAAAAGTCAAAGAATCAGAAAAACCATAACGCTAATGTTTGCATTAATAATACTTTCCTTTCCTCTTATTTCACAGAGCGGAAGAGGAAGCGGGCGTGTTGCAGGATCAATAAAAAACGAATCAGGAAATCCATTAGAGAAAGTCACAATAACTATTATAAAAATAAGTTCGGAAGAATTTAAGCTGAATACCCGGAGTAATAAGAAGGGAGAATGGGGCATTTTTGGTTTTGCATCCGGGAGATTTAATTTCTATGCAGAAAAAGAGGGTTATGAAACCATGAAAAAAACTATTAAATTGACTAGTCTGGGTAGGAATTCATTTATGGATATTGTTCTTAAAAAAGAATCTGCAAATCAAGAAAAAGTGGATAACACTGAAAAAACAGATAAAGCTGTGATTATAAAAAAGGGGAATAAATTTTTTAAAGACAAAAAATATGCTGAAGCGCTTCCATTTTTTAAGGATTTTGTAATTAAATATCCTGAAAACTATAAGGTTGCAATAAACCTCGGAAATTGTTATATGGAGCTAAAAAATTACAAAGGAGCCGTCGAAGCATTTAAAAGAGTTATTGAAGGATATAAAAAGGACATACCTGATTTTAAAGGAAATGAAGACGTTGCCCTTATTTTTTCTAATATTGGAGACGCATATACAGGATTACAAGATCTTGAAAAAGCGGCTTTGAACTATAAAAAATCAATCGAATCCTCATCTCTGCCAAATGTAGCCATTGTTTTTAGATTAGCTGAGATTATGTTTAATAGAGGAAAAACAGATGATGCTATAAAATATTATAAATTATCGATAACACTTAAACCTGAACAGGCTTTATATTATTCAAAACTGGGATATGCCTATTTAAATAAAGGTGATATTAAACAATCTATCCAGTATTTTGAGAAGTTTATTAAGATGGCTCCTAAAGATCCACAGAGTTCATCTCTCAGATCTTTAATTAATGATTTAAAAAAGCAGTAATATTACTATTATTTTCTGTTTATAGAAGCTGAGCATATTCCATAATATTATAATTATGAGTTATTTTATATAAATATCAAAATCATCAAAACAGCAATAGCTATAAACCCTATTAAAAGGTTATGGAATCGTACAATTAATTGACGAAAACACAGATCGGAATTTCCGAATTGGTTGAACCTAATCTGCGAGTTCAAAACTCGGAGGGAGTGTGATTACAAACACAGCTGTGTTTGCCCTTCGGGTTGTTCGCGTTGCTCCAATGCTAATTTGGGTGTTCCAAATTGGTTGAACCCACAACTTCGGATTCAAACCCCTGTAACAATCAGAGGGAAGGGATTTATGAAAACGGCTGTTTTCACCACTGTGTGGTAGCATATAGATCATGCTATGCTAATTCGGACATACCGAATTGGTGAACCCTACTCAGAGTTCAAATCCGGAGGGATAGGGATTTGAACCCTAGGACCTGTTGCCAGGTCAACGATTTTCGAGACCGCCCCGTTCAGCCGCTCCGGCATCCCTCCGTTCTTTGAAGAACTTTTTTAGTAAATCTGAGGATTCTTCGGCCAGTAAGCCTGGAATCCTTTCTATTTTATGGTTAAATATATCTCCCACAAGTTCAAAACTTCCGGTTGAAAAATATCCGGTTTTTTTATCAATAGCGCCATAAATGAGACGCCTTATCCTTGCATGAACCATTGCAGAATAGCACATTAAGCATGGCTCAAGAGTCACAAACAGATCAGCTTCCAATACCCTGTAATTGCCGATTTTTTTGCCTGCTGCCCTTAATGCAATTATCTCTGCATGAGCTGTCGGATCTGATTTACTAATAACTGAGTTGTATCCTTCACCAATTATCTCGTTCTCAAAGACTACTACGGCGCCAACAGGAACCTCATTCATTCGATATGCTTCCTCTGCATTTGCCAATGCTTTCTGCATATAAAATTTATCCGATTTAATATCAACCATAATAAAACAGCATTCTAATTAATAAATTGCCTTTAATCAAGTAGCCTATTTTTTAGCTGAAACCTGTTTTCTAACATATGCAAGTCCCCTTAACCACTCTCTAATAGGCCTTGCAGGATGTCCGGCAATTACACTATTTTCAGGCCAGGAGGTATTAACCATAGCATTTCCAGCTATTTGACAATTTTTTCCGACTTTTACATCATTGCCAATTCCCGCCTTACCACCTACTACAGTATTATCACCTACAGTAGCACTCCCGGCTGTACCTGAGTGACCACAAAAGATAACTCTTTTTCCAAGTTGAGAATTATGTCCTATCTGTACCTGATTATCTATAATTGTACCTTCGCCTACCCTGGTTGGTATAAATGTACCGCCGTCAACTGAAGAGAGTGAGCCTATTTCCACATTGTCTCCAATAATAACACTGCCGGTATGCCAGATTTTCTCATGAACTCCATCTACATTCTTATACCCAAAACCATCAGCTCCAATTACTACTCCTGAATGCAATCTGCAATTTTTTCCAATTTCAACACCATAATAAATTGTTACATTAGGATATAGGACAGTTCCTTTTTTTAAAGTCGCTTCTGACATGATTACCGACCCGGAATGAATTTTTACATTCTCTTCAACTCTAACATTCTCACCAATAAATACATTCGTAGCAATCGATGCAGACTTGTGAATTATGGCAGTCCCCGTATCTCTTCCATCTTCAATATCATTTTTATTACCAAATTTTTCCATATAAAACGGTTTAGACAGCAAACAGATTGATAGATCTGCATTTTCTGAAACAAAAACAAATCCGACATTCTTAATTATATTTTTTTTTATATCTTCTGTTTCCCATAGACCTTTACTGACAATTGCACCTGTCTCTTTCCAGGCATCATTTTCAGAAGATCCTACTGATTCCAGCCAGTATTTATAAAATTTATACTCCATCAGAAAGAAAACATGCTTGTTTTTAGGGACACTGATAGTCGTTATGCCCGAGATATCTCCATCCCAGATAGAAGGATATTCAAGCTTTAAACCCTTATCATAGCCAATAAATTCTGAAATTTCCATTTTCTTCTCCTATAGATACAAATACTTTTTTAAGTAAATATTCTAACTGTATCCACCAATATAAGTCAAGTTAAGAACCTTCAGGGTGTAATGTCCCGATTGTAACAGATGAAATTTACAATAATTTTTTTATCTCTTCAATCTCAAAATTTATATCCTGATCATCCTGTCCAAAATCATTAAATATTTTTAAAAATATATTCTTAATATGTTCATACTCATTTAGAAATTTAGTGCCGTAACGTGAAGTGATCTTTACCTGTTTATGAATAGGATCTCTACCATCAGCAATAATATGATTCGTAAGGATTTCCAAATAGATCTTCTCATCTTTATTAAATTCCAGTCCCAATTCATTTGAATAGTCTATAAGGTTATGATCACCGGAATTAGGGATCCTATTAATGTCTATTTTTTTTCTTTCCCTGTCATTCTTATCCAATACAAGCATCATATTACCATTATCCAGCCATAATGCCTTTAAAACAGATTCAACAGCCATCCCCTTTAACATTCTATTTGGATCAATAGCAAACCATGATATAGGGAATTTTTTTTTATTATCATATAAAAACTGATGTTTATCACTGAGTTTTTTTACATTGATATCAATTAACCTTGAGGCACTTAGAAATTCGCGTGCAGACAGCAGCCAACTAACCACACTATTTCCTTTTTTTATATTATATAAATTTGGGAGATCAATATGAAATGCATTTTTAAAATTTTTGTCATTAAGATCTTCATCAATTCCAGGATCAGATCCATTCAAGTTATTTTTTAAATCCATATAAAAAGTATAATAATTTTTTTGAAAAAAAAAGTCAACTTAAATTCAGGAAAAAAAACGCGTCCGGAGGGAGTCGAACCCCCAATCGCTTGATTCGTAGTCAAGTGCTTTATCCATTAAGCAACGAACGCATAATTCTGAAATTAATTATATCTCCAAATCGGTAAAAACACAATATGTAATTTATTACAAACTTTTACCCTTAAGAATATCAATGACATCCTTTACTGAATAGTGAATTTTTCCATCTTTCTGGAAGATATTCAAATTTACAACATCATCACCGGAAGTGACAATAAAACCTTCATTATAATCGCCTTTTCTTCTTTGATGGTAGCCTGCTGCAGAGACAAGAGCGTTGCATAAGCATCGCCTTTCAACCGTATCCTCAATTTTTCCGCCTTTCTTAAGATAAGCATCAACATTCTCTGCCGGACAACGGAATCCAATTTTCCCATCCGGGGTCTTATATGCGTGCCTGAGGTGACCTTTATCACATATCCTTGTCCGTGCATCATATACTTCTTTTTCAGACAAGGAGCCTTTGACACTTACGACCTTGAAAGGAAAGCCAGAAGGAGAACAACGGGCAGAAGTTGTAAATTCCAGTCCGCCTTCTGCAACCATTTTTAACACACTGTCTTTTGCATCAGATCTCAACCCACTTTCATTCGTATACGCAAAGGCAGTACCAACCTGGATACCTACAGCTCCACTTTTCTTCGCCTTTTCCAGACCGTCTTTGGTGCCATAACCACCTGCCAGCCAGAAAGGGAGGCCTAATTGACTTAATTTTTCAAGATTAACTTCATCTTTCGGGCCATAGAGAGGCTCCCCTTTCTCATTTACCTTATTGCCCCTGGGCGGTGCATTATGTCCTCCCGCCACAGATGTTTCAACAATAAAACCATCAATTTTTCCTGTTGCTCTTTTTAGTAGAGCCAGCGCCAATACATTTGAAGAGATTATAGGTAAAAATTTCGGGCGCTTTAACTCTCCTGTTTTATTTTTTAATCCTGTAAATAACCAACCGGGTTTAAAATGCAGGCTGCATTGATCATTTATTTCAGCATCTTTGCACTCAATCTTATAAAGGGTATCCTCATGTTTTACAAAACTATCTAAAATACCCGGGACCTGGATAGGAATTCCTGCTCCCATGATAACATAATCAACACCTGCTAACATGGCACCATATAAAAGAGCCTGATTGGGAGTAAAAACCTTTTCCAGCAAATTAATGCCTACAGGATTTTTATGTCCCTCCTTAGCTAACCAGACCTCCACAAATCCACAGAGAACATTAACCTGCTGTACCCATTTGTCAGAATCCATTGTCCACTTTTGGAGAGAGATATAGGGTTTTTCTTTTGCAATCCCATTCTCTACATAATATTTTTCAATAAGTTTTCCTGCAATTACCTGATCCGGAAAATGGGCAAGAGCACGTTGGACATCTCCATTTACATCACCTTCCTGCAACCTGGCCAGAACAATGATCTCAATTCCTGTTCCACTAATAACACCCAATCCACCTTCTTTAGAAACAGCATTGGCCAACTTATAATTTGAAACGGCTACTCCCATTCCACCTTGTATTATTGATATCATATAAAAGTCCTTTTTCCCCTTTAGAACTAAATATAATTAAAAAACATCTAAATGTCAATTAATAAAGAATCAATAATTAGACCAAGAGGTTTTCTAATTCATATATTAATCCTTATTTTTTTCAATGTCATGTTTATTCGATTCCTTTCTCTTTAAGTTTCAAACGTTCTTTTTCAGTTTCTCCAACTTTATTTAAAGCATATTTAAATCCAATGGGGCCAATAATTTGATTAATTGTAATTGATGCAATCAAAATAGTCTGAATTGAGACTCCATATTCAGGGAACCTTCTTCCAACCTCAGAAAGAAGACCTAAGCTTACACCAGCCTGGGTCATAAACCCATACCATGTATTCATATAAATTTTAGGCTTATCGCCGGCAAAATATCCACTTAAAAAAGATCCGGCAAAAATCATAATTATTCTAATTACCACAATAACAATACCAATTATCCATCCGTCTTTTAATTCATTAATGTTGATGGATGCCCCGGTAATAACAAAGAAGCCAATATAAATAGGAGTAGAAATTTCATCCATTCGATGAAGAAAAGTACTACCATGTTTTGATACATTCATAACAGTAAAACCAGCAGCAATACATATTAGTAAGGGTTCCAAATTGATACTTATATCATGCACTTCATGCAGTTGCATACTAAGTAGATGTGAAAACTTTATAACAAGAAATCCCATTGCAATTATCACTACAGGAAATTCAATTTTTACTTTTTCGATAAGAAATATAATCAATTTCCCTAATAAGAAACCTAAAACAAATGCGATAGCTATTTCGAATACTAATTCAAGTAAAAACAAAACTGAAAACGTGGAGTCCGGTGATATAAGAATATTTGAAACTGATATTATTAATGCAAAAAATATTATTATCACAACATCCATTGCAATCGTAACACTTAATACCAGATCAGTATAATATCCCTTTGATTTTGTTTCACTAATAATAGCGATTGCAGAAGAAGGAGATCTTGCAACAGCAATAACGCCAAAAATTGCTGAAATTGCCAGTTTTATAATTGAGGGCATTCCATTCATAAACGGGATTAGATCTGACAACAAAAATACAGCAAGGGTTACTCCAAGAAACACAAATCCTGTTACTCCTATAATCAAAAACAGAATCGACCTGAACTTTTCCTTAATATTTTTCAACCTTAATTCACCACCTGCGCTAAATGCAATAAATGCCAGAGCCAAACTATTTAGAAAATCCAAATTATGTATATCATCAGTCGAAAAAAACTTCAAAACATATGGTCCCATTAAAAGACCCGCCAATATATATCCTGTAATCCTTGGCAATCCTAATCGCTCAAGAATAAATCCGATACAATATGCAGATAGAAGCATAAATCCAAGAACAAGTGTGGGAGAAAGAGATTTTAAATTCTGCTCCATATTTCTGCCCATTAGTATCAGCATTGTTCCTACTATAATAAATAATGCTACTATTTTTCGTATCATTTTACTTTATGCTTAATATTTTTATCAGAATAATGTTTTATTGCCTTCTGCCTGATATTTTCGTTTATCATCTCTGACTTCTTAAACTGTCTCAAGATTAAAAATGGACTGAATAATTCATTAAAAAACACTGAAATTATTGTTACAGATATTAATGGAGCAGCTAATTCCGGATATAACAACTTGAAGCTCATTACAATTGCAATTGAGATACCTCCTTCAGAGAGTAGACCTAAGCCCAGTAATTTTGGATATGACTTATCTTTAAAAAAGACATTTATCCCAATATTTGTACCGAATATCTTCCCAATACTTCTAGACAAAACATAGATTAAAGATATGCAAAAAATGGAAACTGAATTTATTTTCCAGATCGCCCCGAGAAATACCAGAAGAATTATATAAATGGACTTTTCAGATTTTATAATACTGGACAAAGCTCTAAAACTATGCCGGCAAAAATTTGCAATTACTATCCCGCAAACAAACCCAGCAATTAAAGGGGAATAATTTATTTGATATGAGATACCTCCACAAAAAAGTATCGTCCCTACTAAAAAAGCAAAGAATTCCTGCCTGGAGAATCTGGTTCTACTCAGAATTACAAATATTATTGCCGGCAAAATCCCCATAAAGACAGATAAGAAAAACCAGGCTATGGAGTTGGAAAAAGAAATATCGATGATATTTCCCTCTGCAAAAAGACTAAGAGCAAATATAAAAAAGATAATTGCATAAAAACCATCAATACCTGCAACATACCTTAACATTTCAAATGTTTTATGGTTCTTAAATCTATAATTTTGACCCACTATTGCCAAGCCGGATTGTGCGGTACATGATGAAAAACTTCCAATTGTCAAAGAAACTAAAATTAATGCATTTTTACTTAAATCAAGAAAAAAACCTAAAGAGAAATACATAACAGTAGAGACAATTAAAAATGTAAAAAAAGATTGAATAAATGAAACGAAAAAATAATGAGTGGGAATTTTTTTTAATTGAACCAGATTAAATTGTAATCCAAAAAGAAGTCCTATTGCACTCAGACCAAATATAAGAATCGGTTCAAATGTTAAGAATGTATTTAAATCAATTAGTTTAAATCCTAAATTACCCAGTAAAACACCAATTAATATATATTCAGTTCCAGTTAACATAATGTTTTTAAAGCCAAGTGACAATCTTCTATTAAAAAAAGAAAGTCTGGAACCTGATATTGCAATAAAGATTAAAAGAGAGATAACAAATAACTGTTTCATTAATAGAGAGAACCTTTATATTTCAGCTTTTAATCCTAGAACATCGTGTAGTTTTATGAAAAACAATATCCCATTTCCACTTTCCTTGAGAGGTCCAAGTATTTTTTCTACCATCTCTTTCATTGGAGCTACTTTGTCTTCCTGTATCGCTGAAATAATTGTTTTATTATAAGGTCTGCTTCCTGTAAACATAAATTTTAATCCTGCAAATATTGGTACTTCAGTTGAAAGAATATGCCCCATTCCCATTGAATCCATGATGGTAGCCCCACTAATTCCTATCTCCAGCAGACCCTCTAAAAGGACTTCGAGCAACTCTTCCTTATTTAATATTAAAATGGCAAGTTGCATTTCAGATTAAATTTTCATTATCTAAAATATGCCCGATTAACTGCTCAGCATTTAAATCTAATTTGACAGAGTCAGTTATATCGGTACTTTTAGCAAGCCTTGCAATATGAGCGAGTACTTTTAAATGAAGACCCACATCCCTGTCATCACTCATAATTAAAAAGACTAGAAATACTTTTTCATCATCAGGAGCTTTGTACTCCATACCATTCTTTATCAGTGCAGCACAAATAGTAAAATCTGAAAACTCATCACTAAAGATATGTGGAGCTGCAAGTCCTTTTCCTATTGCTGTTGACTGGATGTTTTCTCTTTTTATAAATAGCCTCTTAACTTTATCATTGTCTACTACGATCCCCTTTTTTTTTAAAAACAATGAAAATTCTGCGTAAAAAGCATCTGTATTTTCAAAACTATCTCCAATAAAAACATTTTCAACTTTTAAATATTTTGCAAGTTTCATAATTAATCCTCCAAAAACAATATATTATTTTATAATATTAAAAAAAAAAAAAAAACAGTTTTCTAAAAAAAAATTGAATTTGATTGCTTTTTTATATTATTAAGGGCAAAATTTCATTTCAATAGTAATCTGCTATTGACTTTACACCTCTTTTATTTTATTATTTTTTTATGATAGTTGGCTTTAATACAGATATTAAGTATAGGAATGAGATCTTTCATATTCAAACAGAAGAGAAAGGAGATAATAATCCTACAATAGAAACTCTTGTTTATCATAATGGAGAAATTTTATTATCAAGAAGAATATCCTATGGACACCTCAAAGAACTACCGGATATGAGAAACCGTGTAAAAAAAATGATGAAAGTTCAACACGATGAAGTAGGGACAGAACTGAGAAAAGGAAAATTCCTGCATATGTTATCTTTAGAAACTCAGAATCTGGATAATGAATCTCTTGATGATATGGTTATTGACTATCTAAATCAATAGTAAGGTCATAATGTCACACCTTTTTGGAGAAGTAAAAAAAAAAAAAATATTATTAATTGATGGAATGTATCTTATATTCAGTTCCTTTTATGCTTTTGGAAATATGAGGTCCGCAAATGGAACAGCTACAGGTGCATTATATGGTTTCATAGCCCGCATTGATTATCTTCTCAAAGAACTAAATCCTGACTACCTTATAGTTGCTCTGGACTCAAAAGGAAAAACATTTAGACATGATATGTATCCTGAGTATAAGGGAAATAGAAAAGAACCTCCAGAGGAATTAGTACTCCAGATTCCCCTGATAAAAGAATATTTGAAATTAAAACAGATTGATACAATTGAAATACCTTCCTATGAAGGTGATGACATCATCTATTTTTTAAAAAAGGAAGCAGAAAAAAGCAAAGATGAAGTCATAATTTTTACTGCTGACAAAGATATGTTTCAACTTGTCGATGAAGACACAACAATATTTCACCCTAAATTAAAGAAAAAACTGGGAACTGAGGATATAAAAGAACATTATGGACTATATCCGGATCAGATAGTAGATTATCTGGCTTTAATGGGAGATTCATCTGACAATATCCCTGGTGCAAAAGGGATCGGAGAAAAGACAGCAAAAAAATTGATTGACAAGTACAGCTCAATTAAATCTATCTTTGAGAATATAGACACTATTGAAGATAAGTTCAAAAAAAAATTAGAGGCCAGCAGATCAGAGATTGACCTATCAAGAAGACTAATATTATTAGATGCAAAAGCACCAGATAATTTTACATTTAAAAAAGGAGATATAAAACATATTGTTTCGAAGGAATTGGCATTATTTTACAAAAAATATTCATTCCGGACTCTGTTAAGTAAAATAGATGAAATTTTAAAAGATCAGGGAGAGGCAAACAATGTTAAATATTGTATTATTAAGTCTAAAGATCAATTACTCAATCTAAAAAAAGAAATAACAGATAGAGGGTTTTTTGCATTTGATCTGGAGACAACAGGTTTATCATTTTATAATTCTGAGATAGTAGGAATATCCATCTCCTTTCAAGACTGCGGATACTATATCCCGATAAAATTTCCAGAAATGAATAAAAAGGATGTTTTATTTACATTTGAAGATGTTAGATCAATCTTAACACCTATTTTTGAAAATAGTGAAATAAAGAAAATGGGTTTTAACCTGAAATTTGACATTCTCTTTTTAAAAAGCATTGATATCAAGGTTAATGGAGTTTCAGAAGATGCAATGATTGCTTCAGGACTGATATTTCCTAATAGACGATCCCATAAATTAAAGGACCTTACATTTGAATATTTAAACATAAGCCAGGACACCTTTGAAAAAATTATTGGAACCGGAAAAGAAGCAAAACCCTTAGAATCAATAGATATTGAAACAGTTGGGAAATACTGCATTGACGATTCCAATACATCTATAAAACTAGTAGAAGTCTTTACGCCGCTTCTAGATGAGAGAGGCTTAAATAAACTGTATAATACAATCGAAATACCACTAATCCCTGTACTTATGGATATGGAATATAATGGAATTAAAGTTGATGTTGATAATTTACAGAACTCAATCGATCAACTGGAACAAAAATTATCAAAAATAGAAAGAACAATTATTAAACAGGCTGGATATGAACTTAATATTAATTCATCTAAACAACTTGGAGAATTATTGTTTGAAAAAATGAAACTTCCCATATCCAAAAAAACCAAAAAAACCAAGAGTTATTCAACAGACATTGAGGTTCTTTCTGAATATAAAAACATTCCTATTGTAGAGAATTTAATAAAATACAGGGGATGGAAAAAACTCTACTCAACATACCTGATTGGACTAAAAGAACATATCTCCCCATCAGCTAGAATACATACATCTTTTAACCAGACAGTAACTGCAACTGGTAGACTATCATCATCCAATCCCAATTTACAGAATATTCCTGTATTTGAGAAAGATGACATTAATATAAGAAAGTTATTTATTAGTGACAAAAACAAGTATCTTTTAGCAGCAGATTATTCTCAGATAGAGTTAAGGGTAATGGCGCATTTTTCCAAGGATAAAAATTTGAAAAATGCGTTTAAAAACAACCTGGATATTCATTCTCAAACAGCGAATCTGGTTTTTGGCAGAGATTTATTTATGGACAATCAGCTTAAAAGAAAAAGAGCGAAAATCATTAATTTCTCCATTATATACGGTTCCGGTGCCTATTCTCTATCGAAAGAACTAGGTGTCAGTTTTAAAGAGGCAAAAGAGTTTATTGAAACATATTTTGAGAAATATTCCGGAGTAAAAGATTATATTGACCAAACAATTGAGAATGCAGAAAAAGATGGCTTTGTTATAACTATGGCTGGAAGAAAAAGAGAATTACCCGAACTTCAAAGTTCAATCCAGAGTGTCAAAGAAAATGGAAAAAGAATGTCTGTGAATACAATTATACAGGGTTCAGCTGCTGAGATTATAAAAATGGCAATGATAAATATTCATAAGAAAATTAAGAATATGGATTCTAAAATGTTACTCTCAGTTCATGATGAAATAATATTTGAATATCCTTTAGATGAAGAAACAGATTTAATAAAAATAGTATCCAATGAAATGAAAAATGCCACCGCAATAGATGTTCCTCTAAATATTTCTCTTAAAAAAGGTAAGAATTGGGGAGAAATGGCAGAGTTAATGGAGTAAATATGAGCAATATATTAGTTATTAGTGAAAGAGAAGAAATTATTAAAGTCATAGACCCTATATGTAATGGAAAAGAGAAAACTATTAAATCAAGTGAAGAAGCTGTTACCTATTTAGACAAAAACAAGCCCTCACTTGTTATTCTTGATCTTGAAGTACAAGACTTGAATATTTTTGTTGCACATGAGTTACTAAAAGTATGTAAATCAACAAATGATTCAATTGTAATCATTGTAGTCTCTGAGACAACAAAAAACGAGATTGAAGATTATAAAAAACTCTTACACCCACCAGATGAATTTTTGAAAGATTCTGAAATCATTATTTCCCTGGACGAACTATTAAAGAAGTATTCAATATTGCCGAAAATAGTAAAAGCAAGCAATAAAAAGGAACCCAAAGACGAAAGTCCTTTTGCCGAAGAGCTCTATGAAGATATAGAGGAAATGGATATTTTTGATAATGAATTGCTTGAAGATAACGAATCGAGTCAAGGAATATTTACTGTAGAAGATGCAAAGGACCATAGTGGAGAAATAGACCTTTCTTTTGCAGATAGTTCAGAAATAAAAACTAAGGAAATTGAATTAAAAAAGGTGAAGAAAAAACCTGAAGAAAAAAAAATTGAAGACAAAAAGCAGCCTGATAAAGAAGATTTAGAGAAACATAAGATAAAGATTTCTGAATTAAATGCAGAGATATTATCCATGGAAAAACAGAATGGTTTCATGAAAAAGGAAAATAAGGAACTCCTGATAATAAATAGTGACCTAAAAGAAGATTTAAAAAAGAGTACAGATGGACATGAAAACATTGAAGAAGAATTAAGCAATCTGAACAGTGAATTAGAGAAGATTAAGAATGAGAATAAAGAAAAGGTCAGTATATTAACTTCAGATATTGAACAAATAAAATCAGATAAAAAAATATTGGAAACAAGCTTAATGGATGAGATAAATACCCTAAAATCAGATAAAGTAGACTTAGAAGAGGAAAATGAACAGAATAAATCTACATTTGATTCATTAAAAAAAGAATTTGAGGAAGTTGAGAAACAATTAGAGTCAGAAACAAAAGAAATTAAAAACATAAAAAAAGAGATCGGAGATATAGAAAAAGCTAAAGATGAGAAAGAAAAAATCCTTATATCATCAATAGATCATTTGAAAAAAAACATAAAAACAGAAGAAGACAAAAATAAAATTAATAATGACAAATTGGATAAGATCACCAAAATTTCAAAAAATCTATCTGCCATTATTAGTGATGAAAAATCAGACTAGAAAAATTCAGTAAGAATCAGGAGAATTTATAAAAGAATTATACTAATTCAACTTTTGATGAATAACATTTTCTACAAACCGAAACATATTTGTCATTGCCGCCTATCTCAATTTGCTCCCCTTTATTTACAGGAACTCCATCTTTATACTTAATCAGCATAGTTGCTTTTTTTGTACAATACCAGCATACAGTCTTAACTTCTTCTATTTTATCTGAGAACAATAATAAGGCCTCACTACCTTCAAAAAGCCTGTTTCTATAATCATTCTTTAATCCATAAACAATAACCGGAATATTTAGTTTGTCAACCACCTCTGTAAGCTCAATAACATTCTCTCTTGATAAAAATTGTCCCTCATCAACTAAAACGCAATCGGGGTTTTCTTTTTCTGTAATATCTTTAATGTTGATTTTGTCTGAGATAATTATTGCATCCTTTTGAAAGCCCATCCTTGATGTTATTTTCCCAACTCCATATCTTGTGTCAATTGCTGGAGTGAGAAGTAGGACTAATTTGTTCTGTTCACTATAGTTATGAGCTATTTTAAGAATCTCAGTTGATTTTCCTGCATTCATTGTAGAATATCTAAAATATAATTGCGCCATTCTAATTTTCCTCTATAATCTTTATTCTCTTCTCTTCTATACTCTTTGAAATCTTTTTTTGTTTAACTATATAGTCATTAAGTATCTGAACGATCGTTCGTTTGCTTTTTTGTATATTTTCAACCTTATCTTTTATATCATAGAATTTTTCAAATTCATAATCAGTGAATACAGCTTTATATATTTTAGAATCCACTATTCTTTTTTTTTCTATATAGCAATCTAAACCAACCACTTTACCTGATTTATTTTTCCTTATCGTATAGTTTATTCCTGCGACCTGAAGATCTGCCTTGTTTCTATATTTCAATATTTTAAAAAGAAAGTCGGAAATGTCCTTCCCTTTAATATATCCTGAAATTATTTTATTTGTCGATGAATATTTGTAAATTAAAGGAATAAAATCCATATAGATTTTCTCTGACGCTTTAATTGTCGTTCCCGCATTGATATTTCTACTTGGATAAAACGCAACATCAGCTTTTAATTCAGATCTGAGTGCATCTGTAATAAGATTCCCCGAACTGCAGGAACCTTCTCTTATTCCTTCGTTACTGATCGTTGCAGCTGTAACACCAATAGTTTTTGCATCCTTATCTATAAAAAGTTTAATTTCAGTTCGTACTATTTTTTTATAATTTGAAAAGGTTTTTCTGCTCTTTAAATATTCAGTAACAACTTCAGCAAGCGTAATGTTTGCAGATTTTCCAGCATCTTCCTTCTTGAATTTATATGAAGAAGCTATGTAATTATTAACACATACCGAATATTTTTTTGATTCATTTAACAATTCTCCATTTTTGTCTTTAAGAATTATTTTTTCAATCCCAAATTTCTTGCTAACAGGTTTAAAAACAGTATAAGACAATCCTCCTGAATAAAGATCTATCTTACCTCCTTTTTTAAAGCTGGTTTCAATCAAAGATCTTATCTCAGTAGGAGTAAGGTTGAATACTATAAGATCATTATTAAAGGGGTGCATTGTATAAATATCTTTAACAGTTACTTTTTTATTTAGTCTTCCAATTCTGATACCGCCTCTGTTCATAAGAGCAATGTCAACATTTTGGTGATCAATTATTGCATCGCAAATCATATTTCCCAGTTCCCTTTTTCCTTCCAGTCTAAATGGTAAGTTCGTGATAACTCTTTTCATGGTTTCATTGCTATTGAAATTTTTAACAATCTTTTTTATCTCTTCATCCTCTTTTTTTACTTTTGTCAGATCTATTAAAGTACCTGTTTTGCTGATTAAGACTTTATTTCTAAAAACCAAATCTACCTTGCCTAAATACTCCCCCTTAGAACCTGCCTGTGTTATCAAAACCCCGTTAAACTCTTTTGGTTCCTCAATAATAGTATGAGAATGGCCTCCAATTATCAGATCGATCCAGTTGAATTTCTCAGAAGATTTTACATCCTTTTCAAACCCCATATGAGAAAGAACAATCAATGCATTGTTTTTTTTTTGTAGAAATTCATATTGCTCTATTGTATCCAACTCGTCCTTAAATATAATTCCTGGTATGTTTTTGGGATGAGTACTGGGACGTTTTGTATCTTTTTCAACTTGAATAAGTCCAAGTAACGCTATTTTTAAGCCACCATCCGTTTTCAGAATAGTGTATGGAGAAACATTTTTTAAAAGGCCTTTTGTATCTTCGAAATTAGCGCAAAGAGTTCTAAATGAACTTTTTAAAATAAATCTTCTTAACACCTTATGTCCATAATCAAAATCATGATTCCCTAATGCTAAAACATCAAAGTTCATGAGTTTGAAGAGTATAAGCAAAGGTTCACCTCTTGGATCAAACTGGTCGACAATAGGATTACCACTGAAATTGTCTCCGCAATTGAATAAATAAACATTTTTGTTTTTCATTTTTGCTTCTTTAACAATTTTTGCAACCTTAGCAAAGTTTTTTATATTCGAATGAATATCATTCATATGAAAGATAGTTACTTTTACATCTTTTGCAAAATTATTTATTGTAATACACAAGAAGACAAAAATAACTATTGAAATAACAGAATATCGCTTTGTATTTCTCATCAACTCTTCCTTAAATAATATCTATTACCGGAAGCTACTGCACCATCAAGACTAACTCTATTATCAAATTCATCATAAATATTTTTTTTGCCTTTTTTTATGTCTTCATACTCTACTTCTGAATACGATCTAAGAATATCAGCAATTCTAGCTCCAACAAAGATTTCTATTTCTTTATCATCTACAAAGATTTTCATATTACACTCCTATTACAAAATAAAATTATAAAAAATTCTATGAAAATTTACTTTTAAAGTCAAGAGAAAAGTATTATACACAGCTTAAATAATTAACTCCAAAAAAAAATATTTTTTTCTCTTGACTTTTTTTTTTTAAAAGTTTACAATACAGTTAGCGTTAAGAAAGACTGAATACGCTACATACAGTGTGTCACCTCAACTTAGATTTGAGGGATTTTTGCATGGTTTTATATAACCAATAAGGGGAAAATAAATGGGTAAAGTAGTTAAGGCAGACGATTTGAGTTTTGGGAAATTTTTGGATGATCCGAAAACATTAATAGTCGATTTTTGGTCACCAACCTGTGAACCCTGTAAATCACTGGAACCACCTCTTGAAAGAATGGCACTTGATTATGGCTCATCTGTTAATATTGTAAAGATAAATGTAAATGATTGCCCTAGAACATCTTCAAGATACATGGTAAGAGGATTACCAACTATTCTTTTTATAAAAAACAAAAATGTCCAAAGTCAATTAGTAGGATCAGTCGCTCCAGCTATGATAGAAGAAAAACTAAAAGAACTTCTTGCTTAAATAATATATTCATTATAAAATAGTCCTTTAGTCGAAATAGTAAAAAGAGTGAGCGTATCTCTGAAACTATTGACAAAACTACCAATGATAAAAGGAAAGCTTTTTAAAAAACTTAAAGATGGCAGGATTACGTGTTTATTATGCCCCCATTATTGCAAAATAGCTCTGAATAAAACAGGAATTTGCAGGGTTAGGAAAAACATATCTGGAGAATTATATTCATTAAATTCCGATAAGGTAATTTCAATGTCTTCAGATCCAATTGAGAAAAAACCTTTATATCATTTCTTACCAGCTTCAATATCATTTTCGATAGCAGCCATGGGATGCAATTTCAGCTGTGATTTTTGTCAAAATCATTCTATTTCAATGGTACAAAAGAACCATGAAATTTATGGAAAAAAAATACTTGAGTCGGATATTATAAAAGCAGCTATCACATCTAGTGCAAAATCTATAGCTTACACATACACCGAACCTACAGTTTACTATGAGTTGATGAAAACGGTTGCAATAAAGGCAAAAAAAGAAGGTCTGAAAAACATAATGGTTTCAAACGGTTTCTTAAGTAATGAAGCAATTGACAACCTATCTATGGATATTGATGCGGCTAATATTGACATAAAAGCTTTTTCAGATGATTTTTACAATAAATACTGTAAGGGTTCATTAAAACCGGTTTTAAATACAGTTAGAAGATTTAAAGAAGCCGACATTCACATTGAAATCACAACCTTGTTAATAAATGGAAAAAATGACAATGAGGAAGAGATTAAAAAACTTATAGAGTTTATTCTCAATACAGACCCTGAAATCCCATGGCATATTTCTAGATTTTATCCAACTTATAATTTCGATAATCATCAACCTACAAATATTGAAACCATCTATAAAGTTGTGGAGCTTGGGAAAAAGATGGGTTTAAAATACATTTACAGTGGAAACATTCAGGACAATAAATATTCAAACACATTATGTCCAAACTGTAAGAATATCCTGGTAAAAAGGTCAGGATATTATACTGAAGTTCCCGGCCTGCAGGATGGAAAATGCGCTAAATGCCAGGAAATAATAAAAGGCTGCTGGTAGAATATCAAGGATTTTTGTGATGATTTATGGTGCAGCAGAATGTACTGATCCCAATAAAAATTGGTTTATAAGAACCTGATTTAACAAATTTTTATAGATGAGCAGTGCATAAATGTTGCTAGCAGAAGTTATTACAAAAACCACAGGCATACTAATAAGTATGTCGAGGAGTTTTGTGATGACTTATGGTGCGGCTGAATGTGCTGATCGCTATTAAAATTGGTTGAATCAGGTTTAACTAAAAAACTTCAAAAACTATTGCTACTCTTCTATTTGCTGCTCTTTTTGCCGGCGTTGAATTATCTGTTATATTTCGATTATCTGCATATCCTTCAACAACAAATTTCTTTTTGGGTAACCTTCCGTTCCTAATAAGATAACTGACAACACTTCCTGCCCTTGCAGCAGAGAGCTCCCAGTTTGATGAGAATCTAGCGTTACTAAAAGGCATATTGTCAGAATGCCCTTCTACAGAGATTTTAGGTGATCCTGATGTTCTTATGATTGGGATCAATTTTTGAAATAGAGTTTTTGCCCCCGGTAAGAGTATAATACCACCAGGTTTAAACATTATCCCCCCCTGGATCTCAAGTCTCACACCTTTTTGATCTTCAATTACACTGACACTTTCGGTGAGATTTTCCTCTCTTACACGGTCATTTAACAGCTCTATTAGTTTTTTTTTTTTTAGATCTCTCTGCGTTTCCTTTGGGTACTTTGGCACATCTTTTTTTATTTCGGGTTCTTCTTCTTCGGTACCTAGTATCAACCGTTCTTTCTGGGTCCCGAATGCCTTTTCAACTGAACCTAAAACCTCTTTATATTTAATCATATCCATATTTGCAAAGGAGAGGAGCAGAACAAAAAATGTAAGGAGAAGACTCATCATATCTCCAAAGGTAACCATCCATAAAGGAGCTCCTTTTTTAGCTTTGGGGCATTCCTGATCTTCAGACATTTTTCTATTTTCTCTGTTCTATTGATGCTCTTAAACTTGGCTGTAAGAAGGAAGCCAGTTTTTCCTGAACTACTGCAGGATGGTCACCATTTGCAATAGACAAAATACCACTTATTATTAGATTTTTCAATTCAGCTTCCCTTAGATGAAAAAATGTCAGTTTATCTGATAAGGGTATGAAGAAAACATTTGCAAGTATTGAACCATATAGTGTTGTAAGCAGAGCAATGGACATCGCAGGTCCGATAGACTTTGGATCATCCATATTTCCAAGCATTAATACTAATCCAACAAGAGTACCAATCATCCCAAAAGCAGGAGCGGCATCGCCTCCAGAAGCCAGCATGCCTATCCCAACTTCATGTCTTGCTCCGGTTGAAGCAACATCTATTTTCAAAACAGCCTCTATCAGTTCCGGTTCGACTCCATCAATAGCAAGCTGGACTCCCTTTTTCAGAAATGCGTTTTCTATCTTAACTTTTTCAAGTCCTAGAATTCCATTTTTTTTTGCTTCAACCGATAGGGACAGAATATTTCTTATCATAGCATCAGGACTCTCCAACTTGGTAAGAATTGTCTTCAAACCAATTTTATATATGGAAAAGACACTGTTCAAAGGGTATCTTATAAATATAGCACCAATAGTACCACCAACAACAATCATTAACGAAGGAGCATCTATAAATGAAGCAAGATTGCTTCCCATGGCCATAACAATCAAAATTATGGCTGTTAACAATCCAATAATCGTCGATATATCCATTCTACCTCTTTTGTTATATATTCTCTAATTTAAACCAGATAATACTATAATTTAAATGTTTTTAAAACAAAAGTCAAGAGTGTGGGGGGAATTCCCCCCACACTTTTTTATATTGAATTTTCTAAGACTTTTATCTTTAGCCTCGAAAGATACTCTGTGATTTTAATGTTTTTCGGACAAGCTTCCATACAATTAAAGATTGTGTGACAACGCCAAATACCATTCTTGTCATTTACAATATCTATCCTGTCAACTGAACCATCATCCCTTGTGTCAAAAACAAATCTATAAGCTTTCAGTAAAGCTGCCGGTCCTAAATAATCTTCATTCGCCCATAAACTTGGACAGGACGAAGTACAGGCTCCACATAAAATACAGTTTGCAGCCTCTCTGATATTTTCAAACTCCTCAGGAGATTGTAAAAACTCCTTATCCGGAGCAGGTTTTTCCAAAATCAGATAGGGTTTTACCCTATTCATTTTTTCAAAAAAACCATCCATATCAACAACAAGATCTTTTAAAATTGGAAAACCTGGTAAAGGTTCTATCTTAATAGTTCCTTTAAATTTGTGTAAAGGAGTTTCACAGGCAAGAAGATTTTGTCCGTTTATCTTCATTGCACACGACCCGCATATAGCACTCCTGCAGGATCGTCTATAGGCAAGAGAGCCATCTACCTTCCAATGGATCTCATTTAGCACATCTAGAATTGTTAATTCAGGATCAAACTCAAGGTCATAGGATTTCCAATATGGTTTTTTGTCAGTTTTTGGATCATATCTTAAAATTTTTATATTTCTTTTTTCTTTAGACATCTCAGTTCTCCTTAGTATTTCCTTTCAATCGGCGGGAATCTATCCATATAAATAACAACTTCTTTTGAATGATCAAGTTTAACACCATCTTCAGTCTTCCATGCGAATGTATGTTTCATCCAGGTTTTATCATCCCGTTTAGGGAAATCCGTTCTAAAATGTGCACCTCTTGACTCTTTTCTTGCAATAGCACCTTCTACCATCACCTCAGAAAATGACAATAGATTTCCAACCTCAAAAGCTTCAAAAAGATCCATATTATAAATATCTCCCTTATCATCTATTGAAACATTTTTAAATCTTTCCTGGAGATCTTTAATGATTCCTTTCAATTTAACCATATCCTCTTCTTTTCTAAAAACACCAACATGTTTTGTCATACTCTTCTGTAATTCTTCTCTAATCTCTGAATGTCTTTCTTTTCCTTTTCCATCCATTAATGCAGATACTTTCCCTTTAGCGTTATCAATATAGTTAGAAGGAAGAGCTTCAAATAGATTCTGCTCATTAAATTTAGATATAGATTGACCGGCAACTCTTCCAAAAGTTGCTGCATCCTGTAAGGAATTTGTACCCAGTCTATTTCCACCATGCAGAGAAAGACATGCTGCTTCTCCAGCTGTATACAATCCTTTAACTACAGTACCTTTTGCATCTAAAATAACTTCAGTATTTATATTTGCAGGAATTCCTCCCATTGAGTAATGTGCAGTAGGTTGAATTGGAACAGGATCGTAGATCATATCAACTTTCAAATAATTTAATGCAAGATCCCTTACCTGCGGGAGTCTCTCTAATATTTTTTTACTTCCCAGATGCCTCATATCAAGATAAAGAAAATCCTTTCCATCAACACCCCGGCCTTCATTTATTTCTGACTGTTCAGATCTGGACACTACATCTCTTGGAGCAAGTTCCATTTTATCCTTTGCATAATTTTCCATAAACCGCTCACCTTTGCCATTAGTGAGATAGCCTCCCTCTCCACGGCAGGCTTCAGACATTAGAATTCCATGTTTGTATATTCCAGTTGGGTGAAATTGGACAAATTCCATATCTTCAAGAGGAAGTCCATTCTCCAGAATTAATGCCAGGCTGTCACCAGTGTTCGCATGTGCATTAGACGTAATTTCAAAAGCTCTGCCATAGCCACCTGTTGCAAGCAAGACAGACTTTGCATGAAAGGTATGAAATCCCCCATATCTTATGTCCCAGGCAACAAGCCCTCTAGAAACATTATCCTTTATTAAGAGTGAAAAAACTTGAAATTCATTAAAAAAAAGAACATTATATTTGACACATTGTTCATATAACGTATGTAGTAGAACATGCCCGGTAATATCTGCCGAAAAACAGGCCCTCGGAGATTGATGTCCGCCAAAAGGTCTCTGATTTATCTTTCCATCCACTGTTCTTGAAAATGGCACTCCCATATTCTCAAGCTCATATACTGTTTTTCTTGCTTCAGCAACAAAAAACTCAATGATATCCTGATCTCCAAGATAGTCACTACCTTTAATAGTATCAAACATATGCATCTCTAATGAGTCTTCAGCAACATTTGCAAGTGAAGCTGCTATTCCACCCTGAGCCGCACCGGAATGTGATCGTGTTGGATATACTTTAGTTACAACGGCAACTCTCTGTCCATTCTTTGCAATTTCAAGTGCTGCTCTAAGTCCTGCTAGACCTGCACCTACAATTACAGCATCTATTTTATGATGTCGTTCTGATTCAATAATATTCATCTTTAAGCTCCTAAAGATGAGACTTTTAAAATTGTCAAAGTCCCCACAAATAATAAACTTATTCCTACAATAATTAATACACTGTAAAGAAATAGCCTCCACCCTTTATTAGAAATATAATCTTCAATTACCATCCAGATCCCATTTATTCCATGATATAAAGCTGTTAGAAGAAAAAGGAATTGAATTAGATTAAAAAAAGGTGAACTCATTAGCCCTTGAACCTCTTTAAAAGTTATATCCTTGCCACCAGGAGTAACACCTTTTGAGAGAAAATGATATCCAATATAATGAGCAATCAATAATATAAATAAAATAACAGCTGTTATTCTTTGAAATAACCAGGCTATAGCTCCAGTTTTTGAAGTTTCAGTTAATCTTTTTTTCATAATTTATCTCCTATCCTAAAATGTGAGAAAGTATAGTATAACTACCCCATACCCACATTATAAAAGCTATTGCCATCAATATCCAAAATAACTTTTTATGATAAAGAGACCCTTTGGAGAAATCAACGATTAAAATCCTTACCCCATTAAAAGCATGAAATAGGATAACAAACCATAGGCCTATTTCAAGGTATTTAAATAGCGGAGATCCCAAAAACTTCATCACTTCATTAAACTGATCGGCTCCTCTGGTTAACGTATTAATTACAAAAATATGTAACGACAGGTAAAAAATTAGAGCAAGACCGGTCAACCTATGCAGAATCCAAGCCCAAGAACCTAAAAACTTGTAATAGTTCAAATCAAAAAACCTTGTTTTTTTATACAAAACAGACCTCCTATATATATTTTTTTATTGTTAAAAGTAACATCAATTAAACAGTATTCTAATACTTTATTATTTATTATTCAACTTTTTTGTTGAATTTTTTAAAAAAAAATCCTACATTTATAATAACCCTTTTAAGGAGGTGAAAAGATGAAAAAAACGTTTTTATTAATACTAACTATATTTTTGTTATTTGCCAATATTTATGGGAACGGAAAATGGGAAGTTGGCATACACTACTCATATTGGTCGATTAATTTTGCAAAACCCTTTATAGAAAAGGGCCTAGAAGATGTTTTTGATAATTTCGATAGTAATAAAGGAGACCTGAACTTTGACTCAAATGGGAATAACTATGGAATAGATCTCAGATATTACCCTAAAGGCAAGTACGGATCATTTTCGCTAGGGGTATCATATGAAAAGAATAATTTCAAAGGCGATCTTTCTGGTAATTACAAAGATACAATTTACGGAGTTTCAAGTGAAATAAGTGCAATTGGAATCTTCAATATTCAGCCGCATTCATTTAATTTCAGTTTAAGGTGGGATATAGCCCCCAAGTATAGAGTTCATCCTTTTTTTGGTTTTGGCTTTGGAATTGGAAGAATAAATGGATTTATTAATGGCACAATCACCGGTACGACAGCTGCCGGTGCCATTGTGAGTGAAATAAATGAGGAAACTACTTTAACAGAATTAATAGAAGAATATGAAGAAGAGGAAGGAAAAAAATTCCCCCTCAGTTTTTTTCCCATTATATATTTCTCTATTGGAGTAAAGGGAGAAATAACCAACAATATTTATTTTCTTGGAGAGGTTGCAGTCTATGATGGCTTAATCTTCAGAGGTGGATTTGCTTTTAAATTTTAAAAATTGTACAATTACATAGTAAATTATTGGAGGAATAAATGCAAGATAAGTTTATTAATAAAAAAAAAGTCGCTGTAAAAACTATTAGTGGTTCAATTTTTGAAGGTACGATAAATATTGAGCTTCAGGAAAGATTATCAGATATGTTTACAACATTAGATTCTGATTTTATAATCCTCAATGAAGTCTCAACTGATGGTAATTCATTCCCTGTAATTTTTCTCAATAAAAGACAGATAGAATGGGTACAACCACAGGATTAATTGAGATAAATAATATTCAAAATGGGAGTAGAAATTCAACAAGTATATATCGATACACCTCATAGAAAACAGATGATACATGCAGCAGATATTCTGAAAAAAGGTGGGGTTATTGTATATCCGACTGACACAATATATGGACTTGCAGCAGATATTACACAAAAAAAAGCCATTGAGACAATCTTAAGAATTAAAAAAATAAATAAACACAAGCTTCTAAGTTTTGTTTTTCCTGACCTAAAAGAGATCGGAGATTGGGTTAAAGTGTCCAACTCAACTTTCCGGCTAATGAAAAAAGTACTTCCGGGAAAATATACCTTTATTCTTCCTGCCTCAAAAAGTGTTCATAAATCTATACTACAAAAAAGGAAAACTATTGGAATAAGAGTTCCAAACTGTGAAGTATCTAAATGTATAAGTCTAGAGATGGGAATGCCAATATTAAGTGCAAGTGTCCCAAAGGGAGAAGATGACTACTTTACTGATCCTTTAGAAATAGCCAAAATGTTTGGACATGAAATTGACTTAATATTAGACAGCGGAATAAGACCAAATAAGCCATCTTCAATAGTCGATTTTTCCGTTGACCCACCAGTTATAATTAGAGAGGGAGAAGGCGATCTCTCTTTTTTCTGACCCATAAAATCACCTGTCATTTTATAGAACTTAGAGTAAATTATGGAAAAATTCTATAAAATGAGATTTTTGACTATAACTTTTATTTAAATATGTGGGAAGACTTTCAGGGGGAAGAATGAAAAAAAAATATTTATTCATTTTAACTATTGTATTTTTGATTATTTGTACAGGACCAATTCTCTCTAAAAACGATTCAAAGAAAAATATGTTAAATAGATGGAATTCCTTTAATACAAACCCCTCTATAAGAGTGTTGACGATGGAAAAATCAAATAGCGGCAATTATAGAATACAAATGGTCAATGTCTTAAATGCACTAGGTAAAGCAAAAATTTCAGAGCTCACCCAGATTTTGCTTAAAATTGGAGATAATAAAAGACCGGTGAGTCTAGGCAAATATTTGCCTAGAGGTTACATTGCACCCAAAGGTAATAGAACACATATATTTGGAGTTGAACCCACAACTTTCCCAAGCACTGAACCGTCAGTCTGGAAACAGATAATCAATCCCATTTTTAATTTTTCCAGGAGCCAGAAACAGTTAAAAGGTATACTGATGTTTAGAAATGGGAAAGGTAAACTGATGGCAATTATTTCGACAAAAATTATTGTGAAATAAAAATGCGTTGATTTCTCTTCTTTTTTCCTTCTTAAGATTTCATATTAATAGTTTATAGATAATATATAATTAAAAATTTAATTTCAGAAAATAAAATGATTTAACTATATTTTTTATTGCTTATTTTACTTAAGCATTGTGGAATAATTCTTTCATTTTAAATTTAATTTTAAAAAAAAAATAATTTTGTTGAATTTTTCGTTAATTTATAACAATATAGGCTAATGCAATTTCAAAGGAGGTTGATATGATGAAAACATTGATAATATTATTAATCGCATCCTTAACTATATTATCAATACCAGGCTGCAAGAAAAGTGCTGTAGCGGAAGCGAAAGATGAAACGCCGCCAATCAATACAGTATATATATATGACAACTATTTTGTACCAACAAGCATTACAGTAACCAACCCAAACACAGAGATCACATGGGTTAATAAAGGATCTTCAAACCATACTGTTACAGTGGTACTCCTAGTTCAACGAGCGATCTCTCAAGGGTGTTATTTGAAGATTTTAATTCCGCAACACTATCTCCCAACATGACTTTTAAGCATACTTTTCAATGGGAAGGTGATTGGAGCTATTACTGTACTTTTCATCCTAAGATGAGGGCTGTGATAAAAGTGCAATTCTAACATTTTATTAAATTAGAATTTTGTCTCCTTTTAAGATGTAATTATTTTAAAAATTTATTGCGACCGGAAACCTTTTATAAAGAGGTTTCTGGTTGCTGGAGGTGGGAATATTACATTCCATAATTATCATATATTTTTTTGATCAGAATAATTTGTAAACAATCCTGTCTATTTAATAGGGATGAAGTTCATTGAGATTTCCATATCTTCTCCCATTTCTTCACCAGTTTCCAGAATATCTTCATCATCCTCTTCATAGTACCAATTAACTATTACCTCATTCTTTTCGTTATATTCTTCAAGAATTTCAAATATATCAAGTATACATTTTGTCGAGCTAGTATTTAGATAATTCAGTCTGAAATTCAAAGTTATGGGTTTAGCTTCTTCTTTAATAAAGGATTCTATCCAATTAATTATTGGTTTATAAAAATCAATCGCATTCTCAGGATAAGAGGAACCAGCCATCTCCAGCACTCCTGTTGTTCCATTAAAATCAATATCCAGTGTGTATTTTGTTTTTTTAACTTTTAGATCTTTCATAATATCTCCTCTATTTTCACAGATAACACTAAAAATGATTCTATATCATTGATAGGAGTTACCTTATACTCTATCTTACTTTTTGCTTTTCTCAAAATTTCTACTAAACCGACTCCACCGCCTTTTTTTCCTTCAGGTCTTGGTTCTCTCAGTTTCCCTTTATAATAAACTTTCAATTCATCTTCATTTAATCTATTCAAATGCTCACATTGTTTTACAACTGCCATGGCTTTATCTTTCTCTATCTTATTACCTGATGTAATTGTATAATATGTATCCTGTTCAGTTACAACAATAATACCGGCACCAACTTTTTCTTTCCCTTTTTCAAGCTCAACCCTCTCAAAAGAATAGTAGGCAATATTCTGTGCAAGCTCAATAAATACGGAAAACATTTTTTTTACCATTGTTGTTTTTCCAAATTTCTGAGTGAATTTGTTTTTTATCATCTCAGCCATGCCTACAAGCAGATCCTGAGAAATAACTCCCTGGAAGTCCAGAACAATATTCTGGTTACACATCTTATTATAATACTCAAAAAGTTTTAGTTTATCCATATTATCTCCATATAACACAATTTTTTCCCTTTTGTTTGCCTAGATATAAAGCCTCATCTGCTTCTTTAATGCAACTATCGATATCCCCGGATCCATCATAAATAGATACGCCAAAAGTCATAGTAATAGATAGTTTTAGATCTCCATATACATATGTCTGTTCAGATATCGCTTTTCTTATTATTTCAGCGATCTTTATTGCACCATCCGCCAGGGATCCAGGAAGTAGCAGAATAAATTCTTCCCCCCCCCACCTGCCTACGGCATCCTGTTTTCTGATTGTTTTCGAAAATACTTCAGAAACTTTTTTTAAAACAAAGTCACCACAGTCATGTCCATATTTATCATTAAAAGATTTAAAATCATCTATATCACTTAGAACAAAAGCAAATTCTTTTTTATCCCTTTCAAACCTTACCATCTCTGTATTTACTTTTTCAAGAAAATCTCTTCTGTTTGAAAGTTGAGTAAGAGGATCTTTTCTTGCCAATAGGTCTAACTTATAATAAGCACTGTCCAGTTCTTTCTTCTGTTTCTCTATTTCATCATATGCAAGAACAAGCTTTCTCTGATTAGCATCCCCTACCTTTGTTATTTTTCTAATAAGTTTTAACAACTTGCCATAAGATTTAATTAAAAAAGAAAGTTTTGAATGTAATTCATCTTTTGAGAGATTTTCATTTAAAGAACCCTGTACTACATTTTCAAGAAGAATTGATTCTTTCTCATACATATCATTTTCAAGTCTTTTAGATTTGATCATATTTTTCCTTTATAATTCTGCAATTAATTTTTCTGAAATCAGAAGTTCATTTGAGAGTGTCTTAAATAATTCTCCTGTCTCCTCTAACTTATTCTCTTTCCCGGCAGCTTCGAGCTTTGCTGAAATCTCACATATAATATCTAATCCAAGCATAGCAGCCGAACCTTTTAAATAATGTGCTTTTTTTCTGATTTCCTCACTATCCTTATTTTCAATAACAATATTTAATTGCTTTGAAATCTCAGGTATTTCATCTACAAACATCCCACAAAATTGTTTGAACAAATCAAGATCATCACCTAGTTTATCAATAGCTTTCTTTTTATTAAACCTTATAGTTTCATCTAAATCCGGTTTGATATATGATGTTTTAACTTTTAGGTCTACATTTGAATATTCAGGAATAATTTTGGCAAGAGTTCTGTTTAACAATGCAAGATCTATAGGTTTAGTAATAAACTCATTCATTCCAGCTTTAAATACTTTATCTTTATATTCAGGGAGAGAATGTGCGGTCATCGCAACGATAGGAATTGATTTTTTTTCAGTTCCACACTCACCTTTCCTTATTAATGCGGCTGCTTCAAGTCCATCCATACCAGGCATTTCAACATCCATAAGAATCACATCAAATCGCCCCATTTTTAATTCATTCAAAGCTTCTATACCATTATATGCAACTGTCACTGAATGTCCTGCCTTCTCTAAAAAGGTAAGGGCTAACTTAATGTTCATCTTATTATCTTCGGCAAGAAGTATCTTTAATGGGCTGATATCTTTAACATCAACCATTTTTTCTTTTTTAAACTCTTCCAGAACTTTGGGATCTCCTTGTTTTAGTAGTACTGAAAAGCTGAAAGTACTACCATTTCCCGGTTCACTCACAACACTTATGCCTCCACCCATCAGTTCAGACAGCTGTTTACATATTGCCAGGCCTAATCCGGTTCCTCCATATTTTCTTGTAGTGGAACTATCTGCCTGACTAAAACTTTCAAAAATCTTCCCCTGTTGTTCCTCATTCATTCCAATACCTTTATCTGTTATCGAAAAAAGCACGTTAAATATTCCCTCTCTCTGATTTTTCTCATCAACAAGAGCGGCACCTATTAAAATATTCCCCTCAGATGTAAATTTTATTGCATTACCTATAAGATTAATTATAATCTGTCTTATACGAACCGAATCACCTCTCAAAACAATTGGCACATTTTTTTCTATTTTTGAGAGTAGCTTCAACCCTTTTTTTTCTGCATTTACAGTTAACATTTTTACAGTTGATGTTATCAATTCATTCAAGTCAAAGTCTATACTTTCAAGTGTTAACTGTTTCGCTTCAATTTTTGAAAAATCTAAAATATCATTTATGATATGGAGAAGGTTCTGTCCAGCACTTTTGACAGTTTGCAGATAATCAAGCTGCTCCGCATTTAAATCGGTTAACAGAGTCAATTCGGTCATTCCAAGAACTGCATTCATCGGCGTTCTTATCTCATGGCTCATCTTCGCAAGAAAATCACTTTTTGCACTATTTGCTCTATCAGCTTCTTTTCTTGCTTTTTCAAGTTCACTATTTTGTTCTTCAATTTTATCATTTGCCTGAAGAACCTTTCTCTGGTTACTATCTCCAACTTTAGTTATCTTGATAGTCTGCCGCAGTAATTTTTTATAATTCTTTGCGAGGTTTTTATACTCTCCATAAAATTCTTCATTTGGAATACCATCAGAATCAAGATATTTTAAAGCTTTCTCAAGAATCTCAAATTCTCGATTGTAAACAGAATCAACATCACTGCTTCCACCTTTTTTTAATTTATTCATTATTATTTGTCTTTTAAGATAAGGTCAGCTCCAATCTTTCAATCTGCCAATCAGACTAATAATATCTTTTACATCAATTGGTTTTTCTATAAATTCATCCGCTTGTGAAGTCATATCTTTGGATGTATATTCAAGTTTACTATAAACAGATGTCATTAAAATTACAATCGTATCCTTTAAGTCCGGATCCTGTTTTACCATTTTTGACAGTTCAATTCCATGAATGCCAGGGATCAACATATCGCTAATCAACAAATCAGGTTTTTCCTTTTTTACAAGTTCCAGAGCTTTATCCCCATCTCCAGCACTGAAAACCTCAAATCCCAGCTTGGCAAGAACTTTTTCAAGTAAAATTACAATTTTTACATCATCATCTACTATTACAACTTTATTTCCCATCTTCTCTCCTATTTTTTTTATTTTTCACCATTACTTTATTAATCAATTCTGTTACCTGGGGAATTCCAAAGGGTTTATCAAGAAAACCATCAGCCAATGACTTTAATTCCACTAACCAGCTGATTTTTTTATAAACCGCTGTCATCAAAATAATTTTTAAATCTGTAAGAAGAGGATCAGCCCTTAACTGCCTAGCTAGTTCAGCACCATGAATTCCAGGGATCAGCATATCACATATAACAAGATCCGGATTTTTTTTTTTAACAAGTTCTAATCCTGCAGTACCATTATTTGCAGTAAAAACTATATTACCTGATTTTTCAAGTTCCTTTTTCAAAAATACTGTTATCTTTTTATCATCATCAATAGCAACTATTCTTAAATCCATATAATTATCCTATATTATAAAATAAACAACAACTCAATATATCATATTGAAAAAAAAAAAACAGCAATAAGTAGTTGTTTTTTTTTTTTTTTTATGATTTAATAGAACTGGTATAGAATGAAAAAACAAATATTAATTTTCCTGATAGTCACTTTAGTTATGATATCATGTAAAAGTATTGACAATGATAGAATTAAAAAAGATATTGTAGGGATAAATGAGCAGTTATATCAACTGGAATCAAGTCAAATAAAAACAGAGGAAAATCTAAAAAAAATATCTAAGAACCTGACTGTTTCAAAAATCAGAAAAACAGATAAAAAAGACAAAAACAAAAAAGCAATCTATGCAAAGGGATACAAACTATTCCTTGAAGAAAATTATTCAAAGGCAATTCTGACATTGGAACAAATTGTTCTAATGTACTCTAATGACAAGATAATAGACAATTCCCTCTTCTGGCTAGCTGAGTCTTACTTAAAATTAAACAAGTTAAACGACGCAGTAAATTACTATAAACTTATATATAGATATTTCCCTTTTAGCGAAAAAGCTGATTATGCACTATATAAAATTGGTTATATTTATTTTAAACAAAAACACTATAATAAAGCAGACCTTGCATTTCAAAAAATATTAAAAGAATATCAAGACTCAGATTTTAGAAAATCATCATTAAACTATAGACAAAAAATAAAAAAAAACAGGAGTAGAAAATGAAAAAAACATTTATAATAATACTAATGCTTATAATATCATTTTCATTAATAGGACAAAACCAAAAGCAAACTGTAAAACAAATGTATGAAAAAGCGTATATTTACAAAACAAAATCTTTATTAATATCAAGATCTGAATTTAACTGTTCATTTTTTATCACTGATAAAATTGCTGAAGACGTAGTAATAATTGGAGCAAAACAGAAATGGCTTGGGAAAACTTTTTATACAGATGAGAACGAAATGTACATAAATAAAGGATCAAAAGATGGAATAAAAGATGGAGATGTTTTCTCTGTTATAGAAAATGGCGGGAAAGTAGGCCATCCTTTCAAAACAGGCTCTCTTGGAACATATTATGGAAAAAAGTCTCTAGCTATAGTAACATGCACTTATGAAGACAAAGCAATTGTTAAGCTAAAAGAAGGCTGCCATCCTGTCTATATAGGTGATTTTCTAATAAAACATAAACAGGAAAAACCAATATTTGAAGAACAAATTAATTATAAAAATTGTAAATTAATTAAATCTGACATTAATGGAAGGGTCGTTTATCATAAAAAATCTGATAAAATGGCAACTAGAACAATGTTTGGAGACGATTATATGATAGCTGTTGATGTAGGAAATGCGTTCTTAAAAAAAGGTGATTTCCTTCTGTTTTACAAAGAATTTAATAAAAATCTCCCCCCATTGATTACAGGGACAGGAATTGTTGTATCTGCTCAAAAAACTAATTCAACTGTTAAGCTGTTGAAATTATCTAACCCGGTACATATCGGAGATAAGTTCACTCATCTTCCAATTTTCAGAAAAAATGTTTTTGAAGGGAAAGAAAAACTGCCGGAAATTGGATCCAAGCAGAAAGAAATTGAAATAAAAGAGGATGACAAAGTTCTTGAACTAGTTATTTTATTTGATTTAAGCGATAATAGTATTTCAGATACAAAGCCTATTGAAACAGCTAAAATAGCAGATTTCATTAAAGACAAAACACAATATACAATTGTTCTGAAAGGATTTACCTGTAATATTGGAAGAGTTGAATATAATCTTAAATTAGCAAAAGAAAGAGTCGAAGCAGTAAAGAAATATATAGTTGAAAAACTAAAAATCGATCCCACACTTATTGAATCTTATTTTTATGGAGAAAATAATTGTGAGTTTGATAATACAACAGAAGAATCCAGAAAAAAGAATAGAAGGGTGACAATAACAATTATTGGAAAATAATGATCAAATATTTATTCATTTTATCAGTAGTTTTGTTTTTTGCAGTTGGGACAAACCTGACTGCAAAAGACGATCTTGTAAAATTGCAAAAAAAAGAAGAGAAGAGAAGAAAAAAAATCAAAAAATCAGTTATTAAAATTACTAATGAAAATATCATTAAATTATCAAAAAATTCATCAAAAAAAGTAGTAAAATTGTCTGGAAGCAATATTACATCCTCAATTATCCAACCCTCTCAAAAAAACAGTGACAACCAGGAGAGTAATAAAAATAAAGACCAGGAATATTGGAGATCAGAAAAAATCAATCTTGAGAATAGTATTAAATTTTATGAAGAAAAAGTTTCTACTCTAACCTCAAGATTAAATAAATTAATAACAGACAACTTAAATACAGATTATATTCCTGCAAAAATTCAGATAAAAGCAGATATAAAAAAAACTAGAATTGAACTTAGCAAAAGCAAACAGCAGGTTCCACATCTCAAAAATAAATTGGAACAGTTTTTAGAGGAAGCCAAAAGATCAAGTATACCTCCTGGATGGTTAAGATAATTTATATCAAATAAATTAAAGGAAAGTCGATATGTACCCCATAATTGAATGGAAAAATAATAAAGTCTATATGCTCGATCAAAGGGTTTTGCCTGTTGAAGAGACCTATATTGAGCACAACTCTTATGAAGAAGTTGCAGAAAGTATAAAAACCATGGTAATCAGGGGAGCTCCGGCTATTGGAGTCGCAGCTGCAATGGGGGTCGCATTAGGAATATTAAAGTCTACAGGTAATCTAAAAAATGATTACAGGAAAATACATGATACAATTGCTGCGACAAGACCTACTGCTGTAAATCTTTTTTGGGCATTAAAAAGGATGGATGGCGTTTTTAATAAATATGAACATGATCCTGAATTATTAAAAAAAAAAATAGTAAAAGAAGCTCAGATTATCGATAAAGAAGATGTAGAAATAAATAAAGACATTGGAAAAAAAGGGCAAATTCTGCTTGCAGACAATACGATCGTTCTGACCCATTGTAATGCAGGAGCTTTAGCTACTGCAGGATATGGAACAGCTTTAGGTGTCATCAGAGCAGCAATCGAAAACAAAAAAAACATTTCTGTTATTGCAGGTGAGACAAGACCTTTTTTGCAGGGTGCAAGACTTACTGTATGGGAACTTCAAAAAGACAATATAAAAGTAAAACTTGCCACAGACAATATGATTGGACATCTAATGTCAAAAGGTATAATAGACAGTGTTGTTGTTGGAGCTGACAGAATTGCAGGTAATGGTGATGTTGCAAATAAAATTGGAACTTATTCAATTGCAATTTTAGCAAAACACCATAATATCCCATTCTATATTGCAGCGCCAACTTCAACAATTGATATTTCAATAAAAACAGGATCCGATATTCCAATTGAGGAAAGGGACAAAAACGAAGTGATCTTCTTCAGAGGGCAGAGGATAGCCATGGATGAAACTGAAGTATTTAACCCGGCATTTGATATAACGCCTAATTCTATGATTACAGCGATAATTACAGAAAAAAAAGTATTATATCCAAAATTCGAAGCAGAAATAACAAAACTATTTTAAATAAGAGAATTTATTAAGAGCATTAAAAACACTCCCTTAATGCGGCATGAGCAATGTTCTTTAATGGAAGTATCTTTTTTACTCCACCGTGTTTTATTGCCTCCTGGGGCATCCCGAAAACAACGCAACTGTTTTCATCCTGAGCAATTGTATACGCTCCAGCTTCCATCATTTCAAGCATTCCCTTCGCTCCATCATCTCCCATCCCGGTCATAATAACCCCTACAGCATTTTTACCTGCGTACCTTGCTGCAGATCTAAAAAGAACATCAACTGAAGGTCTGTGTCTGGAAACAAGAGGTCCCTTTTTTATATCAACATAATATCTTGCTCCACTTCTTTTCAGCAACATATGTTTATTGCCTGGGGCAATAAGTGCTTGTCCAGGTATGATCGTATCATTATCAGAAGCTTCTTTAACTGTTATTTCACATAATCCATTGATCCTGTTTGCGAAAGCTTTAGTAAAATTTTCAGGCATATGCTGAACGATTACAATACCGGGAGAGTCCAAAGGCATCGATTCAAGAAAAACCCTCAAGGCTTCAGTTCCGCCTGTTGAAGCACCTACTACAATAATTTTTTCAGTAGTTTTCAACATTGCACCTGATCTGGATTTTGGTATTATTGCATCTGCAGAAAGTTTTTTATTGTATGAACTCCTTAGATTAGAGAGTTTTTTTACATTAGCCTTTGATGCAGCTTTTATAATATCACAGATCATGATCTTCGATTCTTCAAAAAAATTTTTTGTCCCTATTTTAGGCTTTTCAATTATCTCAACAGCACCATACTCTATTGCCTTTAAAGTTGTTTCAGCTCCTCTTTCAGCAAGACTTGAGCATATTACAACTGGAATTGGTGACTGGCTCATTAGTTTTTTTAAAAAAGTAACTCCATCCATTCGAGGCATTTCAATATCAAGTGTTATTACATCAGGTACAATAGTTTCCAGTTTTTCAGCCGCATTAAACGGGTCAAAGGCGGTCCCTACTACCTCTATTTCAGGATCAGATGAGAGTATTTTATTAAGAGTTTGGCGAACACTAGCAGAATCATCAACAATTAAAACTTTAATTTTTCTCATTCTTAGTCAGCTCCTCAAGTTAAACCTTTCTATAAACTGTTGGTATTATTTGCTCAAACGGGAGATCCAACCCATTTAAAGTTTCAGAATGTCCAATAAATAAATACCCTCCATGCCTCATAGTATTATAAATTTTTAAAAGTATAGAACGTTGTGTCTCCTTTTCAAAATATATCTGGACATTTCGAAAGAAGACTATATCAATGGGCTCTCTCATTCCATAATTACTATCAAGAAAATTCAATCGTCTGAATTTTATCAATGATCTTAATTCAGGAATAATCCGAACTAATTTTTTGGAAGGGTCTTTACTTCTTAATATATACTTATTTTTAGCATTTTTCGGAACCGGGACAATTTTATTCTCATGATAAACAGCCCTTTGAGCACTTTCAAGAACTCTTGAAGAGAGATCAGTTGCTAAAATCAAATATTGAAAACTAAGCCCTGGGACCCTTTCTCTAAATTCATTAAGGACCATTGCTAGAGTATATGGTTCTTCACCAGTAGAACACCCGGCACTCCAGATCATAAGTTTTTTGTTTATTCCAAGCCCTTCACCGGTGATCATTCCGGGAAGAACAGATTTAATAAGAAAATCAAAATGATCAGCTTCTCTAAAAAAATCTGTTTTATTAGTAGTGACCATATCAAGCATATGAATTAACTCTTCCTTCATGCCTACTTCTGAAAATAAGTAATCACAATATTGTGAGAAATTAGCAAAAGAGTGAGCTTTAAGTCTCTTTCTTAATCGAGCTTCAAGCATATCTTTTTTAGTTAAAGGCATTTTTATCCCATATTCACCTTGAATAATATTCTGAAGTTTTAAAAAATCCTTTTCACTTAATTTTGCTTTATATATTGTATTTGGATCTAATATTGTTCCCATAATTTACCCAGTCTTTTTATCTTTATTTAACTTATCCAATTCAGCATTATTAATGATTTTAAGTGCATCAAGAATAAGTGCAATTGTACCATCTCCCAGTATTGTTGCACCTGAAACACCATCAATGTCTTTATATATTGACCCTAAAGATTTTATGACAGTTTGATGACCTCCAATAACAGTGTCAACCACAAATCCAATCCTTTCATTATCAATATTGGTTATTACAACTTGTTGCAAAAGAGGAATTTCATCCTTTAATTTAAAAACTTCTCTAAGATTAATATAAGGGATCAACTCACCTCTTCTTTTTACAAAATTTCTTCCATTTGCATTCTCTATATCACTATATTTAATTTCTATACATTCCTCAACCATTGATAATGGTAAAACAAATTTTTCATTTTCAATCGCAACCAATAGACCATCAATAATTGCCAATGTTAAAGGTATTTTAAGTTTTATAGTAGTTCCTTTACCAGACTCACTATCAACATCAATTAATCCGCGCAGCAGGTTTATATTCTTCTTCACGACATCCATGCCAACACCCCTGCCTGAAACATCGGTTACTTCCTGTGCTGTCGAAAAACCCGGTTCAAATATCAAACCGCTAATCTCTTTGGTTGATAATTTTCTGTCTGTAGGCACTAATCCCTTGCTGATAGCTTTTTTTTCAATCCTTTCAAGATCTAATCCTGCGCCATCATCGCTTATTTGTATTATAACATTTGCACCTGAATGATAAGCAGAAAGATGTATTGTCCCTTGCTTTGGTTTGCCTTTTTTTACCCTTTCATCTGGTTCCTCTATTCCGTGATCAAGACAGTTTCTGATAATATGAGTCAGTGGATCTCCCAGTTTTTCAATTACCGTTTTATCAAGTTCAGTTTCTCCACCAAGAGTAGTCAATTCTATATCCTTATTTAGATTTTCAGATAGATCCCTGACCAGTCTTCTAAATCGGCCAAAGGTACTGCCAAAAGGCAGCATCCGCATTTCCATTGTATTGTCTCTCAATTCCCAAATTAATCTTTCTATATCTTCTGATAAACCTACTAGCTCATTATCACCAACATTGATACTTATCTGTGCTAATCTAGCCTGAGCTGTGACCATTTCTCCTACCAGATCTACAAGTTTATCAACTTTTACAGAAGACACTCTGAGAGAAGCCGATACGGTCTTATCAGTTCTTTCCTTTCTAACCTCCCTGACATGTTTCTGTTCCATTAAGGCTGATACAATCTTTTCAGGCTCAGCTATTCCTTTTTCAACCAGAATCTCGCCAAACTTCGGCTGTTTGGAAACGGCATTCTTCATTTCTTCAATCGACAGATCACCTTTCTCTACAAGAATATGTCCTAGTTTCTTATAGTCTCCTTCTTCAGCATCACCTTCATCAATTATATCTATTTGAACCTTAGACTCTTCATCAAGAAATATGAATATATCTTTTATAGTATCAAGACTTTGATTAGTTGTAAGAAGAATATCCCAGTAGATATAGCAATAATCCGGTTGAATCTCATCTAAATCAGGAATTGAATTCACATGAACAACAATACTGCTTTTTCCTAGTTCTCTCAATTCAGAGATTAATGCAGCAGGATCATTCCCTCCTTGAAGTATTTTTTCTGAAGGAGTAAATCTAATCCTGAAAGTTATTTCTAATTCATTGTCCTGCAGACTTTGCATATCTGTTTTTTCAGGCTCTATTGTTTCTCCCTCTTTCTCATCTACCTTTTTTTCAATACTGTGCTTATCAGAAGAGTTCTTATCACTATAGTCCTTCAATTTAGTTAGAATATCGTTTTTCATATCCTCCTGATCAGAAGTTAAATCGGTAGATTCAACAATTTCACGAATAAAATCTTTTGCCTGCAAAGTATATCCTATCAAATCTTTTGTAACCTTTATAGATCCTTCTCTAACAAGGTCGAATACATTCTCTACCTGATGTGCAAAAGCCGATATCGTTTCAAAACCAAACATAGCTCCAGAACCTTTTATAGTATGTAATGCCCGAAATATACTTCCAATCAACTCTATGTTTTCAGGTTCACCTTCCAATTCCATAAGTGAATTTTCTAACTCAATTAACAATTCATATGTTTCTTCTTTGAATATCTCTCCAAACTCTTCTATTTCATCAGACATTTGTCACCTCTTTAAACCAAAAACAGTCATCTTCTTTCTCTTTAATACAGCCTTTTTCCCTATAAAAACCATAGTTTTCAAGAACAGTCTTCAATTGTTCAGGAAGAGCTTCCGAGATCTCCAGATTTTTTTTTTTTTTGACTGCATATTTATGGGCAGCACATAATAATTGAACAAAAAATATGTCTGTTTCTTTTAATCCATCAAATTTAATAGTTATCTTCTCAGCTCTATCTATAGAAGCTAAGATTTCCTTTTTCAATTCCCTTATATCTTCTTTAAGAAGTTTCTCGGAGAAGACTAAAGTATCCGATTTTTTTTCTTTAATAACTTTCAAATTACTCATAAGCTTCTAACCCCCGAATATATTTTTTATATTCCATTATACAATTAATATAAAATTAAAAAAATAAAAAGTCAATTAATATTTTATTTTTTACTCATAATTTTGGATTTTGCTGATATTGCCTTCCTGATCAAGAAAAAGGCTGTCCTCAAAACTGGTCATAATAATCCCTTCATCATAATTATATAAATCTGGTATATGGTTTTTGCCTTTCAATTCATCAATAAGTATTTTTGCAAAATTTACTCCTGAAGCAATTGTAAGTTGAATGCCACCGGAGTACCTTGGATTAATTTCAAAAAATTTTATAGTTTTATCCTTGATTTTACCCTGAATGTTTATTGCACCCTCAAGTTTCAATAGATTCCCAATTTTAACAATATATTCTGTAAGCTCAACATTTTTAAATGTTTTGCCTCTGTCAGACACACCTGCCCTTACAACAAGTCTATACCTATGAACACATCTAAGTAATTTTCCATCTTTTGAGAACAGAGCATCTGTTGTGAATTCATCTCCCTCAAGAAATTCTGAAATTATTGGGTCTGAAATTTTTTTAATATGAAAATTAAGATCTTCCCAATCATTTATCTGAATTGAATCAACACTTCCTCTCCCCATTCTTGGCTTAATAAAAAGTGGAAATTTCAAGTTATCAGGCAAATCAGTAGAATCAAAGGATTCTGGAAAAGGAAGACCGTTTTTTACAAAAAAATCATAAGTGTTTAATTTATCCCCGCAAATTTTAATTGTATCTTTTGGAGATATAGAAACCGAAATTCCGATTTCTTCGAAACTCTCCTTAACTTCCGACCATAATAAAAGTTCCTGATCTATCGTTGGTATTACGAGTTTAACATTTTCTTTCTGTGCTATCTTCTGAATAGAACTAATATAATCTTTATCATTTACTAGAGGCACTTTATAATATTCATCTGCAAAAAACAATGCTGAGGAATACATATCATAATCTACAGCTATGACCTTACCATTTGTACCTTTTAGAGCATTTTTAAAACTTTTTACAAGAGCAACCCTTCTTGAAGCTGCGGTAATAATAACAGAAAAACTCATTTTTTTATAAACTCCATTTTTGCAAGCGAATCTATAATTTTATAAACACCATTTCCAAAAACAAGTTGTTTACCTTTAGTTCCCATTAAAGCCCTATCTTCCATTGTAATACTATCCAATACATTTAATAGTTTTTCTTTATAAGAATTCTTCAAATTAGAAATTTTTATTCCTAAGCCTGCTTTTTCCAAAGAGTCAGCAGTAAACTCCTGTTCCTTATTATAAAAAAAATAAAGCGCCGGGGTCCCTACAGCCGCAGCTTCATAGGAAGTCGTCCCTGCAGCAATAACAGCAATATCTGTCTCATATAGAGGCCTTGCGAGAGATTCAACAATCCCGACAAATTTTATTTTTGGATATATCCTTTTTAATATTTTTCTTGCTGATTTTTTTAAATAATAACCGCCAGTCAGCTTTAGCTTATAATTGTTTCTATATAATATATCTATAATATCTCTTAATTGTCGATACTTCACCCCACCACCAAGAGAAATCAATATATTTTTAACATTTTTCCTGTATTTTTTGTTGATATTATTAAAATGAATAAATTTATGGTGCATTATAGAAAATTGAGGTCCGTTTAACACATTACCTGCCACTCCGGATAATGGTTCAATTACATCACTAGAGCAGTTTATTAATACATCAACCTCAAGCTGGCATAATCCAAGTTCGGTTATTTGAACAGTTTTTATTTTCTTTTCTTTAGCAATCCTAAGGATATCACTATCCTGTTGTCCTATTGTCCGTATATCAAACACAATACCAGTAACCTGATCCCAATTTAGCTGATCTAAGTTTTTTGAAAGGATATATTTGAATTTTTTTTCATCAAGAAATCGGATCGCGGACTTATCTTTTTTAAATACAAAAAGAACATCGTTCTTTTTTTTAATCAGGGACGCAAGATAAGCAGATCTCTTAATGTGACCAAATCCGATCTCCTCAGAAACTTGCGTCCTGAATATTATCATTGAATATTTATCCTAATACTTCCCGGATCTTTTCTATTGCATAATCGATATCTTCTTTAGTAATTACAAGTGGTGGCGCAAATCGGATAATCCAGTCATGTGTTTCCTTGCACAGAAGACCTTTATCCTTTAATGCACTTGTATATTGTCTGGCTTTTCCTGCAGATTCATTTAAAACGATTCCTATCAATAAACCCCTGCCTCTGACAAGTTTGATCTTATCAGATTTCAAGCTTTCTAATTGCTCCATAAAATATTTCCCAAGTTCATATGATTTTTCAACCAAATTTTCATCAAGAAGTACATCAATAGAAGCAATAGCGACAGCACAACCTAGTGGATTTCCACCAAATGTTGAGCCATGTGAACCTGGTTTAAATACTCCCAGTACATCTTCATTTGCAGCAACTGCACTAACCGGGAAAACGCCTCCGCCAAGAGCTTTCCCCATAATAATAATATCAGGATCAATTCCCTCATACATAAAAGCGAACATTTTTCCTGTTCTTGCGAATCCAGTCTGTACTTCATCAACTGCTAATAAGAAGTTGTTTTCTTTGGATAAGCTGGACAATCCTTTTAAAAACCCATCATCAGGAACTACAACTCCTGCTTCTCCCTGAATAGGCTCAACAAGAATACCAACTGTATTTTCATTAATTGCATTCTTAACTGCATCCAGATCATTGTATGCAACAATCTTGAATCCAGGAGTAAATGGACCATAATTATCTTTTGCAACAGGATCTGTTGAAAAAGAGACTATAGTAGTTGTTCTACCATGAAAATTCTCATCAAATACAATGATCTCAGCCTGGTCTTTCTTTACACCTTTTTTTAGGTATCCCCATTTTCTCATAGTTTTTATTGCCGTTTCAACTGCTTCGGCACCCGTATTCATCGGCAAGATCATTTCCTTCTTTGTTAGCTCTGAAAGTTTTTTAGCAAAGACAGGCCATTTGTCGTTAAAAAATGCCCTTGAAGTAAGTGTTAATATATCTGCCTGGTCTTTTAATGCTTTAATTATTTTTGGATGTCTATGTCCCTGATTTACTGCTGAATATGCACTGAGCATATCAATAAATTTTTCCCCTTCTGGATTTTCAACCCAAATACCTTCTGCCCTGGATATAACTACTTCCAAAGGATGATAATTATGAGCACCAAACTTATGTTCCATCTCCATTAATTGATCTGATCCTAATTTTCCCATTTTTCACCTCTTTTTTAATTTTAATTATTTATTATACATTGTACCAATTTAAACGTGATCGTCAATAGATATTTACAAGTATTTTATGGTTTTATTATATATTTTTGGAATTTTTAATTATTTCTTTTTTAAGGGTTCATATTTCTTAAATTTATAAAACACAGATTATTGAAAAGTAAAAACTGTAATAAGATCAATCACAGAATTGACTCTAAAACGCTCTTATGATATTATCAACAATTGCTATAAAACTAGACAAATATAAATATAAATGAACAATTTAAATATGAAGAAAAACATAAAAAATCTTGGATATGTATACTAAATATGGGCTGAAGATTGACAAAATTTTTTGATAAAAGAATTAAATGGAATTTTTAAGTTTTGAATTTTTTATATTTTTTACTATAATTTTGATAGTTAGTTCTATGCTTTCACCTTTTTTTCGCAGTTTATCTTTGCTTATTGCAAGCTATTATTTCTATTTGAGTTTTTCTTATAAATATTTACTCCTTCTTATAACCCTGACTATATTGGATTACATTTTTGCATTATGGATAGATAGTATAAATAGAAACTTTAAGAAAAAACTTATATTTCTTCTTATAATATTCATAAATGCAGGCATATTAATTACCTTTAAATATCTTGATTTTTTTACTGAATTCATTAACACAATATTTGGATCCTTTAATATTAGTAATAAATTTTCACCTGCAAGAATCTTATTACCTATTGGAATTTCATATTATATTTTTAAAAAATTAAGCTATCTGACAGATGTCTATCGAGGCCAGTTAAAAGCTGAAAAAGATTTTGTTCACTTTGCATTATATATATCCTTTTTCCCTGAATTAATTGCAGGTCCTATTGATAGAGCAAGTAATCTTTTAGAACAGTTTAAAAATGATCTGAAATTCAATCTAAATCAAATTACAGAAGGTTTACAATTGGTTGGCTGGGGGCTTTTTAAAAAGCTTGTTATAGCAGATCGGGTCGGGATTATGGTAGATTCAGTTTTTGTCAGCCCTGATGCTTTTTCGAGAACAACGGTAATGATTGCAGTTCTTTTTTATTCATTCCAAATATACTGCGATTTTTCAGGTTATACTGACATCGTGATCGGTTTAAGTCGAATATTAGGCTTTAAATTAATGGCCAATTTTAAACAGCCATATTTTGCAATATCAATATCTGATTTCTGGAAAAGATGGCATATCTCATTATCACTTTGGCTTCGGGATTACCTCTTTCTCCCTTTATCCTACTCATTTATGAAACAATTTGACCGATCAAAATTTTTATTTAAAAAAGTTGAAGTTTGGGGATATATTTCAGGCACTCTCATTACAATGATATTATGTGGTTTATGGCATGGAGCAAAATGGACTTTTGTGTTTTGGGGCTTCCTCCATGGTATATTATTAGTTTTTTCACTATTAACAAGAAAAATCAGAAAAAACTTTGTGAAAAAGATTAAGTTAAAACAATCACCAAAGATACATTTTCTTATAAAAAGAATATTCACATTTTTTTCAATTTCATTTCTATGGATATTTTTTAGAGCGGAATCTTTTGAAAAGGCTTTTTCTATAATTGGCCGTTTTTTCTCTGGTCAAAACTTAGCGTCTGGAAAATCAGTTCAAAGTATCAATTCTATTGGGGGGATATCTTATGGTAATTTTTATATCTCAATAATAGCTATATTAATCTTGCTATTTGTTGAGTATTTTCTTGAAAAAAAGGACTCTTTTCTGTTGGTTAATAACATAAAAATATGGTTAAGATGGAGTATCTACTTTTTTTTTATTTTTTCAATATTGATTTTTGGAATATACCAAAAAACTGAGTTTATTTATGGACAATTCTAAGAAATCGAAAAAATATATATTCAAACGTATAGTAAAATTCGGATTATTTTTTATTATTTTTTTCAGTTTAAATTATTTTTTTTCAAATCTATTTATAAAAAAAAAACTTTATAATAGCAGGGCATATAAAGTTGATGTTCAATGTCATAAAGCTGAAAATAAAACTGAAATAATCGCTTTAGGAGATTCTCATGCCGCTACAGGATTTGATCCCAGAGTATTTAAAAATGGATTTAATTTCTCCTCTTTTGGAGAAAATTACATTTATAATTATTACAAGCTGAAATATATACTTGAAAAAAATAATAAATTAAAAACTGTGATATTGCCAATTGATCTTCATACTTTTTCAACATGGCGGGCAGATAGATTTTGGCATGACTTTTACTGGATAAGATATGTTAATTATTTGGAACTTGGATCTGAAAAAAAAATGCCACTAAGATTTATAGGAAAATATATAAGTGCTAAATTATTTCCCTATTTAGGTGAATTTAAAACTATATTTAATTTTACTCCATCAAAAAAAAGAAAGGCTCGAGTCAAACCAATGGTTTTTCAAGGCTTTGTAATAAAAAAGAATGATTTTTTTTATAAAAGAGGGAAGAGAACTAAGCAAAGGATAGGTTTACATTATTATAAGCAAAAATCATTCGACAAAACTGTCAAAAAATATTTTAAAAAAATCTTGCAAATATGCTTAAAACATAACATAAAACTTATTTTAGTTAAATATCCTGTTTCAAAAATTTATTATGAATATGCAGCAAAAATAGTAAAAGTTGAAAATTACTATAACAAAATTACATTTATGATAAAAAAATACAGAAATGTACAAATTTTAGATTTTCATAATTTGTTTTTTAGAAATGATGGGATTTTCTTTCATGATCCCGATCATTTAAATCAAAGAGGAGCAAAAGAATTTTCTGTCAAAGTTAGAGAGGAACTAAAGAGATTAAAAATTTATTAATTGCCGAGATACCCTAGTGATTTTAATTTTTTTACCAATTTTTTGTCAATAGTGCTTTTTTTTTTGGTTAAAACTACTGTTTTTTTTAAATATAGTTTAATCAATTTTTTAAATTTACTATGAAATTTTAGGATTTTTAAAGTATCCGAATTCTTTTAACTGTTTTACTACATTGCCGATAAGCGTTTCATCTGTATAGAGAATTGATGCCTCATAAAGATTTATTAACAGTTGCTTTTTATCATCTTCAAAAGATGTACATTGAAAGCACCTGTACAGAAGAAGAATGGAAATATTGAAGAACGTTCTAAAGGAACCCCTCAAGGAGGAGTTAATAGTCCTTTTTTGGTAAATATTTTTCTACATTATGCATTTAATAAGTGGCTGGAAAGAGAGTTTCCATCTCTGGCGTTTGAGCGTTATGCAGATGATGCAATTGTACATTGCAAAAGTTTCAGGCAAGCGGTGTTTGTATTAGCTAAAATCAGTAAGAGGTTGGAAAAATGCAAACTGGAACTTCATCCGGAAAAGACAAAGATTATCTACTGCAAGGATAGTAATCGTAAAGCTAAACATGAAAATTCGGAATTCACATTTCCGGGATACTCATTTCGTGAAAGAACAGCAAAATCACCTAAGGGGAGAAAATTCAAAGAATTTTTACCCGGAGCTAGTAATGAAGCAATAAAGAAAATGGGTAGTGAAATACGGAGAATGAAAATACATTTGAGAACAGATCTTAGTATAGAAGATATTGCGAAACTGATAAACCCAAAGGTACAAGGTTGGATAAATTACTATGGATAATTTCATAAACGATGTTTAAGTTCCTTCCTTTTTAAGTTAAATTTTAGATTATGGAAATGGATTCGTAATAAGTATAAGCGATTCAGGCATGACATCAAAGGGGCTAAAAAAGTGGTTAAATAATGTTAGTAGTACAATGCCGGGATTATTTGCACATTGGTGTTTTGGGTTTAGGGTAGGAGGATGAGCTTTGGACGGCGGGAGTGGTATGAGCTGAGAGGTTCACCTATCGTTCTAAGAGAGGCTGGTTGAAACTCCCTGTTCTACTAACCAGTAATTATGTCTGTTTTTTAAGTCAATATACTTGATAATAATGCAAATTTATGTTTAAATGCATTTATGTTTGCTACACATAGAAAAGTACATTTAAAATAGGTGGTTTTTTTTATGAAAAAAGTCTCATTAATAATTATTTTTGTTATAGTTATATCGCTTTATTTTCCAATAGTAAAATCTGCTTTAGAGTCAAAGGTTCCATTTAATCCATCCCCTGACTCATATTATATTATGAGTGTTATTGGATGGAATATTAATTTTTTAACAAATGGCTTTAACTCTTTATACCATTTGAATTATTATTATCCAGAGTCCTATATTACTTTTCATGGTCATCCCCTGTATGGAGAGTCATTATTCTTCTTTATTTTTAAAAAACTTTTTAATTTAAATCTAAATTCCTGTTATTCTCTTTATTTATTATTTGCACTATATATTGGGAGTATTGGTTTCTTTTTGCTTATAAAGGAAACTTCAAATTCTAATGCAGCATCATATTTGGGCTCAATAATATATCTTTTGCTTCCATTTCAGAAAACTCATTTTGGAGTGTTAAATGTTTTTTCTTTTTTTTTTATTCCCTATATTTTGTATTTTCTTATAAAATTTTTAAAATATGGACTAATAAAAGATGGAATTAAAACGGGTTTATTTATTCTCTTACAAGGTATATTTAGTGTTTATCATGGGTTTTATTCAACAGCTATTTTGATTCCACTTATAATTCTATTGTCCTTTTTGTATAAATTCTTATCAATAAAAAAATTTAAAAAACTAGTAATATCCGTTCTTCCTTTTTTATTATTATTAATAATTATATATCATCCCTTTTTTACAACAATTGGAGATGCAGGATTAAAAAGAAATTTTAATAATAATTATAAAACACTAATCTCTACTTCAGAAATTTTTAATTCTGGTTCATTGTTACTTAAGAAAATTGGAATTCAAAATGAGAAAGATCCATTTAAAACTTTTTTCCCAGGATTTACTATATTTTTTCTTTTTTTTATCCCACTTTTTAAAAAAAGTAAATATTTTTTGATTCCGATTATTTTGACTTTTTTGCTTTTTCTATCATTTATTTTTGAAATAAATAAAATGTATCAATTAGCAAATTGGTTATTTATACTTATTGTTTTTTATATGTTATTTAGTTATATTTTTAAAAGAGAATCTCTCTCAATGGAATTAAAATTGTTTTATCCCTTAAGTTTACTTATTATTTTAGTATACTATAAATATTCTTTAATATTTAATGGTCTTAATTTTTCAATTTATGGATTTTTTACAAAAATAATTCCACAATTGGCTAATTTCAGATTTTATCATAGGATTTTAATACTAGCAGTTCTGCTAATTACATTAATTTCTGTTGAAGGGTTTATAATTATTTTTAAAAAAATAAAACATAAAAAAACATTTTTTTTTATCATTCTTGTTTTTATTTTCGCAGAAAACTATAAGCATATGTATATTAATAAAGGATTTATCTTAGATAAATTAAAATTTACAAAAAATATTTTAAAGGAAAAAGATAAAATAATACTTGAATTACCTATATACTCTTTTAATAGACGTTCTATTAGAAATAGTCGTTACACAATAAATTCATTTTTTCATTCAAATTATTATATTAATGGCCGGACAGCATATAGAGCTGTTCCAAATAATGCAATTATATATGAAAAATTATATAGTTCTAAAAATATTATAAATAATGATAAAATCAAATGGTTATTAGAGAACTATTCAGTCAATTATATAATATTTAATTGGGAGAACAGTAAATTTGAAGTAAATAAAAAAGATCTTAAAATGTTTATTGGAAAACAAAAAGATTATTTCAGAATTATTAAAATAAACAAAAAGCATACTATTGTAAAAGTAATTGAAAATTTTCCTATTACAAAAATTAAACGTAGGTATTCCTGGTTTCATTTAAAAACCAGACAAATACAACTAAAACTTCGAGAACCTTTTACTGGAAGTATTGTTTTTTCAATAATGGATTACAAAAAAAAATATTCAATATCAAAAAAAATCAATAATTCAAAAATAATAGAACATATCTTTAAGAAATTTAAAAAAAACCTTGAAGGTATATTCATTTCAATTGATTTTGATTCTCATGTTGAATTAGTAGATATTAATTTAATTCCCAAGGTATAAATATAAAAAGTACTAAAATTATGTTATCAAAGGCTTTGTTTTTAAGGTTTTTTTTATATAATTGATCAGTAATTTCGCAAGCTCTAATAAAAATTCCTGATATAAATAGCAATAAAGCTCATATAAAGCCAAAATAACAAAAAAAAGCAAAATTCATAAAGTTAGAAATATACTCTTTAATTGCTTTCAATTCTATGAAATGAGGTGTTATTATTAATTCAATAAAAATATTAGATAAAAACGATGAAGAGTTGCTGTCTATAAAACCTTATTTAAGACAGTAACTATTAACATTAAAAACATTAATTCCCAAGATAACCTAAGGATTTTAACTTTTTTTTTAATTTTTCATCAATTTTATGTTTTTTTGTATTTATCTTTTCCAATCTATTTAAATATTTTTTTATTAAGGTTTTATATTTTTTGTGAAGTTTTAAGTGTGTTTTATAAACATTTATTTCTTCTATTTTATCTGTTTGGTGCTCATAGAGTTCATAAACCTCTTTTTTTACTGGTGATGGGTCAAAAAAGCTAAGTTTATTTTTGTCGATTTTATTATAAATAAAATGAAAATCATTTGTCATAAATGATATCTTTGGCGTAATTTGTTTAATAATTGGTGATACCGGGAGTAATATAGGAATTAAATAATCTGAATTATTTCTTCTAATTTGAATACTATCTTTTTGATTTTTATCAAAACCATTTTCTTTCAAAATAATTCCAGGAATATCACTTATAGATGTTAGTTTATTATCAACTATATTTTTTTTATTCTCACTATTAGAAGGAAACTTTATTATAAGTGGTATTTTAGTTAATTCACCATAAACCGTATGCCCATGTTCCCAGCTTCCGTGATCATAAAATTCTTCTCCATGATCACTCAACACAGCAATGGTTGCATTATCATAATGTCCTTTTTCCTTTAAATAATTCATCACATTTCCAATAAGAACTTCGTCTGTATAGAGAATTGATGCATCATATAGGTCTATCATTAATTGTTTTTGTTCATCATTTATAGGCTTAAAATAATTTTTCTTATCCTTTATAAATTTTGATATGCCAATAAGATTGCCTTTAACATTTTTTTTTATCCTATTAATATAATCACGTGGCGCTTTATAGGGAGCATGTACTTGATAGGTATGAAGAAAAACAAATAAATCATTATCTTTAAATCGGCTTATATAATTTTTAAAATGTGAAAAAACTCTTTCTGCAGACTTCATACTGAATACTCTACCAGGAACATTTGAATAATATTGAAAACCTCTGTAAAATCCATAACTGTCTTCGACAAACCCACCCCCAGTGAATGCTGCTGTAACAAAACCCTTCTTTTGAAATATCTCTGCTAATAATGGATATTTCCAAGAAATAATGTCAGTTGGAGCAATAACTCCATGTTCTGTTAAATTTTTTCCACTAAAAAGCGAAACATGTGCAGGTAGTGTCCATGAAGTTGTCGAAAATGCATTATTATAAAAGACTGAATCTTTTGCTAATTCTTTAAGGAAGGGAGTTGTTTTTCTGTGATATCCAAATAATGAGGTATGGTCATATCTCAGTGTATCCACCATAATAATTACAACAATATTTGGGTCTTTTTTCTGTTTTATTAAGCGGGGATTGATCCATGCACCAAGTCCTTTACCAGTAGATGAAAAAATAATTTCAAGATCTCCATTGACAGGCTCAGGAAAGTATATTTCGTCACTATAAAGTGCTTTTTTGCTAAAATGTTTCTTAAAAATCTGCTTTTTTTTATTATTTATCTTAATATCTATGAAATAAGTCATTACTGAATTTTTCGGATTAAATATTTTAAAATTAATCCCTTTTAAGTCGTTACCCTTAATGGAATAGCTTATTTCGGAATTGTTCACAGTAAAAAATGCATGATAACTGATATCATTATAACGTATTCTTCCATTCCATTTTTGTTTTTTATAAAATATATTTAAATCATCAGACTTAAATACTCCTTCCAGTTTCCACTTTTTTTTTATATTTAAATAACTTTGATATGCATTTTTTTGCATTTTATATACCGGTGAGTTTGCAATAAGATTCAGGTTTGATAATTTATTCTTTTTTGATAAAAACATTACCAACATAACCAGGATTATCAGTATTATAACAATAATTACAATTGATTTTTTTTTATTTAGATAATTAGTTAATTTCATTAATTAATTGTACCACAAATTTTAATTTTCAAATAAAAAAGTCTTCCCCTGATAATATGTAATATCAACATAGTCAATATAAATATTGGCTTTCTCATTCTTATTTCCTAAATCTGCTGTTTTTAATCTGAACTCAATCTTTTTTGTTGAAGGAATATGTGTATAAATAGAGTAATTTTTAAAAACATTTAAACCTGTCTTATCCCTTTTGGGGATAATTGTTTTCTCTGTAAATTTTTGTTTTTTATCCTTATCAAAAAGATCAATTGTACAAACAGGACTGATATTGTTGTTGATTCTATTAAAACTCAAGCTGAACTCCGCTTTTACAAATCCTTGTGTATATTCAAATGGAACATGAGGCCCATGAATCAGAAATCCTGTTTTATTTTTTTTGCCATCAAAAACTCTAACAAAGTTTGCTGAACTACTTTTAACTTTTTTATTAATTCCAGTTCTTCCTGGAAATTTTTCACCTTCATATCTTAATGCTTCTTTTTCTAATGATGTCTCAATATTAAAAAGTATCGATTTTGAGTTATTAATTCGTCTTTCATCTAAAGTAATGTTGACAATTGTACTACTATGATCTTTTAATGTTCCATTATTAAGTGTAATAAATTTCTTACCCTTTTTAATATAAACATCTGAACCTTTTATTTCTTCATTTATACTTTCTTTACTTAAATAAATTTCATTTATATATATATCGGTTTTACCAGAGTTGGGATTTTTAATTATTAATTCAAAATTAAGGTTATCCAATCTCTTTATTTTTTCTATATAGGGATGTATAAATGAATATAAATGAAGAAACTGATCTTTCACATTATAATTTTTTAACAATTTTGCATTTTCCATTCTTTTAGGCCAGCTTTGAAAATACAAAGATATTTCATGATTAAAACTTGCCAGTAACGCATGAGAGATTGGATACTTAATAAATGTGTCGTTTTTTGTTCCATCATTATTCCAGTTTACAAAGTCCGGAAAAAGAAATAATGACCTGTGTTTATTCTCCAGAACTGAAACCGGGGCAGTTAATCCTGCAACAAAGGCATTATTAAGATTTTTCTTCAAATCTTTATTTATATTCAATACGGTATATGTTTTATTATCATCCCACTTCTTTAAATAATATAGGTTAAAAAAAAGTGATAGAGCAAAGAGAATAGACACTGTAATATAAGCAATTTTTTCCTTAAAAAACATTCCTCTGATTTTTGAAAAAGATCCTGGTTTAATAAAACTTATTAGTACAGAAAATATTATAGCAGAAATAATTACAAATATAGATATTTTTTTTGCTTTTAAAATGCCAAAATACTTAAAAAATAATGGAGAGAAACAAAAATAATATCCTATAATAACCCATATCGTATCAAGAATAATGAATAGAATCCTTTGAATAATGGAAGGACCTACCTGTTTTTCTTTTGTGTTCAATAAATAGGAAAAAAATTGTAGAGTCATAAATATCATAGCAAAAATAACAGGAAGAAGATACCTTGTAGGTCTATGGTTCATAAACATAAAGAAGACAGTATGAGAAAGAAAGAAAAATGTAAATGCTAAATCAGTTATATCACTTTTTTTTAAAATCAATTTTCTGTAAAAAACCGGGAGGTATAAAATTGAAAAGAGCCATATAATTGGAATTTTAAAAAAATGTTCTTTCCAGTTAAACGCAAAAAAATTTCCAATTGCCTGACTTATAGTTTTTGGAACAACTTGATTCCCAATATATTTGCCAGGAGCACTCATTATCCACTCTTTATTTGGAAGATAAAAAAGGATATACCATGTTAAGAATACAGACAAGGTACCAGCTATTATTAATAAACTATTTTTCAGATTCCTTTTTGTAAAAATAGATTCTTTTTTGTCATTAAACAGGATATAGATAAAATAGGAAACAAATGGAACCGGAACAAAATATGCAGATATATTTTTAAATACAAATGCTGTGAAAGCAGTCACTCCGGTTAAAAACAGGAAATATGAACTTTTTGTTTTTCTGAATTTTTCAATAAAATAAAGAGAAAGTATCATCCAGAAGATCATTGGAATTTCAAATGTTCCAATTTTCCCATACATAACAATAAAAAAGTTAAGACCTACCAATGCAGCTCCAAATAATGAGAGCAAGGGTGAGAAATATGACCTGAAAATTAAATATAAGAATAATAGAGTTAGAATTGAGAAGATAATGGAAACAGATCGTACCTGTAAAAACCCAACCCCAAAAATCTTAAATATAGCAAATTTTACATAAGGCAGAATAGGATTATATCTTGTAACCTGCCAGTCATCCTCATACCATTTATCATATAATATTTTACTTCTTGAGTTATGACATTGGTTACCTTCATCCGTATAGATACTCCCACTTATTGAAATATCAGGAGGAAGATCCGCTAGAGGAGCATAAACCCTAATACCTATAGATAAAACTAAAATAAAAACAGAAATAAATGAAATTATTTTAATACTTCTTGTCAAGTTTAATACCATCTCCTCTTGCAATAGAATGAATGTTATCATATATATATGGAATAATCAATAATATTATTGCTGGCATCACCCCATTTTTTCATTTTCAAATCTCCAATCTCTTCAAATAGATTCTGTACTCCCTTCAAAAGCATGTAATAAATAAATTTTGGTCTATGCTTTCTATTTATTTTTCTCCATTTAGCTTTATTCAAAATAACCTCTATCCATTACCCATAACCCACGATTGAAAACCTTTTCTACTACTTTGTCCAATAGATTTATACTCTCGGTATTTGAACTCTAAAATCCTGTCTCTTTACTGATATTCTCAAACTGTCTGCCATATTGATGGCATATATCTCCTGCATCAAGGGTTAGGATAGTTTTATCATCTATCTTTTAGCTTACTTCATTCAAGCTTATCTTATTAGCAATAGCAAGAATACAATCTTTACTCAACATAAATAATAACCGTCTAAGAGTGTCTTTAATAGATATCTTTTCTTTCCGGCTACGGGCTATCTCTGTCAAATGCTGCTGCCGGTTAATAACAGACTCATCAGTATTTCCACCATAACCTTCTTTTCTGGTTTACTAAGATCTCCTTCGCCTTTATTGAGGATGTATTTTAACTTTTATTTTAAAATTTTTTATGTTATAATAAAACTTATTTTAAGATTGAAAGGCATAATTTTGATAAAGTTTTTAAAGTATATATTTTACTGATATGTTTTAAATTTAATGCAATGTATTTATAATTCTTATTATTTGCTTTACAATCAATAGGAGAACAGTTAATGAAAAAAAATGTAATAATGATCTTGATGATGGCTTTTATCAGTACAGCTATATATGCTGAACAACCAAAAGATTCTGAATCAAATAAGCAAAGAAAATGTCCAAGAAGAGTCAAAGTAATTACAAAAACAATAGTTCCAATAGTATTTAAAGAATTTAAGGATATTGAAAAAAAAGTTATACCATCAAAAGAAATCACTTTGTTTACAGGGATTTCCGGTGTTGTAAAGAGCATTGACAAAGCTGAAGGTGACGAAATAAAATCAGGCGATATCATACTGACTTTAGATACAGATAAATATGAAAAAGAACTTAAAGTTCAAAAAAATAAAGTCACTCTGTGGAAAAAAAAACTCACAAACAGACGAAACTGGAAAACAAGAAGTGAGAGAGCTGAGAAACAAGCTGAGACACTTATAGCAGACATTCAAAGCATAGTAAACGAACTGGAAGAAAAAATCAGGAATTCAGTAATTGTATCAAATGATGATGGTGTTTTAGGTAAAACAAAAGTTACTGTGGGTGATCTTCTCAGTAATAATTTTGAGATCGGTTCAATTCTTAATTTAGATGAAATAAAGATAAACCTTTTAGATCACAGTGATAAAATTGAAGATCTTCAAAAAGTAAATGTTTATATTGAAGAACTGTCCGAAAATTTTGAAGCGACTGCAAAAAAAAATGAAGGTGGGTCTGCATCGCTTTATATAGCCAATAGTAATAAAACAATCCTTAAAGGTATGACTGCAAAATTTTCTGTTTTAGTAAACAAATATGAAGACGCAATAACTTTACCCAGCAATCTTATTTTAAAAGAAAATTCAATCAGATTTGCTTATATTGTAAATGGAAAAAAGGCAAGAAAAGCAATTCTTGATACCGGACATACCGATAAAAATGGAATTGTATTAATAAAAAATGGATTGAAAATAAATGATGCTGTTATTATTTCAGAATTATTATCAACAAAAACCGGAGTTCTTTCAAATGATGTCAGATGTATCAACGATGGAAAAAAAATAAAGATAATGGCACTTGATAAAAACACAGGTAAATATGTTAAAAAAAAATATGGAAAAGCATCTGTGCAAACCTCTGTTCCAGTTAAAATCAAAGCTCCTGTCACAGATGAAATCCAGGAAGAAGATAAGAAAGATGATAAAGATAAAATAGAGAAAGAAATAGAAAAGGGAAAAGAAGAAATCGATAAAAAGAAAGAAGAGGAAAAAAAAGTTCTTAAAGCTCAAAAAATTGCCGAGAAAGAAAAAAAGAAGCAGGAAAAATTAGAAAAAGAAAGACTTTCAAATGAAAAAAAACTTACAGAAAATAAAGAAAGAAATGAAAAATTAGAAAAATTGTATAAGGAAAAAATTCTGCTGAAAACACAATGGACAGATATTAAAAAAAAACTGAATTTAGTAAATACTGAAATAGAAAGTTTAGATAAAAAATCATTTTTTGGAAGATTATCTTTAGGAGCCACAGTTTCATACAATAAAATGACTCTTTCTAATTTTGAAGACATTTATGGAAGAATTATTAATCCGGGGATTGATATAACTTTTGATATCAATAATAAACTTGATATTTGGTTAAGCGCTGCATACTCCTCAAAAACTGCAACAGCTGACTGGACAACTGATGAATTCAAATTTTCTTATATCCCTGTTAGCCTGGATATTAGATATAAATTTGCAAATGCTGAAAAATTTAGTTTTCTAGGTGGATTTGGTATTAGCTATTACACATTTGAAGACGTTAATCCAATTGAAACTTTAAAAGACAGTATTGTAGGATTTAATATTCTAGCTGGAACAAAGTATTCAATTTCAAAGAAAGTCTCTCTAAGTATGTTAGTTAAAATGAACTTTATTAAGAAAGATTTGGAAGCAACTGAATTATCACCTGACAATGCATTGGATTTAGGAAGTATTGAACTTCTTTTTGGAATTTCATTTAAATTAGGTAAATAAATATATATATAATGGAGAATAAAATGAAAAAAAGAATTGTTATTTTATTAAGTTTAATTATTGTACTGGCATTTAATGGATTAGCCAGGCAAGCAAATTTTAAAATGCTTGCCAAATGCGCTGCATTTTTTAAGGGTGGAAATAAGGTTACAGGAATAGTAAATTTCATGAGCACCAGGCACCCGAAAATTGGTTTTCTTAATCAGGGAAAATTCAATCTTCGTAATGTCTGGATGTTAAATTTCATGAATAATAATTGGAATTACCCCAATGAGAGAAAGTTATTAAAAAGAAAATCAGATACTATTTTTCTTAAAAATGGACAGGCATTCTATGATACTGTTATAACCTACAGTACAAAATTTAAAGTATTCAGATTTAAACACTCACGAGATATACATGTGTCTAAAATTAAGAGGATTTATTTTTGTTGTACTATTCTCCCAAAAGCATATAGAGATAGAAATAATTTTGTTGATAACGAGGTTATAAACTACACTACTTTTCTGGTAGATGGAAAAGTGAAGAACATTGATATAAAGTACTATAATAGAATAAAAACTGGATTTGTTGATGATTTACAGATTAATACAAAAGATATTGTGATGATAAATTTTGAAAACAGGAAGAGAAACTTTCCTGATGAAAAAAAATATCTGAATTATAGACTGGATACAGTTTTTCTAAATGATGGAAAATATATTCAGAAAAAAATCGCAGCACTAGATTTTGAAGAAGGAAGAATTATATTTCAGAACAAATCTGAAATTAGCATGAGAAAAGTGACAAGAATATACTTTAAAAAACAGAAAGATAAACTAAACTCAAGAAACGGGAATAGACGTAGGGTTGATAGAAAAAGAATAAAAAGGGAAAATTATTAATACATAGCTGCCTTTGTATTATAATATATTTCAATAAGGAGTAAGCAAATGAAAAGAAATCTAAATTTAATTATGATATTTTTGTCAGTTATATTATTTTTATCTATATTTAATATTTATGCATGGGAGAGTCCGGTTACCGTAGAATTTTCAAACTCCTATAATTATAAAAATATCGCTGCAAGAATCGAGCAGGAAACCGGACATGTTTATATTGTTTATAAACGAAGAGATTCTGGAAAACAGATTAGTGATATTTTTATAAAAAAATATGATGGAAAAAAAGTTACATCTGTCGGCGCTAATGATGGTAATGTTTCTCAATCTCCAAGTCAGGAATCCTATTTTCCTCATGTTCAAATAAAGGATGGCATAGTTCATGTAGCATGGACAGAGCACCCAAAAAGTAATGATCATGGCCATAAAATTAAATATAGAAAATTTAATGGTAGTGAATGGTCACAGATTTATGATCTGGGCGGTGGAATAAGTGGTGCAGAAGTAGAAGATCTTCATATGGATGTAGATGATAAGGGAAATGTTTTTGTTGTTTTCATGGATTGGGGCCCAGTAGTCTGTAAGTTAGTCTATAAGATTGGAAGTAAGGTTGGAAATGTGGTTTTCCCAATGGGGGGAAGACAAAAACACCCTGATATCGGTATTTCAGGTGACACAATTTATATTGATTATCAATGGCGTCCTGGTGGAGTGAAATATTTCTTAGGTACAGCTCAAAGAAAAACAACTGCAACCGCTAAGTGGACAAATATAAAGGCATTGGTCAGTAACCATGATGTCGCAAGACCTAGAATCGCAATCGATGATGATGGACATCCAAATTATTTTTATCATGATGAATTTGGAACAGGAAAAAGAACTCCCTGGCACTTCAAATGGGATGGCGAAACATTTACACGAGGACATCAAATGCTTCCAGCAAATACATATCACTTTTCAAATCTTGCAACAAGAGGCGGCAGTATTCTGTATGCTTCTCAATTAGGAGTAACCTCTGGAGGTCTGTCAATACCATATAATTGGAAGAATAAAGATGGAGTTTGGAGTGGAGATAAGAGACTTCCCGGAGTTAGCAAGCCTATGAGTATGGCCATAGATTTATCTGCAAATGGTGAAGCAGCTGTTATCGTTTATGGAACTCCAAATAGTGTAAAATTAATTGCCTCGGGTGAAATAAAAGGTGGTGGAGGATTTGAAACTGACTTTTCAATAAACCCTTCTCCAGTCTTTTTTGATACAGAAGTCACATTTGATGCATCCATAACGGAAATCCCCAATTCAGAGCCTGTAGAAAGTTATACATGGGAATTTGGAGATGGAACAACTGAGACATCTTCTGACCCCACCATTACTCACACTTATATGGTTTTCCGTAAAGATATTGAAGTAAAACTTACTATAAAAACTGAAAGCGAGAAGTTAGGTATTGGATATAAAACTATCAATATTAAAGCTCCTTATAGTGCAATCCTTTATGGTACTCCAAAAAAAATTGAAGTAAAAACCTTAATATATAATAGAATCGGGTATAAGGTGGAATGGAGTGCTAATCCTGAAAATGAAGCTAATGGATATCAGACAAGCAAATATCAGATATGGAGAGCTTTACAGACAGGAACCTACCCTCCAAACGATGCCTCAGAGTACTCTTTTGTTTCTGAAGTAGATTCAGCAGTTTTTAGTTTTGTTGATTATTCTGATAATATAGATGCAAATTATAATTATTTTTATCTTATAAGAACAGTCGACTCAGAAGGACACCTGAGTCCATTATTTGAATAATAGAAAGTTTAAGTTTGTTCATACAAGGAAGGGTTAAATGAAAAGATTTATTTTTAGTCTGATATTTTTTCTACTTCTAACATCAATATTGATGTTAGAAGAGAATAGTTTAAAGAATACAATAGTAGGCAAAATTAAGATCAATAAAGACGTCTTTACTTATATACAATCACTTAAAAAAGTCGATGTCATTTCGTCAAACAATAAAATTGTTTTTCATTCTGAATCTAAATCTGATTATGAAGCTATACTTAACACCGGATACAGTACAAATCTGGGATCATTTTATGCTTTTAAACTTCAATTAGATATCAACACTAAAAAAAACAATCTAATTCTTGAAACAAAAACAGCTGAATATATAATTAAAACAAATTCCGAAACTTCTTTTTACACTCCAATCCTTATTGATTATAGTTCCACATATATTTTATTTTTGACTGAAGATTTTTCCATAGTTGTTCTGGATTTTCAAACAGGGGAATTGATTAAAAAGGTCAGCTCAGATGTCCCTATCTTTAAACTTGAGAAACTAAAAACAGAAAAAGGGGTAGAAATAAAGTTTCTTGCCTTTTCTCAAGGAATTTACAAAGCTAAATATATTGATTTTGAGTCATTTCTTTATGATTATACAACTGACATTTCAAAATTAAAATATAAAAAGAGTAAAAGAGAGCCTCTTATTCGAGACACCCCGCTACCAACCTATCCTCATTCATTAAGTTATAATGATTTTTTATGTTTTGGAGATAGCATTACATATGGTTATATTAATAAACAACCCGCTCAATCTCTTGGATATGTACCACGACTTGATATAATGATAAATGAAAATCTTTATAGTGCAAATACAATTAATGAAGGTTATCCAGGGACCCAAACCTATGAAGCTGTTGAATTTTTTGATCCTATTTTGAAGAAACATAATGCAAAATATCTACTTTTTCACTATGGAACGAATGATGCAATTCATACTGAAGTTCCGATATCAAGTGTTCTTTTCAATATTAGATATATGATAAAATCATCATTGGATTATGGAATGTATCCAATTATATCTACTCTTATACCAAGGAATGGATGGACAGGGGTAGGTATACTAAGGAGCAGAGCGATACAAATAAATGATGGAATTAAGGACATTGCTGAATCTCTACAAATTCCTGTTATTGATTTTTGGAATTTATTCAGTTTATTTCCAGAAGAAGAGGGCGGATACATGTCTCTTATGTCTGACAATGTTCATCCGTCAGAAGAAGGATATCATCTAATGGCAGTTCATTGGTTTGAATACATAAAGAAAATTGCTCCTGCAATTCCAACGAATATTCATATCCTTAATAAAACTCAAACATTAATTAAAATTGCATGGGATGAAAATATTGCAGAAACTTTTAGTCATTGGGTTATTGAATTTAGTTTTTTTAATAAAGATTTCAGTAACAGTCTTTCAACTGAAATTAATTCTCAGGAGTTTAAAATTAATCCATTTTCAAATAACAGTCTATATTTAAAAATTAAAACTGTCAATAACAATGATGTCTCTAGTGAATTTTCAGAAGTGTTTGAAGTAAAACTTAGAGATTAACGAGGAAAACATGAAAAAATTTTTATTTATCCTTTTTATAATTATATTTCTATTAAAAATTCAAATAATTGCTATAAACAATCAGGATACTTCTACCACTGAGCCAAAAAAAACTCCCCTTATTGCTAAAGAAACACCTAAATCATTTTTCAGTAAAATTAATTTTGAATTCAGTGGGTATCTGTCCCGTTCATCCTACCCGGATTTAATTTTAAGAGCAAATTCAGTCGGAGCTATTCTAAAACAGTATTCCGACTTTTACAATATTGCATACAGCCAAACAGGTGATGTTAGTGATACATACAACGCTATACCATTAAACCTATCAATAAATTACCATTTGAAAAATAAAATCTATTTAAGACTGGGGGTAGAATATTTTAAGACTATTAATAAGTTTACCCAAAATCATTTAGTAGATTGGGGACAGAATTTAACTGAAATTATTTCAGTTGACTTAGATAGTAACATTCAATATTATTCTCCTTATATAGGTGCAGAGTATCGCTTTTCTAAATTTGCTGCATATCTGGAGGCTAATATAACTTTACTCAAACACCATTATATTGAAAACATAACTTTTCATGGACTAAACAGCAATAGCACTAAAACAATCATTAATACAACTGCAAATCCAGTTGGATTAAAATTAGGGATCAAATATTCAATAAAGATTACAAAAAATCTTAATGCAATAGCTAAATTAGAATACTCATATTTAAATGTTTCATCATTTAAAGGTGAAAAATCTGTTCTAAGATCTGATGAGAATAATGCAATTAATACAGAGGGGATTGTATATAAATATGAGACAAACCCTTATAATTCAACCTGGATTCCAACCTGGGACCTGCTGAATAATCCAGATAACGGCGAACTGCAAAATTTAGAAAAAATGAGTATGGGTTTATCAGGGATACGCTTTATTATCGGAATTAGCTTTTAATAAATAGATATATATTCTTCTTATTCAATATAACCTAGAGTTTTTAATTTTTTTAATTCTTTTTTTGAAAGTTTAGGCTTTTTTTCTTTTTTTTTGTGATGGGGTGGATATGGATTAAAAACATGATATTTTTCATATCTACGTTTCATGGATTTTGCTAAAACTTTATTCCTAGTCCATAGATTTTCTTTTTCTAGAGCTTCACTAAAAATATTATAAAAATACTTCCTTGGAACGTTTAATTTCTTTGAAAAAGGCTCTCTTATTTCAGTATATATATTGCCATTACTTAATAAAACAGATAAACTCTGACTTCCATAAATATAAAATTCTCTGTTTTTAGAATGTTCTGAAAAGAGATTTTTGCCTTGTATTTCATATGGTTGTTTTACTTTTACATAATTAAGGATAGTAGGAAAAATATCCATCAAACTTACAGGTTTTTTCTCTCTATATCCTTCTTTTCCCGGCAGATAGATAATAAGAGGAACCCTAATACTGGATGGAAATGTGAGATAACCATGATCAAAAAAAAGATTATGTTCTCCAAGTTCTTCTCCATGGTCTGAGGCAATAATCAATATAGTATTTTTATTAAGTTTCTTCTTATAAAATAGATCAATTATCTTTCCAATTTCATTATCATTATATCTGATGGAAGCATCATACAATGAAAGATAATGTCCTTCAAAAGGGTGGGTGGTCTTTATTTTTTTTTTTTCAACACTTGTGCCTATAATAATTTTTTTAACAATTTTTTTTATGTTTCTTCCTTTAGGATAAGAGTTTTTTATAAACTGTTCTGGAGGAAGATAGGGAGCATGCGGTTCAATATAATGAGCCCATAGAAAAAATGGTTCTTTTCTATTTTGATTTAAAAATTTTATCATTTCTGTAGTTATATAGTCAGTTGATTCTAATTGATCATTAATTTTATCCCAAACACATGTAAAACTGTCGAAGCCTTTATTAAAATGAAATTTTGGAGAGAGATTGGAATTGTCTACAATTGCATGAGTATTATAATTACTGATTTTTAGTGATTCTGCAATGGTTTGCCATTTTTTTCTTAAAACACTTCTAATTGGTCTTGTCTTATGAACGAAAGGATGAAGACCTGTCATTATAGAGGCGAATGCTGCTGATGTTTTTGGCATTGGTGTTGTTGCATATTCAAAGACAACGGCATCTTTTGAGAATCTATCTATATTGGGTGTAGTTTCATACTTATATCCATAAGTACCCATATGATCTGCTCTAAGCGTATCAATAGTTATAAAAATTATATTAGGCTTTTCTATATGTAAATCTTTATAATTATTCTTTTTTGTAAATAGTAATAACATTATACTTAAACCAATCAATACAAATATTGTTAATATATATATCTTTAATCTTCCCTTTTTTTTAGTCATTAAAGCATTATATCATAATTAATATAATGGGTCTAATATTTCAATTCTGGAATTATTTAATTTTTAATAATTGATGGATCTCATTAGAAGTAAAAGTACTTATTGCCTCAAATTTCATCATTTCTGTATATTTTATCTCTCGATTTAATCTTCTCTGTTTTTCCCGGTATTCCTTGTAATTTTTAATTAATTTGTCGGATTTTATATACTTGAGTAAATTCCGCCCTAATCCAACCTCTTCTGTGTATCCAATAAAAGGCAGGATAGTTGGAGAAATGTCAATGTTTGAACCGATACTGTTCAAGCAAAACCTCTCTTTACAATTTATTAAAGGGTAGTAATATTTTTATTATACGCTCTTATATTTTATGGAAATTTTTTAGTCAGAAATTAGAATTGACTTAAAAATACATAAATATATATTACTATAAATATCCCAGGCTTTTAAGTTCTTCCAGATATCTATTTTTATCTTTAACTTGTTTTCCCTTAATATTATATTGCTTTTTTATTCTGTTGCTTTCAAATATTTTTATAAAAGCTTCTTGTCTTAGCAATCCTGCAAGAAGTTGGTTCTCCTTTGAAATATCATTTAATTCATCAGGATCATCTTTAAGATTATAAAGTTCTCCTCTTCCTGAATAATATATATATTTATAGTCACCATATATTAATGCTAAATTGAAATTTTTTGAAGCTGTTCGTGAATATAAGAACCTTTTATTAAATTTAAACTTTTCCTGGAACAGAATAGGTGCAAAACTTCTTCCCTGCATTTTTATTTTGAAATTAATGTTGAGTAATTCCAGAATTGTCGGTGTTAAATCAATTAATCCATGGTTCTTTTTGATTTGGACTCCTTTTTTTTGCCGGGGCATCTTTAAAAGAAATGGAATTTGAATCATTTCATTATAATTAGTTGTATTATGACCAAGCTTTGAATGTTCAAAAAAAGCTTCTCCATGATCACTGGAAATTATAATAATTGAATCATTGAAAATATCATTATCTTTAAGTTTGCCAATTATTTCTCCAACCAGATAGTCTGCATAACTAAGATTATTTAAATAACATTTATGGATATAAGAGAGATATTCTTTATCAATATTCAAATAGAGATTAGCTTTATCTCTTATGCCGATTCTTTTTCGCATCTTATTTAGGGATGTCTTAGTAAAATTTTCATTAAAAGGTGCGGGTGGAATATAAGGTTCATGTGGAGGTAACAAATGAATATAGAAAAAATTAGGCTTAGAAAAATCACTTCCTCCTATAAATTTTTTTAACTTTTCGATTTGCATGGCTGATCCTCTCCACTTTTTCTTGCTCCTGATATTTAAAGTTTTTTTAAAATCCTTTATTAAATTATTTTTTGTTAGTGCAATGCTGCCAGATATCGCATTTGTTATATATCCATTTTTATTTAAATACTGTGAAATAGTACTGACGTTTTCAGGAAGTTCATCATCTTTATACCTTACGGTATGTGTCTCAGGGTATAAACCGGAAAGCATCGTCGCTACACTTGCAGTTGTATAGGGAGCCTGAGCAAAAAAACTGATAAAATTATATGATTTTTTTGCAAATCTATTTATTATCGGGGTAACTTTTTTATTAAATCCAGAAAACCCAAATCTATCATATCTTGCCGCATCAATTAAAATTAGAAATATATGTGGTTTTTTCTCCATCATCTTTATAGACTTATTAACAACATTATTAATATTTTCCTTTTCAATAAAAAGGTTTTCCCACTTAACTGTTAGATACGTTTTTGAAGAAAGTAAAATAAATGAAAGTCTTACGATTTTACCAGAATATGCATCCAATTTAAATTTTCCATAATATTTATTTTTACTATTATTTGATAAAACAAATTCTGCTATAGTTATCTCTTTCTTATTTTTTATTTTTAATTTTACAAGAACTTTTCCAATTATTTTGTCCGCACTGAAAATCTTTCGAGCTTTAAAGGAATAATGAAAAGTCTCTTTTCGTTTTGGAACAACATAATATTCAAAAAGACTTTGTGAAGGTTGAATAATTTCAGATCTATTATCACTATTTTTAAATAAAAAGTTTTTTGTTCTTTTATATTTTTTGATAGAAAATTTATTTAGATACAGATATCCTGGTTGTTTTTGTTTATCAAGGTTTTTTTTATTTACTATCAATTCCAGAATATTATTGCCCTTTTTAATAAATTTTTTTGGGGCAGGTAATAAAAACGAATTATTTCTGGTAGAAATTTCTAAATTTTTAAAGTGAATTCCATTTAATAATAGTTCTATAGTAATTGTTTTTAACTCATTAAATAAATTGCCCTTCGATAACTCTATATAAATCGTACGTTTTTTTTTTTCAATTGAAAAAAAACGTATACTTGATTTTGGTAATATCATTAAATACTTTTTCCCTCGTTTAAGCCATCCTTTTTGAAAATAATAGAAAGGTTCATTTTGAGGCGTTTCCATAAAAGAAGATTCTTTAACCACTGCATATTTATTTAAAAAATTAATAGGGTATTTATAATTTTTTCCTGAATAAAAAAAATTTAAGAAAATTATAAGTGCAATTACTATAAAAAATACTACTAGGCCAATATAAAAAAATGTTTTTCTCATAAATTATGTTAGAATATTTACCATTTGAAGTCAATAGATATGGTGGAAATAGAATTTCAATCCGAATCAAAACAATAATAAAGTTGTATTTTTTTATAACTTATATTATCATACTATTTAATATTTTAAAGAATAAGGAGTAAGTATGCGAGTGAAATTGTTTTGTGTAATTTTTTTAGTTTTATCTATTTCCCTTATAGGTTTGGCAAAAGTTTCAGTTAAAATAGGCCCTTCAGTTGCCATGTTCAATTCAGGTGATGATAATCTCAAAGAAATATATGGTGGGAATAATTTTATTTACGGTTTTAAAACAGGTGCATCAATCTGGAATGGTTTTAGTGGGTGGCTAACAGGTTATTTTTATAGTACTGATGCAAAAGTAAGTTATACCAAAGAAGCCATAACATTTAATTCGAGCACAATTGGATTGAGTCTCAGATATACACCTCCAATAAAATGGTCGATAAAACCTTATTTATCAGTGGGGTATATCAATGTGTCATACAAGGAGCAGGGTAACGATGAGACAGTTAATGATGTAAATGGAAGCACAAGTGGATATTCATTGATGTTTGGATTTGATTTTAGAATAGATCACCGTTTTTCTTTTGAATTTGAAACAAAATATGATAGTGCAATAGCCAGTCCAACCGGATTTAATGTTGAACTTGGAGGGTTTTCTATAGTTGCATCTTTTTTAATAAAAGTTTTATAAAGCAAAAAAACCAATAATATAGTTGAATATATTTAATAATTACTATATTATTCTTCTTGTAACTTTGTTTTGAGATATAGAAATGTATTTTGCAGGCAAAAAATAATATGGAGGTAAATAATTTGAAAAACAAATATGTAATTATTATTATAATCGGTATTCTTCTTAGTCTTCTATCAATAAATCTGTTTTCTGATGAGACCTTGATTACAATAGCAAATGATCCTAACATGAATTATGATAAACCTGAAGTAAAAATAGGTCCGTATGGAACAATATATGTTGCTTATCAAGCAGACAATATTTCTTCAGGAAGAAGCGATATTTTTTTAAGTAAATATGAAAATGGGAAAGTTTCTTTTGTCAAAAATATTTCCAACTCCTCCGGCTATTCCTATGAACCCGAAGTTGATATCCGTGGAAATGGAGATATTCATTTAGCTTGGTGCGATGAAATTGGAACAAGTCACACTATTAAGTACAGGTATTTTAATGGAAGCACATGGTCAAACGTACAAACTTTTGGACGGGTTACTGGTACAATGATTGAAGACTTAAGAATAGCTGTTGATAATTCCGGGAATGTTTTCGTAGTTTTCATGCATTTTCCAGCCAGAAGATCTCAATTTATCAGTAAGTATGGAAATACTATTAGTTTTCAAAATTTCCCGATTTCAGGAACTAACAAGCATCCGGATGTCGTTGTTAATAATGATTATATCCATGTCTCAAGTCAATATAATAGCGGGTCATATAATGTTGCCTATCTTAGAAGACCAAATAGAAGTGGAAGTAATTGGGATAGATGGATCTCTGTTCATGGGGGCGGTCTTGTACAGAGACCTAGACTTGATATTGACAGTAGCGGAGTTCCTCATGTAGTATATTGGGAAGGCATAGATCCAAACAGAACCTTATACTATGAATATAAATCAGGAAGTTCCTTTGTAGGCCGTAAGAGTATGTTTGGTACTGCCTCCCCTCAAACCTACCATTTTTGTGATATTAATGCTGCAAATTCAAGCAATATTTTAGTCTCAATGCAAAAAGGCGGCTGGACAAGCGGGACAGCAATATATTATAACTGGAAGGTAAATGGGGTATGGAGCGGTTTTACTCTTTTAAAAAAATCAGTTGGAAAGAGACCAGCAAAGGTAAGTAATGATCTGGATAGTGCCAATCTAAAAGGTGTAATTGCATTTTGTGCAACTAATGATGTTGTATATCTTGATTTACTTAGTACAACTGGTGAGATAGTGCCTGGTGCACCCGTTGCACTATTCACATTAACACCTTCAAGAGGAAACATACCGCTTAATGTTTCATTTGATGCTACAACTTCATATTCAGATAGTGGAACTATTGTTAGTTGGGATTGGCGTTTTGGTGACGGCGGAACAGCTACAGGTCAAACAGCATCGCATACTTATAGTAGAAGTGGTTTCTTTATTGCAACCCTAACAATAACCGATACTCAGGGAAAAACAGGAACTTCATCAAAAACAATTGAAGCTATAAAAATAAATACTCCTCCACTTGCATTTTTTACTTATGCCCCTAGATCAGGCTTATACCCGTTATATGTAACAGTTAATCCTGCAAGGTCTGACGATACGGACGGTCATATTGTAAGTTATAAATGGACCTTCGGGGATGGTTCCAGTATAAAGAAGACTAATAAAGCCCCATTTACACATAAATATAGTAAAATTGGAAATTACACAATAGGACTTAGAGTTACTGATAATCAGAATGGAAGTAATAGTTATTCCCAATCAGTATTTGTATATGGGGTTGAAGCTCCAGTATCTGTGAAGTCTGAGATCATAGAAAACCGAACACTTTTTACAATAGAATATGTTTCTAATATTACCTGGCGTCCAAATCCATCAAATAAAGAAAGAGGTGTGAATATTGTAAAGTATAAAATAATGAAAAAGCGAAAAGAGGAGTCAAATTACACACTATTTCATGAAGTTGCTGGAAGTGTAACGGAACATGTTGATAGAATTGGTGGAGTGATAATTGAATATGACTATAAGATTATTGCTGTCGACGAAGACGGCAGAGAGAGTAAATAATTTTAAAAAAAAGAAAACCAGCTTTGAATTTTTTCTAGGTATTTCTATTCCAAATTATAATAATCTATATTTGTCAGAGAAAGATTACTAAGTGATGCCGGGTATTAATGGGACAGGATGGTTTGAAGATATGAAATTTTATTTATAACATTAAGGAATTTACTTTGAATTGTTCATCAATAAAATTTGGTATCGGATATTCTTTTTAAACAAGTCTTTAATTAAAATCTATACGATATCCCTCCTCTGAAGGAGATTCCTGTATAAAACTGTATTTCAGCTAATAAATAAACATCTTTTGCAACCTCTCCCCTTACTCCAAACTCCATTTGCAAAAAAGGGAAAAATCCAATAGGAATAGAGTTGCCATCCTCTTTATATTCATTTATAAATTCATTCAGGGTTTCATTTTCCTCGTATTCAACAGATTCAATAGTTTCTCCATTATATAAAGTAGTAACCGATGTTGCATATCCTTCTGCATTTCCGTTGAGAACACCTATTCCAAAACCTAATCCAAAATATGGATGAATTCTATATGAGGGAAATATTTCCCACCTGACATTAAAATGAAAAGCATGCGGCTTTATTATAATACTTCCATTTCCATCAACTACCATTTGCTGTCCAATAGAATCAGATTTAATATATTTGCCGGTTATGTCTATTTGAAAACTATTTCTTTCATGTGAAAACCCAAGTGAAAAAGAACCTGTTTTACCAGCCGGGAAATACCTAACACCTATACCTAAATTAGATCCATGAGAATTGAATGTAATTTCACCTTTTTCAGGATCATAATCATCTATTTCATCTTCTGCTATTCCTATCAAAGTTGAAGAAAGGAAGTTAATTGACCATGACGAATAATGAAGATCTATCTCCCATTTTTTATCATCTGCGGATAATCCGAATATCAATAGGATAAAAATTACTGTTACTATAATATATTTCTTTAATTTCATACAAACTCCTATAAAAAACATTAACAAAATTAAGCTATTCTTATTAAAATTGCATAATCTTTCTTTACTATACTATTACATAATATAATTATAAAAAAAAATCAAGCTAAAAGCAATGTTGACAAGAACTTTTTTTTGTTTTATAATTGCTTCGAACATTAGTTGTTGTTGGCAACTTGTGTTTATGAAAAGAGTGTAAAAGGAGAAAAAATATGGAATTTTTATCAAAAGAGAGTTTTAAAGAGAAGGTATTTGATTATGAGAAAGAAAAGGATTGGGCATTTAAGGGAGATCTACCTTGTATTATTGATTTTTATGCTGATTGGTGTGGTCCCTGCAAGATGGTTGCACCGGTACTGGAGCAGCTTTCAGAAGAATATAAAGGAAAAATAAATATATATAAGATAGATACTGAAAAGGAACAGGAATTGGCTGCAGCATTCCAGATCAAAAGTATTCCATCAATTCTTTTCTGCCCCAAAGGTGAAAAGCCTCAAATGTCCATGGGAGCGCTTCCAAAGGAACAATTTGTGGAAGCAATAGAAAATGTGTTAAAAGTTAAATAATTCTATCAAATATTTAAGTAAGAAGCCTGTTGTCAGTTACAACGGGCTTTAAACTTAATATATTATACAGGAAAGGAGATAATACTCTTGGTCCCCTTATTAAGTTCACTTTCTATTTTAATATTTCCGCCAAGCTGTTCAACTAATTTTTTGACAAGTGCGAGTCCCAGACCTGTCCCCTCCTCAAATGCCTTTGCATTAGAGGTTCGGTAAAATTCTTCAAATATATTTCCCAGATCATCTTCACTAATACCTATACCTGTATCAAGCACCGAAAAAATCAGTTCATTATTATTCATTACTAAGGCGATTGTCACAAAACCTTCAAATGAATACTTTATTGCATTATGTATAAGATTCCTGATAATTTCTGTTAAGGCATCTCTATCAGCGTAAAAATCAGGAAGTTTGTCTGCAAGATTAGTTTTTAAACCAATGTTTTTTTTTTGAGCATATGGAGTCAGTTCATCAATAATTTCTTCAATAATTTCATAAAACTTTAGATCTGTTTTATTAAGTTGAAAGTTTTTTGCATCTACTCTTGAGAGAGACAGAAGATCCTTAACCATATCCTTCATACTTTTAACTCTTATAATACTTCTATTAAGAAAATCTTTTTTTTTATTTTCATCAACCGAGTCATATCCCCTTATAACCACAGAAAGCATACTCAGAATTGCCGCTATTGGCGCTTTTAATTCATGCTCAACCCGATAAAGAAATTCCGTTTTAGATTTATCCATATCTTCCAATTCAGCATTAGTTGATTCTAATTTATATTTCTGTTCCTGAAGTTCATTTTTCATTATAGTTAGATCCAGCTGTTTTTTTCTGATAGGACGCATTATTGTTGTTGCAAAATATACAGTAATTACAAGTGTAATACTAAAAACGATTAATATAAACAGCTCAGTATAACCAGATTTGTCATTTATTTCAGGGATAAAATAAAAATAATATTTATGAGCAATTTTTCCACTATGCTCCAAATAGATCATTATCGATTGAGTGATAATTGTAAAAACCGCCCAGAAATATGCATTAATTTTTGACAACATTATACTGCTTATTACCATATGAAAAATAAAGAAAAAAGGGATAGGGGTTGCAATTCCGCCTGTGTAGTAAATTATTGCCGTAAGCATAATCAGATCAACAAATATCTGGATATTGACAAAAATCAACCTCTTCTCAACACACTCTTTTGTCTGTTCACTTCTTCTTTTGCTAAGAAATGAGTATCTTAGATAAAAGATGAAATTAAAAATAATAATGCCGATCCCTATTAGCAGGGGAGGTAAAACAGATTTAATTTCGACTTTAAAGAAAGCCTTGCTCAGTATTACGCCAAAAAGCAGACCAATACATGCAATCCATCTCAATCTTATCAGCCATATGGTGTTTTCACAAACCCTTTCAATTGACATTGTTCCAGTATATTTTCCAAAAAAATTTCCCCCATTTAGGAGATCTTTAGCTTTCATCCTTCATTGTAGGTAATGCTAGTTAAAAAGTCAACAATATAGCCTTGATCATTGCATTAATCATTCAGTTCAGGATATAATAAACCTATGAAAAAAATGAATTTTGAAAAAAAATGGGTCGTAGTGACTGGTGCATCCAGTGGACTGGGTAAGGAAATTGCCTTATATTTATCAAAAGTTGAAAAAGCCAATATTATAATTGTTGCCAGAAGAACAGAGAAATTAGAGGCGTTAAAAAAAAGGATCGAAAATGAAACGGACTCAAAAGTGAAATTGTTTACAATTGATCTTAGTAAAGAGGACGCAGGTAAAGAACTCTACAATTTTTGCACAAAAGAAGAAGATATTTACGCAATTATAAATAATGCCGGTTTAACAGCTTATGAAATAGCGAGTGCATCAAATATGGAAACATACAAAAAAATCATTAATTTGAATTATAAAACAGTAGTTGAAACATCTCTACTATTTCTTGAATACTTCAAAAATAAAGGAGGGGGAGGCATTTTAAACATAAGTAGTATGGCAGGATTGATGCCTTTACCCTATCAGGCCGTTTATAGTTCATCCAAACATGGCTTAACAGGTTTTACATTTGCATTGATTGGTGAAAACAACAATAAATCTATTACAATTTCATTATTTTCTCCAGGTGGGATAAAAACTGAAATGGTTAAAATGTCAGGCCTGGAAGATAAATTCGGAGAGAAAAACATTTTTAATATGGATGCAGGAAAGGCTGCAAAAAAAGCAATAAATGCATTTAAAAAAGGTAAGATTCATTTAATTCCAGGTTTTTCAAATAAAATTGGAGACATTATCCAAAGGCTTTTACCAAAAAGGACACTTGTCTCTATGTTTGAAAAATCTTATAGACATAAAGATAAACAAAAAGGATAAATCAGGAGAAAGGAATGGAAGATAAAAAAAAAAATATCGAGCAGAATGATGGCACTAAATTACAAACAAATTTCATAAAACAGATTATAGACAGTGATATAGAAAATGGTAAAAATAATGGGAAGGTCCATACAAGATTTCCACCAGAGCCAAATGGCTATCTGCATATTGGACATGCTAAATCAATATGTCTGAATTTTGGGCTTGCTAAGGATTATAATGGCTTATGCAATCTGAGGTTTGATGATACAAATCCTGAAAAAGAGGACATTGAGTATATTGACTCTATAAAAAAGGATGTAAAATGGCTCGGATTTGATTGGGATGACAGGCTTCACTATGCATCAGACTATTTTGACACATTATATGATTATGCTGTAAAGCTGATTAAACTGGACAAAGCTTTTGTCTGTGATCTTTCAAACACAGAGACAAGAGAGTACCGGGGCACACTTACTGAGCCAGGGAAAAACAGCCCATATAGAACTAGAACAATTGACGAAAACCTTCAACTTTTTGAAAATATGAGAAATGGAAAATATGAGGAAGGCAGCAAAGTTTTAAGAGTAAAAATTGACATGAGTTCTCCCAACATAAATATGAGAGACCCTGTTATATACAGGATAAAGAAAGTATATCACCACAGAACAGGGGATAAATGGAATGTTTATCCAATGTACGATTATACACATTGTATATCTGATGCGATTGAAGGTATCACACATTCAGTTTGCACTCTTGAATTTGAGGATCATAGACCACTTTATGACTGGATCCTGGATACACTTAAAACTGAAAACCACCCTCAGCAGATCGAATTTGCACGTCTGAATATCAATCACACAGTTATGAGTAAAAGAACACTCCTGTATCTTGTTAATGAAAAAATTGTTGACGGATGGGATGACCCTAGAATGCCCACTATTTCAGGACTCAGAAGAAGAGGTGTAACAGCAGGCTCGATAAAGATGTTTACTGATCAAATCGGAATTGCAAAGAGTAATAGTACTGTTGATATTGCATTTCTTGATTATTGCATTAGAGAAGAGCTGAATAAATATGCAAAAAGAGTTATGGGTGTTTTAGAACCCCTAAAACTGGTTATTGACAATTATCCGGAAGATAAAATGGAGATGCTGCCTGCTGCTAATAATCCTGAAGATCCAGATATGGGAGAAAGAGAAATTCCATTTTCTAAATATCTTTATATAGAGAAAGAGGATTTCATGGAAGATCCCCCAAAAAAATATTTCCGATTGTCACCAGGAAAAGAGATAAGGCTCAAGCATGCCTATTACGTAAAATGTGTTAGAGTAGAAAAAGATGAAGCTGGAAATATTATTGAAATAGGATGTACCTATGATCCCAAAACGAAGGGAGGATGGTCAGACGATGGACGAAAAGTTAAAGGCACTTCCCATTGGGTATCTGCAAAACATGCAATTTCTGCTGAGATTCGCCTGTATGACAAATTGTTCAACATAGAAAACCCTTCTGAACTGGATAATTCAGAATTACGAGAGAACATAAACCCTGAGTCTGTAACAGTACTAAAGGACTGTAAACTTGAACCATCCCTTTTAGAGGCCGATTTTACTACAAACTTTCAGTTCTTAAGGCAGGGCTATTTTATTTTAGATCAAAAAGACTCAAAAAAAGAAGCTTTGGTTTTTAACAGGACTGTATCTATGAGAGATACCTGGGCAAAATTAAAAAAAAAATTAGGTAAATAGGAGTCGTTTCCCATTGAAAAAAAAACTTGTTTTTCTATTCATCATTTTATTGGCAACTATTCTAATCTTTTTATTATTAAAACAGGGAAAGGAGGAAAAAGTAATATGGACTGCGGAAAACTCTTTGTCAATTACCCCCCCCCCTGTTCTAAAAGATGTAAAAGATACTGAATTACTTATTAGTTCTATCGAAAATAGTTTAATCTATCTATATAAAAAAGACAGTGAAGCCAAGGTCTATTTTGGAAAAAACCATTTCACAATAAAACAGATGATCGATAGTTTAGAAGATTTTAAAGAAAAGCTTAAAACTTACGGACTTTCTGAAAACTTTTTTAGTTATATACGCAATAACTACACTTTTTATAAAAGTAATGCGAAAAAAGTATTATTCACAGGATATTATGAAGCTGGATTATCCGGTTCTTATAAAAAAACGAAAGTTTATAAATATCCAATTTACAAAAAACCTGGAGATTTGGTTAGAATAGAACTGAAAAACTTCACATACTTTAAAAGCAAAAAGGGCTTTCCTACTGTTCTAAAAGGACGAATAACAGAAGGCAATAGGATAATTCCTTTTTATTCAAGAGATGAGATAGACGGTAAAAATATTCTTAAAGACAAAGGGCTGGAGATACTATGGGTAGACAATTTAACTGATCTGTTTTTTCTTCAAATTCAAGGATCTGGAATAGTCCAAATGACAGATGGAAGCTCAGTTAGAGTTAACTACAGTGAAAGTAATGGTCATCCATATAGAGCGATAGGCAAATATCTTGTTGAAAAAAAATATATGGAATTGCAAGATGTAACAATGCAAAGTATAAGAAAATTCCTCAGGAACAATCCAGATAAAGTTGAGGATATATTTAATTATAATCCATCGTATGTCTTTTTTAGAGAAGTAGAGCAGGGACCTATTGGTTCTATAGGAGTACCCGTAACACCATATAGAAGTATTGCAACCGACAAGAGTATTTTTCCTAAAGGATCACTTTGTTTTATCAAAACCAAAACACCGGTTTTCAATAATAATAATGAGCTTATTGAATGGAAAGAATTTACTGTATTTGTATTAAATCAGGATACAGGAGGAGCAATTAGATCTCCCGGAAGAGTAGACATCTTCACAGGATTTGGTAAAACCCCTGAATTAGTCGCTGGACATATGAAACAATATGGAGAATTATTTTTTTTTATAAAGAAGCATTAAGCTAAAAAAATCAATGTTTTATAAATCTTCTACTTATAAGCCTGTATCTTTATGCAGAGTTCTTTTAATTTTTCTATATTTACCTTTGGCAAAAATTGTGATGAGAAAAATTTGTAATTTTCTCTCTTAATCTGAATAATTAGATTCTTTGCTTCAAGTTTTGCAGCAGGGATATTCTTGCTGGCTAATTTTAAATTCAGTATTTTTTCTCTTGGTTGAATCAACTCCCTATCAATAAATATTGCCTTTTTAAATGAATTTAAAGCTTGGTCAATTTCTCCCAGAGACTCAAAATAATTACCCAGAATATAATGTAATTCAGGAAATACGGGAACTGTATTGCTTATATTTTTTGAAAAAGATAATAAACCGGATTTATCAGACCTATTACTAAAAACAAGAAGTTTTAAGATCACAGCATCCTTGTTTGCCTCTTCATTCTTTAAAATATCATCTATTATTTTCTCGGCATTTTTATAATCTGCAATATTTATAAAATCTGCTGCTTTGGCAAGCCTATCGGCATTGTTAGTCTTGTTTTCAGATTGAATCCCATCTGATTGTGAAGAGACTGATTGCTCTGTTTCATTCGCAATAGAATCCTCATGATTTTCAAAAAAGTAATCACCTTCAAGTTGTTTTTTAATTTTCTGAGGACCTATTTCCTTTATTTCAATGCTGTCATTTCCTGGTTTTTGATAAATATAGGAATTTTCAAACATCCATAATTCAAATTTATCTGTTAATTTCCACAGGGTCTCAGAAGGACCCAGAAAAAGATAGCCCTCCTTTTTTAGAATGGAGTAGAAACTTTCAATTATTTTAATATTTGTTTCCCTGTTAAAATATATAAACACATTTCTAAAAAAAACTATATCTAATTTTTTCTCAAACTTTGAGGTAAAATCGTCAGTAAGATTCAAATATTCGAATGAAGTCTTTTCTTTAACAAAATCCTTAACAAAATACTGATTATTTTTTTCATCAAAATAGTTTCCCAAATAATGTTCAGGAACTAGATTTAAAGTTCTACCACTATAAGCACCCTTTTTTGCTGAAGCAATCATGTCGTCATTTATATCTGTACCAATTACTTCAAAATCTAAACCGCCATAATGCTTAGATTTTAACTCAAACATTGTTATTGCAATACTATATACTTCCTCTCCAGATGAGCATCCGGCACACCAGATCCTGATGGGTTGATTTTTGTTTTTTTTAATAATTTTAGGAATTAGAGTGTCATTCAAAATTATAAAATGATCTTGAACTCTAAAAAAAAAAGTTTCGTTTATTGTTGACATATTTATCAACTTTTTGATTTCAGATTCTCTATTTTTCCCTTCTGTAAGGTAAAAATAATATTTTTCATAGGAGTAAATTTTCAGATCTTCCATTAATACAAGAATATCATGTTTTAATTCACGTCGTTTTGCAGAATCAAAAGTTATTCCGCTTCTTTCTTTTATTAATTCAACTAAATTATTTTCAATCTGAGGTGAATAATCATCCTTTATTTCACAATCTTTAGATGTCATATTTAATGGATTACTCGATTCTTTCCTGTCTTTTTGGCTTTATAAAGATTTGAATCTGCAACCTTTATTAACTCTAATTCATTTTTGTTTGATTCCATTGTAATAAGATTACTAATCCCAATACTTATGGTTACTATTAATTTCTCATTTACAATACTAAGAAAATCAAAACTTTCAACAGATGCACGAATTCTCTCTGCCACAATAACCGTGTCATCTATACTTGTTTCAGGAAGTATTAAAATAAACTCTTCACCTCCATATCTGCCTGGAATATCAAAGTTCCTGATACTTTTCTTAATAATTTCTGAAATAGACTTAATTACTAGATCTCCGGAAAGATGCCCATAGGTATCATTAATTATTTTAAAATTATCAATATCCATCATAATGATACTAATATTTGAATTGTATCTGGAAGCTTTGCTAAATTCCATCTTATAGGCCTCCATTACATATCTACGGTTATACAGTCCTGTCAGACTATCAATAATACTAAGATCTTTTACTTTATTATATAGAAGTATCGTATTAATAGCAGTTGAGATATAAGTTTCCAGCTTTTTAATTAATTTTTTCTGGTAAATCGAGACGGATTCCATCTGTGGGTGATAGATACTTAACATTCCAATAAATTCATCTTTAGCTTTAAGCGGAATACTATAAATTAATTTTGGGTCCAATTCATCCGTGGATCGGTTTTTATCATCGCTGTCAACTAGCAATTCCTCGTCAATAATCTCTACTTCAATACTATAGGAGGAGATATCATTATTAATAAGAGTCGCTATATCCTCCAAAGTCTGAAATTCAAACAAATCAAGAAATCTCTCAGGAATTTCTTTTGATAATTTTATCCCGAGTATTATTTCCTCTTCCTTTGAAAATATAGCAAATCCAATCATATAATTATCAATAGATTTGTCAAGAATATTAAGCAATGATGAGATTGTCTCTGTAAGGTTTGTGAGATCTACTGTTGCCTGACTAATCTCATTAATCAATGTCATTTCAAAAAGCTGGCTATCCAGAAATACATTGAGCTTTTCCATTATCTTAGTTTGATTTACCTGTTCAGGAACAAATGAATCTTTAGCTATTTTAGTTTTTGGATATTGTGACAATAATTTTTTAATCTCTCCAATTAGATATTCCGATTTGAAATCTTTTAGAACATATAGATCTGCACCTGTCTGGTATCCCCAGAATACTGCACCTGAACTTTCCTTTGACGTTAATAATATGATTGGGGTTTGCGAAAATTTTGGTTCATTTTTAAGCAATCTACATACCTGATATCCATCCATAATAGGCATCTCTATATCAGAAATAATAAGATCCGGATTATTTTCAAATGTAAGTATTACAGCTTGTACTCCATCCTCTGCTGTTATTACGGTATAGCCTTCATTTTTCAGAATATCTTGAAGTAATAAACGCATTGTTGAACTATCATCAGCTATTAAGATTTTTTTATTCATAATTATATCCTGTTATTGATTTTATTTCATGTGCAATATCTGCCAAACTAACTACCCTTGTAACAACCCCTTTATCAATTGCCGTTTTAGGCATTCCAAAGATTAATGAGCTTTTTTGATCCTGAGCAATAGTAAATGCTCCTTTTTTGTACATTATTTCTAACCCCTCAGACCCATCATTTCCCATTCCTGTTAATATAACCCCGATACCTTTTTCCTCCAGAGTTTCTCCCATTGATTTGAAAAGATAGTTAATAGAAGGTTTAAAAACTCCCCAGGGAGAAAGATTTTTGTTTAAAACAATTCGCCCTTCTTTATCAATTAAAAGTTGAACATTACTCGGTGCAATATAGACACAACCACCAGATACGATCTCTTTGTTTTCTGCAATTTTTACTTTTAATGATATTTTTGTATTAAGTAATTCAGCTAAACTCTCAATAAAGCCTTCACATATATGCTGAACAACGACTATACCAATGGGAAAGTCTGCAGGAAATTCAGACAATACTTTTCCCAATGCTTTCGGACCACCGGTTGATGCTCCAATCCCTATCATTTTATAATTAATTCTATAATGATTAGTTAATAATATATCTAAATTTAGATTTTTTGTTTTCTTTTCAGAAGCTGCAATTAGATTTTTTGTTCTATGAATATCTTCCATTTTCTTTTTTATATGTGGAATGACTCTTATATGGGCTAAGGATTTAACCTTAGCAATAATTGAACCTGCAATGCTCTGAAACCTATCATCAGTTATATCTGGTTTTTTCATAACATCTAAAGCACCAAGAGATATAGCCTTGAGACTTGCAGTCGTTTCTTTTTTATCAATTATACTTGAAAAAATAATTATTGGAGTCGGATTATATGCCATAATATATTCTGTCGCTTCAAAACCATCCATCTCAGGCATTTGAATATCCATCGTGATGATATCAGGTTTTGTTTTTTTGGTTAGCTCAATCGCAATTTTTCCATTCTCTGCTTCACCCACAATCTGTATTTCAGGATCAGAACTCAGTATTTCTCTAAGGATTTCCCTGACCATTGCTGAATCATCAACTATAAGAACTCTTATCAAATTATACTCTCCAATTTTCTAAAATTATTCAATAAAACTTTTAATTACATCTATAAATTCTCTATCATTAAAATCCTGTTTCTGCAGCCATGCATTTGCACCTATTTTAAGTCCTCTGATCTTATCTTCCTCTTTCTCAACCGTACTCAACACTATTGTCGGTATTTCTGCATAGCCTTCTATTTTTTTTATATTTTCAAGCATTTCAAGCCCACCCATTTCAGGCATTTCAACATCGGCAACAATTAGATCATATAAATTCGATATCGCTTTATTATATCCATCGAGTCCATTAATAGCTGTGGTTATTTCATATCCAGCACCCTCTAGAAGATTTTTTTCCATCTCTCTTACTAAAATTGAATCATCAACGATTAGAATCTTTTTCTTTTTTTTGTTTTTTTCTGACGGAGGGGTTATCATCTTAATCTTTTTTGAAAATTCGCTTGACTCTGTTAGATCATGAAGGTCGAGCACAGAGATAATATCCCCCTTATTTCCAATGATCAGTCCAAATATATATTTTAATTTTCCAAGCAAAGGTCCAGTTTCCTTAATAATAACATTCGTTTCATAGAGGATGTTATCTACCAATATTCCAATTTTTTTTTCAGTCCCTTTTGGAATAATGAGATAGAGAGATTTGTCACTTATACCTGAACTTTCGCCATAGAGTATTTGGTTTAGTTTGGCAACTGTATAGATTTCATCATTATGGACAATTACAGAATACCCGGACCTCTCGTTGATATTTTCACTATCTATTTTGACTATACTTTTTATAAAATTACTTGGAATTGCATACTCTCTTTTCTCTTCCTCAACAAATAAAACACTATTTGTGAAAATTGATATTGGAAAATCAAGTATAAATGTTGTACCTTTATTTTTCTCAGTTTCAACATAAATGCTGCCGCCAAAGCTATGCAGAACTTTTTTTACAATATTCATTCCCATTCCTCTTCCACTTGTATCAGATACAGAATCAGAAGTTGAGAAACCAGCTTCAAATATTATATTATAAATTTCTTTATCATCCATCTCTGCAATTTTCTTTTTAGTTATCATCTCCTTTAAAATAGCCGTTTCTATAATTTTATCCTTATCAAGTCCCCTTCCATCATCACTTACTTTTATCTCAACTCTATTTCCTTTTTTAATAGCTTCAACGATTATTGTTCCATGTTCGGGTTTTCCGAGTTTTATTCTCTCTTCAGAAAATTCAATACCATGATCACATGAGTTTCTAATAAGATGAACCAGTGGCTCATTAATTTTTTTGGTTAGAATTTTATCAACTTCAGTATCTTCTCCTCTTATGAATATTGATATATTTTTATTATTTCTATGGCCATAGTCCCTAACAAATCTAGGATAAATATTAAAAATTGTAGAGAGAGGAGTCAATTTTAACTCAAGTAATTTATCATAAAGATCTTTAATTGACCCTTCAAAACTATTTATATCAGTTGCAAAATATTGTTCAGTATTCCATAGAGTTTTATTTATATGTTCCAGTCCATGTGTAATTGCACTTCTTCTTTCTAAATCATTGTTTTTAATATCTTCTGATCCTCCTTTATAAAAATTAACCCATTCTTGATTAATATTTTCTGCAATAGATCTAATGTTTTTAATATTTGAGAGAAGATTTGAAAAAACATATTTTTTAGTAAGAATATCTGTTACTTTATTAATAATAACATCAATCCTTTTTTTCTCAATTTTGAGATACTCTTTTTTATTAACTTCGGTATTTTCAACTTTATCATCTTTTTTATTAAGATCCGTTTTTAGGACTGAGGAGGCTAAATAACTCGCTGCCTTTTTAACAATCTCTAATTCATTTATCTCCGGCTGTGGAGCTACATCTTTCTTTTTTTTTCTTTTTATATTTTTTCTTAATTTTTCAAAATCAAGATTAATTTTCTTTTTACCTCTAATATTCTTTAAGTTTTTTTCTTTTCCTATTTCAATGGTCGTTTCTGATTTTCCAGTCAATAATTCTGACAGATCCTCCTTGACCTTATCAAAAGAAGGATCATTATCGCCAGTATTGGGGTCTGCTTCTCCTCTCTTCACAACCATTGAGGAGACCATATCTATACCTCTATAAAGCACACCCATTGACTCATTTGTTATATTTATCCTATTGGAGCTCAGTGCTTCAATAGCATCTTCCAGACTATGAGCTATTTCACTTATTTTTTTGAGCCCAACCATTCTTGAACTACCTTTTATTGTATGAATATCTCTTTGTATTGAAATTAATGAATCTGTATCCTTAGGATTCTTCTCATAATCCACCATTTTCATTTGAATTGAAGAAAGTTTATCTTCAGCCTCAATAAAAAATTGTTCAAGAAATTTTGAAATATTAAGAGCCATATTTTTACTATGCTAAGATCTTAGTCCACTCTTTTGTGTTTATATCTATTGCTACGACTCCAATAATTTCATTTTTTTCGTTTTTTATACAGTTTGAGACAGTAAAGCAATCTTCTTTAGAAAAAGCAGATTTATAAACATTTGATATATATGGATAATCAGAGCCAAATGCACTGAAAAACCATGGTCTTGAGGCGACATCTTCTCCTATTTCTATTGAATACTCTATATCCATGTTATGCTTATTAATAGAGTATGAACATAGTTTGCCATCCTTTCCAGCTATAAATATTAATTCTAAAAACTGATTTTCATCTATTATTTTTTCAAGAATCTGATTATGTTCTACCTTATTCATGCCAGTTATATCAGGCAGTGAGGCTATTTTTTGAATTTTATACCCTAGACTGAATGGTGAATCTATAATTATATGCTGAGTCAGTATCTGATGATTTAATGCAAGCAAACTTAATCGCTTGATCTCTGTTGAAGATTTTTTTAGTTCCCCTGCCTGTTGTTTAGTAACATGTGAGATCTCTTTCAATGTCAAAACAATCTGGTCACTTGCTGTTCGCTGCTGTTGGGTTGCAAGAGAAATTTCACTTGCACTTTGCGATGTTTCAGCTACATTATCTGTAATAGAATTCAGGTGTGAACTTATCTCCTGGGATGTCACATTAACCTCTGAAGTCATTTTTGTCCCTTCATCAATGGCAAGTATTGTTGTATCAATTGAATTTTGGAATTCATCTATCGATTTTTTTATTGTTTCTGCATTTTCTCTTGAAATTTCTGCAAGCCTTCTAACTTCAGCTGCAATAACTCCAAATCGTTTCCCATACTCACCTGCTGAAACAGATTCGATAGCAGCATTCAATGCAAGGAGATGGGTCTCATTTGAAATATCATGAATGATTTCAAGCACCTTACCTATCTCTTTTGACTGGGTACCCAATATCTGAGTTTTTTGCGATATCTGGTCCATTTTTTTATCTATTTTTTCAATTCGATAGATTACAGTATTAATGAGCCCGAATCCTTCTCTGGCAGCTTTATCTGCACTATTCGCCTGAGTTGCAACCTTATTCGAATTTTCAGCAATCTGTGCTGCAGTCCTTGCTAATTCTTCCATTGTTGCGGTAATTTCAGCAACACTACTCGCCTGTTCTGAACTTGCACTTGCCTGAATATTATATGCTTCCAGTAACGTTTGAACAGAACCAACCAATCCAAAAGATATTTTTTGATTATGGCTATTACTGGATTTGATTTTTTCCAATACAGTTTTCAAACTATCAAAGAAGCCTCTATTTTCACCCAATTTTTCAATATCACTACTCTCAAGTTCAATCGTTTTTGAATAGTCCCCTCCACTCATATCATTTAAGGTACTCTCTAAAACTGGATGAAAGGTCCTGTTCGACTCCTTATATTTATCTAGTGTTCGCTTAAGTTCATGAAAATATATTATATCTCTATAAAGTAGGAAGTAACCTGCAAAAAACAGTATCGCACTCAGAACTAAACTCATATAAAAGAGAAAAGACCCTAGTCCAAATCCTTTTGACATTATAGACACTGCAATAAGCAGGATATAGGAAATCAAAAGGTATAGAATTTTTAACTTTGTTGACTGAATTGTTGTTTTTTGAACTTTCATTTTTTTTAATTTCATTGATTCCATGTAACCTCCTGGAACGACTCTCTATTCCCTGACAGAAATATCTGATCAGGGACAGCATATATTTTATCTTCATCTAGAATAAATCCTTCAAAAACAGAATTATATGTACAACCTTTAGTAAAAACATCTATATTAGATATCTCCCCTGAATACTCAATCATTTTTTCAATTTTGAAAACAGGAAAAATTTTTGAGTTCTTTAACTGCAGTGCAAAACTATTCTGATTTAGTTTGAAAAGCAGTAAATCCTGTTCTTTTTTTTTTATACTTTTTGCTTTAAAAACTTTTGCAATCTCATTCATATTGAAAGCAAAATTGATTAAAACTTTCTTCATTTTTTTTCTAGAATTGAATTCTCCAATTGGGACTTGAAGTTGAGATACTGCTAAAAGTAATGTCATCCCTTAAATCTATAGGTAGAAACAATATTTAACACATCAATAATCCCAATAACTTCACCTTCATGAATATATTCACCCGATATAAACTCATTTTCAATCACCTTTACAGTGTCTATTTTTATTTTTTCAGTATCAATTTCCCACTCTGCCTCTACATCATCAATAATAAAACATAAATTGATACCAAGAACCTTACATATAATGAATTTTTTTTCTTCTAGAAATTCTAATTCAGAAAGTTTTAAGATCTTTTTCATATTTACAACAGGCACTATCTCTCCAAAAAAATTAAAAACACCCTCAATAAAATCATAGGTTTCAGGCATTGGAAAAATCTCTTTTTCTTTAATAATTCTGGTTACAAGCACCAGTGGGATAAAATATTTCTCACCATTTAAAAGAATTACCAGATGATGTTCCTTATTCGAGTCAGCATTTGATTTGTGCTTTTTGCCAACATTATCAATGATCTTATTGCTATTCATTTATGCTCCAAATAAGAATATCTACATACATTTAAAAATTAATTATAAAGAAAGAAAAAATTATTGTCAATGAAATCAGACAAGAATAACAAGAATCTCCTAATTGACAAAGTTTCAATTATTTTCTAAAATTAACACTTATAAAGGAGTCGAATATGGAAAATAGAATAAAGAAAGAAGATCTGGAAAAATGGGCAGACTATATCCTGAACTATTCACTGGACAGAATAGAATCTGATGACATTATAATGGTTAAAGGAGAGCATATTACCTGGCCGCTTATTTCTGTCTTGCAGGATAAAATATTTAAAGCCGGGGCAATAGCTGACATCAATCTTGTTGCTCCTGACAATAATAGAGGTATGGTCTGGGGTTCTTCAATAACTAAAAATGGCACTATAACACAGATAAAGAATGTCCCCAAATGGCAGAGAAATAGATATGAAGCAATGACAAAATATATTGAAGTCCTTGGCGCAGAGGACCCTGATCTATTCTCAAACTTACCGGAGAAGACCGAAAAAGCATTAATAATCGCAGATGAACCATTTAAATCGATCAGACTGTCCAAACCATGGGTAATTACTCTTTTCCCTACAAAAGGATTCGCTGATATTGAAGGAATGTCTATAGAAGAGTATTCAGATATCATAGTAAGTGCTTCAATAACTGACCCCAGGGAGCTTGATTCTATTGAAGAGCCACTATTTCAATTAATAGAGAAAGCAAATATGATAAAAGTAATTACAGAGTGTCCGGATACAAAAAAACATCTTGAATTAAAACTGGATATAACAGATAGAAATGCAGTCAAGTGCACAGGAACAAGAAACTTTCCGGATGGTGAAGTATATACGAGCCCCAATGCTAATAATGTTGAAGGCGAAATATTCGTGGACCTCCCTGTTTACTATAATGGTGCGACAATTCAAGGAATATATTTAAAGATAATTAAAGGAGTAATTACAGACTATTCTGCAAAAAATGGATTTGAAACATTGAAAAATATTATTGAAACAGATAACGGATCTCATAGGATAGGAGAGATTGCTCTTGGAATGAACCAGGGAATAACCAAGGCATTAAAACATCCCCTTTTTGTTGAAAAAGTTGGAGGCACTCTCCATATAGCAATCGGGGCAAGTTATGATGAACCATTTGACAAACATCCAGATTCGGAAAAAGGAATTGAAAACATCAAAAAACATTTAGAAGATGGTTCTTTAAACAGGTCGGCACAGCATGTTGACATTGTTACCGATTTTAGACCTGGAGGTGCGGGCAGGTCAGTTTTTATCGATAATACAGAATTAATGATAGAGAACAATATATGGGTTATTCCCAATAATAAAAGTTAAAGGATTGAGAATATCAGTATCTTAACAATTTTTATTCCAGTTATACTTCCAATAGCATTTGGATATATTTTCAGTTTATTTAAAGTCTTTAATGAATCTGAGATAGGAACATTAAGGAAGTTTATTATTAAAGTCAGTGTTCCATTTCTTATATTTAAAAGTTTATACAAAGCAGATGTAGGCAGCCTGGGACAGATATTTCCATCTGTCCTTTCATTTTTTGTCCTTACAGGACTATTTGTTGCTTCTTCTTACCTATTCACCAAACATTTCCCCTCCTATTTCAAGTCAGACAAAAAACTTCAAAACACTTACCTTTTTTCAACAATTATTGGGAACTATGCTTTCCTTGGATGGGGAATTATCCACTCCTTCTATGGGGAACAGGCATTTACCAGAGCCGTTTTTTTTACAATGTTCTTCTGGCCGGTTTTTTTGTTTTGGGGGTTTTTATTACTGTTTTTAAGAGTAAGAAAAAATACATCAGAAAAAAAACAAAAATTTTTCTCTATAATATTCAGAAAAGCCATAGTTCCAATCATGGCGGCTATAGCCGGGATATTATTGAATATTACAGCCTTACAAATTCCGTCTCTTTTTTGGGGATTTATAGAAAACTTTGCAGCCTTAACGATCCCGATGATCCTCTTTGCAATTGGATTAAGCTTTAAAATAAAAATGAAATTATCAAAATTGAAAATTGCATTAACATCAGCATTTTTTCGTCTATTTTTTGGTTTTTTCCTGGGTCTAATTACTGTATTTTTTGTAAACATTTTATTGCCTATTGATGAATTAACTATAAAAGTTGTCTTATTGGAATCGATAATGCCCACTGCTGCAATGAGTGTTTTTTTTATTGATTTTATAGACATTGACAAGGAACTATTGTCCGGGACAATAACTATCTCAACACTGTTCTCACTCTTCACAATACCCTTTTGGTATTTTATTATTGAACAAATGATATAATGAACTCACTTGCTTTTAAATTTTATTTTTATTAAAATCAAAAAATGAACAAAAGGTATAATTTTAAAATTATTTTAATCTTAAGTATTCTTTATTTTAATATACCAGCTTTTAATCAAAGCTATAACATCCATAATTACTCAGTTAAAAATGGTTTGCCTTCAGGAGTAACATTTAACCTGGTCCAGGATATTTCAGGACGAATGTGGTTTTCTTCTAATATTGGGGTATTGGAATTTGATAATTTATCGTGGAAGCTACATGATATTTTAGGAGACAGGAAAAATACAGCTGATTTGCGATGGTTAGTTTCGGATAATAAAGGGATTGTTTATGTATTCAGTAGATGGATTGAATTGGGAGGCTACTTATTTCATAACGATAAATGGAAACAAATTAATGGTCCAGAAAAGGTTATAAACGAGACACAAACCACAGGTATTGCAATCGTAGAAAAAAATGGAAAAAAAACCATTGGACTTGCGTCTCATAATAATGGAATTTTCCTATACTCAGGAGAAAAATGGAGACATATTACAAAAAAAGATGGATTGCTGGATGATGATATAATATCCATTGATGCAATTAATGAAAAGTTTTATGTAATAAGTAAAAAAGGTATTTCAATTGTTTCTGATAAACTGATCAATAATGAATTAAATATTCATTTACCAAATAAAGGAACAGGTCTAACCGGAATTAAGATAGTACCTGAGAATAACCAAAAAACAATTTGGATTACCGGAACCAACTGGATTGGGAAAATTGCAAATAAGAAGTTTATAAAATTAGTAGATCTTAAATTCAAAATTACTAAAGAGATTGGAAATATTTTAGAATCCAGAAAAACCATTATAGAATATGACAGACGGGGAAGACTTTTTTTTGGAAATATTAATTCCTTATATTTTCTTGATCTAAAAAGTAAAAGAGTTAAAAAACTTGAGCCTGAGAATGGAATTGCAACAAGGGGGATCACGTCAATTCTTCAGGATAGAGAATTAAATATCTGGACAAGTACCAAAAGAGGCATTGACAAAATAGTATCTTTGCAATTTGAAAATTACAGCATGAAAAATGGATTATTTGAGAATGAAGTTACAGCTGTCGAAGAAATAGCTCCCGGAATAATGGTTTTTGGACATAATAATGGCTTAACTATAAAAAAGAAAAATAACTATAAAAAAATACAATTTAATAAGTTTTTAAAAAAAAACCTCAGTGATTCAAGAACATTTGATATTTTCATTGATAGTAAAAAGAGAATGTGGGTAGCGGCTGGAACAGCAGGATTCTTTCAATTCGATACAAGTTCAAATTACAATTTTATAAAACAATGGGATCACGATTTAAGCAAAAACATTGTAACAGTTATTGAAGATGGACAAAACAGGATTTGGGCTGCAGGGTCTAAAGGGATCTGGAGAATTAAGAATAATAAATTATTGCCTGTTAAAACAGGTAATTTCCCCAGAATAGCAGTTCGCAAAATGTTTTTAATAAATAAAAAAATCTATTTTTCTACTCTTATAAATGGGATATTAACATATGACAATAATAAATGGAAAAGATACTATTCAAAAGTAAACAAGCTATACAATTCAACATATGCTGTTCAGCAATACAAAAAAGATCACCTTTTAATTGGAGGTACAGAAGGTTTATTTGAATTGAGAAAAGGAAAATTACAAATATTTTCTCAATTGGGATGGAAGATAACAAACCCGGTTTATTTTATTACCAAAGATAAAAAGAATAACTATTGGATTGGAACAAAAAATGGAGTGATAAAATTCAATGAAACAAATTTCAAATATTATACACATCTTGATGGTTTAGTTGGTGTAGAATGCAATAGAGATGGTGGTTTTGTTGATAGTAGTGATAAAGTCTGGTTGGGAATGGATCAGGGGCTCTCAAAATATACCCCCGACATGATAGATATCCCAACTCCCAAACCCTTACTGAAAATTATTAAAATTAAAGCAAATAATATTGAATATGATAGAAAAAAAAAAATAAGACTGGGTGTAAATAGTATTTTAGAGTTTTATTATAAAGGGATCTCTCTTTTAGGTTCTAGACCATTACAATACAAATACAAACTGAAAGGATATGAAGAGAAATGGAAGATAAAAACATTCCCGGATGGGTATGTCAGGTATAATAATCTTTCAAAGGGCAAATATTCTTTTATGATCAAAGCAATAAACGGGAGTGGAATTGAGAGTGATATTTCTTCTATAAAAGATATAGAAGTCATTCCTCCTTTTTATTTATCATACTGGTTTGCTTTAATAGCTCTTACTCTGATTCTAATTTCAAGCTTTTTATTCAGGAAAATATTTGTTCAGATTAAAATCTCAAAACTCCTCAAAAGGGAGATATATCAGAAAAACATTCAATTAAAAGAATCCTTATTGAGCTATCAATCACTCTTTGAGGAATCCCTTGATTGTATTTTCACCTCAACTCCAGATGGCATGTTCTTGTCAATTAATCAGGCAGGCCTGGATATGTTTGGTTATAAAAATCTTAAAGAAATTTCAAGAAAAAAAATACAATATGACATATATATTGATAGAACCCGACGCGATGAATTTAAACGATTAATGCAAACTAATGGATATGTTAAGAACTTTGAGAGCAATATAAAAAAAAAAGATAGTGGAATATTGATAGTTATTGAAAGTTCTTACCTATTAAAAAATAATCGTGGTGAGACTATCGGTTATAGGGGTATTATAAAGGATATTACCGATCAACATATTTTGCAGACACAGTTAATACAGGCACAAAAAATGGAATCAATCGGGCTTCTTGCTGGAGGGATCGCACATGATTTTAATAATATACTAAGCGGTATTCTTGGTTATGCAAACCTGTTAAAAAGGTTATTGTCTAAAGATAAAAAATTATCTAAATATATCAATACAATTGAAAAAAGTGCTGAAAGAGCAGCTGATCTAACAAAAAAACTTTTGGGATTTGCAAGACAAGGTAAATACAAAGTTACTTTGACAGACTTGAATGACGTTATTAATGAGGTTACAAATCTTCTGCATCCTACTATAGACAAATCTATAAAAATAGAATTAAATTTAATGAAACCTACCTCACTTATTGAAGCAGACGCTTCACAGATTCAACAGGTAATCATGAACATATGCCTAAATGCTAGAGATGCTTTACCTAACGGAGGATTTATCAAAATCTACTCAGAATTGACTAATTTATCGTCAGAAGACCAGATGAGATTTGCATTGACAGCAAAGGCAGGAAAATATTTAAAAGTATCGATCAAGGACAATGGTTTCGGTATAACAAATGAAAATCTTCAAAAAATCTTTGACCCTTTCTTCACTACAAAAAAAGTTGCCAAAGGATCTGGATTAGGATTATCTATGGTATATGGTGTTATTAAAAACCATAACGGGGCATTAAATGTACAAAGCAAAGATAATAATGGAACTACATTCAACTTATACTTCCCACTGAATAACAAAAAGTATACTCCAAAAACAAACAATTTTGATAATTCAGACATAGAAGACCTGTCAAAAACCTTATATGGAACTGACACTATATTAATAATTGATGACGAAGAAGTACATAGTGAATTACTTGAAACCATACTACTAGAAAATGGATATTCAGTCATAATTGCATCTGATGGAGTTGAAGGAATTAAGAAGTATTTAAAAAACAAAAAGAAGATAAATGCAATTATATTAGATATGTCTATGCCAAAAATGAGTGGGAGTAAAACCTTTATTAAATTGAGAGAAATATCTCCAGAAATAAAGGTATTAGTTAATTCCGGATACTCAATGGATGATAATATCCAGAAAATTTTAAACTTTAATGGGACAGATTTTATTCAAAAACCATTTAAACCGAGACATTTCCTTATAAAGCTCAAAGCTCTTCTTGGAAGACAATAACAAAGAGCCTGGGCAACTTAATAAACTATATACTAATTTTTTTAAAATAATATCCGATATATTTAGTAATGAGAAAATTAGTAATTTTGTTATTATTTACTTTTGTTTTTAATAGCTGTTCATTATTTAAAATAATTAGTAATAATAACTATCAGGGAATTCCTGTCCAAAAAATGAGCTTAATGATTAATGACTCCCTTCGTATCCCCTCTTTAAAAAACAAAGAGACAGGTGTCTTGACATTTGCCAATCTAAACAGATTAGATGAAGCTGAGCCATTAGGAAGATATCTACAGGAAAAAACATCATATCATCTTTTTAAAAATGGTTTTAGATTAAAAGAGTTGAGGCTTGGAAAGCAAAACAAATTTATCCCAAGAACTGGTGAAATAAACATTACAAGACTTAAAAATGAGCTTAAAGATGCAGGGTATGGGAAATTAGAATCAATCATAATCGGAACCTATATAGATGCTGGAGAATACTATTATGTTTGTGCAAAACTCATTGAATTAAAAAACAGTTTAATAAGAGCAAGTGGAGAGATGAAGATTAAAAAAGGTAAATATCTCGATAAACTTATTGGTCACAGAGGAGAAAGCAATCAGACTTCTGAAATAGTTTATGAAAGACCACCAGCTATTACTCCCAAAAAATAAGTCATCAAAAACAAGCAACTTCCTTTATTCAAACTTTAATGCCAGATTTTATATGAACTATGCTTTTCTTATCAGCTTATCTCTGGAAACAGTCATTTTGCCTGTAAATCCCATACTGGTCAGAAGTATGGTAACCCTTTCTTTATCGGGAAGTTCCTCATAAAAAATACCTTCCCAACCATCCAGACTTCCTTCATCTACTATTACTCTATCACCTTTAAAAAAAGCATCATTCTTACTTTTTAAAGTAATAATACCATTCAACTCTCTGCTTTTTATCTCTTCAATTTTTTTATTATCTAAAAGCCAGATAGTGGTTGTATTTCCAAGAACACTTTTTACTCCCCTGGTATACATTACTTTATGGTAATAATCTACAAGATCAAATCTGGCAAAAATATAACCTGAAAAAAGAGGAGACACGACACTTACTTTCTCTTTTTTTTTTTTTACAGTCTTATTATATAGAGGCATATATACCTCTACACCAAGTTTTTTTAAATTTATCTCGGCTATTGTTTCCTGCTTAGGCTTAACGTTCAACACATACCAAGGTTTTTCAATCCCATTCTGCATTAGTTAATTCTAAATTAAATTTATATACTTGTCAATTTTTTGAAATATTTGTTTTTTCCTTTTTTTCTTTTGATAGTACTTCTTTATTTATCATAATATTGATTGTTCTAAGCCTGAAATATGCTTTTGATACGTAATAGTATCCTTTAAATTCACTATCAGTTCCCCAGGAGTTTTTTATTAAATAAAATTGTTTTCCAGTCTGATCATTAACTCTTCCAATAAAGTACATAAGATGATCATCTGTGGTTGTATAGTTATCATAATGTTTCTGTCTTAGTTCCTGAGTATCATTCTTTTCTTTTACTGGTTTTTTAATTTTTTCTTTTTGCTCTTTTTTAGATAAGTCTTAATAATCTTTTTCAGGAACAACTGCCCATCCTTTTTTGTCATAATTAAAATATTTGTCACTTACATCAGCATCCCAACAAACCGAATATCCCTTTTTTATTGAATCATCAACTATTTTTTCAAGAAGATCTATCGGCAAATTATAATAATCTCCTTATTTAAAATATATTTTAATGCAGAATTAGTAGAAATTCAAATTTATTCATTTTTTATTTGTATTTTCCTTTTACATATACTAAAATATAAATGATGGAGAGGTAACTTATGGACTTTAGCGTAAAAGTAAAAGTTGTTGCGGGTATTGCTATGCTGTATCCAAAAGGGCATTTAGATGCTCATAATGTGGAATATTTTGAAACAGAGATCATAAAACTAATTGAAAATAAATCGATTAATATTATAATAAATTGTACAGACCTTAACTATATCAGCTCTGCAGGGATGGGAATAATAATGGGGTACCTGGATGAAATCCAGGAAAAAGGCGGTGATATCAAATTATGTTCCGTAAATGAAAGAGTCTTCGAAATATTTGACCTGGTTGGATTTACAGAAATATATGATTTTTTAAAAGACGAATCAGAAGCGATAAACAAATTCAATAATGGAAAAAAATAAATTTCCCAAAAAGCCTGAACTAAAGATTTCTATCCCGGCAAAAACCGGATTATTAAAAATGATAGTTGATTTAACAAAACATATGGCAACTATCAATGAGTTTGGCAAGAAAGAGTCTCAAAAGATTGCACTTGCGGTAGATGAGGCTATTACCAATATAATAAAACACTCTTATCATTATGATGAAAACTTTGATATCATAATGGAATTCTATACAACAAAAAAACAAGATAAAAAAGGGTTAAAAATCCTATTAATTTTTTCCGGCGAACCACCTGTATTAGATAATTCTGCAATAGATATAAACAAGATGATTAAAGAAAAGAAAAAAGGTGGTATTGGAGTTGAAATTATGAAAAGAATAATGGATTCCGTTGAATATAAATCTATAAAAAACAAAAATTATTGTGAGATGGTTAAGTGGATAGATCAGTAGCAGATCTGAACAAAGAATTAAAACAAAGTAAATTCAGATTTAGTTCAATTTATGAATTTTCAGATTCCTTATATTCCTCTTTTGAAATAGACAATATATTCAGGGTTTATTTTTCAACTATAATGGGACAATTAGGTATCACAAAACTCTTTTTTTTTGATCTAAAAAATGATGTTTTTAAAAGAAGAGGCTTTCGTAATGATGAAGAGGAAAAATTACTCATAAAAGCTGATCTGCAAAAAATTAGAGATCCGTTTTTAGTTAAAAATATTTCTGACTTTTCAGACGAAAAGAGTCAATTGAAATCATTATTGGGACAGAAGAACATTTATTATTTAATTGATCTATCTTTATCAAAAAGTAGGCCTATATATTTAGCACTTGGAAAAAAATTTAATAGAATTGAGCTAACAAAAGAAGAGATTGAGTATGCATTCTTCCTTTCAAAATTTACGATAACTGCATTAGACAATTCATTTATGGTAAAAAAAATAATTGAGTCAAAACAGGTGGAAAGAGAGTTAACCATCGCTAAGGACATTCAGTTATCTCTCCTACCCCAGGAACTCCCGGAACTGGAGAATTTTGAGATCTCAGTTATTTATCAACCCTTAAAAGAAGTCGGAGGGGACTATTATGATATATTAAGAGCTCAAAATGGAAAAACACCCGTTCTTGTAGCAGATGTTGAGGGAAAAGGACTATCCGCTGCACTACTTGGAGCTTCATCTCAGGCAATATTTCATTCTATGAATGAGTTTGTCACAGACAAACCATCTAAATTTATTCAAAAAGCTAATTCCTTGATTTACAATTTACAAAAAGGCAATCGATTTATTACTTTATTCTGGATATTAATTGATGATAAAAAAAAAACGATTAGTTATGTAAATGCAGGCCATGTTGAACCAATACATGTCTCAAAAAATAAAGTTTCAAGATTATCAAAAGGTGGTTTTTTGACCGGGTTTATTAATGATGGAAAATATGAAGAAGAGACAATTTTACTGAAAAGCGGTGATATTATTTCCATCTTTACTGATGGTGCACCGGAAGTTGAATCCCCTGAAGGTGAAGAATATGGAGAGGAAAGAATAGTCGAGTTTATAAAAAAAAACCACAAACTTTCCGCAGCAAAATTATCTGATAAATTTCAAGTTGAAATAGACAAGTTTTCAAAAGGTACTCCATATAAAGATGACTTTACATTTATGATTTTAAAAGTAAAGTAAAAATCTAAATGTTATTTGTATCTGTATTAACAATATTTTTAGTTGCATTAACCCTCACAGGAATAGTACTTTCAAAAAAAAACAAATCCTTTATAGACTATTTTTTCGGGAAGAAAGATGTAGGAACACTGCTAATTTTTTTTACAATCACAGCCACATGGATCGGTGCTTCAACTACAATTGCTACAATAGAAAAGGGCATATCGGTTGGATTCAATGCCGTGTGGATGCTTGGAGTTCCAACATTTTTAACAATTTTTATTTTTATTTTACTAAACAAGAAAATACGAGAAAGCAACTTCATATCACTCCCGGAATTTTTAAAAGTTTATTATGGTAGCAAAATTTCAATTTTAGCTTCAATTCTGGTTTTTTTTTATATGGTTGTCCTGACCGCATCCCAGTTTGTTGCATGGGGGAGATTCATCTCAGCCTTTATTAACACCAACTACACCACTACAGTTCTCATAGGCGGGATAATTGTAATCCTGTACTCATTTTATGGCGGGTACCTGTCTGTAATATTCACAGATGGAATTCAATTGATCCTTATTTCCCTCTCAATTTTATATCTGTTTTTTTATTCAAATGAATCATTTATTTACATAAAAGCCAGTGATCTTAACTTATTTTCAAATATTGAGTTTAATCTTTTAATGGTTATCTCCTTTACTCTCGCCTGGGTAATATCCCCAATAATTTGGCAAAGGATAATATCTGCTAAATCATCCAGATCTTCAAAGAGAGGACTCATATTTTCTCTTATGACTTTTTTTGTCATTTATATTCTAATTATATTAATTGCTATTTCTCTAAGGCAGTATGATGCAAATACAAATTTAGGATATATCATTAAAAACTATCTACCAAAATTTGGTCAAATATTGGTTTTTATTGGAATTGCCTCCGCAATCATGTCAACTGCCGATTCTGCCTTAAATATAAGTTCATTAACAATTGTAAAAGACATATTAAATGTAAAGTCGGACAAAAAGCTTTTGTTTTATGCAAAACTAGCAACTATTTTTAGTGGTTTTCTGGCAATAATAATTGCATTAGGATTTACATCGATAATAAAAACGCTTGGACTTGCATCTGAAATTATGGCAGAAGGTTTTTTTATCCCAGGAATGGCTGCATTATTATTTAAGATTAAAAAACCGCTTGCTGGTATATTAAGTTTATCTCTTGGAGGAGGGTTTTCAATTCTGGTTTTCTTCAATGAATATGGGCTTAACCTGCCAATCCCTAAATGGCCATACTCACTTCCTTATGGATTAGGTCTGTCACTTTTGGGTTTTCTAATCGGATATTTCTGGAAAGAGAAAAAACAAATATAAAAACTTCAACCAGGTTAATCCGTTTTTTGTCCAAGAGCAGATGAATTATTTGAAAGGCCGGGGCTTAGTATTTTTTTTTTGATTGCTTCAGATCCAGTCTCTTTTCCTTCATACTCAATTTCTGCATCCTTAAAAGTTGCCTCCCATGCAGAAAAAAAACCAGGAGCATTTAGTTTCATCTTCTTTAGAGCTAAATCATATATATTTAGAAGCCTAAGTTCCGCTCGTCCGGGTTTTTGCTTAAGAGTGTTAACTGTCTCAGTTAAATTTTCATTTTTTTTTTTTGACTTTTGTAATTCTTTTTCTATTCCTTTACTACCCTCATCAATAATTTTCATTTGCCGGTTTAAATGTCCATTTAACTCTTTAATTTCTTTTTTATATTTTCTCAGCTTAAATAAGGATTTTATATATCCAACCATCCATCCAGCTGCAATTCCTGCGATAACAAATACAATTACCTTATAATCCATTATTCTTCTCCTTTCTTCTCAAGAAACAATCACTCTCTATTTTGACAAAAACTCTTTCATGAATTCTATTCCATTTAGAGTTTTATAAACTCCTTTTTTTGCTGATTCTTCATCGTATTTTTTTACCTGATCTGGTTCTGAATCAGGACTATAGATAATAAAAGGAACTGCTTCCCGGGTATGAATTCGCATTTCTGCGGGTGTCGGGTGATCGGGTAATACAGCAATAGTCACTTCATCGCCAATTTTATCCTTATTTTCCAAAATATATTTAACTACTCTATTGTCTAGATATTCAATACATTTTATTTTTAAATCAATATTTCCTTCATGCCCCGCCTCATCTGTTGCCTCAATATGAAGATACAAAAAGTCATGATCTTTCAATGTTTCAATAGCAGCCTCTGCTTTTCCTTCATAATTAGTATCATATAAACCGGTTGCACCCTCTACGTTGATTATCTCCATACCTGCATAGACACCTATACCATTAATCAGATCAACAGCAGATATAACAGCTCCATTTAGACCATAGAGTTCTTTAAAAGATGGCATTAAAGGTTTTTTCCCGGGAGACCAGGGCCATATTGAATTCGCCGGATCTTTACCTTCTTCTTCCCTTTTTTTATTAACAGGATGATCCTTTAAAATATCCTGGGATTTTACTATTAATTCATTTATTAATCGAGAAGTTTCTTTCCCGGCATTATCAATAGGTTTTGCCAGTATTTCATTAAAATCAGTATTAGGATAATCATGTGGCGGAAAACATTCAATTTTTTCACTTCCATTTTTTATAACAAGAAGATGCTTGAAGCTTATTCCAGGATAAAATCTTATTTTATCTGTCCCTAATTTTTCATTAAGAGTCTCAATTAGTATTTTTGCTTCCTCAGTAGAAATATGACCCGCAGAGTGATTTTTTATTGCATCATTATCAAGTGTTAGTAAGTTACATCTAAAAGCAAGATCATTTGCTTCAAGTTTTACTCCCATATTCGCTGCTTCGAGTACACCCCTTCCACTGAAATATTTTTTTGGATCATAGCCCATAACACTTAGATTTGCAACAGCACTACCCGTTGGCATATCATCCGGGATCGTATTAAGAAATCCATTTTGACCTATTTCTGCAAGATTATCAATATTTGGTTTATTGGCAACCATCAAGGGAGTTTTGTCTCCAAGTTTAGCAATAGGCCTATCGGCCATTCCATCACCTAAAATTATTAAATATTTCATTTTTTCACCTATTGGAACTTTCTTTTTAAATAGAATTTAAAATTCTCAAAAGTTGGAGTCATTTTATCAAACTCTTCAGACCTCTCTTCCAATCCCTGGAGTGACTCCGGTAATTCTGGATCAATAGAAATTGCCTCTTTAATCTCATCGGGGAATTTTGCAGGGTGAGCTGTTTCAACTGAAACATAGAGCTTCTCTTCATCATCTTTAATATCAAGATAAGTTTCGAGTCCTTTCCATCCAACAGCTCCATGCGGCTCTATTACAACCTTATGTTTTTCATAAACAGATTTAATAGTTTCCCGGGTTGTTTGATCATCAACACTGATTGAGTATATTTCTTCTCTCATCAATTCCATATCCGGTGATTTAATAATAGTCCCATTTTCATCCATATTACCTCCATACAAAGCAACAAGCCTTGAAAGATTACTTGGATGTCCGACATTCATTGCATTTGATATACATGATATCGATGGATCATTTTTTTTATAATTCCCGGTTTCTAAAAATTTGGGAAATGCATCATTCGCATTTGTGGAGATAATTAATTTTTCAATAGGTAAACCCATTTTTTTTGCAATTACCGCCCCCATCATGTCTCCAAAATTTCCGGATGGGATAGATACAACCATCTTTTCATCTCTTTTTTTGAGTTTGGCATAGGCATAAAAATAATAGACAGTCTGAGGTAGGAGCCTTCCAAAATTTATTGAATTGGCAGATGAAAGATTAAGATCCGTCAACTCATCTGATCTAAAAGCCATTTTTACCAGAGCTTGACAATCATCAAATTTTCCATCAATTGCGATAGCAGAGATATTCTTTTTAAGTGTCGTCATTTGCTTTCTCTGTCTATCAGAAACCTCTTCTTCTGGAAAGAGGACACATACGTTAATATTATCAAGCTCAAAGTTTGCATTCGCAATTGCACTGCCGGTATCTCCTGAAGTTGCAACAAGTATCAATAGGTCTCTTTTCTTTTTCTGAATGAAATACTGCATCAACCTTGCCATCATTCTTGCGGCAAAATCTTTAAATGAGGCAGTTGGTCCCTGATCAAGCCTCATAATATATTTTCTGTCATAAACATTTTCAAGTGGTACATCAAAATCATATGCATCTTCTGTCATCGCTTTTAAAGATTTGTCATCAACAAGATCCACTAAGAAATATCTCATAACAGAATATGCAATCTCATGATATTTCATGTCTTTAAATGATTCAATTACTTCCATTGGAATAACAGGAATAGTATCCGGCATATACAGACCTCCGTCCGGTGCCAGCCCCTTAAATAAGGCGCCTTCAAAATCTACCTTTTCTGCTTTACCATTTGTTGAATAAAATAAGTTTTTCACATCTAACTCCTTAATAATTAATTTTACCATATAACAAAAGTCTTGCCAAAAACAAATAAAACCTAAATCTTTCATCAAAACCTACTGCAATCCCCAAGATACTCATTCTAACTGTGTTAAGCTCACTCGTCTTCATTTCAAAATAGTATAACTATTCTTCATTTGACTCAATCGCTTAACTTGTTATTGCAAGCATCTTGAGCATTTCGCCACGATTTTAATGAAAACTTTAGGTAAAAGTTTCTAAAATAAAATATTGAAAAAAGAATATTTTTATACTATTATTATATTGAGTAACATATGTGACTCATAAGTGTGACAGTATCATGCGCAAAACAGCACTTTAATGTATCACACAGGGAGATAAGGTTATGAAATTTATAAGCGTAAGGGATTTAAAGACCAAGTCATCACAGATCTGGGAAGGACTATCCGAGCAAAAAGAGCTGATCATTACAAATAATGGGAGACCAATAGCTATTCTATCATCCATAGATGAAAATAATTTGGAGCAGACACTAAAAGACTTGCGCAGAGTTCGGTCTTCAAATGCTGTCGCCTCACTTCAATATGAATCAGTAAAAAGAGGGACAGATAAAATCACAATGGATGAAATCGATTCAGAGATACATTCTGTACGGGCAAATAGATAATAATGAAAGTTGTTTTAGATACTAATGTCCTTGTATCCGGATTACTAAACCCATATGGACCATGTGGAGAAATTGTTAGAATGCTTGCTATTGAAGAACTAATAATTTATATAGACGCACGAATATTGTCAGAATACAGAGAGGTTCTAAATAGAAAAAAATTTAAATTTAACAAAGAACAAATCAATATATTTATAGAATTAATCGAACAGAACGGTCAATTTGTTTCAAGCATCCCCACCAATAAAAATCTTCCTGACCCTGATGATAAGCCCTTCATTGAAGTGGCCATTTCCGGAAAAGTAGAGGCATTGGTTACAGGAAACCTAAAACACTTTCCAATAAATCAGGCAGATACTTATCGTATTTTTTCACCATCAGAATTTCTTGAGTATTTTAAAGAAAAAACATATTAAAGAGAGCTAATTGCAAAAAAAACATAGCCAAATCTCGCCATTTTGTTTCATTATATGTAATAAATAGTGAATGCCAAACGCCATTTTTTAGACATTTGCAAGAGTGAATGTCGAATTACTGCACTTTTTTCCCAAAAGTTATCCCCCTCCCCTTCATTTATGACTAGAATGTTGACTTGCACATATAGGTAAATTACTCATTGAATATATTATTTATTTCAATTCTCAGTGTTTCTATAGATGGGGTATCAAGTATTAATAATTGGCAATCCATTGTCAGTAGTCCGTCTAATATTCCTGAATTGTGAAACTTATTCTTGTTTATTGAATCATTCTCAAGTCCAGCAAATAAGTAAAATATTATTATTAATTCATATTTGGATAGTTGGGATTTTATAAACTTTATATATAGCGTTCTATTTGCTGAATTATCTGCAAATTCTATCAGGTAGCGAATGCTTTTGAAGTAACCATCTAGAAACTCCCCATATTCATAAGATAAATTTTCTACTGCTCTTTTATAACATTGTTGACGTTTAAAGAAAGGTATTTTGTAGAAATTAACACTTCCGGTATGTTTGAGAGCTATTCGAAGATTTTCAGACATAGAGTCATTTGTACCTATGTAATGTTTTAGAGTTTCCCATTTGGATGCAAAATCTGTTTGACTATTGATGTTTTTTATAAATTCACGTTTATATTCAGAGACGTCACTATGAGATTGATTGTTTTTTGTTGCTTCAAATATTTTAGTAAAGTGTAAGTTGGAAATATCATCCGGTGTTTCGCATAATAATCTTTTTGCAACATCTATAGTTTGCTCTTCAAGGTTTTTATAGAATTTCTCGGCCATTATTTTTAAGGTTTGATGTGCTAAATGTTCTGTTATATTATTGGATTTTATTGAGTTATTAAGTATTCGTTTTTGAAGAGAATCATATAGTTTAAAGAATATATTATCTTCATTTTGAGTCTTAAATTGTTTTCTAGTAATATTTGTTGTGTATGCAAGGATAAGAAAGGCAAATGTACTGTATATCCCTCCAAGATAAGAACCAAATTCAGCCCATCTAACATGGTTTGCTGAAATAGAACCATGGAATTCAAACAGGTAAATTACAAACGGGATAAAAAGACTAATTCCTATAAAAACTTTTAATAATACTTTTTTGTGAATGTTTGGGGGACTGGTTTTCAAGTCCTTTTTTTTGTCATTGCTTATCATATTAAATTTTTTCATAAAAAAAACAATATGTAAAGAAATTTAATCATTAATATTTAAATTCAAAAAAAATGGTTGTTTTAGGAGGAAAAAAAGTTTATAAATGGTTTGTTTCCAAATCCCAGTAAATTTTATATCAATTTGATCTCATTTCCTTTTAAAACAGATGTATATGGATCAAAGTTGATGTTTATCTTATAATTTGCCTGATTTTGCCAATATTTCAAACCAGGCTTTCCTGATTCAGATCTTGTCTTATTTATATACCCCTTTTGGATATTAATCGGCATATATAAATCCTCTGCTGAAATAAATGTTGTAAAGAACATAAATAATAAAATAATTGTTTTCATGATCACCTTCTGTGCAAAAACATAATATCAGGATTAACGAAACACTTCAAGCAACATATTGAGTATAATGTGCCAGTCCACAAAAATACTTTTTGTATGAAATTATTGATTTTTTCTCAAGATGCGCATCAATAATTTCGAAATTGTTGATTGATATATTATCACTCCCCACCAAAAACGAATGTTCTTTGCTGGGTTTCTTACAACTACATCTGGTTGAAGGGCACTTTTGCGTTGTTTTTTCATTTCAAGAAGTGTGAATAAAACAATCAAAGGAGTTATAAGTGTTGCGATACTAGCAATGATAGTAGAAATGTCGGTAAAATCTCTCATGTCATCATCCTCTATAATATTTTGTTTCAAAATTATATCTTTGTTTAATCTTTTGCAAATACTGACAGACCAATAATGCACCTTTTGTTACTTGAAAATTTTATTTTTTTTAGATAGATAAAATTATAAAACCGAATATTTTTAAATTGCAAATTTATATGTGACAGTTGGCAAATGAGGTTGAAAAGTTTTAAGAGTTATAACATAATATATTGGAAGATAGAAAGAGGTAAATAAAATTCTAGATTTTGGGGAGCGCGCAACGTTCTGAGGCAGTGTCTTATGTTAGTGCAATCTAAAGAAAAACCTTCGAACATGACGAAGGAGGAGGTAGTAATGACAAGATTAAATAATTCAGATGCTTCAAAGAAGGTTTTTAAACCTGTAAATGCATTCCTGGTAGTTGTTCATGGGCTAATTTTTTTATTTTCATCAATGGTACACCCACCATTTAGCACTACTAGGACGCTGCCCAAAGTCATGAATTTTTAACAAGGAGCAACCTCATTAGATCAGCTCACGAAACGGGAAACATAGTACATTGAGAGATGTTACACCTGTTAAGGTGTTATACTGTTTTTTTTATAAAGTAAATTTTTTATTTTTTCAGGGAAAAGTGTCAGGCACTTTTTAATAAATTCTATTTCATCTATTTCTTTCATAAGCCTATCCGTATTAACCAGGGCAACTACAATTCTCCTGATTGTTTCAAAAGCATTAACATTGAGGACGCCGTCATATTGATTGCATATTCAGCAATCTGAGGTGAGATTTCCTTTGTAATCACTCCATCACCATGAACACTGCTTAATTTGTTTCTTAATATTGCAACAATTATTAAGGTTTGTTCAAAGAAAGGCTCTAAGTCTGTATTTTTAATTATAATATCTACTAATGGTTTTGCCGTGTTTTTTTGCTCATATGTCCATCCTTTATTCTGACATATAATTTTCATAACACTTTCAAATGAACTGCAACATTTAGTTAAACAATCTTTATAGTCATCTTTTCTATAATCTTCCAAAGCTTCTAAAAACTCATTGTTAGCATTTAAATAATCTGGATGTTTTAAGAACTGTAAAGCCGGAGCAATAATCTGTGAGTGGACCAATTGACTTTCCTTCATTATTACTTTGGGACCTGAAATAGTTTCAGTGAATGGAATGATCTTTCCTGAAATTTTCATTTCCCTTTTTTTTGTAACAAAATCTGTAATATGATAGGGTAAATCATCCATTTCCAAAAAACTGTTTAATTCTTTTACAAATTCAAAACGATTAAGTTTTAAATGATTAAAACTATCTACTCGAAAAATATATTCTATAAAATCCAGAAAATCTTCTCCTGAACATTTTCCTAAATAGTCTATAGTTTCTTCACTTCTTTCAAAATAAATATCTTCATGTTCCGTTAGAGTGATAGATCCTAACTTATAAAGTAAAAATTTATTAATTTCTTCAAGAAATGTTTTAAAAAGCCTGTCAGGAAAAACGTCTTTACATCTCATCAAAACTCGACTTCTTAATGTTTGTGGAATTAGAAATTTTTTTATTTCCGTTTGATTATTTTGCTTGTTTCTAATTGAGAAAACATCGAAAAGTTTTTGGATAAAAGTTTCATTCATATCAATCACCCCATAAAATCTATTTCATCTATTTCTTTCATAAGTCGATCCGAGTTCACAGGTCTGGTAAGAACTCTTTTGGTACAAGTACTTTAATCTTATTATCTCCATCACTATTAATTATCATTGTCCCATTTGCAATTTGCTTATAGTCTTTAAGCTTTTCTACCCATTCATTATATTTTTTTTTTGAAGTTTTGTAACAAGTTTTCACTATTTTGTATGTGATTAAATCTAAACATTCTAATGCCAAAGAATAATATTTGTTACATTCATCAAATATATTATATGCGTATCCTTTTTCATCATTTGAGTAATTAACATAATTTATATTCTCATCATGTAAATTATAAGAAACTGTATAACAATTCTTTTTATTTTCTTGATCACTATAATCAATAACATGTGATCCTATTTGATTTCTCATTTTTATTAATGATGTTTCCTTAAATTTATTTTTTATTTCTTTTATGTTTTTAATATCAAAAATTGTTGCTAAAGCTAAAATCGCTTTAGATTGAAGGTAAATAATATTTAAAAACCCAATTAATCTCAAATATTTTTCTCCAAAACTTATATAACGGCATGGACCTTGTAACCCAAATTTTAAAAATTCTTCAACTGTTTCATTAGTTTCTTTAATTTGGTCCATTGCAACACAAATAAACCCCCAATTGTTATTATCATTGATTTTAAGCTTTTTATTTACATGTTATCCCCAAGGTTTAATTTTATTATCTCTGTGAGGTTTTACTATATCATTTACTAATTCACGGATAGAATCGCTATAATTTTTAAACGCTGTAATTCTGTAACTATTACTTGTTGACATTATATCCCCATAAAATCTATTTCATCTATTTTTTTCATTAATCAATCCAGAACTATAATATTTCACTTTATTACTCCTCTTTTAAGATTAAAACAATTAGGACAACCACGTCCTTTATTTCTATTTGTTATTGAAGCTTGCCATACATGCTCATTATTACATACCCACCATATATATTTACCTGAACTAAAAGTAAAATCTGTTGGCTTTAAATCTCCGTTCTTTGTTGGATGCCACTGTTTGGATATTTCAGGATTAATTGTAGCGAGACAATTATCTATTGAAACTTTTTGTCCTACACAATAGGGACAGCCTGTACCTTTATTTCTATTACAAATTGCGGTTTCCCATTCATGACCCTTTTCACATTTCCACCAGATTTTTTTCCCAGAACCAGGAGTAACCATATCTGGATTTAATTTGCCATTTTTTGTTAGATGCCATTCTTTGGCTAGATCAGGATTAATTGTAGCTAAACAATTATCATAACATATTTTCTTCCCTGAGCAATATGGACATCCTGTACCTTTTGTTCTTTTTGCAATTTGAGCTTCCCAATCATGTTTTTTTTCACATTGCCACCAAACTTTCTTATTAGATCCTGGAGTAACTTTAACAGCAGAAAGATCTCCATTTTTAGTAGGGTGCCATTCTTTAGATAATTCCGGATTAATTATTTGTAAACTTCTATTTATTGGTACTTTTATTTCTCTATTAATTGAACACTTAGGACATCCTGTACCATTATTTCTATTTGCAATCTGAGCTTGGTAATCATGTCTTTCGGAACAAATCCACCAGACTTTTTTCCCTGATCCCGGAGTGACTTGATATGGAGTTAAATCTATATTCTTTATAGGATGCCATTCTTTGGATAATTTCGGATTTAAAACTGCTAAGCAATTCTCTAAACAAACCTTTTTTCCAGAACAATAAGGACAGCCATCACCCTTATTTCTATCAGCAACTCTTGCTTCCCATTCGTGCCCTTTTTCGCATTGCCACCAGACTTTTTTGTTCGATCCAGAAGTTACATCTTTAGGAGTTAATTTTCCATTCTTCATTGGATGCCATAGGTTTGATAGTTCAGGATTTTTAATTGCTAAACAATTTTCTTTTGTCGCATATCTCCCTGAGCAAAAAGGACAATTGGTACCTCCACTTCTGTGAGCAACAGTAGTTTCCCATTCATGTCCAAACTTACACTCCCACCAAACTTTTTTATTTGATGATGACGTTACCTGATCAGGAGCTAAATTTCCATTTTTAGTCGGATGCCATTCTGAAACTAAGTGCGGTAATTGATCTGCTAAGCTCTGTCCTTCAAATGGGAAAGGTAAGCGGTCAATATATTTTTTATAAAAAGCAATATTAATTTGTTTAGGATTATCTATATATTTCTGAAGTAAAATAACTTTCTGAGATAAAATATTATTTTGTTTAATTAAAAACAATGATATGTCCTTTAATAAATCTGTTTTTTTACCTTTACCAAAATTATAATGAATATCTGTTGAAGATATTTTTTTAAGACCTTTGCCTCTTATTCTGAGAATGCTTATATCTAATTTTTCTAGTTTATTGTTTTTTCTTAAATCTCTTTGTATTGAGTCTTTGTGCCAATATCCCCCATCATATTCTATTGCTAACTTTAATTCTGGAATATAAATATCACATTCAATTCCATCAATTTTATGCCTATGTATTGCATTTTTAAAAAAGTACTTTATCTCAGAATAAATATATATTTCAATTTCAGACGTTGAAGATACACAATATGGACAACCACTTCCTCTAGTTCTGTGATTAGGAGCTACTTCCCATTCATGACCTCTTTTACATATCCACCAAACTTTCTTATTAGAAGATACAGTTATATCTCTGGGGGAAAGCTCACCATTTTTAGTTGGGTGCCATTCTGAAGCTAGTTCTGGATTTTTGACTGCTAAACAATTTTCTCTTGTCGCATATCTACCAGAACAGAAGGGGCAATTATTACCGGAAGTTCTATGGTTTACAGTTGTGAGCCATTCATGATCATTGATACATTTCCACCAAACTTTCTTATTAGAGCTTATTGTTACATCTAAAGGTGTTAATTCTTTGTTTTTTGTTGGATGCCATTCTTTGGCAAGAGAAGAATTCACAGTTGTTAAACAATTTTCTTCATTTACTTTTTTTCCCGAACAAAAAGGACATCCATCACCTTTATTTCTATTATTTATACTTGTCTGCCATTCATGATCTTTAGAACACTGCCACCAAACAATATTTTCAGATCCAGGCGTAACATCTTTAGAAGTAAGTTTTCCGTTTTTAGTTGGATGCCATTCTTTGACAAGAGATGGATTCAAAGTTGCTAAGCAGTTATCAATACAAACTTTTACACCTGCACAATAAGGACAACCATTTCCACGATTTCTACTTGCAATTATAGCTTCCCAAACATGACCCTTAATACATTGCCACCATACTTTTTTATGTGAGTTTGGGGTAACCTGAACCGGAGTAAAATTCCCATTTTTAATTAGATGCCATTGTTCTGATAATTTGGGATTAATAGTTGCAAGACAATTTTCAGGAGTGACTCTGTGTCCAGAACAAAAAGGACAGTTATCCCCACCATTTCTACTAGCAATTGTAGCTTTCCATTCATGATCTTTATTACAAATCCACCAAACACTTTTATTTGAATTTGGCAAGACATCTTCAGGAGTCATATTTTCGTTTTTAGTTGGATGCCATGATTTAGATAATTTAGAATTAATTATGAAAAGGCTTTTATCAGGAGAAACTCTATGTCCAGAGCAATAAGGACAGCCATTACCTTTATTTCTATTATAAATAGCGGTTTCCCATTCGTGCTTATTGTTGCACACCCACCAAACTTTCTTACCTGATCCAAGAGTAACATGATCAGGAGTTAAGTTCCCATTTTTAGTTGGATGCCATTGTTTTGCTAATTCAGGATTAACTTCTTTTAGACTCTTTTTTTTCATCTTTAAGTTAATAATTAATTCACCTTTAGGGCACAGCCCTGTTTATTTGTTGCCACCATGTGGCCTCACTGCGTGGGTGATAGATAAAATTATAAAACGATTATATTTAAATTGCAAATAAAAAATTACATCCCTTCCTCATCCCTATAATCATTCCAGGGAATCCATCCAAAACACCTGACTCCAACCCATGCCATAATTCCTATAAGCTTAACCCCATTAATATCATTACTCATCTTAAAGAAAAGATCATCCCAGTATTTTCCTTTGTTTTTTATCTTGTTACGAAATAAAAAATGTGGCCTGGCACCAAAATCATCAAAAGACTTCATGCATTTAATATGTATATAATCCAGACGTTTTTTTACCTAATATAATTCTTCTATTTTTCTAATATTTGACTAGCACATAAACATAACTCAAGAAATAAAATCAGATTTCTTCTTCTCTTTTTTTAAAATAAACTTAATTGATTATTTACTTCATAAGAGTCTCTTGTTTTTAAAATTTTATCAATATGTTTTTCATTTACAATTAAATCATTAAATATTACGAAAAATTGTTTATTGTATTTTTTCATCTCTTTAATATTGCTTAATGTTCCTTTGCTTTTGTTATCCCAAATCATGAGTCCATAATCTGCTTCTTTTGCCATTCTTATATCTTTTATTGTATATAATTCTCTACCCTTCAAATTATTATTGTTTGGGACATTAATAGTTTGCCAATTACCAATATTATTTCTTATTAAGTCTCCAGCAAAATAAACAATTACATTTTTATAACCTTTTTTAATGAGATATTTTTGAACAATACTATCGATACCTTTTGCATCTCCAATAATAATTGTTATATTTTTATCAATTATACTGTCTATTTTTTTTATAGCATTACCTGGCAATCTCTTAATACTTATCGATCCTGATATAAATACTTTCATTTTATTTACCTTTAGTTTTTGTTAGGGTGAATATATAAATGTTTTTATATCCATTTTCATTAAGAATATCTGTGATTGCCTGCAATGTAGAACCACTATCAAAAATGTCATCAACAATTAATATATTGTCATTCTGGTTCAACTTTTTAATAACCTTTAAATTGTCCCTTATTTTTTTGTATTTTTTATCTGATTCTAAATTCTTTAATTCTTCTTTATTTGTAGAATTCAATATATCATGTTTTGCTTCTATAGAAAATCGTTCAGCAATTGAATCAGAAATTATTCTAACAGGTTGAATGCGTCTATAATTGTTAGATGGAGGTACCGGCAGAATAACATTAATCTGAGATATGAAACTATTAAAACTAGAATCACTTAATATCAAATCCGTTATTTGTGATAGTACCTCTTCGTGTTGCCCATATTTTAATTCATATAAAAGTTGTCCAATTTGGCTTCTTTTGGTATCAAATGTTGGATGCCCGAATTCGTTGTCACCTGTAAAATCACTACTTATTGTATGAATGTCAAAAGCATATCCTTTTATCCAGGGACCTGAGAGTTCTATCATTACTGCCACCTATTTATATATAACATATTCTTTTTTAAACTTTATCATTCATTCTAAATATTCTAATTTATCAATTTTCAGTCTACAGTATAAATATAACGGATTTCTTTCTTTTTTTCAACAAAAAAGAAATAGATAATCATAAAAAAACTTCTTTTTTATCTGAAATACTAAGAACAGGAAGAATTATCTTAAAAAAAACAGCATAACGCAAGTTATGTTGAATAGTTAACGAGATTGTCGATGAATATTCACAAAATTGAATTAAAAAAATAAATTTATCAATCAAATTTATATGTATTATCTGACAAATCAGCATCATTAAATCTTTTATCACCAAGAAATAGTGATTTTATTTTACCTGAAACAGAAGCCTGGAGTTTATAATGGTTTTTACCACTCTTCCACTCAGAGACATTGCGCTTTATAATAGTTTGAGTTCCGTCTTTATATTCTATATTTAGATATATAGGTACCGGATAATGTCCTTTTTTTGTTATGACAACTTCTAATTTATTTTTTAAAAGGGAAACCTTTTTTATACCCAGATCAACATAGCCATAATCAAATATCCATGGTTTTATGAGCCAATTTAAATTATCAGCACTCTCTTTTTTAAAAACATTGAAAAAATCATATGGCGTTGGATGCTTTCCATTCCAGATCTTTATAAAACGTTTAATACATCTATTAAAAACACTTTTACCTAAATAATCTTCTAATGTAATAAAAAAAACGGCAGCCTTGGAATATGAATTATGATAATAAGACGGCGCTTTTAATATATCTGAAGGGGCAAATATAGGAATGTCTGAATGGTATCCAATCTCTTTTTGATATAATTCGTGAAAATAGAAAAATTTGTATTTTTCCATTTTTTTTTGATCCAAATACAGATTATCAGCAAAAGATGTAAGGCCTTCATCCATCCAGGCATATTTTGTCTCATTTAATCCTGTATAAAAGGGGAAATAAGAGTGAAATATCTCATGAAATGTCAACTTTGTTGTTAAATAAAAATCTTTAATTGGTGCATCATTAACCATCATTGGATACTCCATATCAGAATATCCCTGGAAAATTGATTCTTTTGGAAAAGGAAAAGGGACTCCTGGAAACTCATTCGACATAAAATCAATTGACTCACAGGCTATTTTCAAGACCGGTTTAAAATATTCCGACTTATATGGATAGGAAGTCTCCACAAAAGTTTTTTTCCCGGTTTTTTTATTTACCACAACACTCTTTCCATTCCAGCAATAGTGATCACTTGTCCCAAAAGCAAAATCAGTGATATTAACCGCTTTAAATTTCCAAATATTTTTCTTTTTAGCTCTTGTTATATGTTTTTTCTTTAAAATATCATTTTTTCCTATTATTTCTACTATTTTAGTCGAATTAATTGCAAATTTGTATCTATCCAGATACTTTTTTGTCAGTACCTCTTCTGGATTTTGCAAAAGCCCGGTAGCCCAGACAATAAATTTTTCCGGAACTGAAATATTTACATCAAAATCGCCAAAGTCATTATAAAATTCAGTGAGACTTGTATATTCAGATTGGTTCCAGCCATTTATGTCATCATAAACAGCAATTCTTGGAAAAAAATATGCAATAAAAAAACTGGATTTATCTACCATTCCACTTCTGATTGGAGAGTTTTTATTTTCTTTATATTCCCAGTTTATTGATATTGTGATTTTTGTTCCCGGTTTCATAGGATCCATTAATTTTAATTTCATTAGCGTACTAAATATAATAGCAGACATTTTTCCTTTGATATCAATTTTTTTTTTATTAATATAAATAGACTTAATCTGCATCCCATTATAGATATCATTCTCATCTATTTTAGAATCTCTGGGACTTCCTTTTTGATATAAATTTGGAAAAAGATGAAAGATAAGATGATCCAGAGTGTCCGGGCTATTATTATAATAACCAATGACCTCATTTCCTTTTAAAACAGATGTATATGGATCAAAGTCGATGTTTATCTTGTAATTTGCCTGATTTTGCCAATAATTCAAACCAGGCTTTCCTGATTCAGATCTTGTCTTATTTATATACCCCTTTTGTATATTAATCGGCATATATAAATCCTCTGCAAAAATAAAAGTTGTAAAGAACATAAATAATAAAATAATTGTTTTCATGATCACTTTCTGTACAAAAACATAATATCAGGATTAACGAAACACTTCAAGCAGCATTTAAACCTTCCCTTCAATTTTAACAGCTTATAAGACAACATGAATTTTTTTAAATTTCGTGAGCTACATTTCGGAACTTGCAACAGCCAGCATAAACCATCCGGCATGAGGGATCCACTGTTCTGACCAACGCCATTTGTGAGCAAGATCATTATCCTGAGGAAGTGGCATAAATGCAATATCTGTCTCATCTGTAAAACCAGCAGTTATTCCATTACATACCCCACCTACATAATTCAATCTATCTCCACCTTCATGATAATTAGGATTATTACGACCTATGCCTTCAAGCATCCCTACATCATATGGATTTAGACCAAGTATCCAATTTATCTGATTTGTGGCATAAGTATTAGCCAGGACCTTTTGTCCTTCATCTAAGTATGGCTGCACTAAGTAAAAAGCACTGGCAAGTGATGCGATTCTGGCATTCTCACCTTGCCACCAATAACCGGTTTCATTTTTATGGGGGATAAAGAATGATGCACGGCTCTTGGAATCAACTGCTTTAACGTACTGTCTTGAATAACCATAGGGGTTGTTCACCTCATTGGTCATACTTAATTCAAATGTCACTGATTTCTTGATTGCAGAAATTGCGATCCCTCTTAACTCTTCAGTATTTTCAAATTGAAGGTATCGGTACAATGCAATTAATGGTAAACCCGCCTCGGCAGCATGAAAATAGGGTCTTGAACCTTCGAAATCTGCACTCCACCATGCTTTATATTTTTCATCATCTCTCTGATAGCTAACTAACTTTTTCATCCACTTCCGTGATTGCTCAAGATAATATGCTTTATTTGTTGCAGCATATAACTCAGTGGCAGCTAATAAGGCACAGTAAGTGTCTATAATATTCTCTTTTCCATCATCAGCATAACCAAGGCTATAGTCCATTAAATGCTTATATCCTTTTTCAGCTTTTTCTAAATACTTTGCAGTATCAAAATCTCTAGAAGCCCCTGACTTACTGATCCTTGCTAAAGCTGCAATGGAAATACCCGCACCCTCTCTAAAAGCGGCCCTATATTTATTAGTTTTTTTGCCATGTGATCCCTCGTAGGCACATATCTCACGTTTTTTAGGATCGCAGCTCCAATTTGCAAATATAGTTGTATAAAAATAACCATCTTCATCCTGCATACGAACTAAAAAATCGGCTCCATAGGCAGCTTCCTCTAAAATACTTTTTAGCAAGGTGGAATCCTTCTTACTATTTCTTTTGGAATACAATTCAGCAGATTCAAGCATATTCCAAACAACCATGGGTGTTTGCTGCGGACATAAATAATTGGTAAAACATAAATGGCTAAGATATTTTCCCTTTTCACCGGAAGCATCGTACCATCCACCATGAACATCAATTGTGCCTTCTCTTTTGCCGAAATATGTCATCTTTTGATCTTTTGTATCATATGGAGCAGCACATCGCTCATGTTTAAACCCAGCAATTAATTTGGACAAACATTGATCACTAAAACCAACACTATTAATTGAAAATAATTCACTTTTTATAGTATTTGCACCCAAAACAGTAATAATCCGGTATTTACCCGGATCTTTCATCTGAGAAAAATTTCCAGCATAGGCATTGCCTGTGTGCCAGTTATCAATTCTACCCCCTTTTTCAAAAGATGCTTCAAAAACTGATCTACCTTCTTCATTAACAACTTGAAATTTACCGGGAACTTCATCACTGGTGGTCTGAAGTACAAATTTTTTAGCATTATTTTGATAATATCCTAAGTGATTAACCAGCAATTTTGCTGACACATCTTTTTTGGGGATATTTTTACAGGAAATTATAGTTGCAAAAACCAGAAAAATTGTTATAAATTTTGTTCCTAGATTAATACTATTTAGCAAACAAGATAAAACACTTTTCTTATTATTCTCTCTTTTTTCACTGATAGTAAACTTATTTTCTCTTAATGTGTTTAGTATATCCATAATTTGTCGTTCCTCCTAATTTTTGTGGAATAATGTTTGAAAATTATGTTGATAACTTTTATAAAACATATAAAACTTAAAGAAGTTATAGACATTATAGATTGTAGCATTTCAATAAATAAAAATCTATAAATTTATCACTTTTTTTGTGAATATTGCATAAAAAGCAGCTAGGTTTCTGTTAGTCAATTAAGAGGTTTTGGGTTTTCCATCCATTTTAAGATTTTAGATGCTGTTGTAATATACACATTTTTTGTTTGAGCATATTTAATAAATTCTTCAACGGCCTTCTGACGCTCTTTATAATCAGTAACTGTTTTTTGCCCATCCATATTATACGTATCATATTTACTATGATAAATATCACTATGCACCCCAAAAGCAAATGGCGCTTTATTACCTTGAAGTTTTAAATCCAGAGTATACTTCAAAATAGCAGTAAATTCTTTACCGGATAGAGTAAATTCAAACCAGAGATTCCAATCAAAACCTGTTATTTTCCCAGTTGTTGCATCAAAATAATCAACACGATTATGTAATCTCTCCCTAAACCCTTTTTTTAAACCATATTTTTCACAGACTTCATCAGTTGGAACAAATACGACATAAGCCGGAATTTCCCATAAACCCGGAATTTTATCAACCTTCTCTCTTCCAGTAAAATTTTTTAGGAATGTTGCAGTCGCTACAGGACTTCCATTATCCAATTGATATGGCCAGTAAAAATTTTTCCCATCCTGCTTTTCCTGCCAACCCTCTTCAATCGAACAGTCATATTTAATATTTAATCCAGCAACAGATGCAAGAGTTCCATTGTTGAATTCAAGATATGGTGTTCTAAAACCAACTATATCGCTTCTTTGCAATCCAATTCCACAGAGAGAATCCGGTAAGCGTTTATCATACTTTTTTGTAAACCATTCTATATTCAGGGAAATTTCTTTATCCCAATCTTCTTTTTTCATTAAATTATTCCAAAGGGTTGGAGATTTACCACCATCAATTTTTGCCCCATGTGGATGCGAATGTGTATGAAGCCCTATTTCATGACCTTCATCAAAAGCCTTACGCCAGGATTCTTTTACAAATTTATTATCTTCAAATTCATTATCTGTAATAAATTTACTCACACAATAAAAGGAGACCTTACAACCTGATCCATCCGGATTTTTCTTATCTTTCATCAAATCAAGAATCCATTGAATGCCACCATCGCCACCAGAATTTGGAAGACCGGAATACCCATTATCATCAAATCCAAATGAGATAAATTGAGGCACTTTATCCAGAGAGAGATTTCCAGGATGTGATTGTGTTGGCAGATATTTAATTGCACTTTTTTCAGTCAATAATGATTTTTTATTTGAACACCCGAATACAAATAACAGTGAAATCCCTAAAAGAATTAAAATCTTTTTATGCATTACGTCTCCTTCCCTTTTATTTAAAAGAGTGATATGAAAATCATTTTTGTATAAAACTCCTTGAAAATCCATAAATTATTGGCAATTTGAAATAGTAGCAAAATAAAAATAAAAAATCTATACAATCCTGAATTTATTATTCATAACTTAATAATTGTATCCACAATCCCTTATGTTTTTAGAAAATTTACAAATTAATGTTTTTTGAATTCTCCAACTTGGAATCATCTTGAGTATTTGTCTATATTTATGTTATAATTCCTTATGTTTGACCTACGGTAATATGAATTTATTTACTACATTTGGTCAGCTTTTACTTCAAATTTCTATTGAACATTAGTGAAAGGATCATTTAATTTAGGAGAATTTGAAAATGAAAAAAATTAAGACAATAATAGGATATTAAATTAATGCCAATTAAAGTCAATATATCAGGAATCAGAGGAGTTTATTCAGATCTTAATCCCACTATGATTGCAAATGCTGCGCAGGCTTTTGCTACATATATTGGCAGGGGAACAGTCCTTATAGGAAGCGATAACAGGCCTTCCGGAAAATTTATTATTCCAGCTCTTATATCCGGTTTACAATCATGTGGCTTAAATGTGATCAATTGCGGGATTATTCCAACGCCTATTTTACAATTCCTAATTAAAGAACATGGTTTTAAAGGAGGAATTTCTGTTTCAGGCGGTCATAATAAGTTTAACTGGAACTCCCTGATTCTTTTAAATGCTGAGGGTGCCTATTTTAATTATCTGGAGGGAGAAGAACTTTTCAATATATATCATTCAAGAAAATATAATGAAAAGAACTTCAATAATCTGGGTGATTACAAAGATGAGCCTTTACTTTTTGAGAAATATTTCAATAAGTTGAATGACGGTGCGATCATTGGTAGAAAATTAAAATTTATAATAGATTGTTCTAATGGATTTAATATAAATATTATTAATCAACTCTCAAAGGCATTGGATATTACCTTAATTCCAATTTTCTGTGATCCGACAACCTGGGTAGATAAAGGTCCGGAACCTAATATTGGGAATGCAGCCATTCTATCTACTATTGTTAAAGAATCAAACTGTGATGGCGGCTTTTTTCTTAATAGTGATGCAAGCAGGATTTTATTAGTTGATGAAAATGGCACACCATTATCTGAAGAGTTAACCTTGCCAATATTTGCAGACATTATACTTTCAGAAAAAAAATCGGATATAATCACAAACTATTCAACTTCGAAGGCTATTGATAAGATAGGAGAAAAATATGGAGTTAAGGTTTACAGGACAGATATAGGCCAATCTCACGTTATGCAGATGGTTGGGGATTTAAAAACTCTAATCGGTGGTGAGGGGAACGGAGGTATTGCCTATTCTCCTTTCTCTATGGGCTTTGACAGTTTTGTATTTATAAAGTATTTAACTGGATTTTTAAGAAAGCATTCAATGAGTTTGGCTACTCTTTCTGAGGAATTATCTAACCCGAAAATTCTGAAGGAAACTGTTTACATCAAGACTCATGATATTTTCAATAAACTTGAAGAGGTCGGAAAACTCTACCCTGATAAAAAAATGATCAAAGACGGCTTTTATGTAGAGGATGGAGATGACTGGTTATGTATCCGTTCATCTGCAACTCTATCAATGATCAGAATAATTGGAGAGGGAAAGACTGTACATGACGAAATCTCAAGAATTAATGGGATTTTAAAATGAAGAAAGTAGAAGGAATAAAAATTGGAGTCTCTGGTGTCAGAGGAGTGGTGGGAGAAACCCTATCCGCAGAAAATATTGTCAACTTTGCCAGAGCATTTGCCACTCTGATTAGAGGTGGCAAAGTTGCAGTCGGAACCGATTCAAGGACTTCAGGTGATTTTATCAAATCAGCTGTTATTTCAGGGCTGATCTTCTCAGGAATAACACCTATAAATCTTGGCATAGTATCAACTCCTACTCTCGCTATATATATAAAAGAAAAAAAACTGGATGGTGGTATCATAATTACTGCGTCTCACAATCCAGAAGAGTGGAATGGCTTAAAATTCCTTAGTTCTGAAGGAATATTTCTGTCTCCATTTAAAACCCAGAACCTTGTGGATATTTATCATCAACGGGGATATATTCTCCCAAAACGGAACGCCTTCCAAACTACCCAAGATGTAGAGGACCCGTTTGAGATACATATGGACAAAATCAATAAAATAGTTGACAAGAATCTTATAAGAAAAAGAAAATTCAAAATATTAATGGATACAGGCGGTGGAGTTGGTTCTTTTTTTTCTAAAAAATTTCTTGAAAGCTTTAACTGTCAGGTAACAATGATAAATGATAAAGTAGGGAAAAAATTCCCCCGAATTCCGGAACCTATCCCTGAAAACCTAAAAGAGGCTTCAAAAGTAATGAAAGAGGGTAAATTTGATATAGGATTTGCTCAGGACCCCGATGCTGACAGATTAGCAATAATTGACGAGAATGGTGATGTACTTGATGGACACATGACCCTTGCAGTTTTGCTTTATGGATACCTCTCTCAAACAAAAGGAAGTACCATTGTTGTGAACCAGTCAACTTCGAGAGTAGTAGATTATTTAGCTTCTACTCTGGACATTAAAGTTCTTAAATCTGCCGTTGGAGAAATAAATGTCGTTGAAATGATGAAAATTTCAGGCGCAATTGCAGGTGGAGAAGGAAATGGGGGTATAATTATACCTGAAGTCCATTACTGCAGGGATTCTTTTACAGGAATGGCAATCATTCTTGATGCAATGAGAAGATCAAAAAAAAAGATATCAGATATCACAAAAATTATGCCAAAATACTACAGGATCAGTAAAAAAATACCCTTCTCAATGAGTGGTGCACAAAAAATCATTTCAATATTGAAAGAAGAGTATAAGGATGCGGATACCCTTGATGGAATACGGGTAGATAAAAAAGAGTACTGGTTTCATATACGCCCCTCCAATACAGAGCCTATTCTCAGAGTGAGCGCTGAAAGTACTAATAAACATATCCATAAAATTGTAGAGAATCTTGAGAAAAAGATAAAAAATATTTTTTAGATAAATGAAAAGTATAAAAAGATTATTATGTGCTTAATACGGATGACATTATGACTAAATTTGGTTTTTTCTGGAGTAAATTATGAAATTTAATAATCGAGGTTCAAGCTTATATTTTCCTACTAATATAGTTGATTTACAGAGTATGAGTCATATAACTGACATGAGTATTGTTGCACATCAGGATGATCTTGAATTGATTGGATACCCTGGCATACATAGATGTTTTAAAAAGAAAGATAAATGGTTTGGGGGTATTGTATGTACAAATGGAGTCCCAGAATTTTCAAATTCAATCGATAAGATTCGTAAAACTAGAAATATGGAACAAAAGAAAGCAGCAGAGATTGGAGAATATGGATTGGTATTTCAATTAGATTATTTCAGTAAGGAAATTAAAGGAGACAGAAACCTCAACATTGAATCTGATATTAAAAAAGTAATCGAAGAGACAACTCCTGAAACAATTTACACACATAATCCCTTTGACCGGCATATGACACATCTTGCCGTATGCAGATCCGTTATTAATGGTATTAGATCCGTTAAAAAAGAGCTCAGGCCAAATAAGCTTTATGGTTGTGAGGTTTGGGGAAATCTCGACTGGCTTACTAAAGAGGATAGAGTAGAATTTGATGTAGGTGGTACTATTGAATTAGCAGGGAGATTGATCAATGTATTTAATTCTCAGATCAAAAATGGAAAAAATTATGAAAGGGCAAGTATCGGCAGGAGATCTGCAAATGCGACATTCTCAGACCCATATAAAAATGATATATCTGACCAAATTATACTTGGGGTAGACCTGAGCCCACTTATTGTTGATGAAGATTTAGATATAGAAAAATATCTTATTGGATTTGCCGACAGATTCAGAAAAGATATAGAAAATAGAATTTCAAAAATTGCTAATAAATAATGGAGGTATATTAATGGAAATAATAATTCAAGAAGATAAAGAAACGGCAAGCTGTCTTGGTGCCGGCTTAGTCTCTCGCCAGATTAAAGAAAATCCAAATTCAGTTTTAGGCCTTGCAACCGGAAGCACTCAGCTAGCTTTATATAAAGAGCTAATAAGACTGCATAAGAATGGTTCTCTGGATTTCAGTAATATTACTACTTTTAATTTAGATGAATATGTTGGATTGTCACCAAACCATCCATCATCATATCACACATATATGCAGAATGTTTTTTTCAATTTCATAAATATAAAAAAACACAGGATACACATCCCGGATGGGTTAACCCCGGATATATCAGATCACTGCCGTCAATATGAGGGTAATATAAAAGCTTCCGGAGGAATAGATCTTCAGATCCTGGGCCTTGGGTCGGATGGACATATTGGATTTAATGAGCCTTCTTCTTCTCTGAGTTCCAGAACCAGGATCAAAACCCTGACTGAAAAAACAATAAAGGACAATGCACCCTTATTCAAAAATAAAAGCGAAATCCCAATACATGTAATCACTATGGGAGTAGGAACAATTATGGAGAGCAAAAAATGTCTTCTACTGGCTTTTGGGCATAAAAAAGCTGAAGCTGTAAAACAGATGATAGAAGGTCCAATATGTAGCGATGTACCTGCTTCAATTCTACAAATGCATCCACAAACCATAGTCATTATAGATGAAGCTGCAGCTTCAAAACTAAAAAGAAAAGATTATTATAAATGGGTATATAAAAACAAACCTGATTGGCAAAAACATTAGAGGCATAAAATGAAAATTAAATTAAAAGACAAATTACTTATTTTTACCTTATCTCTTTTACTATATCCAACCATCTCATATTCAAAAACTAACTTTAGTAAATATGACAGAAATCATGGTAAATGGTCAGATCTTGTAACTTATATTATAACACCAACTGAAAAAAATGCGTTCGAAAGTCTTAAACTGGAAAAAGACAAGAACAGTTTTATTCAACTCTTTTGGAAACAGAGAGACCCAACAAGGGGAACCGATATAAATGAGTATAAAGATAAGATCATAAAACGCTTTGAGTATGTAAATAAACTTTTTGGAAGAGGTACTCCCAGAAAAGGGTGGCAAACCGATATGGGCAGAATGTATATCACGCTTGGTGAGCCACATAAGATAGAATCATTTGACCATATTAATGGACTATATCCTGCAAAAGTATGGGACTATTACGGGCTGAATATCCGAAGTGTTCCTAAAAACCTGACAATAACATTTTTCAAGAGAAATGGATTTGGAGAGTATGTATTATATGATCCCTCAGCTGATGGTCCAGCATCACTACTTGATAGTATCGATACTTCATTTGGAAAACATGATAATAGGCAGATTTATAAAAAAATAAAAAAACTTGCACCCCAATTAGTTGAACCTGCATTCTCAGTAGTTCCCGGCAGAAACAATATAATGATCACACAGGTACAAAACAGTTTAGTTCTTTCAAAAATTTTCGATTCTCCTAAAAAAATAGTAAATGAAAATTACGCAAAAGATTTTCTAAAATTTAAAGGGATTGTAAATGTAAATCAGAATTTAAATATTATTAAAAACAGTTTTATATATACAATAATAAAGGATCCGAAAATAGATATATTTTTTTTGCATTTTTCAATAAAACCGAAAAAATTGTCTTTTGAGCATTCAATAGAATATAACAAATATTTTTCATCACTAGATTTGAACGTTATTTTAAAACAGAAAAACACAATAATATCTAAATATAATAAAAAGTTTCCTCTATCTTTTAATGAAGATGAGTTTACAAGCAGTGTTAAGCAGATGGGAGTTTCAATTGATGATATGTTTCCAATCATAAATGGTGATTTTACCCTATCAATTTATTTAAAAAATTCAGTTAATAATGAATTTATATTTATTAAAAAAAATATAAAAGTAAATTACAAGAAAAAAACGCCCTCATTTACAGAACCATTTCTAGGATATCGAATCAAAAAAGCAGACAAACCTATAAATAGACCTTTTCAATTTAATAATAAGATAATTAGTGTTGACAGTGATAATGTTTTCTCTCTAAAAGATAAAATCCACCTTATTATTCCAACTGCAAATACTGAAAGTTTATCGAATGGTGCTCTTAACGTTACTGTAAAATCAATTGATGGGATGAGAAATAAAAAATATTCTAAGACTTATACATTTGACTCAAAATCTATAAAGGAAAAAGAAAATATTATTATTGATTTGAATAATGATCTTTATCCTGCTTTTTTTACTGTCAAATCTGTTTTATCTGTTAATAATATTCCTGTTAAAACAAGTACATTAAATTTCACTATTTCTCCTAAAAGTTATGCCAATCACCCAATTGAAATGATGGATGGTATAAAATATAAAGATAGAGGACTGTTTTATTATAAAACGGCAAACTTATATAGAAATGTTAAGAAATTAAAACTTGCAGATTTATATTATAAAAAAGGTTATCAGGAAAGTCCCAAGCTCTATAATGGATTAAAATATTATTTAGATTTTCTAATATTATTAAACAAACCTGAGAAAGCAAGCCAGATTATAGAATCTATTAAAGATGTGAAAGATCTCAAATTCGAATATAATTTGTATAAAGGAAAAATACAGTTTCTTAGTAAAAACTATAAAGAGGCACTGAAGTTCTTTAATACATCGAATAAACTATATGACAGAGATTGCAATTTATTAAATTTAACAGGTATCTGCTATCTAAAACTTTCTAATATTGATAATGCAAAAAATTTCTTTTCAAAATCATTAAAGATTAATCCGGAACAACCATTAATTAAAAAATATATCAAAGAACTAAACAAATAAGATATCAGGTGAGGATATTTTGAAAAAACTTAAAATATTTACATTATTGTTTATTTCACTCTGTTTTATTTTATCCGGAATTCTATTATGTGAGAATATAAAAGGTGTGAAAGTTTATAACTACTCTAAAGATCTGAATAAACTCTTCAAAGAGTTTAAATCAATTGGGATAAACACAGTTTTTGCAGGTGAAGAATTAGCAAAAAACAAAGATATTTACACAATAGCAAAAAAACACAATATAAAAACATTTATTGTTTTCCCAGTATTTTGCAGTCCGGGAAAACCGTTTGAGAATAGTAATCTTTATGCAATTAACGGTTATGGAAAGAAGGCCTTTGATGAATGGGTTCATTTTGCCTGTCCTTCAAATGCAAATTACAGAAAAAACAAGACTGATGAATTAAAAAAAATTATAAAAAAATATAATCCAGACGGAATAAGTATTGATTTTATAAGATATTTTGTTTATTGGGAAAAAGTTTTTGCAGACACAAAAATTGATCCCTTAAACAATACCTGTTTTTGTACTAATTGTATCGTAAAATTTAAAAATAAATTTGGATTTACAATTCCTGATAAATTAAAAACTACATCTGAAAAAGCTAATTATATTTTAACTAATCATTTAAAAGAATGGGTGATTTGGAAAACAAATATTATAACTTCAATGGTTAAAGAATTAGTAAAAACAGCAAAATCACTTAATCATAATATTCTCATAAATGCACATATCGTTCCCTGGAGAGCAAAAGATTTCAATAATGGTTTAAAACTTATTGCAGGACAAAATATAAATGAAATCTCGAAACATGTAGATTATATCTCGCCTATGTGCTATTGGCATATGCTTAAAAGACCTGCTAATTGGATAAACTCAGTAGTAAAAGATATGGCAATGTACACAAGTAAACCTATTTTACCAAGTATTCAGGTCAATAAATCATATTTAAAAAAACCGATAACGATCAAGATGCTTAAAGAAAGTTATTTTGAATCTCTCAAAAAACCCTCTTCAGGAATAATTTTCTGGAAATGGGGTTTTTTTGAAGATCAGGCCCATAAGAAAAAGATATTCAGTATAAAAAATAATAGTAAGCGAACGAAGAACTACACCTTACAAGAAAATTAAATCCATGTAATTATTAATCTTTCAGGAGGTTAATACGATTCGTAGGATATCTACTAAGCAAAAAAAGGCATACCATGGGGATTGGTCGCATCTTTTATGCTGAGTCTCTGATAACGAGTTTTGTGCCCAGTGTTTTGCGGATGGGTGGTGTGCATTTTTGAGAGATTAAGTCCAGTAGCAATTGAACGGAGGTTCTTCCTATTTCGTACATTGGCTGCTCGATTGTGGTCAGAGACGGTCTTGAGAATTCACCTATTTCTATATTGTCAAAACCGATAACAGCAATGTCCTTAGGAATGGATAGTCCATGATGCTTGATTTGTTCGATAACACCCAATGCCATATAGTCGTCTGAACAAAATATGGCGGTGGGTCTGTCCTTTAACTTTAGCAGGTCGGCTGCTTTTTCATACGCGACTTCCTTTTTCCATTCACCGTAGAGAACATATCGTTCATCAAATGGAATATCGTATTTTTGCAGTGATTTTTTATAGCCCTTCAATCGGTCCACTGCATTTGTTTCATCCATGGGTCCTGCAATAAAGGCTATTTTCCTATGATTCTTATTGTATAGATAATCAATCGCTAATTCAACACCCTTGATATTCTCACAGTCAACATAATTAATTTTCTTGCTGTCTAGTCGGTAGTTGATTAATACAAAGGGAAAACCGGATTCTGCCAAATATGGCAAATCAGGGTTATTCATCTTCGTTTTTAAGAGAATCATCCCATCAAACAGGTTACTGCGAGCGTAATTGGTATAACAATCGGTGTCCAGATCGCTGTCCTTAATAGGTACAAGCGTAATTCGATAATCTTCATCCTGTGCAACATCACTTATACCACTCAACACTTGCGCAATATAATTGTCTAAAAACAGCTGTTCTCCCTTAGGAATCATGATCCCAATGGTCTTTGTTTTTCGACTGGCTAAACTTCGTGCAATTAAGTTTGGTTTATAATTAAGCTCATTCATGATGTGCATAATTTTTTCAGAGGTCCGAACTGCAACTTTCCCTTTTCCACTGAGTACTCGGGAAACAGTCATAGCAGACACATTCGCTCGTTCAGCTATATCGATTATCGTTACCTCTTTTACCATTATCAATAGTATCATTATCTAAAATAATCGTCAACAGGTTATCGGTACGTTGTCCAAAATAATCACCTTATTAAGTCAATTTAAAGATAATTCTTCAAGTAGGGGTCACCGCATAAAAAGGAAATTATTGTACGTTAACGAATAATTTAAATTAGATTAAAAAGGAAAAATCTTTTTCAAGGTAAAATCAACCCAGACAATCCCGACCTTTTGCTTTATGTCAGATGCAATATTTCTTCCCATATATTGAGGGGGAGTATCAAATTTACTCCACCATTTTTCATCAGAAGAATATCCAATCTGAAACCAGACTTCATTGGGATAAAAATGATTTCCCCATTCGACAAACTCACTCTTCATTTGTTCAAATCTATCAAATATCTGGCTGTCATCCACAAAGACAATATCCCCTCTGTATTCAGGAGCTAACCATTTTAAATCCCAATGCTTAACAAAAAGCTTATAATCCGGATTATATGATTTAACCTTCGCTTCCCAAAGCTCTGCAGTTTTATCATCAAGTTTCTTACCCCACTCTTTATGAGAATTTTCTTCATACCATTCAACATCAACCCCAAATCCTACCACTGAGGAGTGGTTCCCATACCGATTCAGAACCAGATCTATCAGGGTTTCTACATCTGCATCAGCAGGTTCCACCTGTAAATATACATTGATATTATTTCTATCAAAATAGTCAAGATATCTTTCGCTCAGGTCCTCATTATCAAAAACAATGTTTTTATATGAATTACCTTCACTGGGAAAATGCAATCTACAGGATGTACCCTCATCTATAATCCCTAATATCCATACAACAACAGGTTTCGACCCTTCAAAATAGCCCTCCATGGATTTAATCATTTCAACCCATTTATCCGGTTCAGGAAAGGGTTTTATACCATACGTAGACGCTCTTAGTCCTGCATATTCAATATTTGTAACAGGATTGTCGTCCACATTTATATCTACTTTCCTATCACATGAAAACAACAAAATACTTACACAAATAATAATTAATAAAATATATTTAATTTTCATTATTCTTTTTAATCCTGAATTATTTATCTGCTAGTTTTTTTAATATCTCATCAATATTCTTAACTTTATTATCACTATTCTTTAAAAACTCTTTTGCTTTTGTCAGGTATTTCTTTGCTTTTTTAATATCTCCCTTTTTTAAATAGCATAAACCAAGACATTCTAATGAAGGACCATCTTCTGGTTTCATTTCTAATACTTTATTAATATATAATATTGTTTCATCAATTTTATCTTTTTGAAACATCATAATGGCAATATTATAAAGTGCAAGCCAATTTTTAGTATCCAATTTGATTATGTTTTTATAAAATTCGATTGCTTTATCATAATTTTTTTTATTTTGATAAATAACTGCTAATTTAAAATTAACAGGTGTAAATTCAGGGTTTTGTCTTACCACTTTATTAAATATTCCCTGAGCCTCATCGATTTTTCCTGTTTTTTCAAGACATACCCCATATAGATAATTTATATTAACCTCATCCGGTTTATTCTTCATAAGCTTTTCAAGTAAAAGTATGGCTGCTGCATATTTTTTACCATCAATCAGTTTTTTTGCCTCTTCATATTTTTTTTTTAACTCTTTATTCAGCGTTAATTCTTCAAATTTTTTCTCCGTAATAAGAGTTATGGTGTCAATTTTAACCTTCTTCATCCGTTGCTGTGGAGCTGCCATATTCCACTCAATTTCCTGTTCTCTAAATCCCTCTTTGCGAATCAAAACCTTATAAATACCATGGGAAATCCCAGCTATTTTATAAACTCCTTTTTTATTTGTTTTGAAGCTAAATCTACTATTATCATTTTTGTTAGTAATTATAATGACGACACTCTTAATGGGCTGTTTATTAATATCAACAATCGTTCCTTTAATAAAATATTCTCTATATTGTGCATTTACTACTGAAGAAAAAACCAATGTTATAAATATATAAAATATAATGTGTTTTTTTATGTTTTTCATTTATGACTCCTTTTCTATTTTAGATCTAAAACTTTTTGCCTTTTTTAAAACTTCACCAAGTTTCACTCGATCCCCGGTTCTATTATATATATCAGCTAGAATATAATATCCAAGTGCTTTTAATTTAGGGTCATCTGTGAGTTTGAGTCCCTTATTTACATTAATTATAATTATATTATCAGGATCTCCTATTTTGAGTAATCCTCTTGCAAGGAATAGATGTCCTTTTGCAGATTCTGAATTTATTTTAATAATTTCCTTCATATGTTTTACATACTCTTCAAGATTATAAGATAAAATAAGTTTTGCATAATTAAACCTTGCAGGTACAAAGTTTGGATGGTTTTTAATTTCCTTTAAATATTCCTCTTTTGCTTCTTCGTAATTTCCTTCATTTTCATAAATAAGTGCATAATTATAATGTGCTTCAAAATAATCAGGATGAAGTGTGATAACCATATCTAAATGCTTTTTGGCATCCTCATATTGATTTCCTTTAATAAGGCACTTCGCTAACGCTACCCTGTTCAGCATTAGTTTTGGTTGAATTTCTATAGCTTTTTGAAAATAATCTAATGCCTTATCAAGTTTTCCCTGGAACATTAAAGATCTTCCCATTAAACCAAGTGCCTGATTATATTTTTTGTCTATTGAAAGTATCTTTTTGCATATCGTTTGTACATCATCATGATCATTTTTTTTATAAAATAAGTTTGCAAGAGTTATCAACGCCTTAATGCTTTCAGGATTTTTTTTTAATATGGTATCTAATTGTGATTTTGCTTCAGCATATTTTTTTTCATGCATATAAGATGATGCTAAAAGTAGCCTTATCTGCGGATTTTTGGGGTCTCTTTCTACAACTTCTTCTAAAATACCAAGCGCTTTATCATAGTTCTTTTCAGATATATATTCTGATGCCATTGAAATCATATTAAATAAAGTCACTCTGTCTTTTGGATCAGGTAATTTCCTGTTTTCTGCCAGAGAAGTAGTCTTATTATTACTTGTTCCTATATAACCAAGAGTTGCAAGTTTGCTCAATGTTTCCTTATCAAGATTGGCAGAATCCGCTTTTTGTGAGTTATTCTCTGATTCTTTAATAATACCATACAGTTGGTTTCTATATCTCTTTGATATATTTGTTTCTCTTCTTAAAATATTTTTCAATTCTTCAGGATCTTCTACTAAATTATAGAACTCCGGCCGTGGTGCTTCGATATATTTATATTTTGTAGTCCTTAAACTATATAATGCACTCCAATTATACTGCAGTCTAGGGGCAATAGACTCACTATAAGCGACTCTGTCGTTTGACTCATTGAAAAATAGAGGGATTAAACTTTTTCCATGAATATTTAGAACTTCAGGTATTTTTAAGAACTCTAAAATTGTCGGAAAAATATCAATAGTTCTTACTTGGGTTTTTACTCTTCTATTATTGAGACTTTCGAATGGAGTAACTATAATTAATGGTACTCTTATGGTTGAGTCATAAATAAAAAAACCATGGGTATCCTCTTTGTGTTCTCCCAACGATTCCCCATGATCACCCACAATTATTAGAATCGTATTTTTCATCAATTCGTTTGAATTAAGCCAGTCAATTAATCTACCAATCTGACTGTCCATGAAGGCTATTTCACCATCGTATAATCCGATCCTTCCTCTGTTATTATATTTATTTAAATATTCTTCCGGCGGTTTATAAGGTGTATGAGGATCATAAAGATGGATCCAAGAAAAGAATGGTTTGTTTTTATTATTTTCCAGCCATTTTATCGAAGAATCAATCACTTCATTTGCAGGCCTTTGAACTCTTCCCAGGTCATTTGTTTTAAATTTTTCAAGATCAAAATTATCGTCATAATAATCAAATCCCTGTTTTAGTCCCCACCTTCCGTCAAGGACAAAGGCAGCTATGAAAGCTGCTGTATTATATTCCAGCTCTTTTATTTTCTCTGCAATTGTTATCTGTTTTTCTGAGAGTACATTATCCCCATTAATATGAATCCCATGATTTGTTGGATACATTCCTGTCATTATGGAACTATGTGCCGGTAAAGTTAAGGTGTCCGATGTTATACATGTATCAAAAACAAGTCCCTTCTTTGCGAGTTTATCCAATACCGGAGTCTCTGTATTAGCGTATCCATAAATTGGAAGATGATCTGCTCTGAGTGTGTCAAGTGTAATAAGAATAATATTCGGTTTTTTAATATTATTCTTTACATACAATTCAAGAAGTTTGTTTTTTTGGTTTTTGTCTGAAAACTTTATAATAGTGAATATTGTTGCTACTAATAATAATACAATAATTATTAATATTAATTTTCTTTTAATTTGTTTATTCATAATATTTAATTTTATATCACAGTAATCTATACAATTCTTTATCTACTTATTATTATAATAAGTAGATAAAAGAAACGATGGGGCTATGCCCCATCGTAAACTATTTGTTCTAAAACTCATATACGAGATTAAGTTTTATAATTCTAGGATTGGTTATACCTGTAATCCTTCCAAAACCATCACCCTTTACAAGTGCGTTTGTAACATGTCCTTCATTAAAAACATTTAAAACATCAAAACCTACATTTAATGAACCATTCATAACCTTAAATGATTTTGAGATATGTAGATCAAGGATCTTATTTCCTGGCAAATATTCAGGCTTTTCTGAATCTGTAGATAATATTTGAACGCCATCTGAACAAAACATTACACTACCCTCTTCGAATTCATCATTCCACATATCCCAGGAGTGTAAGACAGGTACTCCTAACGACCATACATCCACATCAGCAATTCTCCATAAAGCTCTTCCGGAATTATATCTGAACCTTACACCTAAATCAACTTCAATTTTTGGTATAGTATATGATGCATTGAATTTCAATTCAAATTTTGGAACAAAAGGAAGAGGACCTGTCATATTATTTGCTAGTTGATTATAATCACTAATCCAACTATCACCCCCAAAAAAACTAGGTGATTCAATATTCATATCCTGATCCTGCCTTTTGTTTCTTCCTGCTACACCATCACTTCTCGAAAAGAGGAATGACGCCATCATCTGCCATCTATTTGAGTATCTTTTGGTAAAAACAAATTGCAAGCCTTCATACTTTCTACGGGCATCCGTTCCATTATATTCTTTTAAATTTCTCCATTCATAATTACCTGCATTATAAAAATATTCAACATCACTACCATCAAGTACACCATCTCCATTAAAATCTGTGAAAGGTACAACCTCAAGATTCATATCAACACCATCTTCAGTTGTATAGGGAATCGTTTGAGTATTCCATTCTTCACCTGTTAATTTGTCCATTGGCCAGCGGACAATCATATTTTTAGTATTCTTATATATATATGAAGCTGCAAATTTAAAATCCTTAAATAACTCACGTTCAAAAGTAACTGTTAATTGATCCGTATATTGATCCTTGAGATCATCAGCAACATTCAATAAATAAGAAGGATCATGTTCACCTGTATACATGTCAGTTGGGATTTGACTTCTTATTATTCTTGATGCAGCTATAACTTCATCACCACTTATTATTCCGTCACCGTTCAAATCCACTTGATCTAAAGGCAATAAATAACTCATATTTTCAGTATAAATACTATCCATGTCCGGACCACCTTCACCAAGCGCTTCAACACTTATCGGAGTATAATATCGTCCATAACTTGCTCGTAAAACTGTTTTTGCATCTTTGGTTAACATATATGCAAATCCCAAACGAGGTGAGAATGTTTTAAAATCAAAAATATTATCGGATCCTTTTCTTGTTCTTTTCAGAGTTGCATCATAAATTTCAGAAGGACTTGAGGGCTGATTATATACTGCACCTTCTCCAAACTTAGTTGTCATTCTGTCGTATCTCATACCAATATTAAATGTTAATCTATCTCCTACCGTCCATTCATCATCAAAGAAAACACCCAGAGAATTTGCTTCTCTGACTGTTAAGAAAGGATCTCTCGTTGTTTTAGTTCCATACATAGGGAATCCACCAAAATAATCCTGCATGTATTCCACACTTTGATCCCATGCATATGGATATACAGTTAAACCATAGCCATGGAAATAACCGGAAAAAGAATTTCCCTTGGACTTGGTATATTGAACTCCAAACTTCATATCATGTTCACCGAGAAAATCATCCGTATAAGTCGAGACATCTGCCTGAACAGTCTGGCGATTATTTCTATATGATTCTACCCATGGAAATGCCCCGCCTATTCCCATATCTTTAGGGACCCATTTCCACCAGTTTACAATTGCTGGTTGATCAGGTGCATTATCAGGTAGATAGGATTTTTGAGTATTCCAGAAACCTAAGTATTTGGCTGCAATATTAGTTGTCCCACCAACATTCCATTGTAACTCAGCAGAAACAGCATGTGTTTTAAACTTAGGATTATAGACTACATCTGGGTCCCATCCAAGAGTTCCCCAGCTTTCATTTGAGTTTTCATTATTTTCAAAATGATAATTTACCCATGCTCTTAAGTTATAAGCAATTTGCCCAGTCAACTTAAGATCATAATATCTTCCCTTATATCCCTTTTCAGGTTCAAAGAAAGGAACCTCTTGTCTTGAATCAACAAAATCAACACCTGCATAGAACCATAATTTGTTTTTTACAATCGGTCCACCTAATGTAAAACTGATTTCCATATCTTTTGTCGGGTTATTAAAAATATTATCACCTTCATTGATATACAAAAAATCTGCTCCAAAATCAGAACCTGAAGAAGGCTGATTGCTTACGATATTACCAATATTTGAAAAAAAACCAACGTTACCATGAAACTTATTAGTACCAGATTTTGTAATTACATCAATTGCAACACCGGAGAAATTTCCATACTCAGCTTTTGATCCAAGAGCTATAATTCTAACTTCACTTACAGAGCTGTAGTTAACATTAACAATAGAACCAAAACTACCACTTCTCGGGTTAGTTGTGTTTATGCCATTTACAAGAAAGACATTTTCATTTGATGCTCCACCATAAGCCGTTGGACTCGGAAGCCAGGATGATTCATTACCGGCATCAAACATACCTGGAGTACTCGTTGCCAGATCATAAAAAACATCCCTGGTACTAGGAAGATGTTTAATCATATCCCTATCAACTGTTTGAGATGTTGTCGCAGTTCTCACATCAATAATAGATGCTGTTGATTCAACAGTGATAGATTCTGTGATTTTCCCAAGATTCAAAACAAAATTAGCTAAAAAAACTTTACCAGCTTGAATAGTAATTTTTTCTTGAATTTGTGAATCGAACCCCTTAAGGGCTGTTTTTACTACATAAATACCAATTGGAAGAGATGCAAAATGATATCTACCTTCCTCATTTGATACAGTTGAAAGTTTTCCTTCAATTAAGGCATTTCCTTCAATCGTAATCAAAACACCAGGAACCGATTTACCATCATATGTAATCTTTCCAACAAGTTTCCCAGTATGAACAGCCTGAGAATAAATAAAGCCAACACACAATAGCGTTAATAATGTAAAAATAAAAATTTTCTGCGGGATTTTACCCATAACTACCTCCTTTAAAATTATTATATTTCAAAACAGAGACAGATAGCTCCAATAAGATTTATATTGTCCTGCTCTGACACTTCTATTTTAATCTTTTCAATAATATGAGGATATGCAAATTCCTTTATCTTTTTTTGCATTGCTTCTTTAAAAAACTTATACGATTTACTTATAGAACCCCCGATAACAATAATATCAGGATCATAAGCATACAGGGCAACCATGATCGCTTCACCCAGATTTTCTCCAAAACTCTCAAATGCTTCTAAGGATTCTCTGTCATTATTATTCGCCTTTCTATACAGATCAACTCCATCACAACCTAATTCCTCTTTAAAGAATTCACCACTAGTGTAATATTCAAGTGTATGTTCACGAAACTTCATTGTTCCGATTTCACCTGCTCCACAATTAGAACCATTATAAAGCTTTTTATCAACTACAATACCACAGCCCATTCCTGTTCCGAGAGTAAGTCCAACTACATTCTCATATGCCTTTCCTTTCCCAAAACAGGCCTCTCCCAAAACAAAGGCATTCGCATCATTATTTACAAAAACATCAACATTATATCTTTTTTCAAAAAGTTCTTTTAAATGAATCTCTTTCCAGGAGGGAATATTTGCAACATTATATACAATCCCTTTTTTTGTATCCACAACACTGGGTACTGCCAATCCGATCGCTTTTACATCCTCATCAAAAAAAGAATCTATCGCTTCATAAACCTCATTTAAAACAATTTCTTCAGATGCATCGGCGGATACACGAGATGAAGATACATCTATTAACTGTAGATTAGAGAATTTTCCTACTCTTAAGTTTGTACCGCCAAGATCAACACCGATAAAAGTCGAATGTTTATCATATTTCATTTTTAATCATTTTTTTCATATTAATAGTGGCATTATTTACTAAAGGTTTGGACCAGAATCCAATACTGAGAATATATGCCAGCATCACATAGTTTAAAGCCATACCAACCTTTAATGATGTAAAATCACTTATAAATCCAATTAATAACTGTACTATTGCTGCTCCCATTATTCCGGTTATTAAAATACCTGCAAAAGAGCCATGATGTTTACTCACTGAATTTAAGGCCAGAGAAATTATAATAGGATACATCACAGAGAGGAAAAACCCACTCCATTGAAATGCATAAAGAGAAAACTTTGCATTTGCAAATAGTGCAATAGAAAAACAGATAATTGATAAAAAAGTAAATATTTTTAATACAAGCTTGCTGTCCAATACTTTTATTAAAAATAAGCCTAAAATTCCACCTATTGTCATAAGTCCCCAAAAATTACCGACAGCTTCTGCTCCAATAGTTTTATAGTCATAATTATGGTATATCTGTAAAAACTTTGACATCCAGTATGAAATTCCCTGCTCCGCTCCTACATAAGCAAATATGCCAAAAAAGTATAAAATAACAGTTTTGTTTTTAAACAATTCAAGATAAGTCTCTCTTGTGCCGGATTTTTCGTCCTCATTAAGTTCAACCTTTAAAAACTTCATTACAGAGACCAAAACAATCATCAAAATAGTCAAAGCTGCAAAAATCCAATATATTGAAACCCACTCCAGACCTTTAACTGTTATTTTGGAAAAGATTGAATTCATCAATCCCTCACCTTTTTCCATCCCTACAACAATATTTGAGTAAACAAGGGGTGCTACAAATGATGCAGCGCCGAAAATAAGTTGAGCTAATACAGAATTAAAAGCATAATGTTCCTCTCCTCCTGCAACTCTTAAAAGAGGATTTATAACAACTTGAAGAATTGCCATACCTGTGCCGATTGCAAACAGTGAGATTACAAATATATTGAAAATCGGAAAAAATGCAAATAGTAATGAACCACCCGTTGCCAGAATAAAAGCAAGCAACATCATTATTTTCTCGCCATACTTTTCAACCATGAAACCTGCAGGTATTGACATTAATCCATATGCTATAAAAAAAGCAAAAGGTAGAAACCCTGCCATTGTTTGATTTAATGAAAAACTTTCTGAGACACTTGGATTAATAGCCCCAAGTATATTTGTTAAAAAAGAGATAACAAAAAATGTTACCATAATCAACAACACTATCATATAATTCCTTTTCATATTTTTTCCCCTTATTAAAATTTTACATTTTTAAAATTGACAGGATCAGTATTCCATCCATCTATGCAAATATTGTAAATCTTATTTTTAGTAATTCTAAAATTTATTGTTTTTTCTCCTGAAGGTAAAATACTGAAAAAATTTTCACTAAGAGATACAGGAATAATATAATTTCCATTTTTATCCAATATTTTAACATTAATAAAAAAGGCAATTTTATCTGCCTTATTGTTAATTTTTAGTTCAACTATGTCTTCGTTTTTTTTGGTCTTTATTTTATAAACAGCTTCAATTTTTGTTTCAGGAAGAGTATTTATTGAAGAAAAATTAGCATAACTTTTAACCGGGGTTAAAAACCATTCAGTTTTCTTATAGTCAAGAATATCCATCTTATTAGAAACCCAATAAAAGTTGGAATCTATTTCACTTTCTCCTTTAAATAATTTTAAAGAGATAAAGCTTAATATGTTTTTCTTTATATATTTTCCAATATTGATCTTTAAAGGAATAGACTTATTTTCCTCAATACTGAAATCAATATTTTTTTTAAAAGTTATTTTTGATTTTTTATTAAATAATGTAATTTCTGCTCTTATATTATCCTGTTTCTTAAATTGTTCATTTGCAACCCAGATATCATTAAAGCCATATCTATAGATTATATGTAATGGTTTAGAACCATTTTTTGCTCCATAATAAGCTCCAGTCGGGACAAGATACCAGTCATATAACTGCCAGAACATTTGGGGCCATGCTGAATTAATCATCCACTGAATAATTCCAGTTGATTTATGTCTGTTTACTATAAACGCTTCAAACATTGGCCTTATTAGTTCATAATCCATAATATGAGCTTTTTTTACAAATTCCTCTAAATTTTTTGATTTTCCATATCGATTATTCAGTGCTGTTACATATCTTGAAATATTTTTAAATTCATTTCTTGCACAATGAAAATCCCACTCTTTATTAATGGGCCAGAGATTGTCTGCAGGAATCATTTTTTTCAAGTTTTCAATTACTGGTATTTGAGCGCCGGGACCTGTTTCGGAATTAAATCCAAAGGCACCGCCATTCTTAGTATCTTCATACCAATAAACCGGAGCTGTCCATGCATAAGGACCTCTCATTTTCACACCTGTATTGCCGGTTACCTTACTGGTAAATTCTTTTGTAGCAGCTAAATAGGCTCTTGTACCATCATGTTCATTTAATATTTTAATGTATTTTTTCTCAAGACCAGGAAAAGGGATTTTGTCACTGCCTACAGCCCAGACAAAAACAGAGGGATGATTTCTAAGCCATATAACCTGATCTTTAAAATAATCAGTCAGTATTTTTTGTACTTTTTTATCTTTAGAACCATTGAAGTCTTCATCAACCGGAACACCAAGATAATCAGCCCACTCCCAGTGACAGGTATAGCCAATCATAATTAACAAGCCATTCTCATCAGCAAGATCATACATATACTGGCTGTTTCCCCATAAACCTTCAAGCCTGATTGTGTTAAAATTCATATCTTTTATATATTGTATCTGTGTTTTAATATTATCTTTATCATAGGTTAAAGATAGGTCATCAACCCAGCCACCACCTTTTATCAAAACTTTTTTTCCATTTATCTTATACCCTCTAAATCCTTCCCGGGTCTTATAGTCCTCTACCTTTCTGATTCCAAACCTGATGCTATCTAGATCTGATAACTTTTGACCAACTACAGTTCTAAGCTCAAGATTGTATAAATATGGTTTCCCAAGCGTATGAGGCCACCAGAGTTTAGGCTTGGGGAAATATATATGGGCTATATTAATTCGCTTCTCCTGAAAAGGCAAAAGTTCAAAACTTTTCGAAACGATACTTCCAGATTCCTTGACATAAGCAGAGACTGTTCCCTTTAACTTGATATTGGAATAATTTTTTACTGTTCCAGAGACATGAATTCCACCATCTAATTTTTCTGTATTCAGATAAGGTTTTACAAATACATCAGATAGTGAAACTTTTCCTGTTTCTACAAGCTTCACCGTCCTCCAAAGTCCCATATTATTATCTGGAGGACGTGGGTTCCAATCTACAAACCCAACACTATAGACACCTTTTTCAGGTGGATAAACTTTTACAGCAATAATATTTTTCCCCTGCCTGATATTATTAGAAAGATTAAAGTTAAATCTTAAAAAAGTTCCAAAAATTTTCCTGGAATCTCCAATTTTTTTACCATTAATGAATATATCCGCCCTATAATTTAATCCATTAAAGATTAATTGATAAATGTTACCGTTAACATTTTTAATTTTAAATTCTTTTCTATACCACCAGGGATGGGAGAACCTCTCTTTATTCACCTTACTGATATTTCGGCCAAAGTAAATATTTTTATATTCACCGTTTTTTATTAAAGTTGACAGAACAGTGGAAGGAACATTAGTTGAATACCAATTTTCCAAATTAAATTCAGAGTTAGTTGAAGATATCTCTTCCCCTGTTAATTTTATTTCAAAAGATGAGGCTATATACCAGTCATTCCCAAAATCAGTCTGTTTTGAAAATGCATTTGTATATGTAACGAAGGTTAATAAGAAAAAAATAATGAAACTATAAGTCCTGGTTTTAAAAATTATCATATTTACCCCGTATTAATTTTGTGTACCATTTAAGCACTTACATAAAAAAAACTACCATAGATTTTACTTTGTGTCAAATATAATTTACACCCTAAATTTTTAATCAACTTAAATTTAGGTTGATTTTTTTGTTAGTTAGACCCGC